>JBGTCV010000052.1:0-10568 GCA_041748655.1 Promineifilaceae bacterium (SeqCode) | reverse complement strand
ATGACCCTCAAGAACGGGACAAACTCAATTTACAGCGTTGTCGCACTTGTCCTACTTGGAACTACATCCTTCAACCACATGTTTATTCTGGATGATATTCGATTGTTAATGTCCAAAGTTATTTTTGATTGAACCCTAAGTTGCTACCTTAAAAACATGGCCGAAACTCATGGCCAAAATAAACAAGCTGACCTTGAGTTCAAAACCAACACTGGTCACCGCATGAATGCTCTTGGGCAAGATGCGCTCAATCAAGCTGCCCGTCGTTTCGATCATTTTGCGATGTAGGTGAATCCAGTGTCGTTCCCAAGGTTCCCACTGACGGGTCAGGTTTTTCTTACGCAGCGGTTTGAACAGAATGCCAGCTTCGTTGAAAACATCTTCAAGGACATAGTTGACATAAATCCGGTCTGCATAGACTTCTGAGCCGGGTGGTAAATCAAAGTCGAATAAATCCAGGCATTCTACATCACTATCGGCACCAGGCGTCAGAAAGAACTCCACCGGCTGGCCATCTTTGGTCACGACCAGATGGATTTTCAAACCGTAGAAATAGCGCTTTTTGCTGGCGATGAAGCCGCGGTAGGCTTCACCCTGGTAAAGGTGACAGCGTTTAATGCGGTAGTTGTCACAAACGGCCACCGGAAAAGTGTCGATGGCGTAGAGTGAGTCGCTATTGAGGTCTTTCCAATGTTCGCCAAGTAAGGAAAACAGACTGAGAAACTTGGCTTTCACCCGATGCAAGCGCCGATTGAAGCGACTTTTGGAGAGCATGGCCGGGAAATAGCGTGGCTCAGCCAGCAAACTGCGGGCTGATTCGTAATTTCCGGCGAAGAACAATGCAGCCACAATGGCTGTGGTCATCACTTCCGCATCACTCATTTGACGTTGTGGGTCTTCGTAATGATGAATGGCCATAAGAAAGTCGCTCACAATCGTATAAATTGCTACTATTTTATCGTCCATGGGAATCTCCTTTTGGTTGTGGGTTAGGTTCCAACAACTTTAAAGAGATTCTCCATGGACATCAAGCAAGCTACTTCACAAGGTAGCAACTTGGGTTAATTATGACTCCTCCGAAAAAAGGGCATCTTGAAATCGCAAAACCCGCATATGGTGGTTTTTCGCCTTTTTTTTTGTCGCAAAAATCGGAATATATGGGTTGTATCTCAATTTGCTGACCTTTATTCGGTAGAATCAATTATGCCTTTGTGTACTAATCAGCATCACAATCTTACACCAGCTCCGCGCTTTGAAAACACCTCTGCGTTCTCCACTTTAATCTGCGGTAAATCGTTAAATTTCCTGGCGCTCGAAGAGGGCAACGGCCGCAATCAAAATACAAACTTCAACATCCAACCCATTCTGCTCATGTGATTAATTCTGCACAACATCAGTTTATTCACTCCTGAGCTATTTTAGGTGTTGACAAAGCATCAATATGATGCTATATTATCATCAATGATGCATCAAATAGACGCTTAAAGGATACTGAAATGTCAAGTACGAGATACACTCTATCTCTTCCAGATCAAATCTATGAAGAACTGCGTATCAAAGCCGATAAACATGGCACCTCTATCAAAGAAGTAGTAAGACAGTGCCTTAAAGTTGGATTGATCGCTATCGAAGTGAATGAAAACCCTAGCACGGATCTCCTAATACGGGAGCGTTCAAGTAATGGCGATTCATCGGAAGTAAAAGAGACTTTGGTACAATTTTTGTGGTGAAAAGTATAGGAGGTGATGAAAAACTTACCTTATTAAAATCCTCAATCCGCTATCCTTCTCAGTTTTGTTTAGTAGAATGCTCGGAGATGTCTATGAAAACATTTTTTATCTACCCTATGCACGAAAGTGGTCGTCACGTTGCTTAGAGCAAAGTAAGGTAGCCCTATGCCGGGCTACCTTTCTCGAGAAAAGAATTTAGCACATTCCAACGACAGGTCAATAAACATCAGCTTTAACGCAAAGCTCATCCGGCGTGATATAACGCAAGAACCTTTTTTCAAGGAGTGGGTTAGCAGCCAGCTACAATACAGCTATTTAAAGGCTCTACTCAAGTGCTATATTCTTAACTCAACTCAATCACGTGGCAATGCATGAGGGTTACCTTTTTCATTCAATGAATAAGGAAACCTAATCATGTTAACCACCCAAATAACTGTTGATGAACTCGCCAAACAAGTTTTGGCCCCTGAAGTAAATCTAGCATTTCCAGATGTTGATTTCGCGGTTCAACAATCTATTGAAAAACCGAATGTTACAACAATAGATGAACTTGCAAAAAAACTCTTAAAACCTCAGGTCGAAAGGGCAATTCCCGAGATCGATTTAGAGGTAAAAGAAATGGAGTTAGGTTTTGAGATAAAAGAATTACGAGCCTTTGCCAGCGCAAAGGGTCTCTCAATGACTATTTTTCTTCTTGCCATGGGGACCCTGATTGCAAACGTAATTTTTCTACTTTTTTTTCTACAAACTTCAGGCTAATGAATTAAGGAGAAAAAATGTACAGACTAACCACAAAATAATATAGGGAATTACTTGATATATATAGAAACCGCAATAACAGGCGGGGTGAAAAGCTACTACGTAAGAGTGAAAATCATTTAAAACATGATGCACCAAGTAGTAGCTTTTCACTTTTACCCTAGCTACAGTGCAGTATTCAGCAAGCTCAAAATCTGGCCCAGCCACAGCCGGTTTTCAGTTAATTGTCTTTTACCAACGACTTGTTAACACTCCAGTCAACATCATATCACAACTCGCGCCATGCTCTGAAAAATCTCTGCGTCCTCCGCGTGCTCTGCGGTGAATCATTAAATTTCCTGGCGCTCGAAGAGGGCAACGGCCGTAATCAAAAACGCCAAAATCAGCACCCCATTGGCCGACAGCGCTGCCCCGTTGAATGGCACCTCGCCCGGCAGGCCCAACTGTGCCGCCCAACCGACCAGCGCCGACGGGAAGAATGAAGAGACCTGGGGAAAGCCGCCCAAAATGAGCAGCAGCACCGCCCCCAGCAAAGCCACACCTGCCGCCCCGCCCGTACTTTTGCCAATCGTGCTGCCAAGAAGTGTGGCAGCGGCAAACACCAGCGCCCACAGCCAGAGCAGCAGCCCACCAAACAAAAACGGGCCAAACGCCAGCGGCTCGAACAAAACCAGGGTGTAATAATAGGCTGCCAGCGTGCCCAACAGCAGCGCCACCAAATAAACCACCGCCTGAGCCACAAATTTGCTCAGCAAAAAGGCCCAGCGGGGCAGCGGTTTGCTCAAGATGATGGCCGCCGTTCCCCGCTCTTTTTCGCCAGCCACCGCGCCCATCCCCAGCAAAATGACCAGGACAAAGCCAAACTGGGTAAGATTTTTGATGTATTGGCCAACGGCATCGGCGGCAGTCGGTTCTGGGATGAGTCCGGCAAACTGTTCTGCGCCGGGCACGCTTTTCAGTATTTCCGGCGTAAATTTAGCGATCAGCGGCGACGCCAGGCCAAACAGCACAAAAACGGCAACCATCACCACGGCTCGCCGGGTGCGCCACTGCTCCTGAAGCTCTTTGCCAACGGCCGTTCCCCAAAGCGCCAACTCATCCCGCCAGCTCAAACCGGGCTGCATTTTGGTAGGGACAGGCCACTGCCACCACAGCCAGACGGCTCCCGGTAAGGCGAGGCCGAGCAAAATCAGCTCCACCCAGAGAATGTCTAAAAATTGGGCTGTGTAAACGGCCGTTGCATCCAAAACCGAATGCCACAACGCCCCCAACAGCACCGGCCACACCTGCCGATATTTGAACGCCCGCCACACCAGCACCGAAATGGTGACGTGCAGCGTCAGGGCAATAAGCCGCTCGAAAACGGCCGCAAAGACCAGCCAGGGTGTTTGCAGCAGGGCGGCGAGCTGTTGGGAGACGGCTGTTAACTCCGCTACCGTCATGCCCAGCGTGCTCAAATCCACGTTACGAATGGCCCACAGGGCAGTGAGCGACCCGGCGGTAAAAACGCCAATGATCATCGCCTCGATGCCGCCGTGCCCCAGACCCACCAACACGCCAGCCTCAAACCGCTCGGCCAGTTTGCGGCGAAAGAGGAACGCGTAGCTCAGCACGCGGGCGATTGTTTCGCTTAACCCGGCGGAGAGACCGAGGATTACGGCCGTTTGCCACAAACCTGGCGCATCAGCCGAAACCTCACCCAGCACGCCCAAATCAGTCAGCCAATTGTTGAGCGGGATGTGGTACGTTTGCGAGCCAATAAACGTGAGCATGCCCACGCAAAACAGTAGCCACGGCACCGCAAACCGCTGCCGCAGCCAAACCGCCAGCCCCAGCGGGAGGAAAATCATGAGTAAAACTGCAATTGTGGAGAATAAGATAGTCATAGCTTGATTCCAGTATTCAGTATTCAGTGTTCAGTAGGTCAGTAATCAGTTTTCAGTGAGCCGTAAACTGACCTACTGATTACTGACTCACTGATTATCGATTACTGTGAACTGATCGAGAGGAAGATTTCCTCCAAAGACGGCCGTATCCATTCAAACCTGTTCAGCTGGACGTGATTTTCCACAACCAGGGGCAGGAGTTGCTGTTGGGCGGCGGCGACGTCGTGAACGTGCAGGTGCAGACGGCCGTTTTCCTGGTCAATTTGCTGCAGCCACGGTTGGTTTTCCAGAATGGGGATGAAGTGGGAAACGGCCGTTGGCGAACCCGGCGCAACTTCCAGCAAAACGCTGTCCGTGGCATAGCGATCCATTAGCTCATCCCGCGCAGCCACCAGCACCAGCTCCCCTTCACGAATGATGCCAATCGTGTCGCACACTCGCTCCACATCGGCCAAAATGTGGCTGGAAAGGAAAATGGTGACGCGCCCGCGCAGCGTTTGCAGCAGCGCCAGCAGCTCATGCCGCCCGGCCGGGTCCAGCGCACTCGTCGGCTCATCCAGAAAGAGCACCGGCGGTTCATGCAGCAGCGCCTGGGCAATCCCCATGCGCTGCATCATGCCGCCGGAGAAGCCACGAATCGGCCGTTTGGCCGCGCTCGTCAGCTTCACCAGAGTCAACATCTCGTCGATGCGCCGCTGGCGCGTGGCTTTGTCCATCTGGAACAGCTTGCCCACGTAATCCAGGTAATCCAGCGGAGTCATCCAGCCGTAAAAGGCAGGCTCCTGGGGCAGGTAGCCAAAACGGGACCGGGCCGCGCTGTCGGCAGTCGTTGTCTCTACACCATCCACCCAGGCCGTGCCGCTGCTGGGCTGTGCCAGCCCGGTGAGCAGTCGGATGGTGGTAGTTTTGCCCGCGCCGTTGCGCCCCAAAAAGCCAAAAATCGAACCAGTTGTCACGGTTAAATCCAGCGGCTTAAGCGCCTCAATTTGGCCATACTGCTTGCTCAACCCCTGGCAGCAAATCGCAATCTCGTTCATTTATGCCTCGTCCCGCCCCAGCAAAAAGTAGATGATGGGGCCAATCATGTTGACAAACAAAATCACCAGCACCCAGACCCATTTTGGCCCGCGCGTTGTGTCGCGCCGCAGCAAATCCGCCAGGGCAAACACAATCAGCGCCAGCTGGATGAGGAAGATGGGGATGAGCAAAGGCAGGTTGTTGGTTATGAATTCCATGTTTTAACTCCAGTTTTTTAGTAAAAAGTAAAAAGTGAAAAGTAAAAAGTCGTCCCACTTTTCACTTTTTACTTATCACTTTTCACTTCCCACTCCCTTCCGGCAGTGGTTGAGACACAACGGCCAGTTTGCGGCGGGTACGGCCGTTTCCCGGTTCATTGCCCATCAGCTTCATCAAGGCGGTATTGAGCGCCATCTGAAAGTCGTCTAATTCGGCCGTAGTGGCGTAAAAAATTGCCTCGGTGTAGCCGGTGCGGTCCGCCAGCATATCAATCGGCGCATTTTGCGTGACGTAATCCGAGAAATCCTGCACCAGCGTCAGGGCGTAGGTTGTAAAAAACCGGATGTGATCATCCACCGACAAATCTTGCACATCCTCAACGCCCAGCCGGGCCGGTTGGTCCAGGCGGTACGTCTTTTCCTGGATGCCATTCACCAGCCGGGTGTCGGCCAGCACGATCAGATCATGCTCCAGCAGCAGCTTCAGGTGCCGGTAAATCGACGACTTCGGCGTATCGGGCAGCAGGTCCGCAATCTCCTGGGTGGTCAACGCCTCCTGGCCAATGGCCCGCAAAATCTGGAAACGAACCGGGTGGATAATAAGCTCAATTTTTCGCAAATCAGACCCTCGTTATTAATTTTGATAATGTTATCGGATATGATAATTTGATAGACGGGCGTTGTCAAGCAAGTCGTTTTGGCACTATGAAATTTTGGAGGAGTTCGGCGTGAAACGTGATGCCACTCCGATCACGTTTCACGTTTCACGTTTCACGCATCACGGCTGCCAATCCCCTGAATTCCTAAAGAGCGGCCGTTTTTGGCAAATTCCACGGGTCATTTTTGCCTTTTCGCGTAAACTAGGGGCATGTCGAACCAACTGCAATTTGCCATCGTTGGCATCCCCCTTAGCCGTCCTAAAATTGTTGATTTCCTCACCCCACCGCAGCCGAAAAGCCGTGGCGCGCTGGTCTCTATTGTGGGGCAACGGCCGTCGCCCACCGCCGAGGCAAAATGGATTGAACGATTACGGGAAACGGCCGTTCCCACCATCACCGATCTGCTGCCCCTTGACGATCCGCACACCCACCTGACGCCCCGCGCCACCGACAGGCTGGTGCCGGTAGAGCTCCTGGCCGAGCCAGATTTTTTGACACGGCCGTTGGGCGGCTGGATTGCCAACTACTTTGGCGTGCTCGGCTACGAACCGCCGCTGGCCAACGGCGATCCGCTGCTGGACCGCGCCGAAATTTTGCACGATTTCGGCGAACGCATTCGCTTTTTTGGCGCCGATCCGCAGCAGGTGGCTGCCCGGCTGTGGGATGAAACCGGATTGACGATTTCGGGCGCAGCCGACGCATTCTGCCGCCTGCACGCCATCCGCCAAGAGAAACTTTGGCCGGAGCCAACCCTGCCCACTCGCATGGCGTACATCGACCAGCTCTACGCCGAAATCGGCAGCGAACGCTGTTTTGGCACCAGCAACCAGCCACCACTCCCAGCCACTTTTCTCATTGATGAATTGATGGGGCAGATGGTGGAGCTGGAGCTGGTGCGGCGAACGGCCGTTGCCGACCACCACCACGCCCTTAGCGACCAAATCGCCGCCTGGCAGGCAGCCCACCAACAGGCCAGCGGCCTCCAGCTGCTGCTGAAAGGGGAGTACATCATCGGGCGGCACCGGCGCAGCACCATCCTGATTGCCCCGGAGCTGGAGCTGGTGGTGAAGCAGCCTGCCCCAGAACCGTTCCACGAGATCGAACTGGGGGCGCGGGTGGTAAACGGCCGTTCCGAAAATTGGCCCACCATGACCGAAAACGGCGCTCTGGTAACGGCTCGTGGACGATTGCGACTCATTCTGGAAGACAATCTGGTGCCGCGCATCAGCCACGCCTTTGGTTACAATACCCAATTTTCCGCGCTGCTGGGGCTGACGCTGGAGCCATTCATCCGGGGCGAGACCGTGCTGGAAACCGTCTGGCGCGACGCCACCCAACTCACGCCCGCGCTGTACGAAGAAATTGTGCTGCACCAACTCGTCTGCGAACAGCTCGGCATCGAAAACGGTGATTGGCACGCGGCCAACTTCATCGTGCGCCAGCCGGACGAAGCCATTGTGCATATCGATTGGGGCGCGGCACGCCCGCTGCGTGCGGCTGAACAAACGCCCGAAGGCCGCGCCGCCCGCCTGCGCCAGGTACGCAACATCGCTTTCTCCTTCAAGCACGCCCCGCTCGTGTCCCGTGTAGAACAACTGCATGATGAATTGACCGGGGACCAGGCACGCATGGCGGTTTTGCAGGCCAGGGCACGAGAATTAAGTGAAACGTGAAACGTGAAACGTAGGGGCGAGGCGATTGGGAATCATTCAGGAACAACACAAAACCATCCCATCCAATCGCCTCGCCCTTCTTCCACAAAAAGTGAAAAGTGAAAAGTGAAAAGTAAATTTGATCCAACCGAACATCCGCACCGGCGGTTCAACCCCCTGATTGATGAATGGGTCCAGGTCTCCCCCCACCGCATGAAACGGCCGTGGCAGGGCCAGGTTGAAAAAGCGCTGCCAGACAATCGCCCCGCCTACGACCCAAACTGCTATTTGTGCCCCGGAAACGGCCGTGCCAGCGGCGACACCAATCCCAGCTACACCAGCACCTACGTCTTCCCTAACGATTTTGCCGCGCTGCTCAGCGACGTACCGCCAGCAGGCGAACCGGCGCACCCGCTGCTGCAATCGCAGGCGGTGCAGGGCGTCTGCCGCGTTATGTGCTTCTCACCGCGCCACGACCTGACGCTGCCAGAAATGAGCCTGCCGGAAATTCGCGGCGTGGTAGACACCTGGGCGGCGCAAATGGCCGAACTCGGCCAAACTTACCGCTGGGTGCAAGTCTTTGAAAACAAAGGGGCGGTCATGGGCTGCTCCAATCCTCACCCGCACGGCCAGATTTGGGCGCTGAATGCACTGCCCAACGAGCCAGCGGCAGAGGATCGGGCACAACGGCGCTATTTTGAAGGAAACGGCCGTCCCCTCTTGATTGATTATGTCAATTTAGAGCTGGAACAGCAAGAGCGGATCGTGGTGCAAAACGAGCATTGGCTGGCGGTGGTGCCCTACTGGGCCGTCTGGCCCTTCGAGCTGCTGCTGCTGCCCCGCCGCCACGTCCTCCGCCTGCCCGATCTGGCCGACACGGAGCGCGACGCCCTGGCCGACATCCTCAAAAAGATGCTCACCAAATACGACAACCTGTTCGAGACCGCCTTCCCCTACTCGATGGGCTGGCACGGCGCACCGTTCCCCCAAAACCTCCCGCAGGCTTCATCTCAAGAGCCACAACCTGGAAAAAACCTGCGGGAGGTTGACCTGACTCACTGGCAGCTGCACGCCCACTTCTACCCGCCGCTGCTGCGCTCGGCCACAGTGAAAAAGTTCCTGGTAGGCTACGAAATGCTCGGCGAGGCCCAGCGCGACCTCACGGCCGAACAAGCCGCCGACCGCCTGCGCCGCCTGTCGGATCTGCATTACAAATTAATGGGAGAATGAAATGAGTTTGCAAGAAAAAGTTACGGCCGCTTTCGCCGAAAAATTTGGCACCCCCCCACCGCTGATTGTTCGTGCCCCCGGTCGCGTCAACCTCATCGGCGAGCACACCGACTACAATGACGGCTTCGTGCTGCCCATGGCCATCGACCGGGAAATCTGGCTGGCGCTGCGCCCGCGCGACGATGAGCAGGTAGCCGTGCATTCGCTTGATTTTGGCGAAACGGCCGTTTTCCACCTCACTTCTCTCACTAAAAAACCTCCCGCAGGATCCGCCCACGAACAAAATCAGGCAGAAAACCTGCGGGAGGTTGGCGGCTGGGCCGAATATGTCAAGGGCGTCGCCTGGGCGCTGCAAGAAAACGGCTATGCCCTGCGTGGCTGGGAAGGGGTCATGGCGGGCAACGTGCCCAAGGGGGCCGGTCTTTCCTCCTCCGCCGCGCTGGAGCTGGCCACGGCGCGGGCCTTCCAGCAGGTCTCCGGCTTTGCCTGGGACGCGCCGCAGATGGCCCGGCTGAGCCAGCTGGCGGAAAACCAATGGGTCGGCGTCAACTGCGGCATCATGGACCAGATGATTTCTGCTGCCGGGGAGGCGGGGCACGCACTGCTCATCGACTGCCGCAGCCTGGAAACCCAGTCTGTGCCGCTGCCGCCCACGCTGGATGGTTCAGGAACGGCCGTTGTCATTCTAGACACCACCACCCGGCGTGGCCTGGTCGATTCCGCCTATAACGAGCGCCGCCAGCAGTGCGAAGCCGCTGCCGCCCATTTCGGCGTCACGGCTCTGCGCGATGTCTCCATTGGCGAATTCCTGGCCGAAGCGGACAATCTGGAGCCGCTGACCCGCCAGCGCGCCAGACACGTCATCACCGAAAATTTGCGCACGCTCAACGCTGCCAAGGCGATGCAAAACGCCGATGCCGCCCTGCTGGGCCAGCTGATGAACGAGAGCCACGCCAGCCTGCGCGACGATTTTGAAGTGACCAATGACGCCCTCAACGTCATCGTGGCCATTGCCCAAGCGCAGCCCGCCTGCTTTGGGGCACGGATGACCGGAGGGGGCTTTGGCGGCTGCGCTGTGGCGCTGGTACATGGAGAACAGGTGGAGGAGTTTGTAACGGCCGTAACCCAACAATACCAGCAGCAAACCAGCCTCACCCCCAAAATCTACGTCTGCCAGCCCAGCGCAGGCGCTTCCGTAATTACCCAAAATTGACAGCGGGTCTGCAAGATTCACTGTGTACAACCAGTTACCAGTAATCAGTGTTCAGTGGGTCAGTAATCAGAGCGTGTTTTAAAAGTTATGTTAACAAAAGAATCAAGCCCAAATGCGAGAATTGTTGCCTAATCGCCGAAGCATCAAATGAATCATGGCCAGGTAAATGAATGCTTCACTGCTTTCAGGCAAAACTTCATAGTC
>JBGTCV010000051.1:0-21527 GCA_041748655.1 Promineifilaceae bacterium (SeqCode) | reverse complement strand
GGCCGCCTGCTGCCCCGCCAGCCAGGCCGCTCGCGCCTTTTGCAATGCGGCCGTTCGCTCCGCGTCTGGCTCCAGCCAAATTTGCCCAGTCTGGCCATCGACGCCCAAAATCTGCCCCTCAGCCACGGTAGCCAGCTGGCTGCCCACGCCCACCACGGCGGGAATGCCCAGCGCCCGCGCCAAAATGGCGCTGTGGGCCGTCGTCCCGCCCAGCTCGGTGCAGATGGCCAGCACCAACGCCGGGTCCAGCCGGGCCGTGTCGGACGGGGTTAAATCGGCGGCGACCAGAATGTACGGCCGTTCCGCTTCCAAAGACGGCATGGTCACGCCCAGCAAATGGCGCAGCACCCGGCTGCCCACGTCGCGCACGTCGGCCGCCCGCGCCTGGAAGTACGGATCGTCCATGGTTTGGAAGCTCAGCGCGGCGGCTTCGATCGCCTCATGCCAGGCAGCTTCGGCGTTGATTTTTTCGGCGTCTAGCTGGGCTTTTACGGCCGTTTGCAAATCCGGGTCTTGCAAAATAAGCTGATGGGCTTCAAAAATAGCCGCTTCGGCCGCACCCACCTGCCGCTGGGTTTGCTGGCGCAAAACTTCAATTTCAGACAGGGCGGTGTGAACGGCCGTTCGCAGCCGCTGCCACTCGGCCCCACTCTCCTTGCTGGTCTCCCGCACGATTGCTGGTAATCCAGGGCGGTATGGCAGCACAGGCCCGATAGCAATCCCCGGCGACGCAGCCAACCCGGACAGCTGGCCCGCTTCAGCCGCTGGCGCTACCACCGGCAGGACGGGTTCTGGCACAACCTCGTTTTCCACTTCACCAAAATTTTCGGCGGCAAGCTGCCGGATCGCTTCAATGGCAAGAAGGCTGTCTGGGCCAACGGCCGTTACCACAATCGACTCCCCCTGCCGTACCCCCAGCGTAGCTACCTTGTTGATGCTTTTGGCATTGGCCGTCCTGGCTCCTTTACGCACCGAAATATTTGCCTGAAACTGGTTGGCCGTGCGCACAAAGGTGGCCGCCGGGCGAGCATGAAGCCCCATTTTATTGCGGATTTCCAGACTAATTTCGTGGGGGACAGCTGTGCCCAGGGCAGCGTCTGGCGTCATGTCCACAGCAGCCGCCACCTTAGCTTCAGCCAAATTGAGCTGTTCTACCTTGGCCGCCAGCGCACCTTCCGCCTCGGCCCAAACCTGGGCCAGGCTGCCGCCCACCATGGCCTGTACCGCCGCTGCCATCGTGCCTTCGACTAATGGCGCGGCACACAACCGCACGTTCCGCTGCTGATCTTCGGGCAAAAATTCCAGAGCCAACTCAGCGCTCAGCAGGGCACTGCCCAAATCCATCAATACCAGCACCCCATCTTCGCTGTAGACAGACTTGATGGCTGCCAAAACTTTCATGGGATCGGTGCCAATCGGCTGCACCGGATCATCAATGCCGGCAGCAGTGGCCAATAACACCCGCCCTTGCACCATCTGTTCTGCTAATTCACGAACTCCCTCTGCTAGGGAGGCGCTGTGAGAAACAACGACAATTCCAACCATGATAAACACACACAGGTTTATGTGGCAAAAAAGGTTCCCGATCGCTGTGTCGGCCACCGGGAACCTTTCTATTCTTCTTTTACAACAGGTTGTACAAAATTATTCGACCCAGTCGAAGGTACGGGTTACGGCCTTCTTCCACATCGCGAACAGCTCGGTGCTGGCGTTGCTGTCTTCGTTGGGTTCCCAGGTCTTGTCTACACCCCAGTTCTCCCGCATTTCGTCGGTGTTCTTCCAGAAACCAACAGCCAAACCAGCGGCGTAAGCGGCGCCCAGTGCGGTCGTCTCTGCTACCTTGGGCCGAATGACCGGCACGCCCAACACGTCTGCCTGGAACTGCATCAGCAAATTATTGAACACCATACCGCCGTCAACCTTCAAGGCGGTCAGGTCCACACCAGAGTCGGCATTCATCGCATCCAAAACCTCGCGGGTTTGGTAGGCGGTGGCTTCCAGCGTAGCACGGCCAAAATGACCCCGATTGACATAACGAGTCAAACCGGCAATCACGCCACGAGCGCTGTCTTTCCAGTAAGGTGCATACAAACCGGAGAATGCAGGTACAAAGTAGACGCCACCATTGTCTTCCACCGTCTTGGCCAGCTCTTCTACCTCAGGGGCAGATTGGATCAACTTCAAATTGTCTCGCAGCCACTGCACCAAAGCGCCGGTAATGGCAATGGAGCCCTCCAGAGCATACACAGCAGGCTGATCACCAAATTTGTAGCACAAGGTCGTCAACAAGCCATTGTTGGAGGGAACGGGCTCGGTGCCGGTGTTCAAGATCATAAAGCAGCCGGTGCCGTAGGTGTTTTTAGCTTCACCGGGGCTGAAGCAGGCTTGCCCAACGGTAGCAGCTTGCTGATCGCCCAGGTCGCCTGCGACTGCAATGCGACCGCCGAAGGGACCGTCATCCAGGGTGTAGCCGTACAGTTCGGAAGAAGATTTGATTGCTGGCAGCATGGACATGGGAATGCCCATAGCAGCGGCAATGTCGGCGTTCCAGCTGAGGGTATCCAGGTCCATGAGCATGGTGCGAGAAGCGTTGGTCACGTCGGTAACATGAGCCCCACCATTAACGCCACCGGTCAGATTCCAGATGAGCCAGGTGTCGATATTGCCAAAAATAGCGTTACCGGCATCGGCAGCAGCGCGAATTTCTGGTACGTTATCGAGTAGCCATTTCACTTTCAGGCCGGAGAAGTAGGTAGCCAGGGGCAAACCAACCTGGGGGCGGAAGCGATCCTGCCCGCCATCTTTGGCCATTTCGGCCACGATTTTGTCGTTGCGGGTATCCATCCAAACAACGGCATTGTGGTACGGCTTGCCTGTGTTTTTATCCCAAACAACGGTGGTTTCGCGCTGGTTGGTAATACCAACGGCGGCCAAATCTTTGGCGGTGATGCCAGCCCGATTCATCGCGCCTTTGACGACATCCTGGGTGCGCGCCCAGATTTCCATTGGATCGTGCTCAACCCAACCCGGTTTGGGGTAGATTTGCTCATGTTCCATCTGGTGAGAGGCGACGGATTCGCCGCTGTGGTTAAAGATCATACAACGGGTACTGGTGGTACCTTGGTCGATTGCTGCTACATATTTTGACATTTTTGCTCCTTCTTACACATATAATCCATAAATTTAGCGGATTACACAGATTATTTTTTACGCTGGATCTGTCGATCTCTTTTAACTGAGAAAACCTGACAGGTGGTTATGATTATCATTCTTTGATTGTTTCCAACAGGGCATTCAGCACCAGGTAAGATGAGGTGGCCCCAGGATCTTGGTGGCCAATACTGCGTTCACCCAGGTAGCTGGCTCTGCCTTTGCGGGCCTGGAGTGGGATGGTGTTTTTCATACCTTGTTCGGCGGCGGCAACGGCCGTTTCCAACACCTCAACCGTTCCCTTCCCAGCCGACAACGCCCCTTGCATCGCTTCCAGAGCGGGTGCCCAGGCATCATACATCGTTTTATCTTCCAGATTAGGACGGCCTCGCTGCAAAACGCCTTCAACCCCAGCCTGAAGCAACTTAAACAGATCCTCGTTGCTCAACTCTTCCTTGGCGGCCATGGCCATGCCACTGCGCATAAAAAACGTGCCGTACAGCGGGCCGCTGGCCCCACCCACGCTGGAAATAAGCGTCATACCGACCGTTTTAAGGATATTGCCAATATCTTTGTCGGCTACTGTGGGTAATTTTTCCATCACCTTTTTGAAACCGCGATCCATGTTAATGCCGTGATCAGCATCCCCAATGGCCGAATCCAGCTCGGTGAGGTAGGTCTTGTTTTCTTTCAAAACGGCCGCTGTCTTTTCTAGCCACCGCACTATCTGGTCTTTGGTTATCATCATATTGAAAGACCCGCTCCTTCTCTGCCAGTAATCAGTGATCAGTAATCAGTTATCAGTTATCAGTTATCAGTGAAAAGCTCTGAAAACTGAAGACTGCTTACTGAATACTGTTTACTGAATACTGTTTACTAAACCTATGCGCCCCAACGCAAACCGGGTGTATTAACCGGCGCATCCCAGAATTTGAGGATTTCATCATCTGTTTTGACGAGGGTAATAGAACAACCCTGCATTTCCAGGGAAGTAATGTAGGGACCAATCAAATTGCGGGCAATTTTGACACCCCGTGCTTCACATTCGGCAGCCAGTTTGCGGTAAACGGCATACAGTTCAGAAACAGGCGTGCCACCCATGCTGTTGACAAAAGCGATGACAGAGTCACCTGATTGGAATGGCTCGTCGGTCAAATGTTTGTCTACCCAGGTACCGTTTTCGTTGTCCCATTCGCGCACGGTGCGGCTGTACGCTTCGTCGTCGAGGATTGCTTCGGCCATCATGGCGGTAATCTCATCAACAGAGGTCATTGGCAGCCGTTTGCGGCCTGGTTCACCGTGAATGCCAATGCCAAACTCAAATTCGCCGTCACCCAGGTCGAAGGTAGGTTTGCCTGCTGCGGGCACAATGCAAGAGGTGAGGGCGATACCAATGGAACGGCCGTACATGTTCACTTTCCGCGCCAGATCGGCACATTGGTCCAGGTCGTACCCCGCTTCGGCGGCCGCGCCCACAATCT
Source organism: Promineifilaceae bacterium (SeqCode) (assembly GCA_041748655.1). GTDB lineage: Bacteria > Chloroflexota > Anaerolineae > Promineifilales > Promineifilaceae > Leptofilum. The sequence goes on along the minus strand of JBGTCV010000051.1, from coordinate 16,896 downwards.
TTTCTACGATCACCGTAGCACCTACGCCGCGCCGACCCGCCGTGTACAGGCTGTCTTTTACGGCCGCATCATCATCGATCAAAATGGATTGAACCTTGATCCCTTCCGCATAGGCTAACTCTGCGGCCGTTTCAAAATTCAGCACATCCCCGGTGTAGTTCTTTACCAGGAACAAAACACCAGCGCCGCTATCTACCGCTTTGGCACATTCATACATCTGGTCTGGTGTGGGGGAAGTAAATACTTCGCCGGGGCAAGCGCCATCCAGCATCCCCATGCCCACAAACCCACCATGCATTGGTTCATGGCCGCTGCCACCACCGGAAACCAGGGCCACTTTGCCCGCTACCGGTGAATCGGCTCGCACCACAAAGTAAGGATCAAAATTCACTTTGAGCACATCAGAGTGGGCTAATACCATCCCCTCAAGCTGCTCTTTGACGACATCATCTATATCGTTGATTAATTTTTTCATTTACCTCAGCACTCCTTTGCTTAAGGTTTGCCCGTTTTTCATTTAAACAGTTTGATAAAACGGGCAAACCTATCGGATTCAATTCCGTATCAAGTCTCTTGATATAAATGCGTCCTTAGAACACAATGCTCCAGACCAACGCACCCAACACACCGCCGATCAACGGAGCTACAACCGGAATCCAGCCATATCCCCAATCTGAATCACCTTTGCCAGGAATAGGCAGCAGGAAATGGGCCAGGCGCGGGCCGAGGTCACGAGCCGGGTTAATGGCGTACCCTGTGGGGCCACCCAACGAAAGGCCAATGCCCCAAACCAAAGCACCTACCAGGTAGGGGCCTAAGCCAGCAACTGGCCCACCAGGTGCAGTAGCGCCAGAGAAAATAGCACCAACACCGATAAGCAGAACCATGGTGCCAATCAATTCAGTTACAAAGTTCCAGGTGGTGTCGCGGATAGCGGGGCCAGTGGAATGAACGGCCAGTATCAGGCCTGGATCAGCGGTCTCACCCCAATGACGATAATAAACAAGCCAGACGATCACTGCACCAACAAAAGCTCCAGCAATTTCGGCCAACATCGTCATGAGCGCTTCGCCAGTGGTGTAGACGCCCAAAATGAGCCATTTGCCAATAGTTACAGCAGGATTAATGTCTGCCTGGGGAGCACCTGCGGAAATGGCCACAAAAACACCGACCATAACCGCCATAGCCCAACCCGTGGTTATGACAATCCAGCCGCCGTTTTGACCCTTAGATTTATTTAAGAGTACGTTGGCCACAACACCATTACCTAAAATGATCAAGAACATTGTGCCCAGGAATTCACCAAGTAAGTTACCCATTTTTTTTCATCTCCTTAAAGGTTCTACTTCTTCCAAATTTTGTGAAACTTGAAGAGTACAGCCCAACGCCATACTGTTTGCCAAAACAACTGTAGTTGTTTTGGTGGGGGAAGTCGCGCATCGTTCTTTATGCTGATTGTGTGGGAATATCACCTCCTTACCTGTAACAAACGGCCGTTATAAAATAAACAGGTAGCCCAAAGCGCACTCTATGTGATTAGACTCAGCCAGGCAACCAGATAAAACGGCCGTTACAAAAAATTACGTTTTTAAATAAAACAGTTGGGCAGTGACTATAATGCGTGGTTCGTTTTGTTGTGTATCTTGTACAGTACGCGGATACTATACGAGGTATATGGCAATTTATTCAACAAAGAGGGTTTTTTTGTTTCATGGTGAAACGATTTAGTGGGAAAATTGTTTCGTTATGAAACAATTCATTTTAAAAGGGGCTGGTTTTTTAACGGCCGTTCCGAAAATGCTCCGGATCAATTTGGTAACGCTTCATCTTACGCCACAGCGTTGTTCGGCCAATCTCTAATTCACGCGCCATTTCAGAGAGATGCCCCCGGCAGGCCCAACCCGCTCGAATAATCGCCTCCCGCTCCGCCTCGGCAGCGGAAAGCACTGGTTGTGGCTCTGGCCCTCGGCCAACTACCACCCGCCCCTTGCGCACGCTTTCCGGTAAATCCAGCAGCTTAATCAGATGATCATCACTTTGATAAGCCGCCCGCTCCAGCACCATCTCCAGTTCACGCACGTTGCCTGGCCAGGGATAACGGCACAAAATCGCTGCCGCTTCCTCATCCAACGCCATATTTTGCCCATGCCGACGCGATGACCGAATGAGAAAGCGCTTGGCCAACAGCATAATATCCTCGGTGCGCTGCCGCAGCGGCGGAATGGTGATGTTAAATACAGAAAAACGGTAATAAAGATGTGACAAAAAATTGCCTTCAGTAATGGCCGTTTCCAGGTTAGCCGTCGTCGCCGCCACCACCCGCACGTCTAGCGGAATAGGTCGGGTGCTGCCCAAGCGCATCACGTGCCCCGTCTCAATAACGTGCAGCAGGGCAGACTGCATCTCCAAAGACAAACTCTCTATCTGATCCAGCAGCAGCGTGCCCTCATGTGCCAGCTCAAACTTGCTGGGACGGCCGTCTCGCCCCGATTCCTTCTCATACCCCAAAAATTCGCTCACGATCAGCTCACGGGGAATCGCCCGACAGTTGATAGAGATAAACGGCTTGTTGGCGCGGCTGCTGTCGTTGTGAATGGCCCGCGCCAGATGATTTTTCCCCACGCCCCCTTCACCTTGCAACAAAACCGGGGCATTGCCCCGCGCCGCAACGCGTGCCTGCCGGGTAATGGGGCGCATGGCGGCCGATTCAGCAAAAATATCTTCCAGCTTTAGCATTGCCTGGCTGCCTACCTGCTGGTGCACCAGCCGACGCACCTGGTCCATGGGTCGCAGCGTCATCATGTAGCCGACGGGGCTGCCATATTCCCACACCACCCGCAGCGTTACAACCGTTTGCAAATATTCGCCAGACAGCTTGATCGCCAACGTCACCTCGGCATCTTCCACATCCTTGTTGTCTGCCAGCGCCGTTTGCAGCACCTCTGGCAGCTGCAGCACCTCCCCCAACGGCAAACCCAGCACGGAAGAGGGTGACAGGTTCAACAGACGCCCTGCCTGGGAGTTCACATGGTTGATCTTGCCGCTGCTGTTCCAGGTAAGCACCCCTTCCGCAATGGATTCCATGATGGTGTTGAGCTCCGTCAGGCGACGGTTGGCCTCTTCCAGATACAGTTCAGCCTGAAGCTGATTGCCAATCGCCCGCGCCACAGCCATCACCAGGGAAAGCGTGTGCGAAGTAGCGTCTTCAACGCTGTTCACTACGCCAATGATGCCAATGATACGGCCGTTTACATCATGAATCGGCGCAGCAGAGCTGGTAAATTTATGGAACGCCTGAAAATAATGTTCGGCCCCCACCACCTGCACCGGCATTGCGGCAACCAACGTTACCCCCAGCGCATTGGTGCCCAAATACCCCTCCGACCAAAATGAGCCCAGGCCCAAATTGCGGTCATTTATCATCTCCTGCGCTGCCAGATCGCCACATAAGGAGAGCACACAACCCGTGCCATCGCTTAACAAAATGGCCGCGCCAGAACCTTCGATATATTGGTGCATATCCTCCATAAACGGAATGGCCACCGTAATGATTTCCTGCTGGGCTTTAAGCAAAGATTGCAGTGCGGGGTGGCGCAGCACAGGGGGGCGGGGCTGATGGGTGGGATCGGCCAGTGGAGCGCAGCGCTGCCACGATTGAATGATCGTGAGGTCAGGCTCTGCGCCGGGAACGGCCGTTACCTGGCCCGTCGCCATAAACGTTTGCCAATATTGCCGCAACAGCGGGTGGTTGACCGGATATCCAATTGGCTGCATACTGCATTTTCACAAAATTTGGTGTTCGGCGCAAATTTTTTCGTTATATGAGGTAATGTCGTTGCGTCAACTTTCTGGACAATTAACCAACATCTGGCCTATTATTCAGGAAACTGAACCGACAAAGGATGGCAGCTATGAAACGATGGAATGGTTGGGGCGATACGGCCGTATCCCACCCCCTCCCCGAAAAAGCAGGCGACTATCTCATTGATCTGGTTGGTGAAACCAGCCCACCCCAGGATGCCACCCTGGCCGATGCCGTCGCCACCGTACCACAATCCCGCCTGCCCGCCCATCCGCTCATCCAAACGGATGCCGAAATTCGGCTGCGGCACGCTCGCGGCCAAAGCTTCCCCGACTGGGTCGCCCTGCGCAGCGGGCGCATTGCCACCTTCCCCGACGGCGTCGCCTTCCCCCAAACCGAAGCCGACGTGCTGACGCTGCTCCAGTTCGCCCGCAGCCACGACGTTACGCTCATCCCTTACGGCGGCGGCACCAGCGTGGTGGGCCACATCAACCCGGAACCCGGCGACCGCCCCGTGCTGACCGTGAATTTGCAGCGCCTCAGCCGCCTTTCTGCTTTAGACAGCACCAGCCAGCTGGCCACCTTCGGCGCAGGCGTGGCCGGGCCAGAAATGGAGGCGCAGCTGCGGGCCAAGGGGTATACGCTGGGCCATTTCCCCCAATCGTTTGAATATTCCACGCTGGGCGGGTGGGTGGCCACCCGCTCCAGCGGTCAGCGGTCGCGGGGATACGGCCGTATCGAAGACCTCTTCGCGGGCGGCAAACTGATGGCACCGGCCGGAGACCTCATCATGCCGCCCCTGCCTGCCTCCGCCGCCGGGCCAGATTTACGCCAGCTGGTGCTTGGCTCCGAGGGGCGACTGGGCATCATCACCGAGGCCACCGTGCGCATTTCTCCCCTGCCAGAGCGGGAGTCGTTTAACGCGATATTTTTCCCCAATTTTGAGGCGGGCAAAACGGCCGTGCGCCAGATGCTCCAGGCGGGGCTGCCCCTCTCCATGCTGCGCCTCAGCACCGGCATCGAGACAGAAACCACGCTCAAACTGGCCGGTCACGAGATGCTCATCGGCACGCTGGAGCGGCTGTTGAGCCTGCGCGGCGTGGATGAAGGCAAGTCAATGCTGCTGATTGGCTTTAGCGGCAACCGGCACATCGTCAACGAGGCCCGCAGCGAGGCGGTGAGCCGGGCTAAAACGCACGGTGGTATTCATGTGGGGCAGCAGTTTGGCAACCAGTGGCAAAAGGGGCGGTTCCGCACGCCGTACCTGCGCAATGCGCTGTGGGAGATAGGGTATGGGGTGGATACGTTGGAAACGGCCGTTACCTGGAACAAAGTAGATGCTGCCCTGCCCGCCATCGAAGCCAGCTTGCGGCAGGCGCTAGCCCCGTTCGATGAGCGGGTCCATATCTTTACCCACCTCTCGCACATGTACCCCACCGGATGCAGCATCTACACCACCTACCTCTTCCGCCTCGCCGCCGATCCAGACGAAAACCTGGCCCGCTGGACCGCCATGAAAACGGCCGCCAGCCAAACCATCGTGCAGCATGGCGGTACCATCAGCCACCAGCACGGCGTCGGCAAAGACCACCGCCCCTACCTGGAAGCGGAAAAGGGTCGTCTAGGCATCGCCACGCTAGAAGCACTGGCCCGGCAGTATGATCCGGTGGGGGTGATGAATCCGGGGAGTTTGGTAAACGGGTGACAGGGTGAACGGGTGAATTACCCAATTACTCAATTACTTAATTACCCACTCGCAAACTCGCCACTGGCAAACTGGCAAACTGTTTCGCAGTAAGAAACTGCGGCTACGGGAATAACTTTTATGTGGACGAAAAATTGGCGTGAACAGATTTGGCAATCATTGGACCAGCCATGGGACATGGTAATTGTGGGCGGCGGCATTACCGGCGCGGGGATTTTGCGCGAGGCGACTCGGCTGGGGCTGAAAGTGCTGCTGGTAGAGCAGCGGGATTTTGCTTTTGGCACCTCCAGCCGCAGCTCCAAGCTGGTACACGGCGGGCTGCGCTACCTGAAGCAGGGCAAAATCGGCCTGACGCAGGCCAGCGTGCAGGAGCGGCAAAAGTTGCAAGAATCCGCCCCGGGGCTGGTGGACCCGCTGGGCTTTTTGCTGGCCAACGTGAAAGGGAGCGGGCAGCGACGGGAAAAATGGCTCATCCAGGCGGGGCTATCTTTTTATGACTTGGTGGCGCTGCAATGGAGCCATCGCTACTACAGCCCGCAGGACGTCTGGATGCTGGCCCCACGCCTCAACGTGCAGGATTTGGCGGGCGCGTTCCACTATTTCGACGCCCAGACAGACGACGCCCGGCTGGTGCTGCGGGTGCTGCGCGAGGCGGTGGCGGCAGGCGGTACGGCCGTAAATTACGTCGCCGCCACTGATTTGGTACGGGAAGCAGGGCAGGTGGTGGGGGCGATACTGCAAGACAAGGTGACGGGGTTGGAAACGACCGTTCGCGCCAAAATCGTCATCAACGCCACCGGAGCCTGGGCCGATGATTTGCGGCAAAAAGCAGGCCAGGAACCACGCTTACGGCCGTTACGCGGCAGTCACCTCATCTTCCCCCAGTGGCGCTTTCCCATTGCCCAGGCCGTCTCGTTTAACCATCCGCTAGACGGCCGTTTTGTCTTCATCTTCCCCTGGGATGGCGTAACGCTGGTGGGCACCACCGACGTGGACCACAGCGAGGATCTGAGCGACGAACCGCACATCACTCCCGGTGAAGTGGCCTACCTGATGGCCGTTGTCGAAGCCCGCTACCCCTCGCTGGCGCTGACGCTGGATGACGTGCTGGCCACCTTTGCCGGGGTGCGCCCTGTCATCAACACGGGCAAAACCGACCCATCGGCCGAATCGCGCGACCACGTTGTCTGGACCGAAAACGGGCTGCTCACCATAACCGGTGGCAAGCTCACCACCTTCCGCCTCATCGCCCTGGACGCGCTGAAAGCGGCGCGGGTCGCCTTGCCCGACATGCCCAAAATTGAAGAGGATGCCCCGGCGCTGAACGAGGTGACGGAAGATTTGCCCGGCTTTTTGCCCGAAACCGACCGGCGACGGCTGATTGGGCGATACGGACAGGACGCAGCGGCGCTGATGGCGGCAGCGCTGCCGGGCGAGCTGGTGACAATCCCCAACAGCAACGTGCTGTGGGCGGAACTGCGCTGGGCGGCTCGCAGCGAAGGGGTGGTGCATCTGGATGATTTGCTGCTGCGGCGGGTGCGGCTGGGGCTGCTGCTGCCGGAAGGGGGCGCGGCGCTGGAGGGGCGGATTCGGGCGATTTGTCAGGCAGAACTGGGCTGGGAAGACGGCCGTTGGGTCGAAGAGTGGACGGCGTACCGGCAGCGCTGGCAGGCACATTACAGTCTCCCTCCCCGCCACCTGATTCCAGACTGGCACCCATTGTTAAAAAAGCCAGAGACGACGCCTGTTGTGGTGGAAAAATCGGGGGTGGGGCAAACGGCCGTTGCCGGGGGGTTGTTGAGCGTCGCGTTTGCCCTCGTCTTGCTCTACCTGGGGCTGCGCAAAAAGAATTAAGGTTCTTTGTAACTATTAACCGCAAAGGACGCGAAGGACGCCAAGATAAAAGAAAAACTTTGCGCTCTCTGCGTTCTTTACGGTAACACAGGTTTGGCTCCTGTCCAGAGGTGGTTTACCGATTGAGCATTTGGGGGTGCAGCGGTTGTGAGGAGCCGCTGGCGTCGGCATTGTCATACCGTTCGGTCCAGTTTTCGTGGCGGCTAATGCGTGAGGAAAGAACGGCCGCAGAAATGACCAGTGTCGAAGCGATTAGACTCAGTATGGAAAATAGTAGGAGTGCCATCATTATTTTCGTTCCCAGTTTTTGCCGTGTGAACGGCCGTTTTGTTTAACAATGACCACACTATAGCGGATTCCACTTTTGCCCGCGACGACATACGTGCCAGGGCAAGCGCACCTGAGTGCGTTAGAATTACGGCCGTTAACCCATAACCCACTCACTCATTTTGGAGGAACCATGCAGTTCAAAACGATTATCGAACCATTTCGCATCAAAATGGTGGAGCCAATTCGCCAGACCACCCGCGCCGAGCGGGAGCGGCTGCTGGCCGAGGCTCACTACAACCTCTTTCTGCTCAAGGCAGAAGATGTGCTCATCGACCTGCTGACTGATTCTGGCACGGGGGCGATGTCTTCCGGCCAGTGGGCGGGCATGATGCTGGGAGATGAGTCGTATGCCGGGGCCAAGTCGTTTTACAAATTTGAAACGGCCGTACAAAGCATCACCCACCTCAAACACGTCATCCCCACCCACCAAGGCCGCGCCGCCGAGCGCATTTTGTTCGGCTCTGTGCTCAAGCCTGGCGACATCGTGCCCAACAACACCCACTTCGACACCACCCGCGCCAACACCGAATACCGTGGCGCCATCGCCCTCGACATCCCCATCGCCGAAGGGCGCGACCCGGCCACCATTTTGCCCTTCAAAGGCAATATCGATCTGGCAGCGCTAGAACGCACCATCGTGGAAAATCCAGGCAAAGTGCCGCTGGCGATGATCACCGTGACCAACAACTCCGGCGGCGGGCAGCCCGTCAGCATGGCCAACATTCGCGCCGCCAGCCAGATTTGCCGCCGACACAACATTCCTTTTTTCATGGACAGCTGCCGCTTTGCCGAAAACGCCTGGTTCATCAAAACCCGCGAAGAAGGATACGCCGATAAAACGCCGTTGGAAATTGCCCAGGAAATGTTCAGCTACGTCGATGGAGCCACCATGAGCGCCAAAAAGGACGGCATGGCCAACATCGGCGGCTTCCTGGCCCTCAATGACGACATGCTGGCCCAGACGTGCAAAAATCTGCTCATTCTCACCGAAGGGTTCCCCACTTATGGCGGTCTGGCCGGGTACGATCTGGAAGCAATAGCCGTAGGGTTGGAAGAGGTGCTGCACGAAGATTATTTGCAGTATCGCATTCGCTCCGTGGCCTATCTGGGGGATATTCTTACCGCCAACGGCATCCCGATTGTGCAGCCACCGGGCGGCCATGCCATCTACATCGACGCCAAAGGGATGCTGCCCCACATTTCCCAAAATCAATATCCCGCCTGGGCGCTGTCGCTGGCGCTCTACCTGGAAGGGGGCATTCGCTCTGTAGAAATTGGCTCGGTGATGTTTGGCCATCAGCCCGACGGCAGCGAAAAACCGGCAGCGATGGAGCTGGTGCGCCTGGCCTTCCCGCGCCGCGTCTACACCCAAAGCCATGTCGATTATCTGGCCGAAGTGCTGCTTTATGTCAATAGTATTAAAGAAGGAATTAGTGGTGTCCGCATTGTTCAGGCACCCTCCATGCTGCGCCATTTTTCAGCTAAAATGGCTCCAGCGCATGGTGAACTGCTGCAATCATGAAGATATTAGAATACGATGCTGTGGATCCGTTTGATGTTCTTGACTTAAACCTCCTGTGTTTTCGCTTTGCCTTAACACCAGCAGTGACCGTGAAAATTCGCCGTTTGGATGAACGGGCTTTTCCATTTTTGGCTATTTATGCGGTAGATAACGGCCGTGCCGTAGGTCAAACAGGTGTATTTCGTTTACCAGTAATGACCACAAAGGGGGCAGAAGATGTGGGAGGCATTTGGGCCATGTGTACCCATCCTGCTTACAGTCGTCAGGGAATCGGTTCTTTATTGATTGCCGAAGCCCACAACCGTATGCGTGAGGCTGGCTTACGCTTTGCTGCGCTGGGAACCAGCCGTCATTGGGTGGCGCACTCTTTCTACCTAAAACATGGTTATCAGGATATTGCCCATCTTGCCGCCGCACTGGCCCCGCGCTCGATGGTCGAGAACATTGATAATGGGTTTTCTGTGGCAAAAGCAACCCGAGAGGCCCTGCCAGAAGCAGACAGACTCTTTCGCCGGGTAGCAGCCGGTAAAACTGGTTTTGCCCGGCGGCATGAAGATTTCTTGCCTAACATGGTAGCAATTGGTGATGATGTGCGTCTGGAAGATTTACGGCTACTGTATCATGACGGTGACCTGATCGGTTATGCGGCCGTTCAAACCTCAGAAACTCTCTTCAATGTGAATGATATCCTGTTACTAGATGGGGTAGATATCGTGGCGGCTCTGGCTGCCTTACTGGCTGAATCGAACGCTCCTTTTATACAGGTCACCATGAATAATCATTCGCCGCATATGACCCGGTTGCAGCAGGCCGGTTTTCAGGTTACAGCCACGACGTTGGATGTGGTCATGCTCAAACCATTGGTGAGTGATGAGGATACGCCGGCCATGTCGCCTCATTTTGGTCTGGGTACAAGCCAATTTATGTTGTCCTGGATGGATGTAACATGAGGGGAGGGCTGAAGCAAGGTGCAAGGCCAAAAGCATGTTACCTATTTCACCTTGCTGCACTAACCAAACAGGGTCTTTAGGATTTCGTGGGGTTTGGCGTGAAACGTGAAACGTGATACCTCTCTGGTTACGTTTCACGACTTGTCAACCCTCTGAGTTCCTAGAGAGTCGTTATTTTTTGCTAGAAAAAATGCGTTTGAAGGTGGGGCGTGTATCGGGGATTAGCGTGTAAAAAACAGCCACCACGGCACCCCCGTAAGCAAGCGTTGACACGGTGCAGACGATCAATTGGGCCAGAAAGCCTTTATCGCCATATTCGCTCATGCCCCATTGGAGAATGAGGGCGCTGAGTATGGTACCCAACATGGCCGAGACAAAAACGGCCGTTAACCAAGATATTTGTTCTACCGATAAATTTTCTAACCAATGCTGCCACTTTTTCATTATCTATAATCCTTTACAATTGAATTCAATACTTTGCTTTAAGCAATCCGTTAAAAATGGTATAAATTTCACGCAAACATAGAAGATGATTCTAACAAACTGCCCTTCGATTTCTTATGGGAAATACCTCTCAAACAAGACCATATTGGGACTTCTGGGGGACTTCTGGCCAACGTTTTCCGGCAAAGATACGCCGACAACCTCACTGATGAAGAAAATTGGCAAAAAAAAGACGCCTTTACCAGGCGTCATTTGGATTTTTAGCTAAACGAAAAATCGGCTAATTGATGAGGCTGCCCAGCAGCATTATATCGTCGGTGCGCTGCACGCTGCCGCCTTCTGGCTCAGCTGCTTAATTCATTCATAGCTCACTGAATGTTACTGCCTGATTGACTACAACTGATCGAAAAAAACAAGGCTCTTTAGAAACTCATGGGGTTGACAAGCCGTGATGCGTGAAACGAGATCAGAGAGGCATCACGTTTCACGCCAAACCCCACGAAATCCCAAAGACCCCTATTTAAAAGCCTTCTAGCTGCGACAGATCGGCCAGGCCATTTGTGAGGCTGGCGATATGTTGCAGCAGCGCCAGGCGGTTGTGGCGTACGGCCGTATCTTCATCCATCACCAAAATATCGTCAAAAAATTGGTTGATGGCGGGTTTGAGCTGACGCAAGGCGGCGATAAAGGCAGGCATAGTGCCATCCTGAGCGGCGGCGACCTGCTGGTATGCGGCCCAAAGCTGCTGCTCGGCGGGCAGGGCAAAGGCATCCGGGTGCAGGCTGAACGTTTCCGGCTGGCTGCGGGTGATGCGTACGCAGCGGGCGTAGGCGTCTAGCAGCTCCGGCCACTCTGGCGCGGCAATCGCTTCACTGAGCGCAGCGGCCGTTTTGGCCGCCAGGTACGGATTGTGCCCCTGTTCCGCCAGCACCGCCTTCACCACAAAGGCAGAATACCCCTGCTCGCGCAAGACGCCATCGAGACGGCCGTTCACAAAACCAAGCACCTCGCCTAAAACGTCCTCACCACATGGCACCGGCAGCTGGTTGGCAGCAGCGGCAAAAGCGGCGCGCAAATCAAACGGCTGCTGGTGGGCGATCAGGTTTTCGATGAGGTGCAGCGCGGCGCGGCGCAGGGCAAAGGGATCGTTGGAGCCTTTGGGGGCTAATCCGGCGGCAAACAGCCCGGCTAAACTGTCCAACCGATCCGCCAGGGCCAGGGCCAGACCAGGCTGGCTGCGGCTGACGGCATGGTACTGTTCAGCAATCGCCTCGGCCACGGCCTCGCTTTCACCGCTGCGCCGGGCGTAATGACCGCCCATGACGCCTTGCAGGGAGGTCATCTCCACCACCATGCTGCTGGCTAAATCTGCTTTGGAGAGGGCGGCGGCGCGAACGGCCGTTTCTATCTCCTCCTCATTTAAGCCAAGCATAGCAGCAACGGCAGGCGTCAATTTTTCCAGGCGATGCACTTTGTCCAGCATGGAGCCCAATTTGGCCTGGAAGGTAAGCGTACCCAACCGGGGCAAAAAGTCGCTGAACTGGTGCTGGCTGTCTTTACCGTAGAAAAATTCGGCGTCAGAAAAGCGGGCCTTGAGCACATGCTCGTTGCCGTTCACCACAAAGTTGAGATGCTTCTCGTCCCCGTTGCGCACGGCAATGAAGTAGGGCAGCAGCTGGTTGTTGGTGGCGTAGACGGGGAAGTAGCGCTGGTGCTTGCGCATGACGGCGACCAGCACCTCGGCGGGCAGGGCCAGGAAGCGTTTGCTAAAGCGGCCGCGCAGCGGGGTCGGTTTTTCTACCAGATTGGTCACTTCGTCGAGCAAAGCGGGATCATTGGGAATGGTGCCGCCCATTTCGGCGGCGAGCTTGCTGGAAACGGCCGTAATTTGCTCACGCCGCTTCTCCTGATTGATGACAATCCCGTTCATGCGCATAATACCGCCATAGTTGCGGGCGTCGTTGATGGCAATTTCGGGGGAGTCATAGGGGCGCAGCCCCCGGCTGATGGATCCACTGTTCACGCCGGCATAGCTAAACGGAATCAGATCGGGGCCAAACAGGGCCACAATCCAGCGCAGCGGGCGGCTGTAGCTGATATTGGTCCGGTTCCAGCGCATGCTGCGCTCAAACTTCAGCCCGGCAATAAGGTCTGGCAGCAGTTCGGCCAATACGGCGGCGGCGGGACGGCCGTCTTGGCGCACTACGGCGGAAACATAACGCTTATCCCCTTCGGCCACAATTTGCAAATCGGCCACGTTCAGCCCTTTGCCCTGGGCAAAGCCAATGGCAGCTTTAGTGGGGTTGCCGTCGGCGTCGAAGGCACGGTCGGCGGGCGGCCCTTTGGCAATGGTTTCCAGGTCTGGCTGACGACCGACCAGGCCATGTACCAGCACCACCAGTCGGCGCGGCGTGCCGTCGATTTCGATCCGGTCGTAGCTGAGGCGGGCAGTTTTGAGGAGGTGTGGAACGGCCGTTTTCAACTGGCCCAGTGCGGAATCCAGATCAGACACCGGCAGCTCCTCGCTGCCAATCTCCAGCAAAAAGGTTTGCGGCGCTTCTGTTTGGGCAAACTGCACCGGCTGGGGACGGCTAATGGTGACACCCGCTTCCGAATCGTTGTTCAGCAGCGGAAATTCCAACCGCTGGCGCTGGGCGACGTACAGCTCAGACACCTGCCGGGCCAGGCCGCGCATCCGTCTGAAGTAGTTGGCCCGCTCAGTCACGCCAATCGCGCCGCGTGTATCCAAAATGTTAAACAGATGGGAGCATTTCAGGTTGTAATCGTGCGCAGGCGTAACCAGGTTAGCCTCGATACAGCGCTTCGCTTCCTGCTCATAGATGTCATAAATCTGGCGGATGCTGTCTACATCGGCCACATTGAAATAATATTGGCAGTGTTCAATTTCGCTTTGCAGCAGCACGTTTTCGTAGCTGATACCCGCCCCGTAGGCCATCTCCCAAACGCTGTCCACGCCTTGCAGCGCCAGGGCGATGCGGTCCAGGCCGTAGGTAATCTCCACCGAAACCGGATCGAGCGTGAGGCCGCCCGCCTGCTGAAAGTAGGTGAACTGGGTGATTTCCTGGCCATCGAGCCACACTTCCCAGCCCAACCCCCAGGCCCCCAGTGCCGGGCTTTCCCAGTTGTCTTCCACAAAGCGAATATCGTGGCGGCGCGGATCGATGCCGATGGCTTCTAAACTTTTGAGGTAAAGCTCCTGCGGGTTGCCCGGATCGGGCTTGAGGATGACCTGGAGCTGGTGGTGCATTTGCATACGGTTGGGATTGTCGCCGAAACGGCCGTCGTCGGGCCGAATACTGGGCTCTACGTAGACCACATTCCACGGCTCCGGCCCCAACACGCGCAGCACCGAGGCGGGATTCATCGTCCCGGCCCCCACCTGCACGTTGTACGGCTGCTGCACCAGGCAGCCCTGGTTCTTCCAATAATCAAGCAGCCTTAAAATAATATCTTGAAAAGTCAGCGTTTCGCTCATGCACACCTTTTATTAGCCACAGAGTACACAGAGTACACAGAGTACACAGAGAATTATGAGGGGAATCTTTTCATCCTCCAATTCTCTCTTTTTTCTCTGTGGCTTTTTCGGATGAATTTTTAATCAAATGAACAGCGGATGATTATAGCATGGGGGCAAACTGCTGACATCTTGCGGGTTGAAATAAGATACAATGCGCCTTGATAAATTTATTGAGCGATTTGTGGAGAAATGAACATGCTCAACATTCACAAAGAATATATTGTTGATGATAACGGAAACCCGACAAAAGTAATTTTGCCCCTGGCAGATTTCCGGCTTATCGAGGAAATGTTGGGCCTTGATCTGGATGAAGAAGTAATCACCGATCTGAAAAAGGCAAAGAATGACCGCCAAAAAGGTCGCAGCGATGTCTTCATTGATCTGGAAGATATCTAATGAGTCACGTCATTCTTTAATTTACGGCCGTTCTCCTTCCATATACGAAATTAAATCAGGAAGTCGCCCCTCTCGTATTAATCGAGCAACTAACTCGCGAGCATTATCTGCACGTCCATCGCCTCCTAAATCTTCATAGTCCACTCCCAATTCAAAACAACAGGCCTTCAACTCCACCTCATTGAATTGTTTGACGAGACGTTTAACGAGGTTAGGAGGATCTTCATCAATTCCTCCTGTACCCGTCACGTCGTCAATCAGACTGCGAACCATGACTGTTTTATAACTCAAATCACACTCCACCGTGCTGCGATTCCCAGCCAAACGGCGCTTGAGACTTTCCATCTTGTAAAAATGAGGGTATTGGCTACCCTTGCATTTAGCACAGTTGCAAGGAATATGTTGTTGATAATTAAGTCTGTGAAAACTTTTGAAGATCTTGTCTAACTCCCACATAACAGCGTTAAGAAAATCTCGCTTGTTTTTGCCAGCAATGCGGATACGGATTTCTCGTTTATTATAGAATTCAATGACTTCGGCACGGGCACTCTCTTGCACCAATATTACACCATCACGCCAAACCTGTTGTCCTTCGATATGTTTATGCATTGCGACAATGAATCTAGCTATTATCCCCTTGGGCATAAAATCTGGTGCACGATAACGTAGAATAATATTGTCTGATTCTGGCCAATCGTATGGAGGGGGCTTTTGGCTCAAAAGTTGAGGGGCAATGTACTGGTCAGGTTGATGAGGGATCTCGTAGCAAAGTTGAAACTTCATCATCAATGCCAACAAATCACCACGCATGAGAGCATACTCATCTTCATGCCAGATTGTATCAAGATCCGCACGGCTAAAATGGCCTTGATTGTTGATCACCTGCTTATTATCTAGCACACGGTACACAGCATCTGTACCCCATTCCGGGTCGAGGATCACGGTATGCTTAAGAACATCATCATCCTGAAAATGAAGACAAACGCCAAGATCATGTAAATAATTGCTGAGTTGCAACTTATCTTCGACTCTCACGAAGCCATTTCTCTGGCAAATATCAAGGAACGCTCGCAGGGACACAAATGGTCGTACGTCATCTTCT
Source organism: Promineifilaceae bacterium (SeqCode) (assembly GCA_041748655.1). Taxonomy (GTDB): domain Bacteria; phylum Chloroflexota; class Anaerolineae; order Promineifilales; family Promineifilaceae; genus Leptofilum. Next base: position 1,253 of record JBGTCV010000051.1, on the reverse strand, counting down.
AGTTCACGGCGTACATCTACCCAGGTACGTGGCAACCTATCACCAACATGGGGAAGTTGGACGATTTGTTGTTGAATTGTCTGGACAAGATGGAGCAGGCCATGATTATTTTTTAGATCAACTGCGAGAGTACCTGCAAGGTTGCCAAACTGTTTGTGTAAGCGACCACTGTCAATATGCCATTGTCGTCCATCCTTCTCATTTATAACAATGAGAAGCGGGCTGTTGCCGCTCAATGTTTTGACAGCATGAAGCCAATAATCAAAATCCGTTTTTTGTTCACGTGCATCAGCAACAAGAATATAGAGGGAGCGCTGGGTGAGGAAGAATTGGTGAGTCGCATGGTAAATTTCCTGCCCGCCAAAATCCCATATATTAACGAGGAAACGATGGTCCTCGCTTCCTCGGACATTTCTATCGATTAACGACGATGGAAACTCCCACGAATGCACATCAATAGCTTCAGTGGATTGGTCTGGTCTAGGAAGCGGTGAGCTAGGGTCTTGAAGTTTGAGAGCTAGGCTAGTTTTACCTGCTCCCGCTTCACCGACAATCAATAGCTTCGCTTCAAATAGACGATCTTCACCCACCTCCGCCAATTGCTGAAAGTAACGCCTTATTTGATCTAGATCAACCCTGCCATCCCTCTGCAAATTGAGTATTTCTGGCGGAGGCGTTTGCATAGGATTACTGCGCAACCGAAGATCGACCAGACTGTCCATTTGGGCAATTTCTGGGGAAATGCTCGTTAACTGATTGTCGTTCAGGTTGAGGAGGCTCAGGCTAGAGAGATGGGCAATTTCTGGGGGAATTATCTCTACTTTATTGTCACTTAATGAAAGCAATCTCAAACTGGAAAGTTGTGCGACTTCCGGAGGGATTGCTCTGATCTTATTATCCCCTAGGAAAAGTTCAGTCAGATTGGACAATTGTCCAATTTCTTGAGGGATAGTTGTTAAAGTGTTGCCCATTAAATTGAGTGAAACCAGATTTGTGAGATTACAAATTTCTGAGGGGAATAACGATAATTGGTTGTCCCGTAAGTATAGCTTGGTCAGGTTGGTAAGTTGGCCAATCTCTGAAGGAATAGCATCAAGTAAATTGCCCATTAAGCTAAGGGTTCAATCAAAAATAACTTTGGACATTAACAATCGAATATCATCCAGAATAAACATGTGGTTGAAGGATGTAGTTCCAAGTAGGACAAGTGCGACAACGCTGTAAATTGAGTTTGTCCCGTTCTTGAGGGTCAT
>JBGTCV010000050.1:0-10786 GCA_041748655.1 Promineifilaceae bacterium (SeqCode) | reverse complement strand
CGCCTGTTCTGGATGAGATTCAGATTGCTGACAAATAGCACATTCACATTGATGGATTACAGTCATATGGCCTCCAATTGGCTAAATTGATTGGCGGCTATTTTACCCAATATCCAAAGTTGTTAACGAACGGACCCTTAGAGGTCGCTGTCGCGTTATAATCGGCTTATGCAACAAATATGGATTCAAAAAGCAGGCCCCCCAGAAGTGCTGCGGCTGCAAGATGCGCCAGACCCTATTCCGCACTCTGGCGAGGTACGCATTCGGGTTGAGGCAGCTGGCGTTAACTTTGCCGACGTCCTGGGACGGTTGGGTATCTACCCGGATGCTCCCAGCCTCCCCTATGTCCCTGGTTATGAGGTCAGCGGTAAAATCGACATGATTGGCCAGGGCGTTCCCGATTTCCGGGAGGGAGACGCTGTTTTTGCCCTGACCCGCTTTGGTGGCTACAGCAACGTCGTTTGTGTGCCGTACAGGCAGGCGTTCAAGCGGCTGGACTGGATGCCTGCTTTGGATGCGGCTGCCATCCCCCTAACCTACCTCACAGCGTACATGATGCTGGTGGTGATGGGTTCCCTTCATGCCGGAGAAAAAGTATTGATCCACGGCGCGGCTGGTGGCGTGGGGCTGGCTGCACTGGACATCTGCCGCATTGTAGGGGCAGAAACGTTCGGCACCGCTTCGCCAGGAAAGCATGATTATTTGCTATCACACGGCCTTAACCACGCCATTGATTACCGCAACCGGGATTACGAGCGAGTGGTCATGGATTTAACTGGCGGCAAGGGGGTGAGCCTTGTGTTGGATCCGCTGGGTGGGGTGCATTGGCCGAAAAATTACCGGCTGCTGCTGCCAGGCGGCCGTTTGGTCCATTTTGGCATTAGCAGCCTGGCCCCGGGCAAGCGGCGCTCCTTGTGGGCTTTATTCCGTGGCATGGTGATGGTGCCATTTTACACGCCGCTCAAGCTAATGAACGATAACAAGGCGGTCATTGGGGTTAATTTAGGCCGCATGTGGCCGCAAGCAGAAATGATGCGGCCGTGGATGAAGCAAATTGTGGCCTGGTACGACGAAGCCCTCTTTCGCCCCAAAATTGACCGCACCTTCCCTTTTGACGAAGCTGCTGCGGCTCACCATTATCTCCAGGACCGGCACAATATTGGCAAGGTGCTGCTGCTGCCGTGAGAGAGAGTAGCGATTGCCAATTCCCAACCGCCACTCTCCAATCGTTTTCTTCACTTTTTACTTTTCACTTTTTACTCTTCCCTGCTCCAAAATAATGCGCACCGAGCGGTCGTAGGTGAAGTAGTTCCAGACCCAGTTGACAAAGACATTCAGCCGGTTGCGGAAGCCAAGCAGGGTGATGAGGTGCAGCGCCAACCAGGCCAGCCAGGCGATGTAGCCGCGCAGCTGAACCTTGTTGTAAATCCAGGCCACGGCGCGGCGACGGCCGATGGTAGCCATACTGCCCCGGTCGTGATAGTGAAACGGCCGTTTCTCCCCACCACCTATCTCCGCCAAAATATTTTGTGCCGCCAATTCCCCCTGCTGCTGCGCCACTGGAATCAGCATTGGGTATGGCTGCCTCGCTTTGTCTTCCAGGTAGGCCATATCCCCCACGGCGTAAATCGCCGGGCGGTCAATCACCTCCGTGGTGGGCAGGATGGGCAGCCGCCCGCCCCGCTGTAGGGGCACGCCTAGCAACTCCACCAGCGGTGAGCCTTTCACCCCGGCCGCCCACACCAGCGTGTGGGTGGGGATGACGGCGCCATCTGCCAGCGTGATCTGATCTTTGGCTATCGTTTGCACTGGACTGCCCAGCCGCACCTCCACGCCCAGCGATTGCAGCTGCTCCAGCGCCGCCTGGCGCAGTTTGTCCGGGTAGGGGGCGAGTAAAAAGGGCTGCATTTCTACCAAAATGACCCGCGTTTGCAGCTCGCGGTGCAGATACTCCCGGTTGAGCACGTGGTTGTACAGTTCATAAATTGCCCCGGCCGTTTCCAGCCCGGTGGGGCCACCGCCTACAACGACGATGGTGGTCATGGCTTGGCGAACGGCTGTATCCTCCTCCCAGGTAGCCTGCTCAAACAGCGAGAGGATATGGTTGCGCAGGTTGATGGCATCGTTCAGGGTCCGCAGCTCCAGCGCATGTTCGCGGAAAATATCCTGGCCAAAGTAGGTGGGCACGCTGCCCGTGGCCAGAATGAGATAATTATACGGCACCTGTCGCGTCTGATCGCCAATCTGTACCGATATGCTTTTATTCGCGTAGTCAATAGAGGTGACGCTGCCCAACAGCGTGCGAATGTTCCGGTTTTTGCGGAAGATGGTGCGCACCGGATACGCTATTTCCGATGGGTCCAGGGCGCAGGTGGCTACCTGGTAGAGCAGAGGGGTGAAGGTGTGGAAGTTGCTGCGGTCGATTAGCAATACTTCGACCGGTTTGTTGGCCAGGGCACGGGCGGCAAACAGGCCGCCAAAGCCTGCGCCCACGATGATGATGCGCGGCAAAGCTGCGTTTGTGTTTTGAGTCGTCATTTTATTATGCCCTTTGCTTATGAGCGGAGACCGGTTTATGGGGTGGTGGTGTGCTCAAAAGCCGCAAGTTGTTGGTTGAATAAAAAATACCTTTTGTGATATTTTTCACATATTGTACTGAATTTTTAACCGCTTGGCTACTGCCAAAATTGTGGCTGGGTGCACATGTCATGCCCGTTTTCACGGGCATCTATCTTCCTTTGCGCCTCAAAATGGATGCCCCCCTGCGCGGGCATGACAGGAGGGCGAGCGGGCATGAATGGAGGGTGAGGTGAAAAAAAAGAGCAGCATCCTGTTGAGAGATGCTGCTCTGAAAAATCTGGGGTGGGGCAGAATTACTTGCGGAGTTGATCCATGAACTCGCGGCGCAAATCTTTGTCTTCCTTGTATTTGCCGATCATGTAGCTGGTCATCATGCGGGGATGTTCTTTTTTGACACCGCGCATCATGGAGCACATGTGGGAGCCTTCGACGACGACGGCAACGCCCTGCGGTTTGAGGACTTCGTCGATCATTTCGGCGATTTGGCGGGTCATGCGTTCCTGCACCTGAAGGCGGCGGGCAAACATTTCCACAATGCGCGGAATTTTGGAGAGGCCAATCACCTTATCTGACGGAATGTAGGCGATGTGCGCCCGGCCAAAGAAGGGCAGCATGTGGTGTTCACACATGCTGAAATATTCAATTTCTTTCACAATGACCGGTTCGTCGTAATCCACATCGAACAGGGCGTTGTTGACCAGCTTGACGGGGTCGGTGGTGTAGCCAGCCAGCACTTCATCGTACATGCGGGCGATGCGGTCGGGGGTGCCAATCAAACCTTCTCGTTCCGGGTCTTCGCCGACGTTGGCCAGGATGGTGCGAACGGCCGTTTCTACCGCTTTTTTGGCGTCGACTGCAAGTTCGTGTTGGCTGGGTTCGTGAATGTGTCCGTTGGTGCGGCCGTTTTTATGGCCGTTGTTTTGTTCACGATCTGGTTTATGGTACCCATTTAATTCCTTGACTGCATTTAACATAATGTTCTCCTTGGTGCTGTCTCAACTGGTTCTTTAAGCCAGGTAGCGCAGCGTTGCCTGTTCGGCTGTTTGGTTAAGCGTGCCCACTTCCATAAACGTTGATGAAACCGATCTTGTTGGGGCAAGAATCGTGCTGTTCCGTGACGGTGCGGCCGGGGTGGGTGATTTTTTTATAGCGTGACGGTCTGCGGCTTCTTATTTGCAAAGAATCTATTGGATGTGACGGGATAAACGGCCGTTTCCTTACTTGAGTTGTTTGAGGCCTGCCAGTTTAAGCCGTACCTGTCATCATACCCAAATATAGCTAAAAAAATCTATTTCATTTTAAAAAACACATATGAATCTCATATAAAAATGAGCAACTTTGTTCAGATGCCTTGACGAAACATGAAGCCTATTGTATCCTTTTTGTTAATATTTTGTCAAGATTTGTTACTAAAACTGTTCATTTATTACTTGTAATCAAGAAAAATTCTGGGCAAAACCCAGATTTATATCAAGGTACCTGGACAATGTCTGAAATGAAAATTGTGGTTCAACTTAATCAGCTAGGTAAAGAGTTTCAGGAAGGCAGCCTGCGGCGGCAGGTGCTGAATGACGTCAGTGGCGTATTTTACCAGGGGGAGTTTGCCGTGCTGCTGGGCAAAAGCGGCAGCGGCAAAAGCACGCTGCTCAATTTAATCAGCGGCATTGAAGCGCCTACTTCCGGCGAGATTTTTGTGGCTGGTGTCTCCATTACGGGCATGAAGGAGCGGCCGCGCACCTTGTTCCGGCGGGATCATATTGGTTTTGTCTTCCAATTTTTCAACCTGATTCCGACCCTGACCGTGTTGGAGAACGTGACTTTACCGATGGAGCTGGCGGGAAACGGCCGTACCGCTGCCAAAGCCGCCATGCATTTATTAGAGCAGGTTGGCTTGGCCGATCGGCGTGATACCTTCCCCGACAAGCTGTCTGGCGGGGAGCAGCAGCGGGTGGCCATTGCCCGCGCTCTGGTGCATGACCCGATGCTGGTGCTGGCCGATGAGCCAACCGGCAACCTCGATGAAGAGACGGGCGAGCGGGTGTTGAAGCTGTTACTCGATTTAACCCGGCAGCAAAACAAGACGCTGATCATGGCGACGCACAGCCCGGAAGTGGTACCCTTTGCCGACCGGGTGTTCCGGGTGCACGATGGCCATCTGCTGACGACGGCCGAATCGATTCCACCACTGCGGCCGTTGCAAAAACCGTTTGTTGTTCCCAATTAGCGCCGCGAGCACATGTCATGCTGAACCCATTCGTTTCACTCAGGGCAGGCTGGAGTGAAGCATCCCGCAACGAACCAATTGCAAGAACTTTACCCAAACCAAGGCTTTGTTAATTCTTAAGCGGGTGGGATGCTTCGGAGGACCTCAGCATGACATGCTTTCTTGCTAGATTTGTAAAGCACAGATTACCTGAAATGAACCATGCCCAAAAAGTAAATTTTAGCTATGAGTACAGTTACAGTTCATAACCAACCTTTGTGGCGGGCGGCGTGGCGGCGGATGCAGCGACGGCCGTTTCAATACGTTCTCTTTGTGCTGGGGGTGGCCATTGGCGTGGCGATGATGGTCTCCATCGACCTAGCCAGCGGCTCTGCCAGCCGCGCCTTTGAGCTGTCTACCGGGGCGGTGACGGGGCAGACCACCCACCGGCTGGTGGCAGACTCCACCGGCATCGATGATGCCGTTTACACCCGGCTGCGCACCGAACTGGGCTTTTCACCCGCTGCGCCGGTGGTGGAAGGGTATGTGCAGTCGCCGGAGCTGGGCGACCAGCCGCTGCGGCTGATTGGCATGGACCTGTTTGCCGAGCCGCCGTTTCGCAGCTACTTTGGCAGCACAGGTGGCGATAACATCGCCGGTGAGATTGGCGATCTGGTGGCCTTTTTGGCGGAGCCAAACACGCTGCTGCTCACCGAGGGGCTGGCCGAATCGGCCGGATTAGCCCTGGGCGATGCGATCACGCTGGATTATGCCGGGCAGCGGGTGCCGTTTCGCGTGGTGGGATTGTTACAGCCAGCCGATGAGGTGAATGAGCGAGCGTTGGCCAGCGTGCTGTTTACCGATATTGCCAATGCGCAGACGCTTTTGGGGCTAAACGGCCGTCTCTCCACCATCGATCTTATCATCAACGACGACGCTGACCTGGCCCGGATTGAACTGTTTTTACCAGATGGGGTGCGGCTGGAGACGGCTTCGGCGCGGAGCAACGCGGTGCAGCAAATGACCGCCGCCTTTGAGCTGAATCTGACCGCGCTCAGCCTGCTGGCGCTGGTGGTGGGCATGTTCCTGATCTACAACACGGTCAGCTTTAGCGTGGTGCAGCGACGGCCGTTGTTTGGCATTTTGCGCTGTCTGGGCGTGACGGGCGGGCAGCTGTTTGGCCTGATTGTGGGGGAAGCGGCCGTTTTGGGGCTGATCGGCTCCCTGCTGGGCGTGGGGCTCGGCGTCATTTTGGGCCAGGGCATGGTGCGCCTCGTCACCCAAACGATCAACGATTTATATTTTGTGGTCAACGTGCAGGATGTGGCCATTCCGCCGCTGTCGCTGCTGCGTGGGCTAATCATTGGCGTGGCGGCGGCCCTGCTGGCGGCGGCGGTGCCCGCCCGCGAGGCGATGAAAACCGCGCCACAGAGCACGCTGCGCCGCTCGACGCTGGAAAGCAGCGCCCAGCGGCTGCTGCCCTGGCTGGTGGCGTCCTGGCTGGGGCTGAGCGCCCTGGGCACGCTGCTGCTCTGGCTGCGCACCAGTTCGCTGGTGGTGGCCTTTGCCGGCCTGTTTGCCGTGCTGATTGGTTTTGCCTTACTGACGCCGCCGCTAACGGCCGTTCTCATGCACTGGCTCACCCCGGTTGGCTTCCGGCTGCTGGGCGTGCTGGGGCGGATGGCTCCACGCGACATCGTGCGCTCGCTCAGCCGCACTTCCGTGGCGATTGCTGCCCTGATGGTGGCTGTGTCAGTCATCGTGGGGGTGTCGATTATGATTGGTTCGTTTCGCCAGACGGTGACGCTGTGGCTCAACGACACGCTGCAAGCCGACGTTTATCTGTCGCCGCCCCGCCTGACGGCGAGTGAGGTGAGCGGTACGCTGCCGGGTGATGTGGTGGATACGGCCGTTAACTTCCCCGGCGTGGCTCAGGCCGTCACCACCCGCCAGATTGAAGTCTCGCTGCCGGTGCTGGACCGTACGGTGCGCCTGCACGCCGACAGCGGGGACGTGTCGCAGGGGCAGCGGCAATATTTGTGGCAGGCGGCCGATCAGGCGGTTATCTGGCAGCAGTTTTTGGCCGGCGAAGGGGTGATGATCACCGAGCCGCTCTACCGCAACGAAAACATGAGCCTGCCGCCCGCGCCGATCACCCTCGACACACCCGCCGGGCCGCGCACGCTGCCAGTGCTGGCGGTGTATTACGATTACGCCTCGCAGCTGGGCAGCGTGCACATCGGCCGCGCCCTGTACGACGAGTTGTGGCAGGACGACAGCTTCAGCACGATGGCCCTCTTTTTGCAGCCTGGGCAGTCGATTGAGCCGGTGGTGGCGGCGCTGCAGGTGGCGTTTAACGGCCGTTCCGACGTCATCATCTCCTCCAACCAGAGCTTGCGGGAAAACGCTTTGGTGATTTTTGATCGCACCTTTGCCATTACGGCCGCTTTGCGCCTGCTGGCGGTGGTGGTGGCGTTCATCGGCGTGCTGAGTGCCTTGATGAGCTTGCAGCTGGAGCGGGCGCGGGAGTTTGGCGTGCTGCGGGCCACGGGCATGACGGTGCGGCAGCTGTGGCAGCTCACCCTGCTGGAAACGGGCCTCATGGGCAGCACGGCGGGTCTGCTGGCCATGCCCACCGGCTTTGTGCTGGCCTGGATTTTGATTTACGTGATTAATTTGCGCTCGTTTGGTTGGACGCTGCAAATGCAGCTGGAGCCAGCTTACTTTGTCAACGCCTTCCTGGTCGCCCTGGGGGCGGCGCTGCTGGCCGGGCTGTATCCGGCGCTGCGGGTGGGGCAGATGGTGGTGGCAACGGCCGTGCGATCGGAATAATCCGCAGATTAACTCAGATATGCGCAGATTTTTATCTGTCATGCTGAGAGCCACCACAGCGGGGCGCTGTTCAACAAATATAGAAACAAATTTTGTTTCTTAGCAGCGAAGCGAAGCATCCCTATGGCGTTTGATTTGAGAAAGTTTTTTATCAGCAGATTGCGCAGATTGAAAAGATTTAATCTGCCTAATCTGCGAAATCTTTGATGAAAAAAAGAAAAAGTCATGAGACGATTTAGCATAATTTTATTGATAACAGGTCTGTTGGTGATTGGCGGGTTGGTGTGGTGGAATTTGGCGGCGGGGTCGGAAACGGCCGTTGCCGAAGCCACCTTTTTACCAACGACGGAAGACACGACTGGCTTTGCTAGGGCGACGGAGCCGGACAGTATCGAGTTTCCCCGCGATTTGGGGGCGCACGATGAGTACCAGACGGAGTGGTGGTATTACACGGGGAATTTGATGGCGGAAAACGGCCGTCAATTTGGCTACCAGTTCACCATTTTCCGCCGCGCCTTGACGCCAGACACGTTAGAAGACGCAGTTTCCGACTGGCGCACCAACCAGATTTACCTGGCCCACTTCACCGTCAGCGACGTGGCCAACGAGGCGTTTTACCCGCACGAGCGGTTTAGCCGGGGTGCGGCCGGGCTGGCCGGGGCGCAGGCGGAACCGTACCGCGTCTGGCTGGAGGATTGGTCGGTGGCAGAGATTGCTCCCGGCGAGGTGCGCCTGCTGGCGGATGGCGGCGAGGTGGCCCTGGACCTGATCCTGAGGCAAACGCTGCCGCCCATCCTGCACGGCGACGGCGGCCTGAGCGCCAAAGGGCCGGATCCAGGCAATGCGTCGTACTATTACACGCTGGTGCGGCAGGCAACCAGCGGCACGGTGCGCATCGGCGACGAAACGATCGGCGTGACCGGGCTGAGCTGGAAGGACCACGAGTACAGCACCAGCGCCCTCAGCGACGGGGCGATTGGCTGGGATTGGTTCTCGATGCAGTTTGACAACGGTAGCGCGCTGATGTTTTTCCAGATTCGGCGGGAGGATGGCACGCTGGAACCGTACTCCAGCGGCAGCTTCATCGCCGCCGACGGCACGGTGACCCACCTGACGCACGAAGATTGGTCGCTGGATGTGCTGGATGAGTGGACGAGCCCGACGAGTGGGGCGACGTACCCGGCGGGCTGGCGCATTGAGATTGAGCCGCTGGATCTGGTGCTGGAAGGACGGCCGTTAATGCCCAATCAAGAACTCAATGTGTCTACCGTGTACTGGGAAGGCGCGTCCCAATTTAGCGGCACGCTGGCGGGGCAGCCGGTGTCGGCCTTGGGTTACGTGGAGATGACGGGCTATTTTGCGACGATGAGCGGCAGAATTTAGGAACACAGAGATACACAGAGAAACCGCAGAGTTTCACAGAGATTTTCCTCTGTGTAACTCTGTGCAATCTTCGCGAAACTCTGTGTTCCTTTTTATCACTGACAGCTTGAATATTGTTGAGCGGGATTTGCTTGGGAACGGCCGTTTAACAAAAACCGAATAGCAAGGCATCCTTAGATGCGGACTCCTCACTTATTTATAGTTCAAATTGTAGATCTCAAACGCGAGCGATTCATCTTCAGTTATCAAGATCATGCACCAGACAGTTGATATACATTCAAGCCATTGATCGAGCTGGTGAACTTCCTCAAGGCTGATAAGATTATTGCGTCTTAGCATTCCATCTTTGTTAACACCCCAAGTTCTACCATAATGAATGATAGCGGATATGTCACTGACCAACTGTTTATCCAGTTGGTTGTTTCGTTGGATATGGGGAAATATTATTTTTAGGCAGTTTATAATGCTATGAAAGTTGTATTCAACAGCATCTATAGATTTAAAAGGACGCAAGCTGCCCAAGAATCCATTTTCCCAACGTGGATCATCAACCAATTCGTTTCTACCGCTATGAAAGCTCAAATCTATAAGCACGTCTTCTATTCTCATAACACGGATTAAGCAGTATATATGCTTTCTTTGACTGTCAGATTTTTGAGTGGAATTTGCTTTGGAACGGCCGTTCCCACTTCCTCTAAAAGTTCCTCAAATTCCACAAACGATTCGGTGCTCAACAACCCATCCAGTTCAAGACCGGGAATGTCCTCAAAATAGCGCTTCAGGTGCTTGCGGAACTGGCGCAGGCCGGGCGCTTCGCCGTAGTAGGCCACCATTTCGCGGGCGTGCAGGCGCACCGCTTTGGTGATGTCGCCAATCGCCAGCTCTTCGCGGCGCTGGCGGGCAAAAATCCACGGGTTGCCGATGGCCGCCCGGCCAATCATCACCGCGTCGCAGCCGGTGTGGGCCTTCATCCGGTCAATGTCCTGCGGCGTTTGCACATCCCCGTTGCCAATGACCGGCACGCTGACCGCCTGCTTCAGCGCGGCGATGGCGTCCCAGTTGGCTTCGCCGCCGTACTTTTGCACTTTGGTACGGCCGTGCAGCGCAATCAGCGCCGCGCCGTTTTGCGCCAAAATACGGCCGATTTCCAAAAAATTTTCCTGCGTGGCGTCCCAGCCCAGCCGGATTTTGCCCGTGACCGGCACCTCCAGGTGCTGGCTGAGCAGCTTAAACGTCTCCGCGATCAGTGCCGGTTGGGGCATCATGCCCACGCCCGCGCCGCGGCCGCTCACCTTGCGCGTGGCGCAGCCCATGTTGATGTCGATGATGTCCGGCCCCCATTCTTGAATGCGCAGGGCGGCCTCCAGCAGCATCTGGGCGTTGTTGCCAAAAATCTGGAACACCATGGGGTGTTCGCCCGGCTGGGTGTCCAGCCTCATGCGGAACCGTTCGTGGACCCGTTTGCCTAGCAGCGCCTCGACGGGGACAAATTCGGTGTAATGCATGGCGGAGCCGTAGGCGCGGCACAGCGCCCGGTATGGCACGTCCGAATACCCGGCCATCGGGGACAAAATGGCGTCGCCAAAGACGGGCACGTGGCCGACGGTGAAGAGTGATTGTTGAATCATGGGGGTATTTTAACAAATTTGGTTCTCTGAGGTTTTGTGTGGTGAAGTGGTAAAATTGGCCAAAAACGAAAAATGGCAAAGAGTATAGAAGCGACATTAGAAGACGTGCATGCCCATAAAGCTTTGACCAAAGCGATGGGGTTAATGGACCTTGACGTGG
>JBGTCV010000049.1:0-45983 GCA_041748655.1 Promineifilaceae bacterium (SeqCode) | reverse complement strand
GCCGCCGACCTGCTGCGCCGTCTGGCAGGCGGCACCGTCGCCAACGGCGTGCTGGATTATTATCCCAATCCACCAGAACCGGTGGTAGTGACGCTGAAGCTGGATTACGCCCGGCGGCTCAGCGGCCTGGATTTAAGCGGGGCCGAGATGGCCGAGCTGCTGGCCCGCCTGGCTTTCCAATCTGAAGTTCACGCGGATCATCTCATTGTTACTGCGCTAGATTACCGGATGGATATTGAAGGGCCGCACGATCTGGTGGAAGAAATTTGCCGCCTGTACGGCTACGACAACATTCCCTCCACGGTGCTGTCCGACGTGCTGCCGCCACAGCGGGGCAACGAAAAATTGGAGCAGGAAGAGCGCATCAAAGATACGCTGGTGCAGGCTGGCCTGCAGGAGCTGATCACCTTCCGCCTGACCTCCAAAGCGCAGGAGGCCAAACTGCTGCCCAAAAATTACGCGGCGGGGGTGGACGAACGGCCGTATATCAGCCTCACCAATCCCCTCTCCGCCGAACGAGCCGCCATGCGCCACAGCCTGCTCGCCTCTGTGCTGGAAGTGGCCACTGCCAACAGCCGCTATCAGGAGCGGCTGGCGCTGTTTGAAGTTGGCCCCATCTTCATCGTCGATGAGGATGAGATTTTGCCCACCGAGCAAACGCGCCTTTCTGTTGTGCTCAGCGGACAGCGCACCGTCACTGGCTGGCAAAATGGCAGCGCAGGCACCTACGATTTCTACGATTTGAAGGGCGTACTGGCAGCGCTGTTCAACGAGCTGCATCTCAACGTCAGCTACGAAGCAGTGACGCATCCTACCTACCGGCCAGGGCGCACGGCTCGTCTGATGCTGGGCGAAACGCAGGTAGGCGTCATGGGCGAACTGCATCCGCTGGTGGTGGAGCAGTTCGACCTGCAAACCGATGAAGACCAACCCGTGTTGGCCGCCGACATCGACCTGGATGCGCTGATCGCCCACATTCCGTCTCATTATCCCTACGATCCCATCTCACCCTACCCGGCCGTGCATGAGGATATTGCGGTGGTGGTGGATAAGGGGATAACGGCCGTTTCCGTCGAAGAAATCATTCGCAGTTCAGGCGGCTACCTGCTCAAAGAGGTGCAGCTGTTCGATCTGTACGAAGGCAGCCAGGTTGGCGCAGGCAAGAAAAGCCTAGCCTACCATCTCACCTTTCAGGCCCCAGACAAAACCCTCACCGACAAAGTGGTGCAAAAAAGCCGCCAAAAGATTATTGGCCAGCTAAAGCATAGGCTAAACGCCCAACTGCGTGAGTAAAGAGGGTCTTCAGGATTTTGCGGGGTTGACGCCATTTGTAGGGGCGGGCACAAGACCCGCCCCTACATTTACAGATACCCTGCGAATTCCTAAAGAGCCAAAAAAGCCAGGTGGTTGATACCTGGCTTTTTTTCTGCGCCTGGAATCACCTCCCCTGCTGCTGCAAGATCAAGTGACGAAATAACCAAAAATAGTTGATAAAAACTAGTTGACATGTCCAATCTTCAATGATATAGTTGACGTATCAACAGTTGAGGTGTCAACCAAATTATCGAGACCAACTTCCCCAAAGGGCTGCAAGACGACATGAGCGAAAGAGAAGCGCTTTATAATCTCCTTAAACAAACTTTCATCTTGCTAGATGATGGCGATCGGCGTTTATTTGGCAGTTTTAACCTGACCGCGCCGCGCTACTACGCCTTACTCCATATTTCTGAAAAACCTGGGCTTTCGTCCAGCGAATTAAGTGACCGGCTGCTTTGTGATAAGAGCAACGTCACCCGAATTGTTAAAGGTCTGGAAAGCGCCGGGTTTATCATTCGCAAGCCGCATGAGTCAGACGGCCGTACCCTGCGCCTCTATCTGACCCAAAAAGGCGAAAGTGTGTGTACGGCCGTAACCAACGCCCACCAAAACTACAACGATTTGCGCCTTAACTGCATTAACGAACTGTCTCAAGGCAATTTGTTGGAAAATCTGTCTTTACTCAACGACTCTTTACAACAAGCATTGATCCAAACAACCTTGCCAGCCAACGGGTTTTACACTGAAAATCCCTAATAAACAGCTAAACTATAGGTCATTGTATCTAAACATATCCTTAGAACTCCCAAGGTGGTGATCACAACAATGACTATGTGATTTACCATAACCTTTACAACTCAAAATTGAATACGTAAGGAAAAATTTAAACAAAGGAGGTGATGTGGGCAAGCCAAAATTACCTGTCTGAACAATTCAAAAGTTAAAAGAAAAATTCCAACTATCAAATTAAATTTGAGGAGAGAGATGAACAATAAAAAATGGTACATTTTAGCAGTTATGTTTTTACTGGGTGCCTTATTTTTAAGCGCCTGTGGTGGCGGTGCTGAAGAACCGGTCGTTGAACCAGTTGATACCACCGATACAGATCCGGTCGAAGAAGCAGCCCCAGTTGAAGAAGCAGCTCCAACCGAACAAGCAGCCCCAACTGAACAAGCAGCCCCAACCGAACAAGCAGCTGCAACCCCAGACGTTTTCATCACTGTCTGGGCAGACGATACCCGTGCCCCCATCCTGCTCAAGCTGGCTGCTGATTTCCAGGCTGAATACGGCGTAGGCCTAGTGGTTGAACAAGTTGCCGACATCCGCGACCAATTCGTGATTGCCGCCCCGGCTGGCGAAGGTCCAGACATCATCCTGGGTGCCCACGACTGGCTTGGCCAGTTGGTAAGCAGCGGTTTGCTGGCCCCAATGGATTTGGGTGACAAAGCAGATGCGTTTGTGGATGTTGCCCTGACCGGCTTCACCTTTGACGGCCAACTGTACGGTATGCCTTACGCTACAGAAAATATTGGCTTTTTCTATAACACCGATCTGGTAGCCGAAGCCCCAACGTCTTGGGAAGAGGTTATGGAAGTTGGTGGTCAGCTACAGGCTGATGGTACGGTTACGTACGCTTTGGGCCTGACCGGCACAACCTACGACATTTTCCCACTGCAAACTGCTTTTGGTGGCTATGTCTTTGGGCTTGATGCAGAAGGTAACTACAATCCAAACGATTTGGGCATCGACAGCCCGGGCATGATTGCCGCTGGCGATTTCCTCCAGGAAGCCGTTGTTGAAGGTCTTATCAGCGAAAGCACCGATTGGGATACCAATCATGTTCTGTTCGAGAACGGTGAGGTCCCCTTCCTGATGGCAGGTCCGTGGGCTTTGGATCGTCTGCGCACTTCTGGCGTCCCCTACGCGATTAGCAACTTCCCGGATGAAGGCCGTCCCTTCGCCGGTATTCAAGGCTTTATGGTAAATGCCCTCAGCGACAACGTTCTGCTGGCCCAAGCCTTCCTGACCGAGTTTGTTGCCACCGATGAAGTGATGACCGAACTATACCTGGCTGGAAATCGGCCGTCTGCCTTTGCCTCCGTATTGGCTGCAACAGACGACGCTGACCTCGCTGCCTTAGGCGAAGCAGGCTCCGACGCCGTACTCATGCCAGCCATCCCCGAAATGGGCGCTGTCTGGGCCTCCTGGGGTGATGCCTTCAGCCTGATCATGACTCAACAACAAACAGCTGAAGAAGCCCTGACCAATGGCGCGGCCCAAATCCGTGACCTCATCGGCGGCTCTGCCGCAGGTATGGTTAACGTACCAGGCTCCTGGCAAGCCGCTTCAGGTGCTTGCCCTGGCGACTGGGACCCCGCCTGCGCTGGCTCTGCCCTGACCGACAATGGTGATGGCACCTACTCCGGCACCTTCGACCTGCCCGCTGGCGACTACGAAGCTAAAGTGGCTCTGGATGGGACCTGGACCGTGAACTACGGCGTTGACGGTGAAGCTGATGGCGCCAACTACGCCTTCTCACTCGCCGCTGACAGCACCGTAACCTTCACCTTTGATTCAGCAACCAATCTGCTCGATATCGCAACCGAGTAAGTAAAGTTTGACCTAAAAGAAGGTCGGGGGAAATCCCGGCCTTCTTTTTTACCATGAGCGTTGTTTGCTGCAACATAGATAAACTACTCAGGTGCAAGGCACTGGCCGCAGGCGTTTCAATTGGTTGGAACCGTTTGGCCAGTGCCTCGCACCACTCAGGCTTGGTAGTTACGTCTGACCTATTAAAGCCAATTCAATATTGTTCATTATCTCTGGGTCACCGAGTGACTTACGACCCCTTTTTGATCAAAAACAGAAATATATTAGGGAGGATGGAGAAATGAGTGTCGTCCAAACAAAGGGCAACGGCAGAAAAAACTCCAGTCAAACAACTACAGCATCCAGTCTGATTGCACGTTTGCTGTTCTTGTTTGTGTTTGACGCTGCGTCCATCTGGTTCATTGTTAACACATATGGCAATCAGGCTTATTTTTTAGCTGCAACCGTGTCGGTGGTGGCCATATTGTTCAATGTAGTCTTCCTGGTCAACAGATTCTATCCTGTTCGGTGGTTGATGATTGGTTTTGGATTCATGATCCTTTTTGTCATTTATCCTATTTTGTTCACCATTTCTATCGCGTTTACGAACTTTGGCGATGGTCATCTCTTTACCAAAGACCAGGCTATTCAACAAATACAAAACCGAAAGTATTTGCCTGAAGGCGGGTTGGCTTATAGGTGGACAGCTTTCCGCTCAGAAAGTAACGAATATGTACTCTGGCTAATCGACGCGAATGGCAACCCATTTCTCGCTCGCCCTAACCTACCCATACTACCCGGTGTGACAGGAGAAAATGGCGTTGGATCGCTCGATGACAACGGCATACCCACGGAAATAGCCGGGTACCGACGACTGAACACGCTGCTAGCCGCTTCAGACAGCAATTTGCCCAACATCTTATTTGGTGAAGAGGATGGCGTAACCATTCAGATTCGTTCTCCACAAGAAGCGGCTGAATTGAAGCCGCTCTATTTGTATGATCCGGCAGAAGACATGATTACCAACCAGGAAACTGGTGTGGTATACAGCCCCATTTTGGGCACATTCACCTCACTTGAGGGCCAAGAACTGCGTCCTGGGTTTCGGGCATCGGTTGGCACGTTAAACTTTGAGCGTTTTTTCACCAGTACTGCTCTGCGCGGGCCGCTGGTGCGCATTATCACCTGGAACTTTATATTTGCCTTGTTAAGCGTGCTTTCCACTTTTGCGCTTGGCTTGACAATTGCGCTCATCTTTAATGAACCGGATTTTCCTTTCAAGAAGATTATCCGCTCCTTTTTGCTTATCCCGTATACCATTCCTTCGCTGATCACTATCATTATCTGGCGAGGTATGATGAACCCTGAAATAGGCATCATTAACCGGATGCTTGTATCGTTGATCGATTTTTCCCCTCCCTGGTTTACCCACCCAACCTGGGCAAAAGTAGCCATTTTGCTGGTGAATTTATGGTTGGGTTATCCTTACTTTATGTTAATTACAAGCGGAGCACTGCAATCTATCCCTACAGATATTTACAGCGCCGCTGAGGTAGATGGCGCTTCAAGCTGGCAGCGCTTCTGGAAAATTACCTTACCCCTGCTGCTGGTTTCTGTAGGCCCCTTACTGGTAGCCTCATTTACCTTTAACTTTAACAACTTCAACCTGATTTTTCTTTTTATTGCGGGAGGCCCTCCTATTGCAGGGGCATCCACACGGGCGGGCCATACCGACATTTTGATTAGTTATGTCTACAATTTGGCCTTTGCTGGCGGTCGTGGGCAAGATTATGGGTTGGCGTCAGCCATTACGATAGTTATTTTCTTAATCGTGGGTACGATCACATTGTTCCAGTTTAGGTATACAAAAATGTGGGAGGAGGTCAGCGAAAGTGTCTAGTCTACCTGCAGCTAATAAAAAAGGTGGCAATTTCATGCGCAGGGCACGCGAGTCGCGCAGCTTTCAAAAGCGGCTCAGCATTGGTATCCGGCTAATTATTGCCGTGGTTCTGATTATTTTCGCCGTTTTTCCAGTAATTTGGGTTATTTCAGCCTCATTTAACCCGATTGCTACGTTGGCAAATCAGAAGCTCATTCCTGATAATGCGGGTCTGGGAAACTACCGATCGCTATTAACAAGTGAGGTATTTCCTTATTGGCGGTGGTTCAGGAATTCGATCAAAATTTCTTCCATCTCCACGATTTTGTCCGTTTCGATTACGACAGTAGCAGCGTATGCGTTTTCCCGATTTCGCTTTACGGGTCGGCATAATATGTTAAAGCTGATTTTGCTGATTCAAGTTTTCCCTGGTCTGCTGGCAATTGTAGCCATCTTCCTGATGATTTCTGACATAGGTGCCGTCATTCCTTACTTTGGCTTAAACACCCATGCGGGGCTCATTATGGTATATATGGGGGGAGCAATGGGGATTAATATCTGGCTGATGAAAGGGTTTTTCGACACCATCCCCCGGGCAATTGATGAGTCGGCAATGGTAGACGGCGCTTCTCATTGGTATATCTTTACCCGTTTACTACTACCCTTAATGCGTCCCATCCTGGTTGTGATTGGCATTCTTTCCTTTATCGGCACATATGGTGATTTTATTCTGGCACGTGTTTTGCTAAAGAGTACAGATCAGTATACGTTAATGGTTGGGCTGCAAATTTTCACTTCCGGTCAGTTTGCCCAGAAGTGGGGTGAGTTTACAGCTGGCGCTTTGATTGGCGCTTTGCCAATCATGATCATTTATTTACTCTTGCAGGATCAGATTGTGGGTGGCCTGACACAAGGGTCGGTGAAAGGGTAATTAATTGTAAATTGTGAATGGTTAATTTTTAATTGTTAATGGGCTTACGGCCGTTTCCCCCACCCCTCATTCTTTTTAAAGAGACGGGCCGGAAACGGCCGTTTCTTCTACAGGAACCCGATGAAAAAACGCCTGCTCTTCTTCTTCTTGCTCACCCTGCTGATTTTGGTTGCCTGCCAACAAACTGCGCCCGCCAGCCCGGTTGAACCAACTTCAGCACCGGTTGATGCTGTGGCGGAAACGGCCGTTCCTCCCACCAACACTCCCACCCCGCAACCCACCAACACCCCCGACCCCTTCGTCACAGGCACCAACGGCTTCCCCTGGTGGAACGACCTCGTCTTCTACGAAATCTTCGTGCGCAGCTTCTACGACAGCGACGGCGATGGCATTGGCGACCTCAACGGCCTCATCGAAAAGCTGGACTACCTCAACGACGGCGACCCCACCACCACCGATGACCTCGGCGTCACCGGCATCTGGCTCATGCCCATCATGGTCTCCCCCAGCTACCACGGCTACGATGTCGTCGATTACTTCCAGATAGACCCCGACTACGGCACCAACGAAGATTTCAAACGGCTGATGGCAGAAGCCCACCAACGGGGCATCCGCGTTATCGTCGATCTGGTTCTTAACCACACCTCCAGCCAGCATCCCTGGTTCATCGAATCCAAAAACCCGGAATCCGACAAGCGCGACTGGTACATCTGGGCCGATGAAAACCCCGGCTTTCGGGGGCCAGAAGGGCAGGTGGTCTGGCACAATGACCCCAGCGGCTACTATTACGGCGTCTTTTGGGGCGGTATGCCAGACCTCAACTTTGAAAATCCAGACGTCACCGAAGCGATGTTTGAAGCCACCCAGTTCTGGCTGGAAGAAATGAACGTCGATGGCTTCCGGCTGGACGCCATCAAACATATCATCGAAGAGGGAGAAGGGCAGCAAAACACCCGCAGCACCCACAACTGGCTGCAACAATATTACACCTTCTACAAAACAGTCGATCCCAACGCCCTCACCGTCGGCGAAGCATGGACAGGCACTCAGCAGGTGGTTGAATATACCGGCGACGAAGTCGATATCGCCTTTCAGTTTGATCTGGCGCTGGATATTTTGAACAGTTCCCGGACTGGCCTGGCCCCCATCTTCGTCAAAACCCAGCAAATTGTGTACGACGCCTTCCCGCCAAACCAGTACGCCACCTTCATCACCAACCACGACCAAAACCGGGTGATGTCCCAACTGGGCGGGGATGAAGCCCAGGCCCGCGTCGCCGCCGCCATTTTGCTCACCGGCACCGGCGTCCCCTTCGTCTACTACGGCGAAGAAATTGGCATGACGGGCACCAAACCAGATGAAGATATTCGCCTGCCGATGCAGTGGGCCAGCAACGGCCCCAAAGTAGGCTTTACCGAAGGCGCTCCCTGGCGACCCGCCGCCGCCGATTTCCCGGTACGCAGCGTAGCGCGGCAAATTGATGATCCCGATTCGCTCCTGAGCCTCTACCGCGACCTGATCCATCTGCGCAACGCTCACGAAGCGCTGCGCGTGGGCGACTGGACCCAGGTGGAAGCAAATTCACCCCGCCTCTACACCTTCTTGCGCCAGACCGAAAACGAAACCATTCTGGTCATCATTAACCTGAACAAAAACCTGGTGCGGGCAGAGAATTACAGTCTGGAATTGGCGGGCTTGCTGGAGGGTGCGGTAACGGCCGTTTCCCTCTACGGCCTCCCATCTACTACCAACCCAACCAGCAGCGGCTACGTCCCCTTCGACGAAATCCCGCCCCAATCCACCCACATCATTCAATTCGTATCCGATGAATAATTCCGGCTAAAATGGCGAAATGAACGCGAAAAAAATTCTCTTTCTCATCACATTCATCTTTCTAACTGCTTGCCAGGCTGTAGAACCTGCCCAGGAGAGTGGCGAAGCGGCAAACGATACGGCCGTTTCAACCCCCATTCCACCAACCCTCTTCACCAACGTCAGCCGCGCCGCTGGCATTACCCAAACCCGACAGGGCAACGACCGCGCCATCGGCCTGGCCTGGGGCGACTACAACCGCGACGGCTGGGTCGATTTCTACGTCACCGACACCCGTGGCCCCAACAGCCTCTTCCGCAACAACGGCGACGGCACCTTCAGCCGCTCCCCCTACGCTGAAACAGTTGCCCTGCCCGAAGGGTTCAGCGGCGGGGCCACCTTCGCCGACTACGACAACGACGGCTGGCTCGACCTCTACGTGGTCAACTGGGGTCAAAACCACCTCTTCCGCAACGAAGCCGGGCAGGGCTTTACCGACGTCACCGCCCAGGCGGGCGTGGGGGGAGATGCCAACAGCCAAACCGCCTCCTGGGGCGATTACGACAACGACGGCTGGCTCGACCTCTACGTGGCCAACTGGGCCTGCTACCCCCGCTGCGGCCGTCCCGAACGGGGTGAATCAGACAGGCTCTACCGCAACAACGGCGACGGCACCTTTAGCGATGTCACCCGCCTGCTGAACGGCCACACCTACGGCGCAGGCTTCGTCGCCAGCTTCACCGACTACGACAACGACGGCGACCTGGACATCTACCTGGTCAACGACGAATTTCTCTTCCCCATCGGCAATAAGCTGTGGCGCAACGACGGCCCCGGCTGCGACGCCGATGGCACCCCCGGCCACTGTTTCACCGAGGTGTCGGCCGAAGCGGGGGCCAATACACGGGTCATGGGCATGGGGCTGGCTGCGGCCGATCTCAACAACAACGGCCATATCGACTTCTACTTTTCCAACGCCGGGCCGATGACCCTGCTGCAAAATCAGGGAGACGGCACCTTTAACAACGTGGCCGAGCTGGCGGGGGTCGATCTGCCCAAAGCCATCGCCTGGGGCGCTGTCGCCTTCGACTACAACAACGACGGCTGGCAAGATTTATACCTGGCCGTCATGACCACCGTGGATCACAGCGGTCTGGCTGCCAATCCACTTTTCCACAACAATGGAGACGGCACCTTTAGCCGCATTCGCTCCGGCAGCGGGGCCAGCGACGTGGGGCCAACCATGAGCGCCGCCACGGCCGATTTCGACAATGATGGCTGGATAGACCTGCTCATTGGCAACAAGGACAACGGCTACAGCCTGCTGCGCAACCAGGTTGGCGACCAGTCGGGCAGCCATTGGTTTTCGCTGGCGCTAGTTGGCGGTGGGCCGGTCAACCGGGATGCCGTTGGCAGCCGCGTTACCGTGCGCACCGCCGACGGCAATACGCAGCTGCGCGAGGTGCAAAATGGCGGCAGCCTGGGCGCGGGCAGCGAATTGACGCTCCATTTTGGCCTGGGCACAGCTGGCCCTGAGCTTGCCGAAGGGGTCGTTTCCATCACCGAACTCACCATCACCTGGCCAGACGGCCGTATCCAACAGTTCACCGACATCCCCGCCAACCGCCGGGTAACGCTCCCCTACCCGCTCGATGCCGCCGCCGAAGCCGCCCAGCAAGCCGCCCTCTACCCAACGGCCGAATCGGCAACCGCCACCACGCCCAACCTCATCCCGCTGCTCATCGTGGCCAATGGGGTGGCCTGGCTGGCGCTGCTGGTTTTGCTCTTGCTGTACCGCAACCACCTGGGCATCAGCCGCCGCTGGCTGTATCAGGGCGGAGCGCTGGCGCTCGTTCTCATCGTTGGCATCTTTTTGTTCCGCAGCTGGCCGATAGCAGAGAAAACCCCAGCTGCTCCACCAACCAACCCCGGCCTGGCCGGGCAGCTGGCGCTGGCGGGCGCCACCCTGCCTGTGCAGCTTCCCCTCGCGTCAGAAGCAGCGGTTGATTTGGGTCGCGCCCTCTTTTGGGACCCGCTGCTGAGCGGTAACAAAGACACGGCCTGCGTCACCTGCCATCATCCCAACGAAGCCACCGGGGATGGCCTTTCCCTGCCTATTGGCACCGGCGGGCAGGGGCTAGGCCCGGCACGCGACTTTACCCCGACGGCTCGCCCCCTTTTGGTGCCGCGCAATGCCACCCCACTTTTCAATTTGGGGCTGCACGGCATGGATGTGATGTTTTGGGATGGGCGCGTGTCGCCCCTGCCGGGCGGCCATTTCGACAGCCCCGCCAATGACGATCTCCCCTTTGGCCTGGCCAACGCCATTGCCGTACAGGCGATGTTCCCCGTCACCTCGCGGGAGGAGATGCGCGGCCATCGCGGCCAGCTAGACGTTTTCGACAAGCGCAACCCCCTCGCCGGCATCAACGATTACCAATGGCCCTTCATCTGGCAGGAGTTGATGACAGAAATTTTAGCCGTCCCCGCCTACCAGCAGCTCTTTTTGGCCGCCTATCCGGATGTGCCGCTGGTCGAACTGGGCTTTGAACACGCCGCCAACGCCCTGGCGGCCTACCAGATGGACACCTTCACCTTTTTAGACAGTCCCTGGGACCGCTATTTGCAGGGGGATACCACCGCCCTCCCCCCGGAGACGCTAACGGGGGCGGCGCTGTTCTACGGCGAAGCGGGCTGCGCCCAATGCCACAGCGGGCCGCTGCTGAGCGATTTGCAGTTCCACAACATCGGCGTGCCGCAGATTGGCCCCGGCAAAGGGAACGAGGAGCCGTATGATTTTGGCCGCGCCCGCGAAACGGGCGACGAGCGAGACCTGTTCGCCTTCCGCACGCCGCCGCTGCGCAACGTGGCCATCACCGGCCCCTGGATGCACAACGGGGCTTATCTGACGCTGGAAGCGGCCGTTTTACACCATCTCAATCCGGTTGAGTCCGTCGCAAATTATGATTTCAGCCAGCTTTCGGCACACCTACTGGTAGAGGATTCGGGGGATACGGCCGTACACACCGCCCCCCTCACCGCCCCCTCCTTTGCCAGACCCAGCCCTGAGCTAACTGCGGACCAAATCGCCGCTCTGCTCACCTTTTTGGATGCGCTCACCTCACCCTCAGCGCTCGACCTGAGCCACACCATCCCAGATTCGGTGCCTAGCGGGCTGCCGGTGGGGGGAAACATCAGGTAATTGAGTAATTGGGTAATTACTCAATTACTCAATTACCCAGTTTTCACCACAGAGGAAGAAGAATTTTATGGATGATTTTGTATTTGGCTCACTTTCCACCACGGAAAAACGGCTGAAATATTACCAGGAATGGCGGCAGGGGGTAAAGCACCACAGCCTGATTGAGCCACGCGCTCCGCAGGCAAACGATGCACCCGTTCTCACTGTAATTGTGGGGCTGCCCCAGCTTATTGAGAAAATTGAATGTGAGGTATGTTTGCCGGAAACGGCCGTTTACCCCTTCAGCCGTGCCAAAACGGAATGGGACCTGCTCAACTGGCAATATTTACAGCATTGGCAGCTCACCCTGCCCCCCCAACCCAATGGCACGCTGGTACGCTACACCATCAAAGCGTACCCCGCCGACGGCAGCGACCCGATTCTGGCCAACGATGGCGAAATCTTCTCCTACTACGTCGGCCCCAGCAAACCGCCCGCCTGGAGCCAATCGGCCATCGTCTACCAGATTTTCCCTGATAGGTTTTATCCGGGAGACGGCCGTTCCTGGAGCCCCGCCCAAACCCTCAACGACATCTACGGCGGCACCCTGCGCGGCATCATCCAAAAGCTGGATTACATCACCGAAATGGGCTTCAATACCATCTGGCTCAACCCGTTCTTCCCCGACGACAGCCACCACGGCTACCACGCCACCGACTACTTCAGCGTCAATCCCCGGCTGGGAACGCTGGACGACATGCGTGAACTGATAGACACCGCCCACGCCAAAGGCATCCGCCTGCTGCTGGACTTTGTGGCCAACCATTGGGGCAGCGAGCACCACAGCTTCCAGGAAGCGATCCGCAATCCCGAAAGCCCCTACGTCGGCTGGTACAACTGGATCGATTACCCCGTTGATTACGAAACCTTTTTTGGCGTGATGGATTTGCCTCAAGTGAATGTCAACCATCCCAAAGTGCGTGAATACCTGCTAAACAGCGTCCGCTTCTGGCTGGGGGATGTGGGCTTCGACGGCCTGCGACTCGATTACGCCTTAGGGCCTAGCCATGACTTCTGGGCTGAGCTGCGGGCCTCCGTTAAGCAAATTCGGCCCGACGCCTGGATTTTTGGCGAAGTGGTGGAAACGCCCACTACTTTACTTAGCTACGAGGGCCGCCTGGACGGCTGTCTGGACTTCTCGCTGGCGCAAGCGATACGCGACGCCTTTGCCCTGCAGCGCATGAACCTCTCTGAATTTGCCAGCTTCCTCATCAAGCACGAACGCTTCTTCCCGGAAATGTACAGTCGCCCCAGCTTCTTAGACAACCACGACATGAACCGCTTTTACTGGTCCGCCCGGCACGACAAGCGCAAGCTGAAGCTGGCGGCGCTGTGCCAGTTTACGCTTGTCGGGCCGCCGATTGTGTACAACGGCAGCGAAGTGGGGGTCAAACAGCAAAGGGGCATGAGCGATCCGAACAGTCAGGGGATGGAGGAAAATCGGCAGCCGATGCTGTGGGGTGAAGAGCAGGATGCGGAGATACGCGACTATTTTCGCTGGCTGATCCAGTTCCGGCGTGAGCATCCGGCGCTGTGGCACGGCCGTTTTCAAATCATCCACTCATCACCCCACACCCTGGTATACGCTCGCAACAGCGAAACAGAGCGTGTCTGGGTAGCTTTGAACGTGAGTGAAACCGTGCAGGAGGTAACGGCCGTTTCCCCTCACCACCAGCACACCTTCACCCTGCCACCCTGGTGCGGCGACGTCCATCTGCTCCCCACCGAAACTGCTTGACAGGTCAACCAGATTCTTTATAATCCAGCGAAATCAAGAACGTAAAGCGACGATCAGGACGAGTAGCGGTTGAATCCGTTGCAGAGATCGGCAGGCCATTGGCTGAAAGCCTCCGAAACAAAGACAACCCCGAAAACCCCCTGAGAGCGACTTCCTGAAGGCAAACGCTTGTAAGGAAGCACGGCTGGCCCCGTTAACGGCCGTATTGAGAGTAATCAGTAACCAGTAGTCAGTATTCAGTACTGATCACTGATTACCGACCACTGATTACTGAATTGGGTGGAACCGCGACGCCGTCGCCCCATAGTGGGCAGCGGCGTTTTTTATTTTTCAGGTACAACGCACTATTCGAAAGTGCGTTGTACCTAGCAAATACGAGGTAAAAAGTATGAACAACAAGATTCCCGTCGGTATTCTGGCCGCCACCGGTGCGGTGGGCCAGCGCTTTATTCAGCATCTGGCAGACCATCCCTGGTTTGAAATTGCCGCTCTCACCGGCTCGGAACGTACGGCAGGACGGCCGTATGGCGAAGGCGTCAACTGGCTGCTGCCCGGCGACCCGCCCGCCAGCGTCGCCAGCACGATCGTACAGCCCACCGAACCAAACCTGGCGCCGCGCGTCCTCTTTTCCGCCCTGCCCACCGCCGAAGCACGGGAGCTGGAGCCAAAATTCGCCCAGGCGGGCTACATCGTCCTCACCAACGCCTCCCCGTTCCGCATGGACCCGTGCGTCCCACTGCTCATCCCAGAGGTAAACCCAGATCACACCGCGCTCATCCCACGCCAAAAAGAGGTGTACGGCTGGGATGGCTGGATTGTGGCCAACGCCAACTGCTCCACCACCAGCATTGTGCTGCCGTTACAAATTTTGCACCAGGCTTTTGGGGTGGAAACGGCCGTTGTCACCACCCTCCAGGCCATCTCCGGCGCAGGCTACCCCGGCGTCCCTTCTATGGACATCATAGACAACGTCATTCCGTACATCGGTGGAGAAGATGGCAAGCTGGAAAGCGAACCGCGCAAGCTGTGCGGCACCTACGCCAACGGGGAAATTGGGTACGCTCCCTTCAAAGTGAGCGCCCAGGCCAACCGCGTCCCGGTGATGGACGGCCATCTGGGCAGCGTCTCCGTCAAGCTGCGCCAACCCGCCACCGCCGAGGAAGTAATCCAGCTGTTCCAGACCTGGCAGCCCGCCGAAATCGTGCGCAGCTTGCCCACCATGCCCGAATCTGTCTTGATCTACCGGCCAGAAGCCAATCGCCCCCAGCCCCGGCTGGACCGGGATGCGGGCAATGGCCTCGCCTGGACCGTTGGTGGGGTGCGCCAATGCCCGGTCAACGACATCCGCTTTCTGTCTATTACGCACAACACCCTGCGCGGCGCGGCCAGCGGCTCCGTGCTGAATGCGGAGTTGTTGGTAAAGCAGGGGTTTATTAAGGCGTGACGTAACTACTCAGGTGCAAGGCACTGGCCACAGGCGTTGCATATGCCTCAAACCATCCGGACAGTGCCTCGCACCACTTAAAGAAGATTCGCCCTGTTACCCTGTCACCTCCCCAGCCCTGCCACAATCGCATCCACATTCGCCCGAAACATACCAATGTAGCTGTCTGCCCCGCTGCCGGCCAGGCCAATCGCCTCGGTGTACAGCGGCAGCACCCGCACCTCATCACAGCTGCCCAGTTCGCCCGCTACGGTTTGGGCCAGCGAATCGCTGACGGTTGTCTCGGTGAAAATAGTGCAAAGATTGTGCTCGGCCATCTCTTCGATCAGTCTGGTTAAATCCCGGGCAGAAGGTTCTGCCAGGGTGCTCCGTCCAGGGATGATGGTGCCTATCAATGTAAACCCATAGTCACGGGCAAAATAGCCAAACGAATCATGGTTGGTCACCAATAAACGGTTCTCTTCTGGAATTTGGGCTAACTGGGCGTCAACATATTCCTCCAGCGCTTCCAGCTCGGCCAGATAGGCGGCGGCGTTGCTTTCATATAGTTCAGCGTTGGCCGGGTCCAGGTCGGAAAGAACATGCTCTACATTTTCCACCCACTGCTCTACGCTGTGAATGCTAAACCAGACGTGCGGATCGGCTCCGCTGTGCTCATGCTCATCTTCGCCTTCGTGTTCATCCTCATCTTCGTGCTCGCCGGCACCGAACCCAAGAGGTGCAATGTTGGCGGAGATGGCGACCAAAGGTGCGCCTGCGCCAATTTCTTCCAGATCATGCACCAGTGCTTCTTCCAAATCCCAGCCGTTAACAAAGATAACGTGGGCGTTGGCAACATCTGTGAACGCCCGGGCGCTTGGTTCAAAACTGTGGGGGTCTTGCCCTGGCTCCATCAGGGTGGTTAGCGCAATGGCGTCGCCGCCCACTTGGGCGACTACATCGCCGATGATGCTGGTGGTGGCAACCACTTTCAGCGGTGAGCCGTTCAAGTCAGCCGCAGCCAACTCTGGCAGCGTGAGCATCTCAGCTTCAGCATCATGCTCGTGGTCGTGGTCATCATCGTCATGATGATCATCTTCGTGGTCGTCCTCATCTTCATGGTCGTGATCGTCATCGTGGTCATCAGTGGGGGAAACGGCCGTTCCCCCCCCCACCGCACCACCCGCTGAACAACCCGCCATCAATAAACCATAAGACAAAATCGTCAGCCCAACCAGCAGCAGCCAAAGGCGCCTTCTTAAAAGTTTCATCGTTCCTTCTCCGTATTGGTATATTGTATCAAAAGGTATTTTATACCAATTCTAGCAAGGCATGAAGAGTTGTCAAGAAGTTTCATCTGGCTGCCTCGCCCCTATGCAAAACAACCCCCAACATCGGCAAAACGGGTTGTGATTCTTTGTTGTGGCAATGCCGCGCCGCCTGGCCCCTACGGTTCACGGCGTCAGCGTCACCGGGTCTTGGTACCAGGTGGGCACCAGCTGCACCCAGGTGCTGCCAATTTGCAGGGGAAACGGCCTGCCGTCGGCATCGGTAAAGGTGAGCAGGTCATTGCGCCCTTCCCGGTGCCAGGTCACGGGGTACTGCTGCCCATCCCGCAAAACCAACCCCGTGCCGCTGCCCCACAGCTGAATCTGCACCGACAAATGCGTACAGACGCCGTTGGTAATCTGCTCACAAATGGTGGCATCTTCTACATGGAACGGGGCAATGACGACCAGGTTGGCGGCACTGACCTGCTCCCCGGTGCTGCCGTCCAGAAACGGCACCCCGGCGGCCCAGCGATAGTAACGGCCGTTCCCCTCATCATAGCGCCACTCCACTACCTCCCACCGATAATCAAGCGCCACGCTGCTGGCAGGTTCACCCCCGGCAGGCGGCTCGCTGGTAAAGGTGAGCAGCCCGTTGAAATTGGGCGGTGTGTTCAGCCCGGCGGCTTCCAATCCCTGGCGGAAAGTGTCGGGACGGCCGTACAACGTATGCTCAAACGGTTTGTCCTCCCCCGTGCGATAGTAGCCCGGGTCGTTGGAGCGAATAATCCGTTCATTAAAATCAGAGGCATTGAGCCGCTGGCTTACGCCCGTGCTCGCACCAGAAAAAACCAGGGCGGCATCAAACATGGCGGGCAGCTCCACGTCGATCAGGCGGGCACTGCGAATGGGGCCAACCTGGGTCACATCCTGCCCGTACACAATAAGCGTGAAGCGGGTGATGTGGCCCTCAGCGGTGTGTTCAAACACCCAGTCGGCGCTGTTCAGGCCAGACTGGGGCCGGACAAAGCTCGGGGGCGCGTTGGAGATTTTGATGGCGAGCGGCCGTCTTTGCAGCCGCGCCGGATCATCCACCAGTTCACCAGTTAACGGGTTGCGGTCGGTGCCAAAGTCGGGGGGGGTGAGCAGGTTAAGGCCAACGGCAGCGGCGGGTTGGGTGCTGGTGGGCAGCGGGGCAATGGTGGGCGGGGGTGGCAGGGGTGTGTTGGTGACGAAAAGGGTAATGGTGGGGGTAACGGCCGTTTCGGAAACGGCCGTTGCGGGCGGTGGTGCGATTGGCGTGGGGGTGGCTGCATCGCCACCCCCACAGGCTGCCAGCAGCAGCACAACACCCATCAAGCTGTACAAATACAAACTTTTTTTCATCGGTTTACCTGATTTCCTTTCAGTAAAAACTGAAAACCTCCGGTTTTCAGCCGGAGGTCTGTATAGTGCAATTTAGGCTTATTTTTGCGGCGGGCCAGGGGTTTGTCAAGATGCAGCAGGGGGATCGATGGCGAAAAAGTGGGTAACGTTTGCGTTCGCACAGCCGGGCAGCCGACGGTTGTTTACCACACGGTACGCTATGACGCAGAGCATCGTGACCAATCATACAGCTTGGGGTTTAATAGGCAGCAAGATTCAATAACCCTGGAGAAAAAGTATGCAAACACGATACGGCCGTATCACTGGCTGGGGCGCTTACGTCCCCGAAAAAATAGTCACCAACTACGATCTGGAAAAAACCTTGGACACCAGTCACGAATGGATTGTCCAGCGCACCGGCATTTACCAGCGCCACATTGCCGCTCCCCACGAAACCACCGCCACCATGTCGGTAGAAGCAGCCCGGCGGGCGCTGCAAAAAGCCAACCTGGCCGCCGCCGACCTCGATCTCATTATCGTAGCCACCACCACGGGCGACCATCTTACCCCGCCCGTTTCCAGCCAGATACAGCACATGCTGGGTGCAGCCAACGTGCCTGCCTTTGTGCTGGTCACGGGCTGCACCGGTTTTTTGTATGGGC
Source organism: Promineifilaceae bacterium (SeqCode) (assembly GCA_041748655.1). GTDB lineage: Bacteria > Chloroflexota > Anaerolineae > Promineifilales > Promineifilaceae > Leptofilum. The sequence goes on along the minus strand of JBGTCV010000049.1, from coordinate 27,758 downwards.
TGACGACCGCCCAGCAGTTTATCAGCAGCGGTACCTATGACAACATTTTAGTCATTGGTGCCGAACTGCTCAGTCGCTTCATCGATTGGCAAGATCGCAGCACCTGTGTGCTGTTTGGCGACGCCGCCGGAGCGTTTGTGCTGCAAGCCACCACAGAACCTTGCGGACTGCTCGGCTTCGACATGGGCTCAGACGGCAGCGGCAGCCAGCATATCATTGCTCATGCCGCCGGTTCTGCCGAGCCAATCAATGCCACCACCTTTGCCGAAGGGCGTCACTTTATTCGCATGAATGGCAACGAGGTATTCAAATTTGCCACGCGCATTCTGGGAAAAACCAGCCAGCGCAGCCTGGATCAGGCAGGCATGACATTGGCCGATATCGATTGCATCGTGCCCCATCAGGCCAATCTGCGCATTATTCAGGCCGCTGCTCGCAGCATGGATCTGCCTATCGAACGCTTTTTGGTGAAAGTACATAAATATGCCAACACGTCTGCAGCCTCCATCCCGGTGGCCATTTGCGATGGTCTGGAAAATGGCGAAATCAAGCTGGATGATCGATTGCTGCTGGTGAGTTTTGGCTCTGGGCTTACCTGGGCTTCTTCCGTATTGCAAATGGCACCTGTTGCAAATGCCCCGCGCCTAACCATGCCAGCAGCGATGCCAGAACCGTTAGAGCTACTGGCGGCTTAACAGCACCTGCATTGACAGCCGTCTGGCAATGGCTATAATTGCCAACGTATTAAGCCCAAGTGGCGGAATTGGCATACGCGGCAGGTTGAGGGCCTGTGCCCATTGGGCGTGGAGGTTCGAGTCCTCTCTTGGGCAACAAAACGCTGGTACAGAATGTATCGGCGTTTTTTATTTTTATTGGAAACGACCGTCTTCCCCCAAAATCCGCTGCAAGCCCTCCGCCAAACCAACCAACGGCCGAAACCCCAACAGCTGCTGCGCCCGACTAATATCGGCCACCAAACGAGGCGCCCCACCCACTTTTTGCTGGTTATTTAGCTGATTCACCCGCTTGCCAGTCACCTGCTCGATCTGCTTCACCAGCTGCGCCAGGCTTGTTTCGGTGCCGCTGCCCACGTTAATGACCTGCCGATTGACGGCTTTGGCCGTCGCCGCCGCCACCAGCGCCGCCACCACATCCGTGAGGTAAATATAATCTCGCGTCTGGCGACCATCGCCATACAGCACCAGCGATCCTCCGGTAAGCGCCTGGTTCAAAAATCGGGGAATCACGGGCGCGTGGGACACCGGCAGGCTTTGGCCCGGCCCATAAGTATTAAAAATGCGCAGCGCCACGGTTTCAATGTCCCAAAGCCGCCCAATGGTGTGAATATATTGTTCGGCCGCCCATTTACTAACGGCGTAGGGAGAATCTGGATTAGGGGTATCATTTTCATGGACGGGTTGGGTGGGTAAACGGCCGTAAACCGCCCCCGACGAAGTAAACACGACCCGCCGCACCCCTGTGTCCCGGATCGCTTCCATCAGGCTCACCGTGCCCCCAACGTTCACCTCATTGTACGCCTGCGGATGCAGCACAGATTCCGCCACCGACACTTTGGCCGCCAAATGATAGACACAATCCACATCCCGCAGCAGCGACCAAAGCAGCGGAATATTGCGGACATCCCCTTGCGTCAGTGTAATCGTTGGCAGCAGGTTACTGGCGCTGCCATTGCTTAAATCATCCAGCACAAAAACGGTGTGTCCATCTGCCGCCAGCCTATTGGCCAACGCTGCACCCAAAAAACCGGCCCCACCAGTCACCAGGAAACGCATCGTTTCACCTCAACAAACAAGAAAGCCCCGACTGAATTACAGCCGGGGCTTTGCGTTATCATTCAAAAAATTTACTTAATACTCAAGCAAATCGTCTACCCGCCCTTCAATATCTGGCTCGTCAAAATCACCTTCCTTGGCCCAGGCAGACAGCTCAATGGAGAAATTCTCAAAGAAGCTTTGCGGTGGCAGTGCGCCAGCCCCATACTGCATCTGCCGGATTTCGGCGTTGATGATGAGACTGGCTGTTTCCAGCACAATAACCTCATTTTCGCGGGCCAAAACGGGTTCGCCCTTGGGTGCCAGCTTCGCTTTGAGTGCTTCATCAAAGAAAGCGTGATCGCTCATAATCACTTTGGTGATGGTGCGAATGTCGTTTTTGTCGAAGAGCCATACTTCAAAAGCAGTGATATTCTTGGGAGAACTGCCACCAATCGATTCGGCAATACCAACACCGCATTCACCCAGAAATTCACCGCTAGAGTTTTCAATGCTGAAGGAGTCGTCGTAGTTATCACGGCCGTATGCGTAATCGCTCTGGAAACGGGCAATCGGTACCGCACTGACCCCGGCTTCATTAGCCATCGTTGGCATGCTTTCTGGCATATTGTCGTAGTAGGTATCCACATTGCCGTCATCGGCCATCATGCTGCTGCGCCGATTTAAAACAACCACAATACCTGCGCCCACTAAAGCCAGCACCAGCAGCAGCGCTAAAATAGTGCCAAGATTTGAATCATCCTCAGCTACCACTGGGACGGAGGGCAAACCGTCTGCCCCAACGGCTGGCAAAGCGCCACAAGGTTGGCCACTCCTCACAAGCGCGATGGCATTGAGGCGTTCCTGGGCACCGGGGTCGGCAGTACGGCCACGCAGATCACAGATAGCGTTGGCTGCATCTGGCCAGGTAGCTAAGGCACGATTAACTAAATCATTGTTTCCCGGCTGAAAGGAGTAGGCATCGGCTATGGTTTGCAGATAGACATCTTGCTCAGCCTGTTCCATATCGCCTGGGCCGGCTCCTGTCCATTCCACAGGATCAATAACCCAACCCCAGGTTAGCCCAATGACAAACCCTATGATCAAAGCAATGAGAACAGACAATTCTGGTCGATTCTTTATAAAATCCATGTGGCACCTACCTTCAATTGCCCCCAATTCGGGACATTATTAAAATGACATAACATCCCCTCTGCAATTCGTATCTTACCATAACTGTTTGGCGCGTCAAGTTATGTTGAATGCTTTTCCTCTGTTTTTGCCTGTGGTATACTTTTTTAAGGTAAGCAGTGGCGATCTTGGGTAATTTTTTAATGATCTCAATCACAAAATCCCCCAACACTTAAATTTTACGTCACCCGCCTGGAGAATTAACACTGTGAAACATTTTCTGAGCATCGCCGATTTATCCCCCGACGAACTACACAATTTGCTGGATTTAGGCCTTTCCTTGAAGCAAGCGTGGCAAAATGGCGGCAACGCCCCACTGCTGAAGGGAAAAAGCCTGGCTCTGGTTTTCCAAAAGCCATCGCTGCGCACCCGCGTTTCTTTTGAAATGGGCATGGTGCATCTGGGTGGGTATGCGCTTTATTTGTCACCCACTGAGATCAAAATGGGGGGACGAGAAAGTGTGGCGGATGTGGCGCGGGTGTTGTCTGGCTATGTGGACGGCATCATGGCGCGGGTGTTTGAGCATGACCATATCTTGCAGCTGGCTGGGTATGCTTCTGTACCGATCATTAACGGGTTATCGGATTACAACCACCCGGCGCAGGCATTGGCGGACATTTTTACCGTTTTGGAGGCCAAAAAGCGGCTGGAAGGATTAAAAATGGCCTATGTTGGGGATGGTAATAATGTGGCTCGTTCTTTATTATTTGCCTGTATGAAGGTGGGCATGCATTTTGCCGTCGCTGCGCCGCCCAACTATACGCTAAACGAAGATGATTATGCGCTGGCCAGGCAGTTTAGCATGGCGGGCGCTGCAGTTGAGGTGTTTGAAGACCCCAGGCAAGCTGTGGTGGATGCGGATGTTATTTATACGGATGTATGGACGAGTATGGGGCAAGAAGAGGAAACGGCCGTTCGCCTTCAAATCTTCCCTCCTTACCAAATTAATCAACAACTTGTCAGCCTGGCCGAACCCGACTGCCTGGTGATGCATTGCTTACCCGCCCACCGGGGCGAAGAAATCACCGACGAAGTCGCCGACGGCCCAAACTCAATCCTGTTCCCCCAGGCAGAAAACCGAATGCACGCCCAAAAAGCGATTCTGGTTGAACTGCTGGGCAATTAATCTTGAGGAGACTTTAGCGTGGCAGGAAACCGTGGCCGATTCGAAGAAGCTTTAAACCGAGGCCATTCACACAGCTGGGATCAAAAGTGGGAAGAAGCGATCCATGAATTTGAGGTCGCCATCACAGAGATAGCCAATGAGCCAGCCCCTTATGCTGGTTTAGGCATGGCCTATCTGGAGATGAACCAGCTGAAAAAGGCGCTAGAGAATTACAAACTAGCCGCTCGTTACTCGCGAGGGGACGTTATTTATTTGCGCCAGGTTGCCGATGTGCAGGAACGGCTGGGGCTTTATGGTGAAGCGGGCAAAACGTATATGGCGATCGGGGAAGTTGAGCTTAACCGGCGCAGGCTTCCTGAGGCGATGGATAACTGGAACCGGGCTGTGCGCCTGGAACCTGATTTATTGCGCGGTCACCAGCGGCTTGCCTCTATTTATGAGCGTCAAGGCTCTGTACACAATGCCATTCGGGAATATTTAGCCATGGCCCGGATTCTCAATGCGCAAGGAGAATCTGAAAAGGCGCAGCAAGCGTGCCAGTTGGCGCTGAAGCTAGATCCGCGCAATGCCGAAGTATTAACCGCGATTGAGCAAATTCGCAGCGGCGAAAAGCTTGCCGGAGAATCTGACGCTCCCATCTACCAATCGTCCGACAGCATTAGTGAAGTGGCCCAACATATGGCTGCTGCGTTAAGAGAAAAGGCTGGCGGCAGCACGGGCAAGTCTGCGGATGCTGCCAGCCCGGTGCAAGATGCGCGTCGTCTGGCTTCTGAGAAGCTGGCCAAAGATTTGTTTGGGGATGAAGATGTTGAGCTGAACATGCAAACGCTTCAGCTTTCTACGCTCATCAGCAAGGCGCTGGACTTTCAAACGCGGGGCATGACAAACGAAGCGATTAGCGCCTATGAGGAGGCGATGGGGTTGGGGCTGGACAATACGGCCGCTCATTTTAACCTTGGTTTGCTGTATCAAGACAAGCTGCGTTTTGAAGATGCCATCCGCAAGTTTCAATTGTCGGTAAAGGACCATGATTTCCGGCTGGCCAGTTATTTTTCGCTGGGTGAATGCCACCGGGCGCGCGGGCGTATTGAAAAGGCGCTGGAGCATTTTATCAACGTGCTGAAGATTGTGGATTTGGCTACAGTGCAGCACAGCCAGGCAGACCGGCTGATTGAGCTGTATGAAAATCTGGCAGATAGCCTGATGGCCCAGGGTGAGCGGGACCAGGCATCGGCTTTTGCCAATGCGCTGGTGGAGTTTCTGAGCCACAAAGGGTGGGAAGACAAGGCAAAAGAAGCGCGGGGTCGGCTGGACGCTATTTCCGACTCTGGCATGATGATTTTGGGCGATATGCTTACAGCTGGGTCTGAACAAGTGTTGGAATCGCTGTATTTAAGCCAGGAGTATGCTAGGCGGGGGATGTATGATACGGCCGTTGAAGAAACCTACCGCGCCATTCAACTTTCTAATGATTATCTGCCTGCGCACATTCAGTTGGGCGATCTATTGGGGAAACAAGGTCGCCGCGAAACGGCCGCTCAAAAATTCATGACCATTGCCGATACCTACCGCAATCGCGGCGACACCAACGGATCTATTCTCTCTTATGAAAAAGCCGTAGAGATGACGCCGCTGGACCTGGCAATACGTGCCCGGTTAATTGATATGTTGAAGCAGCATGGGCAGATAGACCGGGCCTTGGAACATTATTTAGCGATGGGAGACGCTTATTACCAGCTGGCCCAAGTGGATAAAGCTCGCGACACTTATCAGGAAGCCCTGAAGCTGGCGCCACGGGGTGCCGCCGAACATCATTGGAAGGCGCAATTTTTGCGGCTGGCGGCCGAAATTGATATGCAGCGGTTTGATTGGCGGCGGGCGCTAGCCGCTTACAAAGAGCTGCGCACGCTGGACCCCAATGATGAGCGAACTGCTATTACGCTGGTGGACCTATATTACAAGGTAGGCCAGCCAATAAATGCCGTAGGTGAGCTGGATAATTATTTAAAGCAGCTGGTTCGTGGGGGACGAGGGGCGAAGGTTGTGGGTATTCTGGAAGATATGGTACGCCAACGGCCGTCCGACAAAAACCTGGTTGATCGACTGTCTCGCCTCTACTTGCAGCAAAAACGGCAGACAGCGGCTATTGAACTGCTCGATAAGCTGGGGGAAGCGCAACTAGAAGCCAATGAAACAGCAGCTGCCTATGCAACAATTGAAAAAATCCTGGCGCTGAATCCCCCTAATGCAGCCAGTTACCGGCAGTTGTTAGCCCAACTACGGCCGTAACATCAACCTATGAACGTTTTTTCCTGGGAGAGTTTTTTAAGCGCACTGAGCCGCTCACCAGCCTTATGGATTAGCGCCATTGATATATTGCTGGTAACGGCCGTTATTTTTAGCGGCTTTTTGCTGATTCGGGGCACCCGCGCCGTGCAGGTGCTGCGCGGCTTTGTCGGTTTGGCACTCATCGTGCTGCTGCTCTCTGCTATTCCTGGGCTTACCGCCTTTCGTCAGCTGGTGAGCTGGATTTTACCCACGCTGCTGCTCTCCATCCCCATTATTTTTCAGCCAGAACTCAGGCGGGCTTTGGAACAACTCGGCCGTACCGGCAGCTACATCCGCTTTTTGCGCAAAAATGAAGTTAGTCCGGTGGTACTTGCGGTTAAAGACGCCAGCATCCGCCTGTCGCAGCGACGACATGGTGCGCTTATTGTTTTTGAACGAGACACCGGGCTGCAAGAATATATCGACACCGGCATTTTGCTCAACTCAGAAGTGTCGCCCGATCTGCTGCTAACCATCTTCAACAAGAATACGGAGCTGCACGACGGTGCGGTTATTATGCGAAACAACAAGCTGGCCGCCGCCGCCTGTGTCATGCCCCTTTCCACCAGCAGCCTGACAGACAGGCAAATGGGTCTACGCCATCGGGCGGCGCTGGGCATCAGCGAGGTGAGCGATGCAATTGCTGTGGTCGTGTCGGAAGAAACAGGCCAGGTGTCGATTGCCCATAACGGCCGTGTTATTCGCCGTCAGGATCCCTCCCGACTGGACGAGATTTTGCACGCCTTTCTGTACAACAGGCAAAATAACAAGAGGTCAGAATCATGATGCGCATGGCACGATCTCTACTCGCCAATCTGGCAACGCTGCTGCTTTCCTTTGCTCTGGCTTTAGTCATCTGGATTAACGCCATGCAGATAGAAGACCCGACCATCAAGCGGGCGCTGCAAATCCCAGCCATCTTCATTGGCATCCCGGAAAATGTCACCCGCATCATGCCAGCAGACGATAACCTCACGGTGCTCATCACCTACGAAGGCCCTTCCTCCATTGTCTCGACCCTGTCGCAGGATGATTTCAGCGCTATTATAGATTTGAGCAATACGCCCCTCAGCGAAGAGGTTGTTGTGCCCATCGACATTCAGTCGAAGAACACACAGGTTTTATTGGAAACGCCAATTCCAGAATCGGTGACGGTGCAGTTAGAAAAATTAGTTACGCGCGCGATAGATGTGGAGCTAGAAGTTCGGGGTGAAGTAGCCCGTGGTCACACAATGGGAGAGCCATTGGTTGACCCTGCGGTGATCTTTGTAACCGGTACGGAGTCGGATGTTGAGCGGCTGGATTTTGCCCGCGTTACCGTCTTTTTGAACAACGATACCCAGGCCCGCATCGAATCACCACAGCCCTTGTTTTATAATCGGCAAGGACGGGTAGCCAGCGTGAGCAGCTTGCAGCTAAGCTCAGACCAGGTGCGCGTGACGATTCCGGTGAATGAGTCGGCTGATTTTGCCAACAAGGTTATTACGGCCGATATTGTCGGACAGGTAGCACCTGGTTATCGCGTGCTGGGGGTAACAATCGAACCACCCAGCGTGTTGGTGACAGGAAGGCCCACCCAACTGGCCCAGCCATTCCGTGTTGAAACGGAACGGATTGACATAACAGGGTTAACAGAGACATTTGAGGATAAGGTTTCATTGGTGCTGCCAGATGGAATTATGCTGGACAGCGTAACAGAGATTACGGTGTCGGTACAAATTGAACCTTTTTCCAGCACAAAGATATATAATCAATCGATCGAGCTTCTGGGCGTAAATGAAGCCCTTGAAACTACGATTAATCCAGAGACGGTACGAATTGTGCTTTTTGGCCCTTCGCCCATACTGGACACATTAACAGAACAGGAAGTGCGTGTATCGGTAGATTTATTTGGTTTAGGACCGGGTGAATATTTACTGGAACCCGATGTAGATATACCAGATCGTGGTCTGGAGCTGCGTTCAATTCAGCCGTCGGTGATTGAAGTGATTATTTTCGAACCAATAACCTCGGCGGATGAGTTCACAGAAATCAAACCATTGATTCTAAATGTCATTGATCAACCCCCACGGATTAAGGATTTGATTACGGCCGTTTCCAATCCAACCATCTCCACCCACTTCGCCTGGTTACCCAAAAACAGAGCATTTTAGAAACCTTATGAAAATAAAACCTTTGGTCGCGTTGGTCGGCAGGCCCAACGTTGGCAAATCAACCCTTTTTAATCGTATTGTTGGCCGTCGCGTGGCAGTTGTTTCCGAAACAGCAGGCACCACGCGCGATCGGCTTTATGCCGACAGCGAATGGAGCGGCGTCGCGTTTTCGCTGGTAGACACGGGTGGTATTGAAGTGACCACCGGCTGGCACACTGAGCCGCTGTCTGAAGATTCAGCACAGTTTTTACCCTACATTCGCCAACAGGCCGCCATTGCTATTCGGGATGCCGATGCGGTGGTGCTGGTGGTGGATGGCCAGGTGGGCGTTACCGCCGCCGATCAGGAAGTGGCAGATATTTTGCGCCAGTCGAGTAAACCTGTTTTTGTGGCGGCCAACAAGCTAGAATCGACCCGGCTTACGGATCACGTATACGAGTTTTATGAGCTGGCTCTGGGTGAGGTCTTCCCTATCTCCGCTTTGCATGGGTATGGCACGGGAGATTTGCTGGATGCGGTGGTTGCGGCCGTTCCGCCCTCGCCCCCAGACGATGAAGAAGAAGACAGCTCGATCAAAATTGCGATGCTGGGGCGGCCCAATGTGGGGAAGTCCACGCTGGTTAACAAGCTCATTGGTGAAGAGCGCGTCATTGTTAGCCCCATTGCCGGAACCACCCGCGACGCCATCGATACTAAAATCCGCTGGCACGGCCAGGAGTTCACCCTGATCGATACCGCTGGCATCCGACGGCGAGGCAAAATTGACCCCGGCATTGAAAAATACAGCGTCCTGCGGGCCATGAAGGCGCTGAAGCGGGCCGATGTGGTGCTGATGCTAATTGATGCTGAAACGGGCATCACGGCTCAGGATGCCCACGTAGCCGGAATGATTACGGACGAGATCGCCGGCGCGATTGTGCTGGTAAACAAGTGGGACGCCATCGAAAAAGATAGCTACACGATACAAGAATTTGAAGCCAAAGTACGGCAAGACCTGAATTTTTTGCCCTTCATTCCGGTGCTGTTCATCTCGGCTATGACAGGGCAGCGGGTGAGCCGCATTTTGCCCCATGTTGTTGATGTAAACGAGGCACGCTACCAGCGGGTGTCTACCAGCGATCTAAACAAATTTATGCGCGACGCCATTACCCAACATCCGCCGCCAGGCAAGGGGGGCAAACGGGCCAAGTTTTTCTTTGCTACACAGGCCAGCGTCGCGCCACCCACCTTTGTCTTTTTTGTGAACAATCCCGATTGGTTGAATTTTGGCTATAAGCGGTTCCTGGAAAATCGGCTGCGGGAGCAGTGGCCATTTACCGGGGTGCCGATTCGGCTCTTTTTCCGCGCCCGCAGCGAGGATCGTTTTGGGACGTAGGGCAGGAGGCGAGTAATTGAGTAATTGAGTAATTGGGAAATTACTCAATTACTCAAGGCTGATGCCTTTCAACGAATGAACTGGAGGTTTGGCTCTCCGTTCCAGCTTACATCCAGCAGCAGCATGTTTCTGTATAATCTTTCTGGCGCAGCGCTGCCATCTACTGGTACCAGGCGCACCTCGGCATCACGGGGGCTATCTTCCAGGGCGGTGTAGTAGAGGGAACGGCCGTCTTGCGAGAAAAAGAGACCCCGAAAACCAAACTCAGCCTCATCATCCAGCTCAACCTCAGCTGCGCCAGACTCTAGCAGAATGCTAAACAAGGCATTCTCGTCCTGTTCCCGTTCACGTCCCCAAAAAATCAGATGATCCTTCGAGGCGTTCAGAATGGTGAGGGCAAACCATTCCTCTAGCAAAAAATAGCCGTCATTCTTTGCCAGGCTTGTGACAAACAGCGCCTCCAGGCCATCTTCATCTCGCAGCTGCATAATCAGCTGCTTTGTGGCCTGATTCAGATAGCCAAACCGAACGGTGTAATCATCCGCTTCAAACAGCTTCACGGGATCGCTGCCATCGCTGCTAACGCTTAAAATCGCCACATCACCCCGATCTTCTGTCCGTAGCAAAAACCGCTCACTGGCGATATATCCCTGCACAGAGACAGCGTCTTCTTCCACAATTTTTGACACGGTCTGGTTCCTGACATTGTAGATATAAGCGGCTTCCTCAGATATATCCTCTGTTAAAAAAATAACGTAATCCCCTTTTTCAGATTGACTGGCTAAAAAGATGGCGCGATCTTCCAGCAAGGCATCGCCAGAGCCGTTGATGTAGAGTCCCACCTCGCTATCATCTTCATCCAGCTTACCAATGAGATACACAGTTTTGCCATCCGGTAAAAAGCCAAACGATTCAACAAATTCAAATTTTTCACCCAACGGATCGCCACTTTCCGCGCCTGGCTTGATGAGGAAAAGCTGGGCATTGCGGCGGCCCTGTTCCAGATAGACAAAGGTAGAGAGCGCCTCGTTCCACTTTATTTGGGTCACATTTTCGGCTCGGTTGAGACCGGCCGTTTCCTTAGACCCATCCAGCGAAACCAACGTAACCGACAACCGATCCCGGCTGTAATCCAACAAAACCATCCCATTTTCTGTGATGATACAGCGACCATTACGCGCCAGCCTTTTTGCTTCCGCTCCCTCCAGCGAAACATAGCAGCGAAGATCGTCAAATGAACGGCTTTCAGTTAAAGAGATAGTGAACGGCTTTGCGGTTAACGAGCCATACACTACCGTGTCTTCTCTGGCCTTGAAAATCTCGGTGGGCGCGTCGTCCCCAATCTTCATTTGCTCAATCCTCAGATCCCGGCCATCAGCATACCACAAAACAATACGGTTGGTGTCTGGTACAAAGGCAGCATATTCCCCGGCAAAGAGACGCAGCGGCGTAACATCTTCGGCCAATAATTGCCATTGGCTCTTTTCATCCCCAAGCTGAGCCAGGAAAATTTCGGCTTCACCTTGCCGATTTAATTCGGCCAGCAGCAAATGATCCTTACCGGAACAGGCAGCCAGCAAGATAATGGTTAGCAGCGCAAGAAAAACAGGTATCCAGGTCAGTAATGACCGATTTCTGTGCTTCATTTTAATCGTCCTCCTTGTGGGTTATTATCAAAGTCGCCATTTTGATTGGCAGCCCCCGCAGCTTAAAGTGGTGCGAGGCACTGGCCGGATGCTTTGAGTCATATGCAACGCCTGTGGCCAGCGCCTTGCACCTGAGTAGTTAGGTACAGTTTAATTATTATGAAGGGTTCAGGCAACATGGTATCATCCAGCCACGTTTAGGAAGGAAGTGATCATGAGCAAAGAAGCAACAACTTACTATGTACAAACAATGCCGGGTGTGGAAGAGATCGCCTGGCTGGAGATTCGTGACCGGCTGCCAGGAGCCAAATTTAGCGAAACGGTGTTTGCCAAAGAGCAAAACGGGCTGCTGATCTTTAAGTATGGGGGAGAAACGTCTGATTTATTGCAGCTGCGCACAGTGGAGGATGTATTTGTCCTGGCGGCGTCGATTGAAAAGGTGCCGCGTACCCGGCAAGCACTGCCGGAGTTAACGGAGCTGGTAAGCCAAACGGCCGTTTTCCAACAAGCCATCGACATTGCCATCCCCATGCGCAAACAGCCGGGACGGCCGTCTTACCGCGCCATCAGCCGTTTATATGGCAGCCACGAAATTTACCGCAAAGAGCTGGCCGCTGCCGTAGAGCGCGGCATGAAAATTCGCTACCCCCGCTGGCGGCTGGTAGACGACCACGCCCAGCTGGAAATTTGGGTCAATCTGCTTGGCTCCCGCCTGGTGTGCGGCATTCGCCTGACAGACCGCACCACCCGCCACCGCTTTAACAAGCCGATGAAGCTGAAGGCATCATTACGGCCGTCTGTGGCTGCCGCCATGATTCACCTGACCCAACCAGAAGAGAACGACATCTTTCTGGACCCGATGTGCGGCAGCGGCACGCTGCTGATGGAGCGGCGCTACGCCGGGCCTTACGCCCAAATGATTGCCGGGGATGTGATGCGCGATCACGTCTGGGCCACACTGCAAAACGTTGAGGCGCTGCGCAAAGAGCCGCCCACAGCCTTTAGCACGCTGCACGCCAACGCTGCCAAACTGCCGCTGGCCACGGGCAGCATCAGCAAAGTGGCTACCAACCTGCCGTTTGGCAAGCAAATTGGCTCGCCCAAAGCAGTGCAGAAGCTGTATCCAGCCTTTTTCAAGGAGTTGGAACGGGTATTGGTGGGGGGAAACGGCCGTGCCGTCATTCTCAGCAGCGAATATGAGCTGGTGAAAGATGCCGTACGCGCTTGCAGCGGCCTGGAGATTTTAACTGGCTACTCCATCGCCGTTTTAGGTCAGTGGGGCAGAATCTACATCATCCGCCGCAGCTAAAGTACAGCGATTCAGGCCAGGGAGCCTTCACCCTCAACGGTTACACCCTCGACCCAGCCAACAGTATTAGCCAACATACGGCCGTAACGCCAGGTCGCTGGGGTTTACCAAAACCTCGGTGACTTCTTAACGGGTTCACAACAAAAAAGAGTGGCGCTGCCACTCTTTTTTCATGCATGTTTTGGGGTTGGCTGCTTATTTTTTGCCGAGAGTAGACAGTTTGAACGGAGCGTACAAGGGGCAAAAGCCAACGACGCTGGTGAGCAAAAAGACGATTGCCAGAATACCCAGAATAATTGCGGCCGTGCCAGAGATGAGGTTTGTGAAATACAAAACGGCGACAGCTATTGCTAAAACCACCCGAATAATCCGATCTGTGCTTCCTATATTTTGTTTCATGCTATTCCTCCGAAAATTATTGTGTAAAAAGCTGAATGATGTAAACCAGGCCAGAGATGCGGCTAATACAGAGTAGACAAACCAGAATCAGTTTAGCGATGGTGCTCCGGGTTGCGGTTTGTGATTCGTCTCTGTTTTTCATCTTGCTGATATGCTTTTTAGATGGAGGGGGGTGCGAAAGGTTACAAAATTGGTCAGGACGGTCTAGATTTCAAAAACGCATCCTGAACCACGCCCTCGGCCGCCATCTCATCTTTGAGCAAACTGACAGACAGCCGATAAATTTTGTCGGAGTACCGCTCAAACAGGTAAGTAAATGCGGCAGAAGCACGCTGCCGCAGCGCTTCCAACAATAAAGCTTTGATGCAAAGTGGAAAAGGGGCAAAGCATCTTTATTTCTCTTTGCTTCTTTGCGCCTTTGCGTCAAAAGATTTTAACTCTTTGGGGCTTCCAGATTGGTCCAATCTTATGTAAATTATTTACGTGCTGTTCCTTCACAACAGATGACAAATTTGAAAAAACGTGTCTAATAGTACCATGGTCACAGGTGAATTTGTCATTATCAGCCAAACGCTGCGGCAAGTTTGTGACACATTCGCTCATCCATTTGTCTAAAAATCGACTCGCATGCTGCCGAAACGATCCTCATCAGCGAGCATTTTTTCATTACCTCATAAAACAAGGAGAAATTCATGTCTAAATCTAAACTGTCTGCAACCGAATGGGAACTGGTAAAAGATGCGCCCTTCTGGGTCAATGCAGCCTTATCTGCGGCAGACGGCCGTGTGGGCCTCATCGTTCAGCGTAAGGAAGCCAAAGCGCTCACCAACGCCCTGAAAGGGTACAAATCCAGCAATCAGCTTATTCGCGACGTTATCGCCAATGAGGCGGATCCGGCCAAAGAAGTTGAGAAAGCTTCCAAAGCAGATGCCGAAAACGCTTTGGGACGCATTTCTGGCATTATCGAGCGCCAATTGGGCGTCGATGATCTGGATGCCTTTAGCGAATTCTTGCTGAGCGTAGGGCGTGATGTGGCCGAAGCGGCTGGTGAAGGGGTGCTGGGCATCGGTAAAAACGTCAGCGCCGAAGAAAGTGAAGCGCTGCAAGGGATCGCCAATGCGCTAAAAGCGACGCCTGCACACAAGCAGGCACGTCGGCAGGCCAAGCAAGCGTCCGAAAAAGTAGAGCGTGAAGCCGCCGCCAAGGCTGCTGCCGCTGAAAAAGCAGCAGCTGATGCCAAGGCCACCGCCGAAGCAAAAGCCAAAGCGGAAGCCGCCGCCAAAGCCAAAGAAGAAGCGGAAAAAGCGAAAGCCGCTGCTGAAATTCAGGCAAAAATGAAGGCCGACCAGCTAAAGCGTGACGCCGATGCCAAAGCCCGCGATGCAGCCATGGCCAAAGAAAAAGCAGAGCGTGAAGCCGCCGCCAAAGCGGCTGCCGAGGCAGCTGAATCAGAAGCCAAAGCGGCTGAAGAAGCCAAGGCAAAAGCCGCCAGCAAATCTCGGTTTACGGAATTTATTGCTGAACACAAGGTAGTTTCTGGCGATAATTTGAGCCTTATCTCCCAAAAATATTACAACACCCAGGCAAACTTTCGGCTCATTTATGAAGCCAACAAGGAGATCATCGGCGACAACCCGAACTTGATTCGCGTGGGGCAGGTGCTGAAGATTCCTAAGCTTTAGAATGAATGTTTACTACCAGGGCAGGCAAATATTTGTCTACCCTGGACTATTTGGGGCGTAATTCAGTAAAAAGGAGAGATAAAAATGAGTTTAAGTGCACCAAAACAGGTTACATTTATTGTGGCAGTTGCCTTAGCCGTGTTAGGGCTCTTGGGACTGATCGTGCAGCTGGGTTTTGTTACCGATATGGCTACATGGCTGATTCTTTTGGGATTTGTTGTATTGGCTCTGGGCTGTTTACTACCAAATCTGTAGTTGTGGCGAGGTAAAAGCGACTGCTGAAGATTAGCGACTTCTGCAAAAGCACCATTTGTGTTTGTGAGCTGCATCGCATGCCCCGGCGATGCAGCTTTTTTGTTTTACAGTAACTACTAACCGCAAAGGGCGCAAAGATAAGAGAAAAGCTTTGCGCTCTCTGCGTTCTTTGCGGTGAAATCCCACAGAGGCTTGGTAGTTACGATCAATCAATGGAGACGAGCAGGGCGCACAACTCGAACATTTTCTCGATGCGGTGTGGCACGTACAGCTCCTTTTCAATCCAAAGCGCGGTGCGATCCAGGTCTGGCTGGTTGCCCAAGTTTTGCAGATAGTCCTGCCCGCGTTTGAAAGCAAGGCGACCCGCATCGCTGAGCAGCTTTTCTTTGTGCAGGGTGTAGAGGGTGAGCAAACCATAGGCCGTTTCAGACGGAGTGGTCTCGTCACTGACACCCCAGCCGCCGTTGGGGTGCTGGCTGTGGATCAGATCGTCCTGGGCACGCCGAACGGCCGTTTCCCCCACTGGTTCCGCTGCCAAAGCCAACACCAGGTGCAAGGTGTTGTACAGCCAGGAAATGTGCCATTTGTCGTCTTGCCAACGGCCGTTTTCCCCCTGAGAATCGAGTAAAAATTGCACCGCCGCCTCATCAAGCTGGCCAAACAGGCGCAAGGTGTGAACCGCCCGCGCCGTCAGCGAGAGCGACATCTGGATTTCGCCGCCAAAAGCATAATAAACACCATCCCCCCGGAACCGACCCAGAACGGCCGTATCCACCACATATCCCGCCGTGTGCAGAATGGCCAGGGCTGCGGCCGTATCGTCGCCGTCCTGGTAAAAATGGTCGCTGAGGCCAATCCCCTGATCCGTCAGGGCAAAGCCAAGCGCGTCTAGCTGGGGTTCCAGCACGGCTTGCAGTGCAGGCAGATGCAGCAAATCGGCCACCAGCAGCGGGTAGAGGCCAAAGGCCAGCTCAAACCGGTCCATCGGCCAGATACCGGGCACCACGCCGGGGATGTTAAAGCCGGTAACGGTGGCGGCCCGTTTGAGATACGCTTCGGCCTGCTGGCGTAAAGCTTCTGTCTCTTTGTTTTTAGGCAGGCGGGTGAGCCAAACGGCCGTTGCTGCCGGACTGTGCCCAATGCTGCCTGCGCCATCCAGATAGGCGGGTTCGGGCACGCTGCCCCACGCTTCCCAGGAGTGCATCGGTGGTGAACCAGCATCCGGCTGGATGTGGGCGATGTATTGCAGCTTTTTACGCCCCTGGCTCAGCAGCGCCGTGTTGCCCTGGCGGGGAATATGCAAATTGAGCCGGGCCGCTTCGTCGATGAGGTACGGGTAGATCAGCTCTGCCCCGACTGGTAGACTACCTGGCACGCTGTTGGCCCACAGCTCCCGCTGAAAGCGCAAATGTTCCAGACCCGCTTCAATACTCTCGGCAGCATCGATGATGTCGGCGTATTGGTGCAGGGCAAGCAAGGCAGCAATGGTAGAAATACGCCGGTAAAGCGGCGCGGCGGGGCTGCCCCAGCCGCCATCGGCTTGCTGCTGCCGCTTGAGCCATTCCAACCCAGGGGTCACGCCGCTGGAAGGCGGGTAGGCGCGCAGCACCTGGGCGGTATCGTACACCGAGGCGCTGATGCGCCCGCCGCCGGTGCCCAGCAGGGGCAGCAGCCCGTGCAGGCGAGTCATGGCGGGTGATTCAGTTGTGAGTGAGGGCAGGGAGGAACGGCCGTACGGCCGTTTCTCCGGTCCAATTTGTGTCTGCATAATAGATCCTCCATCCAAAATAAAATTGTTATTAATCAAGCAAGACAGCGGGCAGCATTAGGCAGAAAAGTAAAGGATGGATAATGCAAACGCCCAAAGTTCTTACGGTCAGAAAATGGCCGAAACGTCTTAAAAATTTTATGAATCGGGTAGTGGGCAAAGATAAGGAGAGTAGGCTCCGTTTGATAACCGTAGGCATCATAACAAAACTTCAGGGGAAGGCAAAACGACGATAGTACTAAAATCCCAGGATTTTCATCCTGTCCGTTTTACCAGGCGCACAATTGTTCTACGTTTGCTATAATTGCCCGACTAATGAATTGGCCCCGTTGGCCAATGTGAAAAAGAGGCTATCTTGAGCAAAAAAGAGTTTCGTGTTGACAACGAGTATGTTTACAACCGCAGCGGGCCGGGTCGCTGGATCTTTTCCCATGTGATGCGCTATCCCTGGCTGCCGGTGCTGGTAACAGGGGCAGCCATCATCAATAACTTTGCCGCCAGCTATGTGCAGGTATTTATTGGCCGGGCCTTTGACCTGATTAGCACGCCCGGCTGGGCCACCGCAGCGCTGCTGGGACTGTCGTTTGCCGTGTTGGGTACCGTAGCGGCCCAGAGCTTGCTGGGCATCACCCGCAACTACACCAACGAATTCATCGCCCAGCTCATTGAACGCAACAGCCGCGATGAGCTGTACATCAGCCTGCTGGGCAAAAGCCAGACTTTCCACGGGCGGCAGCGCATCGGCGATATTATGGCGCGGGCCACCAACGATGTGCGGACATTAAACATAATGTTCAGCCCGGGCATTATGCTGCTGATAGATGGCCTGATGGGGATTGTGGCACCCATTGTGCTGATGGCGACGCTGCGGCTGGAGCTGCTGCTGGTGCCAGCCATCTTCCTGGCGCTGTTTGTGGTTACGGTGTCGGATTATGCCCGGCAGCTCAATCCGGTAAGCCTGGCGATGCGGGAACGATTTGGGGCGATGAACGCCGGGCTGGCAGAGTCGATTGGCGGCATCGAGGTAGTGAAAGGGAACGCCCAGGAGCGGCAGGAGATTCGGAATTTTGTCACCAGTGCCGGGCGGTACCGGGACTCTTTTGTGGAGCAAGGGATTATCCAGGCGCGATATTTGCCGCTGCTGGTGTTTAGCATCTGTTTGGGCGCGGGCTTTTTCCATGCAATGTGGCTGTGGCGAGCGGGCACGATTACGCTGGGCGAGGTGGTGACGTATA
The DNA here is from genome assembly GCA_041748655.1 of Promineifilaceae bacterium (SeqCode). Lineage (GTDB taxonomy): Bacteria > Chloroflexota > Anaerolineae > Promineifilales > Promineifilaceae > Leptofilum. Next base: position 9,519 of record JBGTCV010000049.1, on the reverse strand, counting down.
TGGGGCTGTTTGGCATTTTGCGCTTCCCTACCTTCATTTCGCTCTTTTCATTTAATCTGGTGCAGTTGGGCATTGCCAGCGCCGGTCGCATTCTGGAGCTGATCAACGACGAGACGGATCTGGATGAAAATGAGGCGGGGCACCGGGCGATCATTCAGGGGCAGGTGGCGTTCGACGGGGTTAGTTTTGGCTACGATGGCGAACCGATGCTGGCGGATATTAGCTTTTCGGTGGAGCCAGGGCAGACGGTGGCGATTGTGGGGCAGACCGGCTCTGGTAAGACGACATTGACGCGGCTCATTAACCGGATTTTTGATGCGGGCAACGGCCGTATCCTCATCGACGGCCGTGACGTACGGGAATGGAGCCTGGAATCGCTGCGCTCCCAAATCTCCACCATCGAGCAAGACATCTTCCTCTTTTCACGCAGCCTGGCGGAAAACATCGCCTTCGGCGTGCCAGACGCCACCCAGGCCGACATCGAGCAGGCGGCCAAAGAGGCCCAGGCGCACGATTTCATCCAGAGCTTCAACGAAGGGTACAACACAGAAGTGGGGGAGAGGGGCGTCACGCTCTCTGGCGGACAACGGCAGCGCATTGCCATTGCCCGCGCCTTCCTCACCAATCCGCGCATCCTGATTCTAGACGACAGCACCAGCGCCATCGACAGCGCCACGGAGGACCAGATTCAGCAGGCGATGCGGCGCATCAGCCGCCAGCGCACCACCTTTCTGATCACCCACCGGCTGTCGCAGATTCGCTGGGCGGACAAGATTTTGGTGTTGAATAACGGCCGTCTCACCGACCAGGGTACCCACGAGGAACTCCTGGCCCGCAGCCCCGCCTACCAGCGCATCTTCGCTAGATACGATTAGCCGCTTCTCGTTCCACGCTCCGCGTGGAATGACGATCCAGAGCGCTCTGCGCTCCATTTGGGGACGCTCCGCGTCCCCAAAGGCACTCCCACGGGGACCGTGGGAACGAGCCAATTGAGGTAAAATGTTCTGTGATGCCCAACATAGTAGGGAGAAAGTGGAATGGAGCTGAATGAGCTTCTTGAGCGAATTGATCAGTTGAAAGCAGAAATTGATGCATTGCGTCCCATTGATGCGGCACAGGAACGGCGCATTATGCAAAAGTTCCGCCTGGATTGGACGTTTCACTCAAATGCCATTGAAGGAAACAAGTTGACCTACGGTGAGACCAAAGCTTTTTTGCTGCATGGGATCACGGCCCAGGGCAAACCGTTTCGTGATTATCTGGATATCAAAGGTCACCATGCGGCAATTGATTTTTTGTTAGCTTTTATAAGGCAAGAAGAGCCGCTAACCGAAGCCGATGTTCGAGAACTGCATAAGGTGATTTTGGTGGAGCCTTATCAAATAGATGCGCGAACGTCAGATGATCACCCTACCAAACGAACCATTCAGCCTGGGCAGTATAAAACGATGCCCAACCATGTTGAAACGAGTACAGGCGAAATTCATTATTACGCAACACCAGAAGAAACGCCTGCCAAAATGGCTGACCTGATGGCCTGGTATCGTCGAGAAATGGACAAAGGCGAACTGCATCCGCTGATTTTAGCGGCGGCCTTTCATTACCAATTTGTGGTGATTCACCCGTTTGATGATGGCAACGGCCGTATGGCCCGCCTCCTCATGAATCTCATCTTCATGCAGGCTGGCTACCCTCCAGTCATCATCCGCACTGAAGACAAAAACAGTTATCTTTTAGCCCTTGAGCAAGCTGATACAGGCGATCTAGAACCGTTCATTGTTCACATCGGGAATGAACTGCTCAATTCGCTCGACCTATTTCTTCGCGGTGCAAAAGGTGAGGATATTGAAGAGAGGGGAGATTTAGATAAAAAATTGGCTTTGCTGGAAAAGAAATTAGAAGCGCAAAAAGCATTTCAAGAAGAGAAAAAGCTTTCACTGGAAGATCATAGAGAAATGCTGTTAAATAATTTTCTAGCCCCGTTCTTTTCTCAACTATCAAAGAAACTGGGCAAGTTCAATAGATTTTTTGAAAATAGCACTTTTGTGTTTTCGAGAGGAGGGGGAGATATACAGTTTCCTTCAGAAGACACAACTATATTAATTGAGTATCTTCCTAAATTGATGGGAAAGCTAACGCCGCTAGAAGTCAGATATCTATGGCAGAAATTTAAAGCCAAAACTAGCTTCAACCTATGGCTTATTATAGGAATAGTTTTAAGCGATGCGGGATTTGAAATAACATATTCAAACTCGAAACAAGAGCATTCCAGCGTAATCAAAGACGATTATGGCAAAAATTATTCTTCAGAACAAATAGATAAGCTTGTCGCAAAGGTCACAAACGAAATCTACAAAATCATTGAGCAACAAGCACAATAACAAAATAGTGTGAAGCAGATTTCTCTTTAGGAAAATCTCTTTCTCCTCTGTGCCCTCTGTGGCAAAAAAGGTTTGTTATGGGATTTATTTTAGATGGTTTAGATACTGAAGATTATGACCGGAGCTACTCCGACCGGGAGCTGCTGGCGCGGATTACGGGGTATTTTCGGCCGTATTCGCGGCAGATGTGGCTGGTGGCGGTGATGATCACGCTGAACTCGGTGGCGGGCACGGCAGGGCCGATCATCATTGCCAAAGCGATTGATCTGATTGCGGCCGATCCCACCACGCGCACCATGCTGCTGCTGGCAGGCGGCGTTTCGCTGATGGGGGCATCGGCCTGGGTGTTTAACTACATTCGCCAATATTTTTCGGCGCGCATTGTGGGCAACGTGGTGCTGCAGCTGCGTGAGGATGTGTTCGAGGCCACCATCAACCACGACTTGTCCTTTTATGATGAGCATCCCTCGGGCAAAGTGGTGAGCCGGGTGACGTCCGACACGCAAGATTTTGCGGCGGTGGTCGATTTGTCGCTCAATTTACTGAGCCAGGTGCTGCTGGTGCTCATTTTGACAGGCTGGCTGTTTAGCATCAATCTCTGGCTGACGCTGATTCTGATTGGCATGACCCCGCTGGCCATCGCCATTGCCCTGAGCTTCCGCACGGTGGCTCGCCGGGTGACGCAAAATGCGCGTCGGGTGACGGCCAAAATCAATGCCCAGATCCAGGAGTCGGTGAGCGGCATCATTGTGGCCAAGGGGTTCCGCCAGGAAGGGGCTATTTACGACACCTTTCATGCCAACAACAAGCAAGGGTACGACGTGGGCCTACGACGCGGACTGGTGCTGATGTCGATCTTCCCGATTATGGTGATGGCATCCGGGTTGGGTACGGCCGTTCTCGTCTATTCCGGCGGTTTGGCTACCCGTCCAGACAGCTTCCTGGGTGGGCTGGCTGGCCTATCGCCGGGGGATTGGTATTTGTACATGCAGGCGGTCGGCTTTTACTGGTTCCCCATGACCAGCATCGCCTCCTTCTGGAGCCAGTTCCAGGACGGCCTGTCTGCCTCCGAGCGGGTGTTTGCCCTGATTGATCTGGAGCCAAAGGTACAGCAGACCGCTTCCCGCGAGCTGGACGGCCCATTGCGCGGCGAAATTCAGTTTGAAAACGTCCGGTTCAGCTACACCGGCAAGGAAATGGTGCTGCCCGAATTTTCCCTGACGATTGCGCCGGGCGAGACGGTAGCGCTGGTCGGGCATACGGGGGCGGGCAAAAGCTCCATTGCCAAGCTCATCAACCGCTTTTACGAGTTCCAGGACGGCCGTATTCTGGTCGATGGCTACGATATTCGAACGCTCGATTTGGGCGCATACCGGCAGCAGATTGGGCTGGTGCCACAGGAGCCATTTCTCTTTTCCGGCACCATTCGGGACAATATTCGGTACGGCCGTCCCGACGCCGACGACGAGCAGGTGCTGACCGCCGCCAACCGGATCAGCAGCGGCGAATGGCTGCTGGGGCTGACGCACGGGCTGGACACCGATGTGGGGGAGCGGGGCAGCAACCTCTCCATGGGGCAGCGGCAGCTGGTGGCGATGGCCCGCGTACTGCTGAAAAACCCGGCCATCTTCATCCTGGACGAAGCCACCGCCAGCGTAGACCCATTCACCGAAACCCAAATTCAAGAAGGGTTGGACGTGGTAATGGAGGAACGCACGGCCATCGTCATTGCCCACCGGCTGAGCACGATAAAAAATGCCGATCGGATCATTGTGATGGGGAACGGCCATATCATCGAAGAAGGCAGCCACGGCAGCCTGATAACCGACAGCGGCCATTATGCGGAGCTGTACAACACCTACTTCCGGCACCAATCTTTGGAATACATCAATTCGCTAGGGGCAGAGTAACCGCGTTTGCAGGCCTGTCGGATATGAGTGGTGGGAACGGCCGTTTCCCTACAAACGGCCGTTCCCCATCCAACCCCTACCCTTGAAACGTCGTGCAAAACTGGTTGTTGGCTTCGTTTTCTTCTGTCACGCTGCTGCGGCTGTCTACCGTGATGCAGACCGTACAGTCTGGATCATAGCAGTTGCCGCCCGGCGGGCTGTCTAGCGAAAACGAGACCGACTCGCCCGGCAGCAGCCGCTCCACCGTCTGGTTCAGCACCACCGACTGTGCCGGATCGAGCCACACCTGGATATTGAACAGATCGGCATCAGCCGAACCGACGTTGCTCACCGCCAGATTCACGCTGGTAACACAGCTGCCTGGCCCATGCGGGCAGCTGACGGAAACCGTGGGCCACCCGTCTGTATTGTTGATGAGATCTGGCAGGCCAACGGGAGTCGTCACCGTGAGGTCCGGCGCACCAAGCGATGGTTCTGGCTGGGCAACAGGAATGGTGGGCAGCCAGATTTGCGCATAGGCTGGCAGCGGCCCAACCAGACAGTTGACCTGTTCAATCATCGCGATGCTGGTGCCCGTTTGCCGGGCCAGCGAATAGAGCGTGTTGCCCGGCTGCACGGTGTAGCGCTGCCAGCCAGTTGGGATTTGTCCGCAAACGGCCGTTTGCCCCACCACCGATTCGTTTACCAAGGGTGCTTCAGCCACCGGTTCACCGGCTGCTCCCAGGTTGGCTTCCTGGGTTGGTGTTGGTTCGCTCGTTGGGGTGCCGTCTGGTTCGGGATTGGCTGCCGGGGGATTGCTAGGCGCAACGGCCGTTAGCGTGGCAAAAATAGACACAGCAACATCATCATTGTGTGGTTGGCGGCTGGCAATCTCCCGATCGATTACTTCCAGGGCAAACAAGCCGGTAATCACGGCCAGCGAGACCGGAATTAAAACATACCGTGTTACCCACTTCAGGGTGTTCTCATGATTTTCAGCCTCTAAAGTAAACATACTTTCCTCCAATTTCCAATACAAACGTAACTACTAAGCCTGAGTGGTGCGAGGCACTGGCCAAACGGTTCCAACCAATTGAAACGCCTGCGGCCAGTGCCTTGCACCTGAGTAGCAATTGGTACAAAGCGGACTGGTGTACTGTATTAAACGAGGAAACGGCCGTATTTCCTGTAAATTCAAGCAGCGCCACCGATTGAAATCGATGCCAATGGTGGCAAAAGTGAGAATTGCTAGACGTCAGCCGGTTATGGCGCGTCGCTAAAACAAAAAAGGAGGCGCAGGTAGTTGTCCAGACGCCTCCTTAATCAGATTGATGATAAGCCATAACAGAAATTCGCCCCGTACTAAAGTCACCTTCAACACGGCCGTTTCCTACCGCACAATACAGAGTGGAATAAGCAGAATAAGCGACACCGCGTGAAGAACGGCCGTCGCAAAGGGAAACGCGATAGTATGAAACACCTCAACAAACCAAAGGCCCAGCCGGGGCAGCGCCCTGCTTCCAAAAAATTATCTGGCGAAATTGGCATCCTGCTCGTCCTGCTCGTCCTCCTCATCATCCTGGCCGCGCTGCTGGTGAAACCGGCCAGCGGCGCAGGCACGGTGGGCAATGGCACCCCAGGCAGCTGCACCGAAGCCGCCCTCAACACCGCCCTCTCCGGCGGCGGCAGCGTCAGCTTCAACTGCGGCGGCAGCCACACCATCACCCTCACCGGCGAGAAAACGATCAGCAACAACACCATTATTGACGGTGGCGGGCAGATCACCCTCAGCGGCAGCAGCGCCACCCGGCTATTCAATTTGCAAAACGGGGCCAGCCTCACCCTGCAAGCCATCACCCTGCGCGATGGCTTCAGCAGCAGCGGCGACGGCGGGGCGATTTACGTGGAGCGGCTCAGCACGCTCACCCTCAGCAACAGCGCCATCAACAGCTCCACGGCGGCCAACGGCGGGGCAGTGGCCCTCAACGGCTGGGGCTCTGGCGACGCGGGCGGCACGCTCGTCGTAACGAACAGCAGCTTTAGCGGCAACAGCTCCACGGCGGCGGCCATTCCCAGCGGCGGTAATGGCGGCGGGGCGCTCTATATCACCGGCGGCTCGACGGCCACCGTCAGCGGCAGCACCTTTAGCAATAACACGTCGGTCAACGGCGGCGGCATTCACATTTTGGGGGCCAATCTCACCGTGACCGGCAGCACTTTTACGGCCAATGTGGCCAACAACACGGCGGGCGGCGGTGGCGGCGGGGCGATTTACGTCGATGGCACCAAAAATTTCAGCGGCACGATTGATATTGCCACCAGCACCTTCAGCAACAACCAGAGTAACCAGCTGGGCGGGGCAATTTTTAGCTTCCCCGAAGGCACCGGCAGCACCCTCATCGACCAGTCGCTGTTTGACGGTAATTCGGCCACCGGCAGTGGCCAGGGCGGGGCGATTTACCACCAGAGCGCCACCGGCAGCGGGCCGCTGAACATCAGCAACAGCACCTTTGTGAACAACAACGCCCACGCCACCGACGGCAGCGCCAGCTCCGGCGGGGCACTCTGGCTGCTGGATGCACCCGTCACCATCACCAGCAGCACCTTTGTGGGCAACGACGCCACCACGCCCATCGCCCTGGCCGCCGAGGATTGGCGGCGCGGCTTTGGCGGGGCGATCCGCACCAGCGACACCACAACGATTGTGAACAGCACAATCGTCAACAACACGGCGGGCTTTGTGGGCGGGGCGATTGCCGGGCCAGCCACAGTGCGCAACACGATTATCGCCCACAACGACGGCGACAATCCGTGGGACATCCAGGAAAATTGCACTGTGGAATTGACCAACAGCGGCAACAATATTCAGTTTCCGCAAAAAACGACGAGCAACTGGAACGATTATGAATGTTTTGGAGGGCAAACGGCCGTTAATCCCCAGCTAGGCACCCTCGGCAGCTACGGTGGTCCCACCCCCACCGTGCCACTGCTGCCCGGCAGCCCGGCGATCAATGCGGGCAGCAGCTGCCCCGCCACCGACCAGCGCGGTTTTGCCCGCAGCGGCGTCTGCGACATCGGCGCTTACGAATTTGGCGGTGGTTTGCTCATCACCAGCATTGCCCCGCCCTGGTCTGGCCTGAACAACGTGCAGGATGTGGTGCTGACGGTGCAGGGAGCGGACTTCACCCCCAGCACGGTGGTACGCTGGAACGGGGCCAATCGCACCACCACCTACGTAAGTTCGTTTGTGGTAACGGCCGTTCTCCCCGCCGCCGATCTAGGCACCCTGGGCAATTACGCCATTACCGTCTACGATCCGGACCGCAGCCTGGAGTCCGACCCGGTGAACTTCACCGTGGTAAGCGTGCTGTACGAGACGTTTTTGCCGGTGGTGATACGGCCGTAAAACAAAAAGGACCTTTGGGACTTTGCGTGAAACGTGAACAGAGAGTCCTCACGTTTCACGTTTCACGCTTCACGGCCTGTTTATTGCAAATAGCTCAACCATTTCCGCTGATAATCGATTATCGTGTCCAGCATCTCCCCCATCCCCTGGTACCGGGTCACAATCGGGTCCACCAGCAGCGCTTGCAGCGCCAGCTCCCGTGATTTGTGCAGAATCGCTTCGGCCGTCAGGTCGTGCACAGCCACCTGATTGCGCAGCAAGCCCAAAAAGCCCTTGGGCAGCTGCCCCATCGGAATGCCGTGAATCCCATTTTTATCAACCTTCGCTGGAACTTCGACAACCAGCCAGTCCGGCAGTTCGTCAATGAAACCGTTGTTGGGAATGTTGACGGCCGGTTCTTCGTAGCCAGAGTCGGTGAGCATTCCCTCCACAATCGGCACGAACCGTTCTTTGAGCATAAGTTCAATCTTTGGCTCTATTTTGGTCAGGTAATTTTTGTAGAAGCGGTAAAAATCATTGATCCCCTTGTGATCCGTCACATCGTAGGCCCATTGAATGTATTCGCCAAAATGACTGTCGCTGGTGATGGGCAGCACGCCAAACCGCTCCAAAACCGCCTGGAAAACGCGCCGCTCAGGCCACGCCTCCGTGGCTACAACCAGCTCGTGACCATTCACAGCGTCTGCCGCGCCGGTTTCCTTGAAATATTTACGTGCCGTGTCCAGCAGCGGCATGTTGCCAAAAAAGTGGGGTGCCCGTGCCAGAATATCCGGGTACGCATCGGCTCCGGTGTCGCGGTAGGTGGCGCTGAGGACGGCGCTGAAATGGTTCAGCCCGGCAGCACGGACGGCGAGATCGGTATACGGCCGTTCCAACACCAGCGGCAAAAATCGTTCCAGCGACGCAATTTCATGGCATAGCCCAATCAACTTCAGCTCAGGAAAGGCACGGTGCACGGTGGTGCAAATCCGGCTCATCGGGTTGCTAAAGTTGAAAACATATGCATCGGGGCAAATCGCCATCACATCGGCGCAAATCGCCAAAATGGGCGGCGTAATGCGCAGCGCGTGAAACAGGCCGCCAGGGCCGCCATTCTCACCATACACCTGCTGGATGCCAAACTGTTGGGGAATCCGCCAATCCAGCTCCCAAAGCTCAAACCGGTCGCCAACCTCAATAGAAATGATGACAAAATCAGCGCCCTGCAACGCCTCCGTCCGGTTGGTGGTGGCAGAAATGGTGTAAGGTAAGTTGTGCTCATCAAGGTATGCCTGACTATTTGCCTGCACCAGCCCCATCGTCACCGGATTAATATCGTGCAGCACAATATGGCTGCCCGCCAGTACCTCACTCTGAAAAATATCCCCAATTGTGCCATAGCCAAACTGGGCGCTGCCCGCTCCAATTAAAACAATTCGTTTTTCCATCAATATCTCACCTGCTTTAAATTTTTGCCAGATTATAGGCTACCTTCAGGGAAATGCCCTCTCTTACAAAAAAACAGCAGCAATTCTCATTTTGGCGGCTTCGCCTGGGGATAATCAGTTTTTACCATCAAAATCGGTAAAGAGAGGACGTTCTCCTGAGCATCATGCCGTTTTTTATACCGATCTTGATTTTCAAAAAGCATAAACCGGAGGTCGAAAGGAGCCAAAGCATCCTCCGAAGCATCCCGCCCGCTTGATAACCAGGGAAACTTTGGTGGTTCTCTGAGGTTTTGTGTGGTGAAGTGGTAAAATTGGCCAAAAACGAAAAATGGCAAAGAGTATAGAAGCGACATTAGAAGACGTGCATGCCCATAAAGCTTTGACCAAAGCGATGGGGTTAATGGACCTTGACGTGG
>JBGTCV010000048.1:0-4024 GCA_041748655.1 Promineifilaceae bacterium (SeqCode) | reverse complement strand
TTTTTTGGGGTGGGACACCCCCAAAAAGTGAAAAAACCCCTCTTGTCTAACGTCGCCAGGCGCGAAGCGCCGAGGCGACGGCACACACGGACTTTATTGGTAAAAAATTTTTTAGGGATATAGTTCAGAAATATTTGAACTAATTGGCAAATGATGACAGACCTCTTTCACCATAGTTTTTGGATGATAGCCAGCACATGATCTCGCGTTTCACTCTTGCTCAAAAATGCATGAACACCCATATCCAGCGCCAGCCATTAGACAATAGCGGTTTTCTGGCGGCAATGGGTCTGCGGGCGGAGCCACTTTAGTTCCCCAGGCCGATGTGGCCAATCTGCTCATCCCCTACACTTAAAACAGTTAATCATCCGTAGATTTCGCAGACTTCGCAGATTATTGTCCTCTCCTCTGCGCCTCCGCAGCACTGCGTTAACTATTTTCAGGAGTGTAATCATGAGCAAAATCGTTTTACAGACCGATAATCTAAGCAAAAATTTTGGGGCGGTAACGGCCGTTCAGTCCGTCAATCTGCGCGTTCAGCAAGGGGAAGTGTTTGGTTTTCTCGGCCCCAACGGCGCTGGCAAAACCACCACCATCGGCATGGTGCTGGGGCTGATTCACCCGACAGCAGGCAGCATCACCCTGTTTGGCCAGCCGGTGACGCCACACCAGAACGGAGCGCTGAAACAGGTTGGCTCGCTGGTGGGTGCGCCATCGCTGCTGCCCTACCTGACGGCACGGCAAAATTTGCAGCTGGTGGCCCGGCTGCATGATGGGGTGGCAAACGGCCGTATCAACGAACTGCTGGAATTAGTCGGCCTCACCACGGCTGCCGACCGCAAAGTGGCAGGTTTTTCCACCGGTATGAAGCAGCGGCTGGGGTTAGGCGCGGCGCTGCTGCACCGGCCGTCGCTCATCATTTTGGATGAGCCAACCAACGGGCTGGACCCCGCCGGGATGCGCGAGGTGCGCACCCTCATCCGCCAGCTGGCCGACGACGGCATCACCATCTTCCTCAGCAGCCATTTGCTGCACGAGGTGGAGCAGGTGTGCGACCGCATCGCCGTCATTCGCCAGGGAGCCATCGTGGCCCAGGGCGGCGTCGAGGAGCTGCTGAGCCAAAGCGGCCAATCGGTGCGGCTGAAGGTGAAAAATCCCGCCAAAGCAGGCGACCTGTTGTCCCGGCTGCCAGACGCCACCAAGGTAATAACCAACGGGGCGTATGTGCAGGTAAGCGGGATCGATGGGGAAACGGCCGTTGCCCACCTCACCCAAAACGGCATCATCCCCAGCGAAGTAACCAGCCAAAAATCAGATTTGGAAAGCTTGTTCCTGGAGCTGACGAAATAGTGTTAGGGGCTAGTTTTAGTGGCTGGTGGCTTTTACCAGCAACTAGCCACCAACCACTAACCACCAAAAAGGAGAACCTCATGTTCTGGCAAATGGTATCTGTTGAACAAAAGAAATTAACCAGCCGCAAGATTTTGTGGCTTGAACTGGCCATTGTGGCGGCTGCGGCCGTTTTTATTCCGCTGATGATTTATCTGGCCAGCCAGTCAGACAGCAGCAGCATCGTCATCACCACCGATGGCCCGGTGGACGAGATGATCACCTGGCCATTGGGACTAAACCTGGGTATGGGACTGGGTTCCAGCGGCGGTCTGGGCGGTTTGCTCATCGTCATTTTGATGGGGACGCTGACGGCACAGGAGTACGGCTGGCGCACCATGCAGCTCTGGTTGAGTAACGGCGTCTCCCGTCCCGTGCTGCTGCTGGCGAAGTTTACGGCCGTTCTGCTCCCAGCCCTGCTTATTGTCATGGCCGCCTTTGTGGCCGGGGGGTTGACAACGGCCGTTATCACGCAAACTCTTCACGGAACGCTGCCCTTTGCCCAGGTCGATTGGTGGCAAGCGGCGCTGAGCATCCTGCGCACAGCCTACACCCTGCTGCCCTACGCAGCGCTCACCTTCCTGCTGGCCATCGCCAGCCGCTCCACCGTGATGGCCGTCGGCGGCGGTTTGGCCTACACCTTGCTGATCGAAGGGGTGTTAATGCAGCTTTTGATGCTTGTAGGCGGCACCTGGGCCAAAATTGCCCAATACCTGCCCGCTGGCCTTGGCCAGAGCCTCACTGCCCTGAATCGCGTCAGCGCCAGCAGCGAGCTGGCAGCCGCAGCAGATGGATTGAGTGGGGAAACGGCCGTTCTCGGCATCGCCCTCTACACCTGTACCTTTGTGGGATTGTCCCTGCTCGCCTTCCAGCGACAAGATTTGGGCGGGTAAAAGAAAAGACCCCCACCCTGGCCCTCGCAGGGGGAGGGCCAGGGTGGGGGTGCGATGCAGCGTCTCTGCATTTTCTGTATACTTCAACATCATGCGCAACTTTTTCGGCCGTTTTCGTACTTTGCAGTGGAAATTAACCCTCTCCTACACCTGGGTTACAACAGCGGTGGCTGCGGCCGTCCTTCTAATCATCCTATTCATTGCCGCCTCCCTGATTGGCCTGTTCATTACCGATGTCGCTTCCGCTTTTCAGCCAGTGCTTCGCCCGGTGAATCCCCAAATCGCCCAATTTTTAGCCCAAACGCCACCCGATTTAGCCGGTCTACGCAGCTGGCTAGACAGCGCCCAGCAGGGGGACGAGTTCCAGGTAACGTCAGGAAGCGGCGTCAGCAACGTGCGCTTTACCGACGTTTCGTTTGCCGCTGTGGTAGACCCGGCTGGCAATTTGCTCGCTCTGGAGCCAGGCGACAATTTAAACCAGTCGATAGAAGACCTGTTGTTTGCCGAAGCGCTGCCCGCTTTGGAGCAGGCGCTGCTGGGGGAAAATGATCCAGACCTGGTAACGGCCGTTCATCCCTCTACCAACGATATTTTTATTGCCGTTCCCATTTTGAACGATGACCAGGAACTGCTGGGCGTGTTTCTGCTCATGATGGATTTGCCCAACATCGACGCCGAGCTGTTCACCGCCAACACCATTTTGGGCGTTTTGCCGCTGCTGCTGTTCATTTTTTTGGTGGCAGGCTTTACTGGCACCATCTTTGGCTTCATCGCCTCGCGCGGCTTTAATCGCCGCCTGCAGCGGCTAACGGAAACGGCCGAATCGTGGAGTCAGGGGGATTTTTCCGCCTATGTGCAGGACAATTCCGGCGACGAAATTGGCCAGCTGGCGCGACGGCTCAACCAGATGGCCGAACAGCTGCAAAATCTGGTACACACCCGCGCCGAACTGGCCACGCTGGAAGAGCGCAACCGGCTGGCCCGCGATCTGCACGATTCGGTGAAGCAGCAGGTATTTGCCACCGCCATGCAGCTGGGGGCTGCCCAAACGGTGCTGGAAAGCGATCCAGCCACGGCCAAAACCCATCTGCAAGAGGCAGCGCAGCTGGCCCGGCAGGCCCAGCAGGAGCTAACTGGCCTCATTCAGGAGCTGCGGCCTGCGGCGCTGGAGGGCAAGGGGCTGGTCGAGGCGCTGCGCAGCTACACGGCAGATTGGTCGCGCCGCACGGACATTGCTGCCCAGGTGACGGTTGCTGGAGAACGGCCGTTGCCCCTCCATGTCGAGCAGCCCCTGTTCCGCGTGGCGCAGGAGGCGCTGGCCAACGTCGCCCGGCACAGTGGGGCACACACCGTCGGCCTGCACCTGGCGTGGCAGGGTGAAGGGCTTACCATGACCATCACCGACGATGGCCGAGGGTTTGATACAAATTCAACGGCGTATGGCCTGGGGTTGAGCAGTATGCAAGAGCGATTGGCGGGGGTGAACGGCCGTCTCACGATCAACAGCACACCGGGGCAAGGCACCCAACTGACAGCCAGCTTGCCCCTAGAAAAAATTTAACCGCAAAGCGCGCCAAGATCGTAAAGAAAAGAAGAAAAACTGGTTCTCTGAGGTTTTGTGTGGTGAAGTGGTAAAATTGGCCAAAAACGAAAAATGGCAAAGAGTATAGAAGCGACATTAGAAGACGTGCATGCCCATAAAGCTTTGACCAAAGCGATGGGGTTAATGGACCTTGACGTGG
>JBGTCV010000047.1:0-92307 GCA_041748655.1 Promineifilaceae bacterium (SeqCode) | reverse complement strand
GATTCACGCGGCATTCCTGGAAGTCAATCCAGCGTACAACCTCCGCAATATCCGTATACAGGATGCCCCCTTGCGTGACCGTGAGAATGTTCTGGATGCGCGCCATACTCTGCGCTCACCTGCCCCCCTGATAGCCACGATCATGATCTCTATAGCTTAACGTGAGAGGGATAAGGGCGCAAATTGGCACTCAATCGGACACGAAAATATCGTGTCAGCTTTCTCTTTAACTTTTTCAATTTAAATGCTGCTTTACTCGTAAAACTCTGGCGCTTTTTTGAGTGTTTCCCACTGCTCCTTGTCATGACCGAAAATCACCAGCCCGATATGCTCCCGTTCGACCAGATCAAGCAGTTTAATCGTACTGGCGCGGATCGCTTCGGCGTCCGGGTTGCTACCGTCGTCCTGCTCGTCACGGGTAAAGCCCTCGCCGAAGGGTACAGCGTCAATCGTCAATAAAATCGCCCCCGTTTTGGGCAGCCGCACCAGCACCGATTGATGTCCCGGCACATGCCCGCTCGTCTCAATCAGCTCCAGCCCCGGCAGCAGTTCCGTGTCCCCGTCCACCAGCCGAATGCGCTCCATTGGCTGATCCCATTCTGGTCGAATGGCAGCATAACGTGGGTTGCTCGCCGCATCCAAATGATGCACACGCTGAACAACATATTGCGCCTTCGTGAATGCCGCGTGTCTTCCGGCATGGTCGCCATCATAATGCGTCGAAATGACTGTATCAATATCGTCCGGTTTTAAGCCAATGTTCGCCAACTGCTCGATAACGTCCCGTCCGTTCTCAAACTCCGAAGCGTCTTCAGGGATAATCTCCGGTAGACCACTGTCGATCAGAATATTCTTGCCATCACCGGTTTGCACCAGATAGCAAACAATCGGAATCTCGTATTCCGGCATGGACCCAACTTGCATCAGATATAAACGCTGCGGAGCATTTTGGCTCATCATCTCATCCATTGCCGTGGGCACGATTTGCCACGACACCCCGTACCTGTCTTTTAGCCAGCCGCGCTGCTCGGCCTCCGGCACGGCGGAGAGCTTCTGCCAATAGTCATCAATCTCCACCTGCGTGTCACAGTAGACCATGAGGGAAATGGCTTCGTTGAAATTGAATTGGTGCTCGTGGGCGCTGTCCATGGCCGCAAACCACTGGTTTTCCAGCATAAAGTCGGCAAACATGAGGGTTCCTTCTTGGTCGGGTTCCAGGCCTTTGGGATAACGGGCAACGAATCCCTGTTTTGAGTTTTTGAACATCGACAAATAGAAATTCATTGCCTCTTCCGCCTTGCCACAGACATCATTAACGAACAAAAGCGACGGCACGATCGGTGGCCGGGGATCGCCTTCGGGATCGGTAAGAATCAACTGCCACGATAAGCCATATTTGTCCTCAATCCAGCCATATCGCTCGCTGAATGGGTACTTGTCAAGCGGCATGAGCACCGTTCCGCCCTCGGACAATTTTTGCCACATGGCATCGAGCTTCTTGCTCGCGTTTTCTTCCCGCGACGGGTCGAAATTCACGAAGAAGGATATCGATGGATTGAACTTAAACAGCGGCCCTGCATCGATGGCCATAAACTTCTGTCCCCACAGCTCAAACGTAACGGTATCAACGTCACCGGAGGGGGTGTCGTGAAGTGTTGTTACACTGGTAACTTTTGAATCAGGAAAAACGGAGCAGTAAAACTCTGCCGCTTCTTTGGCTCCTTTGTCAAACCAAAAATGTGGGATGATTTTTTGCACATGCGTTTTCATGGTGTTTTTACCTCCATCAAATAACTCATCATAAATTTTTCATCGGTTGGTAGGTCAAGATTGCAACCTGTCAAACTTCACTACGCCGTCCAAAATAATAATCAGATGTGCAATTACTTTTCTCAGTTGATAATTTTCCCTAAAAATCTCCTTTCATCCTGCAACGGGCTGGCATAGCCCAGCTTCCCGCTGTCTTGCTTCAAGCAAACGTTTTGCCAAGGAAGGCCAGCATGGCGGTGTTAAATTGTTCGGGTCGCTGCAGTGGGGCGAAATGACTCACCCCGGCAAGAGCGATAAATTCCGCCTTGGGAATGTTCCGCGCCAGATATTCGGCGTGTTCGCGCTTGATGAATTCATCATGCTCGCTCTGGACGATTGCCACCGGCACGCTGATCTGCGCCAAATCATGTGCCGAATAGTTGGGTTGCGTTTGCTGCATCAGGCCGACCGCCTCGGAAAACGCTTCGAATTGATCCGGTGTGGTCGATAGCCGTTGGTAGTCTTGCCTGAGCCGGCTTAGGCAGCGTCCAATGGTTGGGGTAAATACAAACTCCTTGGTGCCGCTCGGGTCCATGTTGCAAGCAAAGAAAAACACGCCCGTCACCTGTGTGGGTGCTTTCGAAGCAAGAATCAAGGCGATGACCGCGCCATCGCTCCAGCCTACCAGACTCGCCTGCTTGAAGCCCAAGGCATTCATCACCGCCGCAACATCGGCTGCCATCAATTCATATGTATACGGCCGTTCGTCGCGTGTACTACGGCCGTGACCCCGGCTGTCAATCAATACGGCCCGATAGCCACTGCCGACCAATGCTGGAACTTGAAAGCCCCAGTTGCCACTGTGACCGAGGCCACCGTGCAGCAGAATCACGGGCGGGCCGGACCCATACGTTGCGTACCAGATCTGAGCACCATCGTGTTCAACAGTGCCTTGATCGTTGGTGTCTGGCAAAGGTGCAGCACCGTCTGCTTCAAACTTGCTGAGGTCGTCGTCGTAAGTTTCCATGTTGATCTCCTTGGATGGGTACTTCTTTTCCTCAACTTCCGGTTGTAATTGCCCCGGCACGCTCGTAATTCACAACAATCATCCCATTCGGGGTAACATGGCTTTCCGTCACCTTGAACGCCGCCGGGATTGTGCCATCGGCAAACAACCGCTTGCCAGCGCCCAACGTTATTGGATATATCATCAGCCAGAACGCATCGACCAAATCATGCTTGATAAGCGTCTGAATGAGATGACCGCTTCCCCAAACGTGCAAATCCGGCCCTGGCTGCTGCTTGATTTTGGCGACTTGTTCGGCAATATCTCCGTTTAAAAACACGAACGGCTGCCATTCGCTAGACGTCCTGGTGTTCGAAGCGACGTACTTGGTCGCTGTGTTGACGCCAGGCCATATATCCCCATGTTGCGGCCAGTACGGTTCCCAAATTTCAAAGGTTGTGCGCCCTAACAACAGGTCAAACGGCAGGTCCATCTGCCTTCTCAGGAGCGTTCCAAGAGCTGCGTCGGAATATGGCGCTACCCACCCGCCATACAGGAAGCCGCCGCTGGTATCTTCGTCGGGCCCGCCTGGGGCCTGTATGACACCATCAAGGGAGATATGTTCAAGCACAATAACTTTTCTCATGACTAAGTTCCTCCAACATCTGGATTGATATCTGGTTGCTTCGTTCTATGTTGGAACGTGACGGAGCCAATCAACAATTGGATAAGCGGCCGTTTGTCATACCCCATCTTTGCTAAGGTCCCAAAACGGCCGTATTTCAATGAACCCTCTGGCTCGAGGGCATGGCGTATTTTTGACGAGCTCGATCACCTCGTTCAGACTCTCGGCTTCAATTACCGAGAACCCGGCCAACGGTAGCGGAGGCTGCGCCAGGGACTCGTCGCTCACTTCCAGGTTTTCATCCCAGTTCCTTACCGAGGTCACCTGTGTTTGCACGGCCGACATGAGATTCCCCCGCTCTAGTATCACCACGTCTTGAGCCAGCACTTCTTGCTGCTCGCTTTCGCTCAACGAATGCCAACCGTCTTCATCTCCGTAAGCAAGGCATAAAAATTTCATTTTTAACTATCTCCTCGATTTATTGGTTAATTTAATCAGGTGTGAGCAGGCAAGTCGTCTATTTCCTTTGTTCTAGAAAGAACTCCTCCAACACAGGGCCTACAACAGACGCGACAATGTCATGGTTTTGACCTTTCAAGGTGCGATATCGTCCTTCAGGCAAGGCACCGGCCAATGATTGCGCCGTATGTCGCACAACGTCAGGACTTTCCTCGCCATCTATCACGAGCGTGGGTACTCGGACGGAAGCCGCCAGTCCGGTTGGCAATGCCCTGAGGATAGTCGATTCGTAGGCCAGTGTATGGGCTATTTTTTCCAGTGCTGGTCGGAACGGCGCATTTCGCATTTGCGCAACGACGGCGGCTGGTATGCCGACTGCCTCGGTCTGAAAAAGCTCGACCGCATCGCCCTGGCGACCCGCCACGATAAGCTCTGTGAGCTGGGGCGCGATCTGCCCCGCCTTAGCGCCTGTCGGCGGCGGATCGTATAACGCAAGCTGTGAAATAGAGAGGCCGTAAGCTGCTGCTCTCAAGGCCAGGACCGCACCCGATGAATAGCCGAATACGAACGCCGATCCACCAGCTTGCGCGATCAGAGCATCAATGTCTTCGATCTCGCGCTCAATAGCATACGGTGTGGTATCGCCACTCTCGCCTCGTCCTCGGCGGTCATAGTTGAACACGGTGAAATGCCGTTCCAGGAATCGAGCCAGCGGCGCTCCGGCCGCCCGGTCGTTGAATGCGCCAACCACCAGGATGATTGCAGGACCCACTCCTGACTGGTCAAAAGCGATGCGCGTCCCATCTTTTGAAGTTACTGTTTCCATTTTATTTTCCTTCTATTGCAGGCTGAACTTACTTAACAACGCGAAAATGCAGGTGCGTCACGTCCGGTGTGTCAATCACCTTCATTTTTTCCAGATCAATTGCGTAGCCCGCCAGGTTATCAAACAAGCGAATGCCATCGCCCAGCAGCATGTGGGCCAGCTCAACGTAAATTTCGTCGATGAGGCCCGCCTGCAGGCACTGCTGCACAATTTGGCTGCCGCTTACACCTACGTTTTTGTCTCCGGCGGCTTTTTGAGCCAGGGCAACGGCCGTTTCTACCCCCTCCGTCACAAAAATAAAAGGCGAATCTTCCCCCAGCCACTCCTGCGGTGGCTGGTGCGTGACGATAAACATTGGCAGCCCCATGAAGGCGCTGCCAGCCCAGGCATTGGAGACGTCAAAATCCCTGCGCCCCGTCACAATGGCACCCAGCTTAGGCCACTCTTCCTGCATATATGCGGCGCTGGCCTGAGCTACTTTGAAAACCATCTCCGTGCCTGGCACGGTAAATTCCGTGTCGCCGCTGCCGTACCACTTAAACAAACGGCCGACTTCATCATTCGGCCCAGCAATAAAGCCGTCCAAAGACATCGTAAATGCTGCCAATGTTTTTCCCATTTTGATTCTCCTAGCAAATCTTTGAATACGTTAGGTCAAAATCAGGTTCCCAAATGTTGCCGGTGCGTGATTTTTCCCAACAGGCAGTAATATGTTTGCCATCTTCACTAAATATTCCCGTAAAACGCTGACAGTGCCCCGGAGCCTTTCGCCATAACTTCCAGACACCGCCCTGGAAACTCATGTCATATATCCTGGAAACAGCCCATGTGTCGAAGTAGAACAATTTGTATGTTTCAGTCGATTCATCACGGCCGATGATCCAAGTGGAGAAAGGCGGGCTTTGTTTATCACCCTGGCGGATAACCAGATAAGCCCCCTTCTCCTGCCATTCGGAGGCAAATCCATTTGCTGTGGCAGATGGATTGGAAAGAAACGATGTTCTGGATAGTTCCACATGCCAATTGCCCACAAATACTTCCAGGTCTTGGAGTGCGGGATTGGGTATAGGCGGTTGCTGACCTTGAGCCTTGGCAATGTCTTCAGTCATGGTAATTTCCCCTCTTCAGATACTCTCTGCCAATACGCTGATGTCTTTGGGTTCATTGTTTCTCCTTCTCGCCATTACTCAATGAGGCCAACGTGCCGGGCAACGGCCGTAGATGCAACAAGCCCCTCGGGTTCCAGCTCCAAATTTTCCTCCACCTCGTCGCCAATCTCAACGTGCCGGAGCATAGCCACCGTCAACAGGGCCAGGCCAACCATGATCACCGCGCCAATCAGCGAGATGAGCTGCAAGCCGGAGACGAAGGCGTTGTAAGCCGCATCCAGCAAGGCCAGGCCCAGCGGGCCGGAAAGCTGCCCGGCAGCCGCTACGGCCCCACCCAGTGTCTCTCGCACGGCGTGCGCCATTTCTTCAGAGATTTGAGGCGGCAGGTTGGCCGTTACCTGGCGGCGGTAAACGGCCGTTGCCAGACTCCCCAACACCGCAATTCCCAGCGCCCCGCCCAGTTCTGCGCCAGTCTCTGCCAGCGCCGAGGCCGCCCCCGCCCGCTCTGGCGGCGCCGCACTCACCACCAGATCAACCGTTAGCGTAAAGGTAAAGCCAAATCCCAATGACATTAGCGTATTGGCAAACACAATGAGCGCCAGCGAACTCAAGCCCACCTGCGTGAGGAGCCCCAAACTAAAGGCGGCCACGGCCAGACCGCCCGCCACCAGAAAAGCCGGGCGAATCCACTGCACAAATTTCGGCGCTGAATTTGAGCCAATGATGAAGGCAATCGCGCCCGGCACGGACCACAAGCCAGCTTGCAAGGGCGACAATCCCAGCACCAGCTGGAGATATTGGGCAATAAAGAGGAAGGTACCAAAGGCGGCAAAGATGCCCAGCGTGTAGGTTGCCAGCGAAGCGCTGAAAGCCGGTACCCGAAACAGTCGCAAATCAATGAGCGGATCGTCCAGGCTGCGCTGCCTTTGCACAAAGGCGATGCCAATGCCAATTCCCAGCACAACCGTGAGCAGTGGCAGCCAGCCCAGCCCCTTTTCGGCGACCTGTTTAAGGCCGTAGATGACCAGCAGCACCGCTGCCAACGACATCCCCGCACTTAGCAAATCAAACCGGCCAGGACTGGGGTCGCGGTGTTCCGGCAGCAGCAGGGGGCCAGCAATGAGCAAGACAATCATCACCGGCACGCCCAGCAAAAAGACAGAGCCCCACCAGTAATTCTCCAGTAAGATGCCCCCCACCAGAGGTCCAATCGCGCTGCCTACCGAAAAGCCAGACACCCAAATGCCGATAGCGGCCGTTCGCTGGCGGGAATTCAGAAACATGTTGCGGATGAGGGACATGGTCGAAGGCATGAGGGTGGCGCCCGCTACGCCCAGCAAGGCCCGTGCTGCGATCAACAAATCGGCAGTGGGGGAAAAGGCTGCCACGGTTGAGGCCAGGCCAAAGGCTGCGGCACCAATCAGCAGCAGTTTGCGACGGCCGATTCGATCCCCCAGCGTTCCCATCGTAATGAGCGATCCGGCGATCATGAAGCCGTAGATGTCTACAATCCACAACAGCTGCGTACTGCTGGGCTGCAAATCTGTACTCAGGGATGGTACCGCCAGATGCAGCACCGTCAGATCCATGGCGATGAGCAGCGTGGGCAGCATCAGCACAGCCAGCCCAATCCATTCGCGTCGCCCGGCTTTGGCTGGGCTGGCGGGATTCAGGGGAAGATTTTTCTCCTCAGAATTGTTCATAACATTTCCTTTTTGTTTCACGCGAGTTGTTTTTAGACCAAATGTTCGGATAATATAATCACTTTACTTCAAAAAGTCAAGTAATAATTTCAATAACAAAAATTAGAAAAATTGAAATTGAACCGATGTACGCTATACTACAGCTATGACAAGTCGAAGCTACAATCAATACTGCGGGCTGGCCTATGCCCTGGACAAAATGGGCGAACGCTGGACGATTCTCATTATTCGGGAGCTCATTGCCGGGCCGCGCCGCTATAAAGACCTGATTGAGGGCTTGCCGGGGATCAGCACCAATTTGCTGGCAACCCGGCTAAGAAGCCTGGAGGAAGATGGCTTGCTCCAGCGCCGGGTGCTGCCGCCACCGGCCGGTTCTACCGTTTACGAACTGACGCCGCCGGGGCTGGGGCTGGAAAAAGCGCTGATTGAGCTGGGCAAATGGGGCAGCCAGTTTGTGCCGCCGTCGGCGGGGGAGGCGGCTTTGCTCAATGTGGGGTCGTATGCGTTGACCCTCAAAACTTTTTTCCGTCCGGAGTTGGCCCAGGATGTTGAGGAAACGTACGAACTGCACATTGACGATGAGGTGATGCGGGTGCGGATTAGTGGGGGAGAGATAGAAGTTGCGCAGGGAAGTGGGCGCGAGGCAGCTGCTGTTTTTTATACGGACATTGCTACGTATATGGGCTTGTTAACGGGGCAGATTGGGGCGGAAACGGCCGTTTCCCACCAGCTCATCCAAATTGAAGGGGAACCAGGTTCTTTGCAGCGCTTCCTAAACCTGTGTGGCCTCCCTGCCGCTGTCTCACTCTAGTATCACCGCTTTTCAGTTGATGAAAAACCTTACAAACGGTCTCGAGAAAAAGTTAACATAACGAAAAGCATTATTCGTTTAGTTCACGCAGCATTTGGGTTAAAAGCCTCTCTACAGATTTCATAAGCTCAAGTATGCACTCGCGTACAGTCATTTGGTTTTTCAGCACCTCTAGAGTGCTTTTCTTTGCTTTAACAATTTCAGATATTGTCCTAGGAATACTTTGAATAGAAACAACCATCAACCGGTCAGAATCTAAAGCCAAGTTCGATGAATGAATAAGTTCTTGTAATTTCAACAAAAAGAATCTGACACGATTTTTACCTGGTTCTCTGAAGTCAATTAACAGTATTGTTGACTCCCTTAGAAAGGCAATAATGCCTTCAGAAAACACCTCTTCAAATGCACTTGATTCTTCTGTAGTTTTTGTGGCATAGGTGTTAAGAATTTTTGCTTGCTTGGTGATGATCCTCTTTAGCTCGTTTTTACTTGGCTTTTGTTTTGAGTTTCTGAGTAAATCTACTTCACGCGTTAAATTTACTATTTCTTCTGTATAGTCACGAGTGACTTGAGTGAGATTAGTGGTTATTTTTGTTGCTTCCTCAAATCTTGCAGTCCACAATTCCTCTAACTCAAAAATCCCCTCCGTTTCATTTATAAAGAGCAAGTCAACTAGTTCTGCAATGCTCTGGAAACTTTTCGCTGTGTCAATTGATGATTCAATTTGATTTTGAGTAGTTTTAGGTTCATTTTCTAAAAAGTTGCTTATTAAACTTTCTGATCGGGCAGAGCACACAACCTTCACTAAATTTTCAAAAGAGCCTCGATTTTCGCAATAAATGATCAACTCTCGAATTTTGCTTGGTTTGTCCGTGCCAGAAAGCGATTCGAAATCAATATCCAATTCAAAGCAGATATCTCGCACATCATTTTCTGAGAAATGTTGTATCAAAAAAATTCGTAGATTATGTCTACTAAACTGTGAATCGGCATTATTTTTCATCAATGTAGCGCCGTTTCCATTCGTACAGCTTGTTGATGGCTTCCAGCGGCGACATGCTGTTCACGTCCAGCGTTTGCAGCTCATCTAATAGCGGGCTGGATTCGGGGAAGAGGGCCATTTGCTGCACGCTGTTGAGGCGGCTGGGTTCAACGGCCGTTGTCGGCGCATGTTTCTCCAGTTCGTGCAAAATCTCGTTGGCCCGATTGATCACGTCACGCGGCAGACCTGCCAGCTGACCGACGTGAATGCCGTAGCTCTGGTCCGCCCCGCCGGGCACAATCTGGTGCAAAAAGATCACCTTGTCCCCTTCTTCAGCTACGGCGACGTTGTAGTTGCTCACCAGCGGCAGCAAGTCGGCCAGGCCAACCAGTTCGTGGTAATGGGTGGCAAAGAGGGTGCGCGGCTTGAGGCGTGGGTGGTTGTGCAAATATTCGATGATGGCCCAGGCAATGGCCAGCCCGTCGTAGGTGCTGGTGCCCCGGCCGATTTCGTCCAGAATGAGCAGGGAGCGAGTGGTGGCGTGGTTGAGGATTTCGGCCGTTTCCACCATTTCCACCATGAAGGTGCTGCGCCCGGCGTGCAGCTCGTCATGCGCCCCGATGCGGGTGAAAATGCGGTCTACCAGGCCGATTTCGGCGCTGTCGGCGGGCACAAAGCTGCCAATCTGGGCCATCAGCACAATGAGCGCTACCTGCCGCAGATAGGTGGATTTTCCGCTCATGTTTGGCCCGGTGATAATCTGGATGCGCTCTTTACTGTCCATCTGCACATGGTTGGGCACAAAGCGTTCCATTTTTAGCGTTTGCTCGACGACGGGGTGACGGCCGTTCACAATCGCCAATCTGTTTTCGGCGGTGAGGGTGGGACGAACATATCCCTGCATCGCGGCGGCTTCGGCCAGGGCCGAGGCGACGTCCAGCTGGGCCAGGACGTTGGCCGTCTGGAGCAGCCGTTTCGCATATTGACTCAGCTGCTGGCACACCTCGCTAAAAACGCGCCGCTCAATTTCCAAAATGCGCTCCTCGGCGTTGAGGATGAGCGTTTCGTACTCCTTCAGCTCTGGGGTGATGTACCGTTCGGCGTTGGTGAGCGTTTGCTTGCGGATGTAATCGTCCGGCACGCGGTTGCTGTGGGTGCGGGTCACTTCGATGTAGTAGCCAAACACCTTGTTGAAGCCCACCTTGAGCGAGCTGATGCCGCTGCGCTCCCGCTCGTGTGGTTCCAGATTGGCCACCCACTGCCGCGCATGGGCCGATGAGTTCATCACCCCATCCAGCTCCGCCGAAAAGCCGGGGCGAATGACGCCCGTCTTGTTCAAATTCGATGGCGCATCCTGGGCAATGGCCTGCTCAATCACGCGGGCGGCTTCGCTGCAACCATCGAGACTGGAGACTAGAGAGTGGAGACTAGACTGATTACTGACAACTGATAACTGATTACTTATTTCCGGCACCGCCGCCAGCGCCAGCCCAATGTACTCCAAATCACGCGGCGTGGCCTTGCCGCTGAGCACGCGGTTGGTGAGCCGCTCCAGGTCGGGCAGCCCTTTGAGCGTGGCCCGCAGATCGGCCCGCAGCAGGGCGTCGTTGAAGAATGTGTCTACCTGGTCGAAACGGCCGTTTAAATCCCCAACATCCAGCAGCGGGCGAGAAATCCGGTCGCGCAGCAGCCGCGCCCCCATCGGCGTTACGGTCTTGTTCAGCACCTTCAGCAGCGAACCGCTGCGTTCGCCGCCCAGCGATTCGGTGAGTTCCAGATTGCGCCGGGTGGCGGTGTCCAGCGCCATGAAGCCTTCGACGCTGTAGGTGGCCAGCCGCTGGATCTGGCCAACCGCCCCTTTTTGCGTCTCTTGCAGGTAGTAGAGAATGGCCCCGGCGGCTCTTGTGGCCAGCGATTTGCCCTCGCAGCCGAATGCGGAGAGGGAATCGACGCCAAAGTGGCGCAGCAGGGTTTGCCGGGCGTTGCCTTCCTCAAAGCGCCAATCGGGCAGGCGGCTGATCGCTTTGGCTTCGCCCTCGCCTTGATAGGCCAATTCACTGTCGGGCAGCAGCAGCTCGGCGGGGTCCAGGCGGGCCAGCTCTTCGGTGAGGCGGCGACGGCCGTTAAACTGGGTGGTGGCAAACTGGCCGGTGGTCACATCGGCATAAGCCAACCCGACGCGATCGCCTTCCAGGAGAACGGCCGTCAGGTAATTATTTCGTCCCGCGTCCAGCATCCCCGGCTCGATGACCGTGCCAGCGGTGAAAACCCGCACCACCTCGCGCGGCATCAACCCCTTAATTTGAGAGGAATCCCCGATCTGTTCGCACAGCGCCACCTTGTGCCCCTTGGCGATGAGCCGGGCGATATACCCTTCGGCGGCGTGGTAGGGCACGCCAGCCATCGGGGTGCGCTGGTTTTTGCCCTGGGGCCGACTGGTGAGCACCAGATCCAGCTCGGCGGCGGCCAGTCTGGCGTCGTCGTCGAACGTCTCGTAGAAGTCGCCCAGGCGAAAAAAGACGATGGCGTCCTGGTGCTGCGCCTTAACGTCTAAATATTGTTGACGGCTGGGGGTGACATTGCTTTTGGCCATGCTGCTCCTTCGGAAAAGTGGTTGGCGGTTAGTGGCTAGGGGGTGGTTCTTTTCGCTGGCAATTGAGCAGCAACCAGCCACTATCAACTAAATTTTTTGCAGCTTGTAAGCATAGCGAGGAACGAGGCGGAAGGCAAACGAATATTGGGTATGCCCAACTTAATGCGACACCCATTTTGCCCTGTTTCAGATACAATTCCAATTTACACAATGGCTCTGCTGCCATCGCGTACTTTTTTACGATTGGAGCTCGTTTTGACACCACCTCCCATAGAAGAAAAAATTGCGGTTGACTCAGCCGACATTTCAGTCAATCGCCTGATTGTGATTGGGCTTGTAACGCGATTGGTGACGGATACGGCCGTTCAACTCTTTTTTCCCTTTCTGCCCGTCATTGCCGAAGGATTGCGCACCAGCAGCGTGGCGGTGGGGCGGTTGGTGAGCTTGCGCAGCGCCATGGGGCTGCTTTCCCCCGCCTTTGGCGCGTTGGCCGACCGGCGCGGTTACCGCTTTACCATGCGGCTTGGCTTGTTTTTAGGCGCTGTGGGCTATCTGATCGTGGGCTTGAGCAGCAACCTGTGGCTGGCGGCCCTGGGTATGATCATTGGCGGGCTGGGCACTTTTTCTTTTGTGCCCACGCTGATGGCCTACCTGAGCGTCCGGCTGCCGTTTAACCGCAGGGCGCGTGGGTTGGGCACGCTGGAATATGCCTGGGCGCTGGCGGGGATCATTGGGCTGTATCTGGTGGGGCTGCTCATCGATGCGTACGGCTGGCGGACGCCGCTCTTTATATTGAGCGGGCTGATGCTGGTGGCGTTTGTGGGATACGGCCGTTTACCCGCTGCCCGCCAATCCACAGAAACCCAGGCCGATCCCTTCACCTTCTCCTGGGCAACCGTGCGTGCCTTTTTTGAACTGGGCCCAAATCGCCGTTCCGCCTGGGCGGTGCTGGTGGTGGCAGGCTGCAACATGATGGCCGCCATGAACATCTTCATCAGCTATGGCACCTGGCTGGTGCGGGAATACCAGCTGGGAGCGGTGCAGCTGGGCACGGTGGCGCTTATTTTGGGCATTGCCGACCTCAGCGGCAGCGTTTTGCTGAGCCTGATTGGGGATCGCTTTGGCCTGCGGCGCAGCGTGCTGGCTGGAACGCTGCTGGCTGCCGCTGCCTACAGCTTGCTGCCCATCTTTAACCAGGGGGTCGTTTTAGCCGTGGCCGGGCTGATTCTGGCCCGCTTTGCCTTTGAGTTCACCGTCGTGGGGGTGATTGCTCTGGTGAGCGAACAAGCGCCAGATTACCGGGGCAAGATGATGACGATGGCTGCCGCTGCCGCTTTGACTGGCTCCAGCCTGGCCGGGCTGATCGGTCCCTGGGTGTATGAAACGTATGCAGTGCCCGGTTTGTCTTTGGTATCGGCCAGCATCATGCTGTTTGGCCTGCTGGTTTTGTGGCAGTTTGTGCGTGAACGGGCCGAATAAGGACGATTGTGTCCTATTTTTGTAAGGAGACAGAGATGAAGCGAGAACGGGTGATACGGCCGTTAAAAACCGAAGCTGAGTGGGACCAGTACACCACCATTGCCATGAACGCCTACCCTGGCGTGCGTGTTACCGATGCCGCTGGCAGACAGCGCATGAAGGAGCGTGGCCAGAAAATGCAGGCCGATCCCATCATTTCTGTGATGGGCTTGTTTGAAGCAGAAGAGATGCGCGGCATTATGCGCCTGTACGACTTCACCATGAAGCTGCACGGAACCAAAATGCTGGTGGGCGGCATTGGTGGCGTGGGGGTCGATCTGCTGCACAAGAAAGAACGTGTTGCTTACGACTTGCTGCAATATTTCCAGGCACACTATCGGGAAAAGGGGGCGGCGCTGGCGGCGCTGTATCCTTTCCGGCCCGATTTTTATAAGCAGATGGGGTATGGCTACGGCCGTAAAATAAACCAGTACCGCATCTCACCCGCTGCCCTGCCCGACGGCAACAGGCAAAACGTCAGCGCCCTCGATGCCGCGCACCGGCAGGCCCTGGCCGATTGTTACCAACGCATCATGGAGGCCAGCAACGGGCTCATGGCCCAGTTCGAGTATGAGTTGGACTCAATTTTCAGTAGCCACAACCTGCAAAAATTAGGGTATTGGGACGATGGCCAGCTGCGTGGCTATCTGCTCTTTGCTTTTGAGCCGGTGCCCAACGGCAACTTTCTGCGCAACAACATTATCGTGCGCGCACTGATGTACGAGGATACGGCAGCGCTGCGCGGTTTGCTCGCCTTTTTGCGCGTACAGGCCGATCAAATCGAAACGATTGTGCTGAATACGCAGGAAGATGATTTTCATCTGCTCCTGCACGATCCGCGCAATGGCAGCCAAAGCTTAATTCCGCCCGGCTATCACGAAAGCAACACGCAGGGGGTGGGCATCATGTACCGGGTGATTGACGTGCCGCGCCTGTTTGAGCTGTTGGCGGGGCATAATTTTGGCGGGCAAACAGTGACCGTGCAGATCAACCTGACAGACAGTTTTTGGCCGGTGTGTGCAGGCAGTTGGAAACTTGAGGTGACCCCTGATTCTAGGGGCAACGGCCGTATCGCCCTCAATCCCGCCGCTGTACCAGATGTGGAAATTGGGCTGGACATTGCCGAATTTTCCTCGCTCATCATCGGCGCAACGACGTTCCGTACACTGTTGTCCTACGGCCTGGCCCAAATTTCCGATACGGCCTATGCCGACGTGGTGCACCAACTGTTCTACACGCCCAATAAACCCATTTGCCACACCCCGTTTTAACCGTTAACCATCGTATGAATGACGGCCAAAAACGCCCGGCCCCGTAGGGGCGAGGCAGGTGGCCAACGC
Source organism: Promineifilaceae bacterium (SeqCode) (assembly GCA_041748655.1). Taxonomy (GTDB): domain Bacteria; phylum Chloroflexota; class Anaerolineae; order Promineifilales; family Promineifilaceae; genus Leptofilum. The sequence goes on along the minus strand of JBGTCV010000047.1, from coordinate 77,586 downwards.
CTTTACCTGATCCGACGCCGTACCCCCACCTGCCTCGCCCGATGTTGGGCCAACCAGCCCGTTGTTTTGCAGACCCGGCGTTGCGGCCAACCGGGTGGTTGTTTTGCCAGGGGCGAGGCGTTTGGTGGGTGAGTTGTGCCGTTTTTGGGTGGGCATTGCCAAACGCCTCGCCCCTACGAGGATTTTTGGGTTGTAAGGTTGAAGTAATAGCATAAAATAGGTGCAGCTGTTTTTGTAATGGTGCCCGATACCCAAACCAACAAGGCACAGACCCATGACTGAACAAACCCATATTCGTGCCCGAAAATTTTTGCAGGAGTTCTTCAACGATGATGAGCTGACCACATTCTGCTTTGATTACTTTCCCCAGGTTTATAACGATTTCACTGGTGGGATGCCCAAAAACCAGAAAGTGCTGATGCTTATTTCGCACAGCCAGCGGCGAGAGCGGTTTGAGGAGCTGCTGGCGGCTTTGGAGCGGGAGCGACCCACGGCGTACCAGGAACGCTTTGCGGAAAAGCCCCGCCTGGTTCCCCAGGTGCCGCAGCTACCCAGGGCGGTTAAACGGAACCCGCGCCAAATATTTATTAGCCACGCCAGCAAAGAGGCAGAATTTGCTCAGCGGCTGGCGGCCGATTTACGCGCCAATGGCTGGCAAACCTGGATTGCGCCCGACAATATTAAGCCAGGGGAAAAGTGGGTAGAGGCGATAAACCGGGGCCTGATGGAAAGCGGCGTGTTTGTGCTGCTGCTGACGCCAGAGGCGGTGACTTCCCGCTGGGTGCAAAGCGAAATGAATGTGGCCATTGGCATGGAGCATCGCGGGGAAATACGGCTGTTTCCCTTAAACGTGAAGCCCACCGCCACGCCTGCCCTGTGGGGCGCTTACCAATGGATTAGCTTTGATGCCGGTTACGAGGCGGGATTGGTTGCCTTTTTAGGTGAGCTGGAACCGCCAGAAGCGCCGCCGCCTGTTGTGACAAGAGCGCCACACGTTGTTTTGCCAGAAAAGAGCAAGCCGACGCCAGCGCCACTGGCGCTGGATGCCGGTTTGGCGGGTAAAGCAGCCAGCCAGCCGCCCGCAGATTTGCCCCGACCCAACCCGCTGCAAGCTGTTGTTGACCAGATTAAAACGATGCCAGCGCGGGTTCTGTATGGCAGCGGTGGGGTAGTTGTTTTGCTGCTGCTTGGTTTTATATTTTGGCCCGAACCCGATGTTGACCCTGGCGTGGAGCCGACAGAAGTGGCTGAGGTGTTGGTTGCTGAAATTTCGGAGCCTGAAGCAACAAAAGACACGCAGCCCAGCGAAAATGCAGCGCCTACCGAGGATGTAGCTACCCCAACGGCGACCGGAACCCCTTCACCAACTGAGACGATCCCGCCTGCCGCCAAGCCCAGCCTGACACCTACCCGGAAGCCCACGCCTACCCGAACCCCAACTCCTACCTGGACGCCCACGCCAACGGTTGACCCAAACCCACCAGCCAATGCCCAGTTGGGCAACATTTGGACTAGACCATCCGACGGTATGCCAATGGTTTTTGTGCCGGGCGGCACGTTTATGATGGGCAGCAACCCGGCCGTTGATACGGAAGCTTATAGTGACGAAATGCCACAACGAGAAGTTGTGCTAAGCAGCTTTTGGCTAGATAAATTCGAAGTCACCAATTCCAGATATTCGAAATGTGTCAGTGAAGGAGATTGTACTGCTTCCCGTTATGCAGATGATACAACGTTTAATGGTGCCACACAGCCTGTAGTCGGGGTGAGCTGGTATGATGCCCGCGATTACTGCGAATGGGTGGGAGGTGCCCTGCCGACGGAGGCTCAGTGGGAGTATGCCGCGCGGGGGAGTGACGGCCGTATTTACCCCTGGGGCAATACGTTTGACAGCACAAAAGCCAACTATTGTGACAAAAATTGCCCTCAGAATTGGGCAGATCAAAATGGTGATGATGGCTACGTCCGGGCTGCTCCAGTCGGCAGCTTTTCTCCTGCCGGGGACAGTTGGGTTGGCGCAGCAGATATGGCGGGCAATGTGTGGGAATGGGTGGCGGATTGGTTTGCTGCTGATTATTATAAAAATGCTCCGGCAAATAATCCTCTCGGACCCGCAGACGGCGGGTCCAAGGTGGTGCGCGGCGGCGAGTGGGGCAGTATCTCGCGGCCCTTGCGTGTTGCTGGCCGCGGCAACAACATGCCTGTTACTCATAGCTCCGGTATCGGGTTTCGTTGCCTCCTTCCCCCAGGCTAGGTTTTCTGTGTTTCTGTTTTCTGGTTTTCTGGGGGGTGTGGGGGGCAAGCCCCCCACCTTTTGCGCGCAAATTTTATAGGGTTGTGGGTTGAAAACGTACAAAAATCTTTATTCCCAAGTTTACACCTTTCCCAACCTTTACCGGGCTTTCCTGGCTGCCCGTAAAGGTAAACGGGACCGCGCCGCCGTGGCCGCCTTTGAATTTGACCTGGAACATAACCTGATCACTCTGGCAGATGAACTATGCCAACACGCAGCACCTCCTTGTTTCACACGCCCAACAAACCCATTTGCCACACGCCGTTTTAACCGTTAACCATCGTTTGAATGACGGCCCAAAACACCCGGCCCCGTAGGGGCGAGGCAGGTGGCCAACGCCTTTGCCTGATCCGACGCCGTACCCCCACCTGCCTCGCCCGATGTTGGGCCAACCAGACCGTTGTTTTGCAGACCCGGCGTTGCGGCCAACCGGGTGGTTGTTTTGCCAGGGGCGAGGCGTTTGGTGGGTAAGTTGTGCCGTTTTTGGGTGGGCATTGCCAAACGCCTCGCCCCTACGGATGATGACATTTTGTGAAAATTGGAGGAAATTATGGATTTTACGGACAAAATCGGTATCGTGACCGGCGGGGCGTCGGGGATGGGAGCGGCGACGGCGCGGGAGTTGGCGATGGCGGGAGCCAGGGTAACTATTGTGGATAAGAATGTGGTGCTGGCCACGGCTTTTGCGGAGGAAATTGGTGCAGAAGTTCTGCTTGGCGACGTGAGTGATTCTGTTTTTTGTGAGCAGGTGGTGGAAAAGGTGGTGGATAGATACGGCCGTCTCGACATTCTCATCAACGCGGCGGGCATCATTGTACGGGCCGATGCGCTGAGCACCAGCGACGAGCAGTGGCAGCGCGTCATGAACGTCAACGTCAGCGGCGTTTTTTACCTCAGCCGGGCCGCTGTGGCCGTGATGGTGCAGCAGGGCAAAGGGGCCATCGTCAATTTTGGCTCGATTTGGGGCGGCGTGGGCGCGGCGGGCGTGGTGGCTTACTGCGCCTCCAAAGGGGCGGTACACCAGCTGACGCGGGCCATGGCCCTGGACCACGTCAAGGACGGCATTCGCATCAACGCCGTCTGCCCCGGCGAGGTGAACACCCCCATGCTGGCCTCCGAGCGCAGCGAGCCGGTGACGGCCGAAATGTTGCAGCGCATTGCCAGCAGCGTGCCCATGCAGCGGCTGGCCGACCCGGTGGAAATTGCCCGCGTCGTGCTCTTCCTGGCCTCCGACGACGCCAGCTACATGACCGGCGCAATGGTCAACGTGGATGCCGGCTACACTGCCAGATAGATTTTTGACGCAAAGGCGCAAAGTGGCAAAGGGGGGAAAGCAAAAAAAGTTGTAACTATACACGTGCTCCGGCCGATCTCCTGACCGTGTCGGCTAGGTGGCACGGCGAGACGTCGGCTACAGCTAAAGGAACTACTTTTTGTGAAAAAGTCTCAAATACTAGCATTAGTTCTGTGCCTAATTTTAGTTGAGCACATGATTGAGCCGATAGTTTATTCGCTTTGGCAGTCTGCTGTTTCTGAAAAACAACTTTTAACAATCCTGTCTGAAAGGTTTACCAGTCGAGTTGAACTAGGATCAATGTTTGCTCTATTCGTGATGAGATTAATCTTATGGGTAATACCGCTTTATCTCATTTTTACACAAGTTATTGGAAAAAATAGGATAAGAAATGTTTTGCACTTTGCACTTATCAATGCTTTAAGCAACATAGTGATAATTGCAATCTATTCAGTCATTTTGCTTCCCGGTTTGATTGCGCTGCCTGCTACTCCTCTAACCATTGTAACCACGTTTATCAGCCCCTTTTTGTTATATATTTCCCCATTTTTTCGACGATATGTTCAAGTATTTGATTTTGCAGCAAATGATGAAAGGAAAATAAGATGGAATACAGACGATTAGGCCGCAGCGGGGTGAAGGTTGCGCCGCTTTGCCTGGGAACCGACAATTTTGCCAATCCTACGCCGGAAGATGAAGCGAAGGGGATGCTGAACCGGGCGATTGAGGCGGGGATTAACCTGATTGACACCAGCAACAGCTACGCCCAGGGGGAAAGCGAGCGGATTATTGGACGGGTGTTAAAGGAAAACGGCCGTCGCCACGACGTGCTCATTGCCACCAAAGTGCATTACCCAACTGGGCCGGGGGTGAATGATAGGGGAAACGGCCGTCTCCACCTCATTCAGGCGTGCGAAGAGTCTCTGCGGCGGCTGCAAACCGACCATATCGACCTCTACCAGCTGCATCGCCCCGACTTTGAAGTGCCCATCGAAGAAACGCTCGCCGCGTTGACCGATCTGGTGCGGGCGGGCAAGGTGCGCTATATCGGCAGCTCCACCGCGCCGGCGTGGAAGGTGATGGAGGCGATCATGGTCAGCGAGCTGCGCGGCTACGTGCGCTTTGTGTCCGAGCAGCCGCCGTACAACCTGCTGGATCGGCGCATTGAAAATGAGCTGGTGCCGCTGTGCCAGGCGTATGGTGTGGGCCTGCTGCCCTGGTCGCCGCTGGCGATGGGCATTTTGGCCGGTCGCTACGCCGATGCTGCCGCCTTCCCGGAAACGTCGCGGGCGCAGCTGCGCGGCGGCATCTATGCCGAGCGGGTGACGGCGCGGGGGATTGAAGTGGGCAACGAATTTGTGAAATTGGCGCAAGAAGTGGGGATTTCGGCTGCGCAGTTGGCGGTTTTGTGGGTGAAGGATCAGCCGGGGGTGACAGCTCCGCTCATCGGGCCGCGCACGTTGGAACAGCTGGACCATTTTTTGCCGGTGCTGGAGATGTCGCTAACCGACGAGGTTCGGGCCGCGTGTGATGCGCTGGTGTCCCCTGGCAGCGCGGCGGCTAATTTCCACAACTCGGCACCGTGGATGAAGATGAAGCTGAGGGAATAAACAAGTAATTAGGTAATTAGGTAATTGAGTAATTCGATCGGTCAATTACCTAATTACTCAATTACTCAATTACGCCACTACCCCACGATGGAGACGAGCTTGCGAATGCCCTGCTCTTTGAGCCAGAGCCTGGTGCGGGAGCGTTCGCTGGTGTGGGGGATGTGGGCGACGGGCAGGCGGGTGAGATCGGTTTGGTTGATACGGCCGTATATCTCATTCACTACCGGCTTCAGGCGACGCGGCTCAATCCCTAGTTTTGGGGCATCCCGTAAAAACGTTTCGCACAGCTTGTTGGCCATCGGCTGCCCAGACGTCACCACAAAAACTATATTGGATTGGCGCATGGCGCTGCGTGTCAGCTCGTTCAGGTGCGAGCCCAAATCGAGCAAAACCTGATAGCCGCCATCCACCAGCTCCTTCAGAATAATCTCCAATTTGCGGCTAATATCCCTGGAGCAGCTGCTCAAAAAAGAGCCGGGTGCAGGCAGCACCAGCAAATCGGCCCGATGATGCTGGGCAAATTGGCGGATGTACGGGATGTCCAATTGCTCGGTGGGGGAGTTGAGCAGCTCCAGAATGTCGCGTTGGGGAGGTAAATTGAGCATTTCGGCAACACCACCTAATGGCCAGTTGAGATCAATCAGTATCACGGGTTTGCCTTCGTGCATGATGATCGCTTCACTCAGCTGGATGGCCAGGGTGGTGGTGCCCACGCCTCCTTTGGGGCTAAAAATAGAGACAATTCGGCCCGACGTTTCGCTGATCAATCCCGTTTTTACGCGCTCAGACCGCTTTAAAACGGCCGAAATATGGGCCAACAGCTCCTCCGACATAAACGGCTTGGTCAGATAATCGTCTGCGCCCACGGCAAAGGCGCGGGTTTTGTACTCTTTGGCTTGGCTGGCGGTAAGAAAAATGACGGGAATTTGGGATGTTTCTGGGGTGTTCTTAATCTGCCGACATACTTCAAAGCCGTCCATGCCGGGCATCATCACATCTAATACCACAAGGTCTGGTTTTTGCTGGGAAACGGCCGTTAATCCATCTGGGCCATCTTTTGCCAGGGCAACGGTAAATCCTTCCCGCTTGAGCTGGTATTCAATAAGGTAACGCATGGGAAATTCATCATCGATGATTAATATTTTCTTTTGTGTCATCTTGTTCAACCTGCGATAAATATTTTGAATGTGGGTGTGGCTCCTGACAATAAAGTTACAGGTTCATAGTTACAAAAAAAGTTACATCGTCGCTACTACCTTGTAAGGTCTGCTGTAACTGGGGCTGGCTAAAATGAGTCTTATTGATTGGTTGAAATTAGTATCAGGAGTATTATTTTGAATCCCTCCGTCTTGATTGTTGATGATGAACCGATGACCCGGAATTTGCTCCGTTTGATGTTAGAGCGGGCTGGTTTTGCCATTTTGGAGGCAGAAGATGGGTTGAAAGCGCTGGAAGTAGTGGCAAATGCATCTCCAGATGTGCTGCTATTGGATGTAATGATGCCGAACATGGACGGGATTACGGTTTGCGAAAGGCTGCGGGCGCAAGCGGAAACGGCCGTTCTCCCCATCATCTTGCTCAGCGCCAGAACCAGCCCGGAAGCCGTTCGGATGGGGCTGGAGGCGGGAGCCAACGAATATTTAGGAAAACCGGTCAGCCGGAATGAGCTGATAAGCACTATCCGTGAAGTGCTGCAAACTGTTCCCAGCAAGTAGAACGGTAAAAAAAAGTTAGCTTTTCTTCCCGCCGCTTTTATGCCCTCAGCGCTGATTTGGCAGCGTCTAGCTGAGCTTGCAGCGCCTCCGGGGCGGTGCCCCCAGTAATGGTGCGGCTGCCGAGCGAGCGGGTGATGTTGAAAACGGCCGTTGCCCCCTCGCCAAATTCCTTACTTACCGACTGCAAATCTGCCAGCGTCAGCGCCGTCAGAGCGACCCCTTTGTTTTCTGCCAGCTGCACCACTTCCCCTACTAAATGATGTGCCTGCCGAAAAGGCACGCCGCACTTCACCAGATAATCGGCCAGATCGGTGGCCAGTAGATTGGGCTCCAGCTGTTTAGCCATGTTTTCCGGGCGCAGCTGCAAGGTGCGGAACAGCCCCGCCATGATGGGAACGGTGTGCCCCAGCGTATCGAAGGCGTCGAAGACGGGCTCTTTGTCTTCCTGCAAATCTTTGTCGTAGCTGGAGGGCAGCCCCTTGAGTGTGGTGAGCAGACCGACCAGATGGCCGATGAGACGGCCGCTTTTTCCCCGCGTCAGTTCCAATGTGTCTGGATTTTTCTTTTGTGGCATCAGGCTGGAGCCAGTGCTGTAGCCATCATCCAGCCGCACAAAGCCAAACTCGCTGCTGCTGAACAGGATCAGCTGCTCCGAGATGCGGCTGAGGTGCAGGCCAATCAGGGCGGCTGCGTACAAAAAGTCGGCGGCAAAATCCCGGTCAGAGACCCCGTCCAGGCTGTTTTGGCTGATGGTGGCAAAGCCGAGTTCTGCCGCCAGGGCCAGACGGTCTACCGGGAAGGCGGTGCCCGCCAGCGCCCCGGAGCCGAGGGGGAGGACGGCCGTTCGCGCTCTTACCTGGGCCAACCGTTCCTGATCGCGCACCAGCGGCCAAAAATGGGAGAGCGCCCAATGTCCCCAGGTGACGGGTTGGGCATGCTGTAAATGGGTGTAGCCGGGCATGGGCAAATTGAGGTTGGCTGCGGCGTTTTCTACCAGGGCTTGCTGCAAATCGGTCAGCAGGGCCGCGACTTGATCGCAGGCGTCTAGCAGCCAGAGGCGAAAATCGGTGGCGACCTGATCGTTGCGGCTGCGCCCGGTATGCAGCTTGCCGCCCACGGCTCCCACAAGCTCGGTCAGGCGGCGCTCAACGGCCGTATGAATATCTTCATCACCGGGCTGGAATTGGAAACGGCCGTTGGCCAGCTCTTCCCCCACCTGATCCAGCCCCGCAATGATTGTCTCCGCTTCGGCCTGTGTCAGCACGCCCGCGCCTACCAAACTTCTCGCCCAAGCCTGGCTGCCGGCAATATCCTGCGCCGCCAGCCGCACATCAAAGCGCAGGCTGGCGTTAAATTCGTGTACCAATGCGTCCGTAGTTCTGCTAAAACGGCCGCCCCATAATTTGCTCATCTGGTTCTCTCTTTTGTGTAAAAATGATAAGTGAAACGTGAAGCGTGAAACGTGTCCAGAGAGGCATCACGTTTCACGCCAAACCCCACGAAATCCCAAAGGCCCGGATTTTTTTACGGCCGTACCGTGAAATCATAAATCTCTGTGCCGCCGATTTTGCTGCCGCTGGCGTTGTAGGCGGTGACAGACCAGACGTAGCGAGCGGGCGATAATGCTTCTGTCAGGCGGTAGCTGGATTCGTTTACTTCTTTAAAGCTTAAGACGTGGGTGCGGTTTGGATCATCATCGTTCCACATGAGGATTTTGTAGGTCGTGGCCAGCGGGCTGTCGTCCCAATCCAGAATGATGTTGTCTCCCCGAATTTCTGCTCCGTCGGCCGGTTCCTGAATGGCCAGCAGGCAAGAGCCATTCAGGCTGTCTACCACAAAATCGAACGGTTTGGCCGTTTCGGCAATCTTGATTCGATCACTGTTAAACGCCTCCACGCGCCAGCGGTAGCCGCAGTTCACCGGCAGCAAATCCAGCCTCATGCTTGTTTCGTTGACCTGTTTTTCGTACACAATCGCATCCCCCTGGTCGGGATAGAGGGTTATTTTGTAATAATCGGCATCCGGGTAGCTGGCCCAGGTCAGCTGCACTTCTCCGGCTGGCATCTTGCTGCCGTTGGTGGGGGTACGCGGCTTTAAGTCCCGCTTGTAAATGGGGTGTACGCCAGCCACCAATGTTTTGCCCGCTTCTACTTTAAATTCGGCGGCCCTGAGGATGCCGCCTGAAATATAGAGCCAGTCGTCGCTGTTGAACAGGCGTACGGAGAGGGCGTAGACGCCGGGATTGATATTTTTGAAGAGGAAACGGCCGTTTTCATCCGTTTTTGCCAGGAACGATGTATCGCCGCAGCCACCAAAGAAGGAGTGATTGGTACAGATCGCCACCTCAAGATCAGCCGCGCCGCTGCCGTTCCAGCGAATCTCGCCAAAAAGATTGCCTTTGCCCTCGGCTGGCTTGTCGCCCGTGTAGCGAAGGGTGGTGTTGGTTGATCCGGTTTCAGCGGTGTCGGTGGTGAAACGGCCGTCTTCCCCCAACGCGCCACAACTGATTAACAGCAGCAAAGTGAGCAGCCCCAAAAGATATTTTTTCTGTTGCATGGTCAATCTCCGCATGATTGATGTTGGTTTTTTAGACGGACAGCCCGTGGTATGCTTGTGCCATGAATGAAATTTTACGCCCTTATTTTGGACACTTTTCTTTTTCTGGCAAGCTGGGCCGGGATGTTACGGCCGTTCTTACCCACCATCACCTGCCCAAAGTGGCGGGGCACGTCGCCCGCGTGGCGCAGGAGGCGCGGCGATTGGCCAGCCAGTTTGGCGCAGACCCGCTTGGCGCAGAAACGGCTGGCTGGCTGCACGACATCAGCGCCGTCATCCCAGACGGGGTGCGGGTAGAGCTGTGCCACGCGTTCAACATTCCGGTGCTGTCCGGCGAGGCCGCTTTCCCCATGATTTTGCACCAGAAGCTGAGTGCGGTGGTGGCGCAGGAACTTTTTGGGGTGACGGAGCCTGCTGTGCTCAGCGCCATCGGCTGCCACACCACGCTTAAAGCGGGGGCCTCGGTGCTGGACAAGATTGTTTTTGTGGCCGACAAGATTAAGTGGGACCAGCAAGGTGAGCCGCCGTACCTGGTTGAATTGGAAACGGCCGCTGCTCACCACATCGACGACGCCTGCCGCGTCTACCTGGACTACCTCTGGCAGCAGCGCGACAGCCTGCGCTACGTCCATCCCTGGTTCCAGGCAGCACACGAGGAACTCTCTCTTTCTTGGATTTAACCGCCAAGAACGCCAAGAACGCAAAGGGTTTCTCTTTATCTGTGCGCTCTCTGCGCAACTTTGTGTTCCTTTTAGCCACGAGGAGGCTGCCATGATATTGGAAGTAGCGATTTTGCAGGTGAAAGTGGGGGAAACGGCCGAATTCGAAGCCGCTTTTGCTCGGGCCCAAACGATCATTGCCGGGATGCCAGGGTACGTGGCGCATGAGCTGCAAAAATGTCTGGAACTGCCAAACCAGTACATTTTGCTGGTGCGCTGGCAAACATTAGAAGATCACACCATCGGCTTCCGCCAGTCAGCCGAATACCAGCAGTGGAAGGCACTGCTGCACCACTTTTACGATCCGTTCCCGACAGTAGAGCATTACCAGCAGGTTTTTTAGCATCCTGACCTCCCGCAAGCTTCGCCAGAGAACGTTGTTTCAGGAGTAACGATCAAATAAGCGGGAGGTTTGTTAGAACAAGCTGATGGTTTGCAGCGTTTTGTTGACCAGTTCGGCCAGGGTAGTGGCGCTGTTTTCACCGATGAGTTCGGCCGTTTCTGGCTGGCGGGCGCGGAAGTAGAGGCTGCGCAGGAAGGTCTTGACGTTTTGTGCCTGGCGATAGCAGTCGGGGAATGGCTCTTTTTGCTGGGCCAACGGCACAAAACCGGTCAGCCATGTTTGCACATCAGCCGGAGTGAGTACCTTGCGCCCCAACGCGGCGATGACGGGCGTCACCAGCCGCTCATCCTCAGCATGAACATAAACCTCTTTCGCTTCGGCCGCTTTTTGCTGGATGGCGTTGATGATTTCCAGCAGCTCCTCGCCCTCCATCTCCTTGCACTGCACCAAATCGTCTAGCGCGTCGGCGGTGTGGGCGATGGCGTGTGCCCACCCTTTTGGCTCGCCCGCTTCATCCTCGTCCAGCACAAAGCCGCGCAAATCCTGCTCCCGCTCCAGGTAGTCCAGCAGCTTCACTTTGAGTTCGCGCAGTTCGTAGGGCATGAGAAACGGCCGCTGCCGGTGCCAACTCAAAATCAAGGGAATGAGCAGTACCGAAAAGCTGCGCATAAACACCGAGTCCGTGTTCGACTCACCCAGCTTGTAAAACAGATGATCTTCCGTTAGCAGCTGGCGCAGCAGCGTTTTGAGATCATCCTCCTCAAACTGGTCCGCCAAAATCCAGGTAGCCAACGCGCTGTAGATCAAATCATCCCGCAGCTCCGCATCCGGCGAACCGAGATGTGGCAGCATTTCCAGAGCGCGAGGCATCGCCTTGGCCTGCTCCGGCAGGGCAAACTCGTTGTCGGCAATTTCGTAAAGCTGATCTTTTAGGGCACGTTCACTCAGTCGCATAAATTTTCACCAGCTACAGCGCAGCTCCTTGAATTTCACGAATTTTGCCATGGTCAACAAATTGTTGCAAAAACAAGAGACTGATCGAACGAACAGGTTAGCAGCCTGTTCTTTTTGTGGGGCAGAATTCTGGTCGATTGCCTGAGGTGGCGAAACGGCCGTTCCCCTAAACTCTTCCTAAGCTGACAGGTGCGACGCATTACGTCGCACCTCTGAAACTTGAATAGCTGCACAAATTTACCGCTATACAACCATGCAAAACGGAGAGTTCTCATGAATACCCAACCTAAAACCGCACTCATTACCGGTGCATCTCGTGGCCTGGGGCTGGCCCTGGCCCAATCGTTGGCCCAGGCAGGCTGGCAGCTCATTATCAATGCTCGCGGGCAAGCGGCGTTAAACAGAGCCCATCATAAATTAGAACAGTTGACGACGGTTACGGCCGTTTCTGGCGATATCAGCCACAAAGCCCACCGAAAAGCGCTGGCCGTGGCGGCGCGGGCGGCGGGCGGCCTGGACCTGGTGGTGAACAACGCCGGAATGCTCGGCCCAAGCCCACAACCAGCCCTGCTCGATTATCCGCTGGACGTGCTGGAAAGCGTGTTCCAGGTGAACGTGGTGGCCCAGCTCGGTGTGCTGCAAGCCGTGGCCGACACGCTCAAGCCCGCTGCACGCATCCTCAACATTACCAGCGATGCGGCGGTGGAGCCGTATGCAGGCTGGGGTGGCTACGGAGCGAGCAAAGCTGCGCTGGAGCAGCTTTCCGCCATTTTGGCGGCGGAGCTGGCCGAACGGCTGCCAGAGGTGCGCGTCTATTGGGTTGATCCGGGCGATATGCAAACCCAGATGCACCAGGACGCCTTCCCCGGCGAGGATATTAGCGACCGACCGCTGCCAGAAGCCAGCGTGCCTGGTTTGCTGGCGCTGGTGCATGGGGATTGGCCAAACGGCCGTTACCAGGCCCAAAATTTAATCGCCGAGGCAGCTGCATGATGACCTTACTGCAAGCCAATCTATCGGCCACAAAACAGGCCATCATGCCGCAGCTGCCCGCGCTGGAATTTACGCTGCCGCCCGCGTTGGAAGCCAGCGAACCGCCTGAGGCGCGTGGCCTGGCGCGGGATGAGGTGCGCCTGATGGTGTCTCACTATCGGGATGACCGGGTTGAGCACACCCAATTCCGGCAGATTGGTGATCATTTGCAGCCGGGCGATTTGCTGGTGATCAACACCAGCCGTACGCTGAACGCCTCTCTGCCCGCGACGCTGCCCGACGGCACTGAACTTCGGCTGCACCTCTCCACCCAACTGCCTGCCGGTTTGTGGAGCGTGGAACTGAGACGGCCGTCTCAAACCACCACCCAACCTTTTGGCGAGGGCAAAGCTGGTATGCTGCTCACTTTACCCGCTGGTGGCACGGCCCGGCTGCTGACGCCGCATAATCCGGCGCTGCGTCACGGTGTGGGGCAGCCGGTTCGATTGTGGCTGGCAACCTTGCATCTGCCGCTGTCTCTCACCAGCTATCTGGCGGCGCATGGCAGCCCCATTCGTTACAGCTATGTGCCCGAAGCGTGGCCGCTGGACTATTACCAGACGGTCTTTGCCGACGAGCCAGGCAGTGCCGAAATGCCCTCGGCGGGGCGAGCCTTTACGCCGGAACTGATTACCCGGCTGGTGGCTCAGGGGGTGCAGTTTGCGCCGCTGGTGCTGCATACGGGGGTGGCCAGTCTGGAGGATTATGAACGGCCGTATGAGGAATTTTATCGTGTGCCGGGGCAAACGGCCGTGCAGGTGAACCAGGCGCGGCGGCAGGGGCGACGGGTCATTGCCGTGGGCACCACCGTCATTCGCGCTCTGGAAACCGTGACCGATGAGGCGGGCGTCACCCACGCCGGGTCTGGCTGGACCGACCTGTTCATCACGCCGCAGCGGGGCATTCGCGCCGTGGCTGGCCTGCTGACGGGGCTGCACGAACCACGCGCCACCCACCTGGCCATGCTGGCCGCCCTGGCCGACAGCTGCCACCTTTCCCTGGCCTACGAGCAGGCGCTGCAGCAGCGCTACCTCTGGCACGAATTTGGCGATCTGCACCTGCTTTTGCCTTGAAAAAAACTTAACGCAAAGGGGCAAAGAGGGGAAGTTTTTCTGAATCTCTTTGCCCCTTTTGTTTCTTTGCACCTTTGCGTCAAAAAATTACTTTTTGCGAGCAGCCATTTGTTTGTGCTAGACTGCCCACCTTGTTATTTTGATGGACGAAGGTGTGGCATGTTTTTGTATCTTTTGCAGGGATTGGGGTATGGCGGGGCGGCGGCGGCGCAGCCGGGGCCGTTTCAGGCGTATTTATTATCGCAAACGCTTAAAAATGGGCTGCGCAGTACGCTGGTGGCGGCGCTGGCTCCGCTGATGAGCGACGGGCCGATTGTGCTGCTGGTGCTGCTGGTGCTGACGCAAATGCCAGACTGGTTTGTCTCGGCGCTGCGCTTTGGTGGCGGTTTCTTTTTGCTCTACCTGGCGTACAGAGCATATCGGGCAGCGCGGGTGATGGCGGATACGGCCGTTACCGATCTTCCCAACCCCAAAAAGCAAAGCATCCGCGAAGCCGCCCTGATGAACATGCTCAGCCCCAACGCCTACCTTTTCTGGAGCACCATTGCCGGCCCCATTTTTTTGGAAGGATGGCGGCAGGCTCCAGCACAGGGCCTGGCCTTTATGCTGGGGTTTTACGGGGCGCTGATTGGCGGCTTTATGAGCTTTGTGGTGCTATTTGGCGTGCTGGGGCAGGCCAGCCCACGCTTGAACCGGGTGTTGGGCTTCGTTTCGGCCGTGGCGCTGTTTGGCTTTGGCCTGTACCAGATATGGCTGGGCGCGCAGCGCTTTTTTGTTTAGGGTATTTGTGGACCCAGTTTTGAGGGAATGGGACGCAGACTTGTCCTGAGCAACGCCGAAGGATGAACGCAGATGGACGCAGATTTTTTGTTGTGGTGGGTAATGGAAACAGGGTTTTCTATTGACTAGGAATGTCATGCTGAGGTCCCCCGAAGCATCCCTGGAACCTATAAACAGAGGCGTATTTTGCCAATGGTCAGGATTCTGCCTATTACGGTTGAGAGGGATTCTTCGCTTCGCACAGATCACAACAGGTGGCCAATATGAAAAAGAAAAATCAACTGACAGAAGAAGAAATTGATGAATTGGTAATCGCTCAAGCCGACGATGACGACACCTGGGAAGAGGCTGTGACAGTTGAGCGAGATTCTGCGGCAACCTTGTCCTTACCGCCTGAATTGGCCTCACGCGCGGCGTTTTTTGCCCAACTGCACAAGATGTCTGTCGTTGACTGGTTAGAAAGCATCATTCAGGAGCGATTGGCTTTTGAAGAATCCGCTTTTGCTGGTTTGAAGCAGGTCATGGAAGAAAAAACAACCTATAAAACTTCTTGAGTACCGTTACTCATTTGCTGAATTAGCGAAGGTAAGCACGGCCGTTTCGCCGCCAGTCTCATTTTGTACAGACACGCTCAGGTAACGGCCGTCATACGACCACTGCGGATTCTGCAAACGCTCACCACCTGATACAGATAGTGGCGTTAGCGAGCCATCAGCCACAGTAAGAACCGTTAAATTTCCCTGCGAATCGCGAAAAACAAGTTTTGTGCTATCCGGCGACCACAAATATGGTGCGTTGCTTGCCGCAGTACGTGGCACTAAAGTTGGTTCCGTATTTGGGACTGTGGGTATCACCTGTCGGGATTCAAAATCCATGATGTGGAATTGGGGGATAGGTAAAAGTGTCTGGTAAGCTAGAAAACGGCCGTCTGGTGAGAAACGGCCGAAGATAGCGTTGTCAACAATTAAGGTCAGTTCTTCTGCGTCAATGTCCCAAAGCTGTAATTGCGTGATCACTTCAGGATTTATCCGATCATCAAAATTTCTCGGTAGCAAAAGAAATTCTTCAGCAGGCCAGGTGACCACAAGCATTTGATTTGTGCCCGGTAACCAATCTTCAAACCGGGAATTTTCCTCGATACAGGGAGAGAGAATACAAGGAAGCGCCCCACACTTTGCTGATAAGCAAATCATGTATTCGGCTTCTATCCAAAGAGGGTCCGGGTGAACGATTTCGTCCATGATCGAAACAGCCGTGGTATTCAAATCAAAAAGCATCCCGTTATTTGTGGCAACATAATTCTTCCCTGCTTGAAAACCATCGCCGATGTGAACAAGGGTGGTGCTTATTCGCTGACCAGTTTTAATGTCTAGCGTAACGACACAATCGTAACCACCACCGCAGTAATATTTGTAAACCAGTGTTTCCGAATCAAGCCAGTCGCTAAAAACAAGATAACGGCCGTACGCCTCATCAAGATTGAGTGGCTGGTACTCGCTGCCGTCCCGATTCATAATCCAGATAGCGCTGTTATCGTAGCCATAAGTGCCAGGATGGTTGGGATGATCTTCCGGGAACGTGTCTGAGTATAGAATTTTTTCGCCATCAGAGGTCCAGGCAGTATCGTCTAAGGGCTCACATGATAATCCCGGTGGCGTGATGTCAATTTGCTTGAATGTGGGTTTTATAAAGCGAAATATTTTTGGTTCGAGTTCGAAATTCCAGCAGGTTGTGGCGATAAATTCGTTGCGAGTTGGCGACCAGGTAACTGTGCTGCCGCTGAAGCCTTCAACATGGGCCACAGAATTTATGCTTTCTGACCAGACCAGTGGTGGAAGCGGCGTTGGGGACGGTAAATAGGTTGATGTTGGAGTCGGTGTGCTGGTGGGCACGGCCGTTTCAACTAAACTCCTCGTCGCGGTGGGTGTGCTGCTGGGTGGGGGCGTGGCGGTGGCTGACGGCCGTTCCACTGTAACCGCTTCAGCCAATGGCGTTTGCGGGGTTGGTTTACTGGTTGCTGTGCAGGCGGCGAGAACGGCCGTTGCCAGCCCTAAAACTAATAACAGCTTCGTGTAGACAGTGGTCCTGTTCATTAAAAGTTCCGGCCGTGAAAAAATCTCTATAAATTGCTGTATAATCATCTCGTCTAGTCCAAACTATAAATACAACGGATGAGGCTGCAAATGGAACAAATTATTATTCGTGTAAAAGATAAAGATAAGGCCAAAGCACTTTATGAACTGCTTCGTGCTCTGGATTTTGTGGATTCAATTGATACAGATAGCAGCCAGGGGAATGAAAGTGAACAATCCGGCGAAAATGAGGCGTTCTTTTCATTAGCTGGTATTTGGGCTGACCGAGAGATTACTCAGGAATCTCTACGACAAAAAGCGTGGCCACACCGCTCATGATTCTTTGCGACACCAATATCCTCATTGAATTCTACAAAAACAATGCCCAAATCAGCCAAATTTTTCGTGCTGTCGGGAAAGATGACCTGGCCATCAGCGTGGTTACCGAAGCAGAGCTGTACTTTGGCGCTTTGAATAAAGCTGAGTTGCAAATGATCAAGCAACATTTGTCATCCTTGCATCGTTTCGCGCTGGATACGGCCGTTTCCAACCGGTTCTTGCAGCTAATGGAGACCTATTCCCTCAGTCACAAATTAAGCATTCCCGATGCGTTGATTGCGGCTACAGCATTGGTTCATAAGGTGGAACTGTTTACATTCAACGTCAAAGATTTCCACTTTATCCCTGGACTCACCCTTTTTGAAGCCGAAAATTGAGAAAACGGCATTCGTTAGTTTCCCGCAGAACTGGCGACGACGGTGAGCGACTCAGTTTCCACCTCAAATTTCCACAATTCCATTCTGCCCAAATTGAAATAGACACCGGTTGAATCTGGCAACCAGGCGAAGTTGCGGAAGCCGTCGGTGCCTGCGGTGGTGTGGAGCAGGGTAGGTTGGCCACTTTCCGGCTGCCAGAGGTAGAGGTAGCTTTTGTTTTCATCCTCGTCCACGGCGCTGTAGATGAAGAAACGGCCGTTGCCACAACCAATATCCATTTTGCGCTGACAGATTTGTGTTTCATGAACTCCCTCCACATGGCTATGGTTCGTGGCGGCATTTTAGCATATTGCTCCTGATTATTCTGCCTGGAGAACATACCTTATTTTTATACCTCGATACATTGAAAACGGCCGTTCTCTCCGATACATTTGCCTCAAAATGAATAGGAGTCTAATATGAACGATACGTTTGACGGGAAAGTTGCTTTGGTAACGGGTGCCGGCTCGGGCATTGGTCGGGCGGCAGCTTTGCTGCTAGCCAAAAGAGGCGCGGCCGTGGCCTTGCTTGGCCGAACCCCATCTGAACTCGAAGAAACGGCGGCTACTATTCAGGAGTTTTCAGGCGAAAATAAAACCGCTGTCCTGGAGGCGGACATTTCTGATTACGAAGCTATGGAAACGGCCGTGGCCCAAATCATCGACAAATGGGGGCGGCTGGACATTGTTTTTGCCAACGCAGGGATCAATGGCCTCTGGGCACCGATTGAGAAGCTGGACCCGGCCGAGTGGGAGAAAACACTTCAGGTGAACCTGACCGGCACGTTTTTTACGCTGAAAACGGCCGTGCCTCATCTCAAAAAACAGGGCGGGTCCATCATTATCACCGCCTCGGTGAACGGCACCCGCATGTTTAGCAACTCGGGTGCCACAGCCTATGCCGCCACCAAGGCTGGGCAGGTGGCCGTAGCCAAAATGCTGGCCCTGGAACTGGCCAAACACCGCATTCGGGTGAACGTCATTTGCCCCGGCGCTATTGAAACAAGTATTGATGAAAACACGGAAAAACAAGATGTCGAGGCGGCGCGCGAACCAGCTGAATATCCTGAAGGTCGCATTCCGCTGACCGACGGGGAGCCCGGTTCGGCCGAAGACGTAGCCCAGTTGGTCGTATTTTTGGCATCAGATGCAGCCCGCCACATCACAGGCACAGAGGTTTGGATTGACGGCGCACAATCGCTGTTGCAAGGCTAAGCCTTCGCGATTAAAGTGGCTATGAACGTAAATGCACTCAAATTTCTCGTTACGCAATCCTTCAAGGAATGGCGTGAAGATAATGCCTCGCGGCTGGCTGCAGCCCTGGCTTATTACACCGTTTTTTCCATTCCACCGCTGCTGATCATCGCCATTGCTATTGCCGCGCAGCTCTTTGAGCGGGCTGCCGTCCAGCAGCAGGTAATCGACCAGATGCGCGCCCTCATTGGTGCCCCCGGTGCTGAAGTTGTTGAGACTATTCTGGAAAACACCAGCGAATCGGGGGAAAGTGCGGCAGCGGCCGTTATCAGCATCGTAACCTTGCTGTTAGGTGCTTCCGGTGTCTTTGGCGAACTGCACAGCGCATTAAATACCATTTGGGAAGTTAAAGCCAAACCAGGCCGCGGTATTTTAGGGACCCTCAAGGATCGGTTTCTTTCCTTTACTATGGTCTTGGGCGTGGGCTTTTTGCTGCTGGTTTCGCTGATCATTAGCACGGCGTTGGCAGCTGTTAATGAATTCATCAGCGGTGTGCTGCCTGACCTGGCGATTCTGGCTCAGGCGATTAACTTTGTGGTTTCGTTTGGCGTAATCACCGCCTTGTTCGGCCTGATTTTTAAGGTTGTGCCGGATGTAAAGATTGCCTGGCGCGATGTGTGGATTGGTGCCGTGGTGACAGCTTTTCTGTTTACGGTCGGTAAATTTGCCATTGGCCTTTATCTGGGGAACAGTGCCCCTGGTTCCACCTATGGGGCAGCCGGTTCGCTGATTGTTTTGTTGCTGTGGGTCTATTATTCGGCGCAGATTCTTTTTTTGGGGGCTGAATTTACGCAGGTATATGCCAATAAATTTGGCTCGCGTATTGTGGCGGATGAGGATGCTATTGGCTTGACACCGGAAGCCAGACGACAGGCGGGTGGTGCCCGGGCTGCCGGTTCAACAGAATGGACCGTATACAAACCGCACGAGAAGGCAAAAACGGCCGTTGTCACCCAGGCAGCCATTTCTACACGAGCGCTCATTGTTTCCACAGGTAATGGAACTGGCGAACTTCCGCCCACTGTTCGCCCCGCTAAAGCCTGGGTGAGAAATTTCCACTACTATATGATACAGGTGTTCGCCTTTATGCTGGCCGGCTGGCAATTCCTGCGAAATGTTGGCAACCAGCTTTTTAAACTGTTATCCAGGTTTCGCAAAATCACATGACAAACAACAAATCAAAATCACCCTTAACCCATTCAGAAGAACAATCACCAAAAAATGAACCACATTTTCTACTGGGCCTGGCCCTGGCAGTCGGGCGCGGCTTTTGGCGAATTTTGCGCGCCGGGCAGCGGCTGCTGCGCCAACCTCGCCTGGAATGGGAACACCTCATCTTAAAGTCGGGTAGCCAGACTGAAATTGAGCTGCACGCCCTCAAGATTGCCGTCAGTAATGTCAAGTATTGCATTGAACCTCGGCTGCTGCTCAATGGCGAGGAAAAGCTGGTATTGTGTGCCGGGGTGCGTAACTTTCGCGAACCGTGGGCGCGTGACTTTGGTTTTGCCACCTATGGTCTGATGGCCCTGGGTCAGGATCGGGTGGTGCGGGAAGGCCTGGAAGCGTTCTTGTATTATCAAAAAGAGTCGGGGCAGTTTCCCGTCAAGCTGCACTCTACCAACGTGGTGGAGCGGTACATGCATTCCCTGTTTAAGCGGGAGCAGCCCATCATCAAGCCGCTGCGCCCTAAATACCAGACGGCGCATCGCACCATTTCGCTGGATGGCAACAGCTTGCTGGTGATTGCCGCCCTGCATTATGCGTCGCAAACTGATGATTTTGCCTTTCTGCAAACCCATTGGGATGGCTTGTGCCGGGCAATTACCTGGCTGGAAGAACATGCCATCGGAGAGGACGGGCTGCTGCACCAGGGGGCTTTCACGGATTGGGCCGACAGCATCGGCCGTACCGGGCGTGTTTTGTACACCAACGTGCTATATTGGAAGGCGATTTCTGGCCTGGCCGAAGCGTCGGTTCATTGCGAGGATGAGGCGCGGCAGCAGTGGCTGCGCGCCAAAACCCAGCGGCTGAACGAAAATATCCATGATCATTTTTGGCAGGAAACGTTGGGCTATTTTGTAACCAGCGAGCGGTACCATAATTTGAGCAGCAGCGGCAACACGCTGGCGGTGGCCTGGGGGTTGGCAACAAAAGAGCAGTCGCAGGCTATTTTAGACGCCATGGAACGGTTGGGTATGGCGGATCCTGTGCCGACGCAGGTGGTGAGCTACGGCTACCGGCGGCGTGACGTGGCGGTAGAAAACCGTATTGCCCTCATTCCCCATTACCATACCAATGCGGCCTGGCTGTGGTTGGGCAGTTGGCACGCTATTGCTTTGGCGCGGGCCGGACGGCCGTTTGAAGCCGAAGAATTAATCGACCGCATGAGTAAAGCGATTGTGCAGGATGGCGTGGTGCATGAGGTGTATGGCAAGAACGGCCGTTTCCTCTCCACCTTCCTCTACACCTCCGAAGCGCCGCTCACCTGGAACGCCAGCATGGTCATTTACGCCTTTTCCATCTGCAAAAGAGAGATATTCAACTTTAAAAACCGTGTTTCGTAAACAAAAGGAACTGCTCATGCACATTGCCCATTTCACCAATACCTACCACCCGGTTACCAGCGGTGTGGTTCGCTCCGTCAGCAGCTTTCGCCAGGCGCTTACAGATTTGGGCCACAATGTCTTTGTCTTTGCCCAGGCCGACCGGGATTATGAGGATAAAGAGCCGTTCATTTTTCGCTACCCGGCGCTTCATCTGCCGCTGCAAGAGTATCCGCTCACCATTCCGGTCTCTAATTTTGTCGATACGCTGCTGCCTTCGCTGAAGCTGGACGTGTTCCATACCCATCATCCGGTTTTGCTGGGGCAGGTAGCGGCGCGCAAGGCTGCTGCGCTGAACATTCCCCTGGTGTTTACCCACCATACGCGCTACCGGGAATACAGCCATTACGCTTTCGGCATGCCCCAGGGGTTGGTAAAACAGGTGATTGATCGCTGGATTGGGGATTACATGAACCATTGCCAGCATGTGGTGGTGCCCAGCGAAAGCATCAAGCGGTTGTTGACGGAAACATATGGGGTGACTGAGGGGATTACGGCCGTTCCCACCGGCATCAACGTTGCTCAATACCAGCAGGCAGAGGCGGGCGACATTCGGCAGCGGCATGGCTGGGCTGAAGACGACAAGGTGCTCATCTCATTAGGGCGGCTGGCCAAAGAAAAAAATTGGCAGACGTTGATAACGGCCGTTTCCGCCGTCATCCAGGAGCAGCCTAACGTGCGCCTTGTCATCCTGGGTGAAGGCGAGGAGCGCGAAGGGTTGGAAGCGCTGACCGAAAAATTGGGTGTGGCCGAGCGGGTCAACCTGATTGGAACGGTCCCTTTTGATAAAGTGCCCAATTATCTAAAAGCGGCGGATCTGTTCTGCTTTGCTTCGGTGACCGAAACGCAAGGGCTGGTAACGCTGGAAGCGATGGCTGCCGGGCTGCCCATCGTGGCAGTGGTCGCTACGGGCACGTCAGATGCGGTAAGTGACGGCGAGGAGGGCTTGCTGACGCCAAACGATAGTGAGGCGCTCACCCATGCTCTGCTGCGCCTGCTGGGTGACGAAGCGCTGCGCTGCCAGCTGGCCGAAGCAGCCGCACGCAAAGCCAACGATTTCGATTTGGAAAAACAGGCCAGACGGCTGGTCCAGGTGTATGAGCAGGCGATTGAAGCCCAAAAAACAGGGTTTCACATTCATACCGATACCCAAAAACCAATCTTCGGCCTGGATTGGCGTCAGCTTTTGGAGTTGGACTCAGAAGAATCTGACTAATTTCACCAAGGCTTTCATCTCGCGAATTTAGCATGCCTGGGCTTCAATCATTTCCTGGCGCATTTATAACTTTTTCTGAATTCCTGAGTTGGCGGGAATTGGTCAGCAAGACGGCGAACCTTTTCGCAAAGTTTTCCAATTCAGGTGTCAGGTCATCATGCTCTGCCTGATTGGCCTTCGCTAATATTTGTTGATATCGTGCTTCGAGATCGTCTAATTTTACGGCCGTTCCTTCCCGCCGGACATAAGCCTGATACGCCTGGTGGATGACCACTTCAGCAGCTGCTGCCAGCGGTGGCGCAACCAGCAGCCCCCACAGCCCAAACGCCTCCAGCAGCGGAATAACCAGCAGGATTGTCAGCAAAAAGCTGCGTCGCTGCCTGGGCCACAAGTAGGGCTCCACAAAAAATTCCAGCACAACAAAGAGGCAGAGAGTATAGGCAGCTGCCCCCAGACCGATGCTGTAACTTTGCAAACTGCCTAGACCCAAAGCGACGACACTCATTATCAAGCTGCCAAAAAAGGGCACAAATGTGGCCAGCCCGCCCAACAAAGCCAGCAAAATGGGAAAATCCAGATTGGCCAGCTCTGCGCCAACGCCGAGCAGCAAGGCTGCCAACATACTCTGGACTGTCCGGCTTCGTAGGTAGCTGCCTACCGCGTGCTCAATTTTCCGCCAGCTGTCTCGTGCATAGGCTCGACGCCGGGGGGACAGCAGCGAAAGCCACAGCCGCTCAAACCGGTCCTGATCGGCACTCCAGTAAACGCTAAGCGCCAACAGCAGCAGCAGACCACCCACAGCGGCCATCAGGTTGCGTGTTATAACCACCACGGCAGGCAGCATCTCTTCTAGCTGGGTGTCCTGAGGCGTGGAAAAGGGTGGGAATGATAACAGAGAAACGGCCGTTTGCTGCCAGGCAGCCCCTTTTTGCCATGTTCGGTATAAGGTTTCGTACTCAATGACGGCCCGGTTGACAAAAATATTTAGCTCTAATATCAAGGCATTGCCTAAGAGGAAAAAGAAGAAGAATACCAGGCCAATGCCTGCCAGGTACAGCAGCAGCTGCGCTGCCACCTTTGGTATGCCCCAGACGGTTATATGATTGACAAACGGCCGTATCGCTGCCGCCATAAACAACGATAAAATAAGCAGCAGCAGTACCAGCCGAAACTGCCATAAAATTTGCAGAACCAGCAGCGTGGCCAGCACAATTCCCGTGTACATCATCAGCCGCTTCATTGGGCGGCATCTCCTTGGGCTGCCAGGTAGCTTTCCAGATCAAGCGCTAAGGCCTCCAGCTCATCTTCCACGGCATCGGAGACAGCCGATGGTACTCCCGATTTGTGACGCACCTGGCTGCGCACATCCTGCACCAGCTGGTTGGTTTCGTAGCGTAAGACGCTCAGCCGCCCGCGCCCGTTTTCTCCTTGTTCCAGGCTTTCCCGCGCCAGCAAAAAGCGATCCAGCAGCAGCTGAATGACTCCGGCCAGCGGCAGGGCAATGAGCGCCCCCAAAATGCCATACAAGGAGCCAAATGCCAGCAAGG
This sequence comes from Promineifilaceae bacterium (SeqCode), assembly GCA_041748655.1. Classification (GTDB taxonomy): domain Bacteria; phylum Chloroflexota; class Anaerolineae; order Promineifilales; family Promineifilaceae; genus Leptofilum. Next base: position 53,771 of record JBGTCV010000047.1, on the reverse strand, counting down.
CGAGCAGAGAGACTAACGGCCGTATCCCAATCACCCGGTTCATCACCCGGGGCACCAGCAAACCATTCTCCAACTGTTGAATGATAACCGTCGCCAGAATCACCCAAAGCGCCGTCGTGGGTGAAATTGAAAGCCCAATGATGACGGCTGGAACTGCGCCCAGAATAGGTCCCACAGTCGGCACTGCCTCCAGCAGCCCCGCAAAAATAGCCAGCAGCAGTGCATGGGGCAGCCCGATGATAAGATAAGCCACAAAAGCCATCACCCCAATGATCAGGCAAAGCACCCCCTGTCCCAATAAATAACCGCCCACGGTGGTTTCTATTTTCAGAATTACCTGTCGCACATCCTCCCGTTTCTTGATGGGAATCATCAAAAAGATGGCGTTTTTGACATATTCCCCTTCCAGCGTCCAGTAAAAGGTGAGGATGATAACCGCCACCGCCTGGGCCAGGCCGATTAGCACCTTTCCTCTTTGTGCCTCATCGGCTGTTACAGGCATTCTCAGGCCTGTCAGCCCGCTGCCATCTCCAGGCATGAACCCGGCTAAATCTGTCGGCAGCAGGTTTAGGAACCGGCGGATTAAAATATTGGAGGAGTTTTGCAGACTTTGGAGCAGGAGCTGGTAACCTTCGGCCAGGCTGTGGCTTAGCGCGGCACTTTGTTCCACCAACACCGGCACTGTTGCCCAGATGAGCAGACCGAGTAGAAGGCCCACGATGCTAAAGATAAGAAGAATGCCAATTGGTTTCCTAATCCCACGTTTTTCCAGCCAGGTGACGCCGGGGCGTACGGCCGTACTTAAAATAATGGCCGTTAACAGCAGCAGCACCATCCCCTGAAAACGGATCAACAGCCAAAAACAGACGACAACGGCCGTTATCCCCAACGTCCACCACACCAGCTGTCGTGCCGGAATTTGCGGAATCTCAAAACGCTGCATCTTTTTTATTCCCGAGCCATCTGGCGACCCAGCCGAAACCAGGCGAGCAGCAGTAAAATCATGGCAAAGCCATATAAGGCAATTAACAGCAAAATTTGCGGCGCTTCACCCCGCAGCATTACGTTTTGCAGCAAACCGGTACCGTAGGTAGCGGGCAGCAGCCAGGAAACAACGCGCACCATCGGGGCCAGGCGATAAAGCGGCAAAAAGAAGCCACTAAAAAAGATGGCCGCCAGCAGCGTTAACATACCATATTGAATAGCCTGACTGTGGCTGCCAGCAGACAGAGATATGTGGAAGCCAATACTCAGCGAAGCCAACATTAAAGCCAAAAGGACCACCATATAATGGCCCCATGAACCGAGCATCGGTACGCGCAGGACCAGCACAACTAAAGACGTAAGCACTGCTGCCAGGAGCCCAATGATGAGGAAGTAGCTAATGTATTTGCCAAACAATGTTTCAAAGGCAGTTACGGGAGCGGCGCGAAACAGCTCCATGGTGCCGCCAATTTTCTCGCGGATGATGCTGAGACCCGCCAAAGTAATGGCCAAATGTTGCAGCAGAAGTGCAATGACCGCTGGCACATAAAAGTGCATCGGTTCAATCCGCACTGCAGTGATACTCAGGGATTCACTGCGGAAAGGCGCTGCTAAAATGTTGGTATCCATCTCTTGAAACGTTAAAAGCAGGGCATCTACCTCTGCCAATGACGCTTCAATTTCAGCAGCCGTGACCTCGCCTTCACTTAACACGGTGTTGTGTTCGGTAAATGTAAGCAGATCGTCTACCCGGCTTTGCAAGGTTTCCATTTCTGTAAGCAGCTGCGTGGTGGTGTTGGCCTGGCTCCCCGCCTCTTCTAAACTCGCAACTAAAGAAATTCCAGAACTAACCGCCATAGTCAACAGATTAAGGTCTTCTTTTAATGCTTCGGCTGACCTGTGGGCCATGGCCGTATTGCCCGCTGCCAACGCTTCTCTTACTGTGCCAGCTTGTGTTTTTGCCTCAACCACATCTTCCTGCCATACGCCGGCTTCTTGTTGGCTGCTGGCCAGAGCGGCCATCAGCAGTTGGCGATTGATTTCTTCTGCATAGCGCTGCCCAATTACCTGAATATATACGTCCTCAAACGGATCAACTTCTGAGTGGTACAGGGTAAATGTGGATTGTTCATCGTTTTGCCAATCGGCCATGGGATCGAGTGGTGTAACAACTACCAAATCGACCTCACCGGCACGCAGCTTTCGATCGGCTTCTGCCGCGGTATGAACGATCCCCGCAAAGCTGATGCGGCTGCCCAAGGAGGTGGCGTACTCTTCAACTCTATCTGCAATTTCGCTGCTCTCTGGCACCACAAACAATGTGTGCAAGGTGCGGGGCGTGTCGCGGTAGCCCACGCCGAAAATGAGCAGGATTAAAAATGGGCCTAAAATAAGTGAAAAGATAAGTCTTGGTTGGTGTAAGATGGCACGGATTTCTTTACTAACAAAAGCAAAAATACGAATAATTGTTTGCCACAAGATTTGTAGGGATTGATTAACCATTTACTGTCTCCGCAGCGGCCGTTTCCTGCTTGATTAGTTCCACAAAAACATCATCAAATACGGGCAGGTATTCACTGGCAGATTCCACCCCAATCTGCTCAATCTTGCACCAGTCCAACAGCAGCGGCAGCGTCAGGCTGGCATCATCTACCACAATTTCAACCCCGTTATGGCGCAGTCGGCTTACCTTGCTCGCTAAAACAAAGTCTTGCGCTTTCAAGGCGTTAAATTGTTCCTGGTTCACGATAGATGTTGTGTGTAAATGAATGATATCTCCGCCCAAAGCCCGGCGGCGTAAACCATCCGGTGTGTCTACCATGAGCAAACGGCCGTTGACCATCAGACCCACATAATCGCAGTAAGTGGCTTCCGACACATATTGGGTCGTGATAAATAAAGTACGTCCCTCACCTTTTAATTGTTGAAAGTATTCCCAAAATTTTTGACGCAACACTGGATCAACCCCGGCTGTTGGCTCATCCAAAAAGATAAGCTCCGGGTTATGAATAATGGCTGCAGCCAGGCTCAGGCGACGCTTCATGCCCCCCGAGAGATTGCGTACCGTTTTCTTTTCATGCCCGGTAAGCTCTACCAGATCAAGCAGCTCTTCCAGGCGTGCTTTTCGGTTGATAGGTACGCCATACAACGAAGCGGCGAAGTTTAGGTTTTCCCAAACGGTTAATTCTGGATACAGAACAAATTGCTGCGGCATGTAGCCAATCCTGGCTCGTTCTCGCCGCCCAAATTTTTGTGGTGAGTGTTCTAACACCCAGGCTTCCCCGCTATCTGGCTCATAGATGCCCAACAAGAGCCGCACGCTGGTGGTTTTGCCACAGCCGCTTGGCCCAACAAATCCAAATATCACGCCCGCCGGAACTTCCAAATTTAGCTCGTTTACGACTGTTGAATCAGCGAACTTTTTGGTGAGGTCCCGGGTATGTATGATGCTGTAATTAGTGATACCTTCTATCATTATGTAAAATCTCTCCTGAAATTAATCCCCCTGCAAGTGTTTCCACACCATTTATGGTACGAAATGCTGGTGCCTGATTCTATGTATCCGGATATATAACGAGGGCATAATTTGGTGCCCTGAGACAATGATAAATCGCCAATTGCCGCAAAGTAATATAAAATATCAATATGACACATTTGATGAATGCACTTGCCGGGCGGGGTGTGACCCACGATCCCCTTACGCCTTCTTTGCAGATGGTGGATGTTTCCGTAGCGTATGCTGCCGGGGCGCAGGCTGGTTCGGTGGCAGCTGCTGCAAGCAACGGCCGTTTTCACGCCCTGCAGCATATCGATTTTTCCGCCCAGCGGGGGGAGCGCATTGCTGTGGTGGGGCCAAACGGGGCGGGCAAAAGCACCCTGTTCAAGCTTGTCGTGGGCACCCTGAACCCCAGCGAGGGACAGGTTCACATCTTTGGCCACGGCCCGGACGGTCACATTTGCATCGGCTATGTGCCGCAGCGCAACGAGATTGATTGGAGCTTCCCCGTAACGGTAGAAGATGTGGTGATGATGGGGCGGGTGGGGCAAATTGGCCTCTTCCGCTGGCCGCGCCGGGCCGATTGGGCGGTGGTGCGCCACAGCCTGGCCCGTGTCGAGGCAACCCATCTGGCCAAAAAGCAGATTGGCGAGCTGTCTGGCGGGCAGCAGCAGCGCGTTTTTATCGCCCGCGCCCTGGCTCAGGAGGCGGAACTGCTGCTGCTGGACGAGCCGCTCAATGGACTGGACGTGCCCAGCCAGCAAGCAATCTTCAATATTTTAGACAACCTGAGCCCCGACGGCGTCACGGTGCTGGTGGCCACCCACGATTTGCAGCTTGCCGCCGACCGCTTCGACAAAATCATGCTGCTCAACCGGCGCATCGTGGCCTTTGCGGAGCCAACGGCCGTACTCACCGCCGACAATTTGCTCCAGGCCTATGGCGGCCACGTTCACGTCCTGCCAGATGCAGAGCAGGCGATTCTGGTGGACGACTGCTGTGGTCATGATGAATATGAAGTGATAAGTGAAAAGTGATAAGTGAAAAGTATGCCCACTTTTTACTTTTTACTTTTCACTTTTAACTTTTTACGCTAAAAAAGTATGAACCTCCTCCTCGATCCCCTCCAATTTTCCTTCATCGTTCGGGCGCTGATTGCCGCTGTGCTGGTGGGCATTGTTTGTTCCGTGCTGGGCACCTACGTGGTGCTGCGCGGCATGGCCTTTTTTGGCGATGCCCTGGCGCATACCATTTTGCCCGGCGTGGTGGCTGCTTTTTTGCTGGGCTGGCCGCTGGCGGTGGGGGCGTTGATCATGGGTGTGTTTACGGCCGTTGGCATTGGCGCGCTCAGCAGTCGCGGCGTGGTGAAGGAAGACACGGCGATTGGCGTCATTTTTGCGGGGGCGTTTGCTTTGGGCGTGGCGATGCTCTCCGCCACGGGCAATTACACCGTGGATCTGGCCCACTTTTTGTTTGGCAATTTGTTGGGGGTAACGGTGAATGATTTGTGGGTTACGGCCGTTCTCGGCCTGATCGTCCTGCTCGTCGTCTTCTTTTTTTACAAAGAGTTCATGGTCATTTCGTTCGACCCAGTTTTGGCCGCCACCCTGCGCCTGCCCGCCACCTTTTTGCGCTACCTGCTGCTCATTCTTATTGCCGTTACCATTGTGGTGTCGCTGCAAGTCGTAGGCATTGCTCTGATGGTGGCGATGCTCGTCACGCCCGCTGCGGCTGCCTCGCTGCTTACCCGCCGCCTGACGCCGATGATGTTTATCGCCGCCGGGATTGGCGCATTTTCTGGCGCAGCCGGTTTATACACGTCATACTATCTCGATATCGCCTCTGGCCCGTCGGTGGTGCTTGTCGCCACGCTGATATTTACCCTGGCCTACCTGTTTGCCCCGGAGCGCGGGCTGGTCTGGCGACATAATTGAAATATGAATGAACATAGTTTAGATGCCCGATCAAACAATATTCAAGCCGCCCTGAAGCAAAAAGGGTACCGGCTCACAAGCTCGCGCCAGAAGATTGTGCAGGCGCTGCTGGGCTGCGGTGGCCACATCACGGCTGATGGCTTGCTGGAAGTGGTGCACAAAACGGACACAACCGTGGGTCGTATGACGGTTTATCGCACGCTGGAGCTGCTCAGTGAACTGGGGCTGATTCGCCCTGTTTACCAGGGCACGGGCGCGGCGCACTACATTTTGCTCGATGGGGGACATCACCACCACCTGATTTGCTCAGGCTGCGATGCGGTGTTTGAGTTTGACGAGTGTGGCTTGCAAGAGGTTGGCAAGCAGCTGGCAGAGCGGTTTAACTTTGCTGTTGAGGGTCACCTGGTGGAGTTTTACGGCCGTTGCCAAAATTGTCAGGAGCGTAATTAGGCAATTGGGTAATTGAGTAATTGGGTAATTTGAACCCAATTACCCAATTACCCAATTACTTTTGTTAGTTTGTCACCGGCAGGCTGTTGAGCGTCGTTGTCGTTTGAATGTAGGCGGCATTTACCCAGCCAACCACGCCATTGCTGAGTCGAATCTTCAGCCAGCTGGTGTCCGCCGTGCGGCCCAGCAGCGCTACCCCTTGATCCTGGTAGACAACGGCCGTAACCCCATAACTTATCCCTGGGCCAGAGCGTACGTTGAGAGCGGCCGTATTCACCAAACCAGAGGTGGACAAGGTGGGCACATCTTCCACCGGCAGGCTGTTGATGCTGACGCTGGTGGACAGTAGAGAAACATTCACCCAGCCTTGTGTGCCCCCACTCAGCTGAATTTTGACCCAGCTGCTGATGCTGTTACGAGCCAGCATACTCACCGCCTGCCCTTGGGAAGCGGTGGTGACGATGCCGTAACCAATGCCAGGGCCAGAGCGCACGTTGGCCATGCCCGTGGCAATCGTAGCGGCGTTGGCCAAAGGTGCGGGCGTCGCTGTGCTGGCTGGTGTGGTGGTGGTGCCATCCATCACAGGCAAATTACCGATGGGAATAGAGAGCTGAACATATTGTGCCCCAATCCAGCCTTGTTGGCCGTCACTCAGCTGCACTTTTAGCCAGGTGTTGTTGGCGTTGCGCCCAACGGCCGTAACCTGTAATCCCTGGTACACCGAACCCGTTACCGGATAGTTTGTCCCAGGCCCAGAGCGCAGGCTCAACACCGCACCGGGTGCAACCGGCACGGGCGGTTCCGGGGCTGCCGGGCTGTCGGCCAGCGGCAGGCTGCTGATGCTGACGTTGGGTGTTAGCAGAGAAGCGTTGACCCAGCCTTCGGTGCCGTTGGCCAGCCGGATTTTGGCCCAGCTGCTGTTGGCGTTGCGTCCCAACAGCGACACCGTGTGGCCTTGCGAAGCGACGGTGATAACGCTGTAGGTTACCCCGGGGCCAGAGCGTACGTTCAGCGCCCCGGTGGAAACCAGCGCCGTCGCGGTGACGCTGGGTGCATCCAATACCGGCAGGCTGCTGATGGCCACGTTGGGCGTGATGAGCGTGACGTTGACCCAGCCCTCGGTGCCGTTGGCCAGCCGGATTTTGGCCCAGCTGCTGTTGCTGTTGCGCCCAATCAGGCTGACAACCGTGCCCTGGTTTACCACAGCCACCGAGTTGTAGGCTACGCCAGGGCCGCTGCGCACGTTGAGGGCACCCGTTGTGACCGTTGCTGAAGCGCCGCTGACGGGTACGGCCGTTGCTGTTGCGGTGGGTATCGGTGTAGCGGTGGTGGTGGGAACGACCGTTCCGGTTGAGGTCGGTGTCACCGTCGCCGTTGTGGTGGGTGTGACTGTCGTTGGCGTTACCAGCGGCAGGCTGCTAATGGCCACGCTGGGGGTGATGTAGGTGGTGCTGGCGTTTACCCAGCCAACGGCCGTTGTGGCCGTCTGGATATAGGCCCAGGTACTGTCGGCATTGCGTCCCAGAAGGGTTACCACATTGTTCTGGTAAACCACCGTAACGATGCCATACTCAACACCTGGGCCTGAGCGTACATTGAGCGCTCCGGTGTTGACAACGGCCGTTGCTGTTTGGGCAGCGCTTGGTTTGGCAAAAAGTGTGCTCGTCACGAACAAGAGAGCGAAGAGGAGAATGACGAGGAACCATTGCTTGCGGTTATTAATTGATCGAGTCATGAGAATCCTCCTTGAGATGACATAACGTCCAGGCACAGTATAGACCAGAAACCCTTCTATTCGCAAGAGGAGATTATGTAAAAGCAGCTCTGCTCTCGCAAAACCTCATTTCAGTCGGTATAATCAAACCTGGATTTTTGAAAAATAGCCCACAACAACCCACATTGTTTTGGAGTAAGCAGAGCTATGGAACACACAAAACCGCGTATTTTAATCGCCAAACCGGGCCTGGATGGCCACGATCGGGGTGCCAAGGTTGTTGCCAGAGCGCTGCGCGACGCCGGTATGGAGGTCATCTACACCGGCCTGCGCCAGACGCCAGAGATGGTGGTCGAAGCCGCCCTGCAAGAAGATGCCGACGCCATCGGCCTGAGTATTTTGTCTGGGGCGCACATGCCGCTGGTACAGCGCATTGTGGAACTTTTGCACGCCAATCAGATGCAGGATGTGCCCCTCTTTTTAGGCGGCATCATTCCTAATGATGATCTGCCCGTTCTTAAAGAGTGGGGCGTCACCGGTATTTTTGGTCCCGGTGCCAGCACAGAAGAGATCATCGCCTTTATCTGGGATTCAATTGGTACTTCTCCGGCTGAGGACGCGGCGTGAAAGAGCTGCTGGAACAGGTGCGCCAGGGGCAGATTCGGGCCATTGCCCGGCTGATCACCCAGGTTGAAAACAGCCCGACAGCAGCCGAGCAGGCAATTCAGGCGCTTTACCCATTCACCGGCAAAGCGCATGTGGTGGGTATCACCGGTTCGCCGGGTGCAGGTAAGAGCACCGTGGTGAACGCGCTGGTAAAAACCTTGCGCCAGCAAGAGGTTCGCATTGGCATCATTGCGGTAGACCCCAGCAGCCCATTTACCGGGGGCGCTTTGCTGGGCGACCGCGTACGGATGCGTGATTTATCTGGCGATCCCGGCGTCTATATTCGCAGCATGGCGTCGCGGGGCAGCCTGGGCGGGTTGGCGCGGGCCACCGCTTCAGTGATCAAGGTGCTAGATGCGGCTGGTTTTGACTACATCCTGGTGGAAACGGTGGGAGCGGGTCAGGCGGAGGTGGATATAGCCAATGCCGCTCATACCACAGTTGTCATTGAAGCGCCGGGTATGGGGGATGAAATTCAGTCGATCAAGGCAGGTATTTTGGAGATTGCCGATATTTTGGTGGTCAACAAGGCGGATAGGCCGGGTGCGAACCGCACGGTGCGCTCTTTGCAGATGATGCTGCATTTGGGGCCAGTGGGTGGTACGCGGCAAAGCGGCCGTATTTCATCAACCAGATCCCAGGACAATGGCAGCGCCGCCTGGGATATTCCCGTTCTGGAAACCGTGGCTACCGAGGGAAAAGGGATGACGGCGCTGGCCAAGATGCTGGGCCAGCATATGACGCATTTGCGCCAAAGTGGCGAATGGCTCCAGCGTGAAAAAGAGCGCAGCTGGCGCGAGGTGGAGATGCTTTTGCAGCTGCGCTTTATGGCCCAATTTCAGGCGTCTGTGCCGCAGGATGTTAAGGAAACGCTGTTAACGGCCGTTGCCGAGCGAAAAGTAGACCCGTATACGGCCGTACATCAACTCTTCGCCAAAACAGAACGCGAACGTAAAGGTAACAAGTATTGACTTATGATGGCATACGGTGATATTAAGTTGTTCGCCGGTTCGGGCTGCCCTGAACTGGCACAACGAATTGCAGAATACGTAAAAATTCCCCTGAGCGGCTGGGATATTGTGGAATTTCCCAACGAAAACCTCTTTGTCAAGTTGCATGGCAGCGTGCGAGGTCAGGATGTTTATCTGATCCAGAGCCATGTTCGCCCTGTCCATCGCAACATCATGGAAACATTGATCGCCATCGACTGCCTCAAGCGAGACTCTGCCGGGCGCATTACGGTGGTGGTGCCCTACATGGCCTACTCCCAAAGCGACAAAAAAGATCAGCCCCGTGTGCCCATTTCTGCCCGGCTGCTGGCCGATCTTATCGAAGTAGCTGGGGCAGACCGCTGGATGACGATTGATCTCCATGCGGCGCAAATTCAGGGTTTTTACAAAATCCCTGGCGATTCGCTCACCGCTTTTCATATTCAGGTAGAATATTTTTTGGAGAAAAATTTGGATGCGGTGGTGGTGACGCCAGATTTAGGTTTTGCTAAACAGGGGCGCAATTTCGCTGTCGATCTGAATTTGCCGCTGGCTTTTGTGGAAAAGCGGCGCATCGGTAACAGAAACGAACGGGAAGCGCTGGCGCTCATCGGGAATGTGGCCGATAAGGATGTAATCATTGTGGACGATCTGGTGGATACGGCCGGTTCAATTCAACAGGCAGTGCAGCTGGTTAAAGCGCAGGGAGCTAAAGATGTCTATGTTACCTTTACCCACCCGGTGCTGTCTGACCCGGCGGCAGAGCGGCTGAGCCAGCTGCCTATTAAAGAGATTGTCACCACCGACACAATACCGATTCCGCCAGAGAAGATGCTGCCCAACATTACCGTTTTATCGGTAGCGGAACTGCTGGGCGAGGTGATTGTGCGTTCGCATGAAGGGCGCAGCGTGGGTGAATTGTTTAATGAGTAACGTGGGTGAGGGTGGCGATACGGCCGTTTCCTCTCTAACATAAAATTAAGGCATTCCTGGTACACTGACCCTCTTTTGCTAGGTTAACCTTATAAATGATGAAGTAGGCTTATGTTTAAAAAACTTGTATCTGTATTTGTTGGTGATCCCAACCAGAAAATCATTGATAGTCTAAAACCTACCGTGCAGGCTGTGGCCGATTTAGAGCCACAATTGCAGCAGCTTTCCGATGACGGCTTGCGGGCCAAAACGGCCGAACTTAAAGACCGCCACGCCGCCGGGGAAACCCTGGACGACCTGCTGCCCGAAGCCTTCGCCCTGGTGCGTGAAGCCTCCGTACGCACCACTGGCCTGCGCCATTACGACGTGCAAATCATGGGCGGCATTTTGCTATACCGTGGCGATGTGGTCGAAATGCGCACCGGTGAAGGCAAAACCCTGGTAGGCACGCTGCCCCTCTTCCTTAATTCCCTCACGGGTCGTGGCGTCCACCTGGTAACGGTCAACGAATATCTGGTCCGCCGTGATGGTGGCTGGATGGGCAAGATTTTTAATCTGCTGGGCTTAACCGTGGGCTGTATTGGCCCGCAAAAATTCTCCGCTTTGTATGATCCAGACTACGTTAATCCCGGTGCTGAACTGGAAGATGAACGACTGGTGCATTGGCGGCCCAGCACCCGCAGGCAAGCGTATCTGGCCGACATTACCTATGGTACCAGCAGCGAGTTTGGCTTTGATTATCTGCGCGACAACATGGCTACCAGCCGCGACAAGCTGGTGCAGCGAGACCTCGTTTTTGCCATCATCGACGAGGTGGACAATGTGTTGATTGATGAAGCCCGGACGCCGCTCATTATCTCTGGCCCGGCCGACCGTTCCGGCAAAGAATACAGTCGCTTTGCTGAATATGTCCGCCGCTTAAAGCGCAACACGGCCGAAGAGGAAGAAGAGCCCAACGGCCATTACGATTTGGACGAAAAAAGCCGGTCCATCAGCCTGACCGATATGGGGATTGCTGAAATTGAGCAGCGCATCCCCGAAATTGATCCCGACGCAGGCGACGGCCTGTATGATCCTCGCTTTTTCCACCTGACCTACTACCTGGATAATGCCCTGAGAGCGCAATACATGTACAAGCGAGACGTGCAGTACGTGGTGCAAAACGGCGAAGTTATCATCGTGGATGATTTTACCGGTCGCTTAATGGCCGGTCGGCGCTATTCTGAGGGTTTGCATGAAGCGATTGAGGCGAAAGAAGGGGTAGAGATTCAGCGGGAAACCGTGACGGTAGCTACCATTACCCTGCAAAACTATTTCCGCCTGTTTGAAAAGCTGGCCGGTATGACCGGTACCGCTCTTACCGACGCTGAAGAGTTCGACAAGATTTACAAATTGGGCGTGACGCCTCTGCCCACCAATGTGCAATATATTGTGGACAACAATATTCTGGGTCTGGTAGAGAAAAAAGAAAAGGTTGAAAATTCTGATCAGATTGTCTACCTGGATCCGCAAACCAACAACCCAAAATTTTACAAACGCCTGGATCATCCAGACCAGATTTATGGCAACGAAGGGGCCAAAGATAAGGCAATCATCCGTGAGGTGCAGCGCATGGTAGAAATGGGGCGACCCGTTTTGGTGGGCACGACCTCTGTCGAGCATTCGGAAACGATTGATCGGCTGCTCAGTGAAGCCAAAATTCCGCATACGGTGCTGAATGCCAAGATTCATCAGTCGGAGGCGCTCGTGGTGGCCCAGGCGGGGCGCAAAGGGGCTGTGACGATCTCTACCAACATGGCGGGTCGTGGTACCGATATTTTGCTGGGCGGCAACCCGGAAGGTATGGCGGCTGAGATGATGGAACGGGAGATGTTTAAACGGCCGTTACTCACCCAACTCATCTTCAAATACCTGGAAGAAGGTGAAACCGCTGCCCAGGAATATACCAACCGCAACAATAAGTTAGACGACGACCTGGTTCCCTGGCTTATTGCCGAAAAAGAAAAGCTGGATGCCGCTCTGGTCGAAATCGAAGAGCTGCAAGTTATGGGCTACCTGGCCCGCGTGCTGGGCGAACAGTACCAGCTGGAATACAACGAAATTCGCCAGGTGCTGCGCCTGATCACCAGTGGCCACCTTGGCGAAGCCCGCGACTACCTGGAACAGCTGGATAAAGACGTGGCGCTTGTCGAGGAAGCTACACGGCTGCGCGATCTCTATGTGGGCTACCAGCGTGCCCAGGGCGACAATGGTCTCCTGGCCCAATTTATAGCCGAAGTCCTGTTCGAGCAGCACTACAACGCTCGTGCCGCCCTCATTCGGGCCGTGTTAAACGGAAACAAAGAAGAAGCTGTCAAAGTTGTCCAGGCCGTGCCCGGTATCTCGCAGAAATGGATCGATAAGATCGACGATTTGCAAAAAGGAACCGCAGGCGAACGCCGGGAGGTGTGGCGGCTGGGTGGCCTGCACGTCATTGGCTCCGAACGGCATGAATCCCGCCGCATCGACAACCAGCTGCGCGGTCGGGCCGCTCGCCAGGGCGATCCCGGCTCTTCCCGCTTCTTCTTGTCGCTGGAAGATGATTTGATGCGCCGCTTTGGTGGTGAACGCCTGAAAAGCTGGATGTCTAAAGGGCTGCTGTCCAACATTCCAGAGGATATGCCCCTGGAATTTGGCGTTTTGGACCGTATGATTGAAAGTGCTCAGGAGCGTGTAGAAGGGTACAACTTCGACATGCGCAAAAATATAGTGGAATACGATGATGTGATGAACCGTCAGCGTATGGCTATCTACAACCAACGCCGCGCCATTTTAATGGGTGAAGGCGTCGATTATGATGACCGGATTGATGATGCCTTTGCCACAGCCATTGCTCAGCTGGTGGATAATTACGTAGATAATTACGTGCCCTTTGTCCGAACTGAAATTGAACGGGTTGTGGCCGAATTCACCACTGAAGCAACCGATGCGATCAACCTCACTGCGGTTGTGGCCCGGCTGCGCGGTCTGCTGCCCGATATTGTTAACATCGACAAAGCCGAATTGAGCGAGCTTTCAAGTAACAAGCTGGTAGATCGGCTGATGATATTGGTCTACGAAAATGAAGAAAACGGGGCCAATATTTACCAACTGCTGCGAGCAATGGGTCGTTTCTTGCCTTTGCTCCCCCCCATCCCCAATTTGGGCAGCCTTTCGGCCCGTAAATCGGGGCAGGTACAGGCCAAGGAAAATATACGGCGCGAATACGTGGCCAGCGTGCAAAATTTTTACAACGAGTTTGTGGCAGACCATGTAGAGATGCCAACGGCCGAACGGGATCGAATCTGGCAAGAATCTGAGGAACAGCTGAATCACGCCTTTTCGCAGTTTGCGCTGGATGGGCTGTCGTTGAAAACGGCCGAATACCGCCAAACCCGCTTTTCTAACCAGGCCAACGCCGCTTTGCGTCAGCTGCTGCTAGATACCCTTTCTGCTCTGGAGGGCGAACAGCTTGAAGTGGCCCTGAAAGCGTACGTCAGCAAACAGCAAGAAAAGTGGCGCAACCAGATCGGCGAAGAAGAATACCGCAATTTCCAGCGCTTGCTGCTGCTCAACTCTATCGACCGGGAGTGGCGCGATTATCTAACCGCCGCCGACGATTTGCGGCGCGAAATTGGCCTGGAGGCGGTGGGGCAGCGAGATCCCAAAGTGCAGTACAAAATTCGTTCGGCCCAAATGTTTAACGATATGCGCAACAACATCGAGCAAAACATTGTGGATCGCTTTTTCTTCCAGGTGGAGCAGCATCGTTCCTTTATTCAGCAACATGAAGCTGAGGTAGCTTACCAGACCCAGGCCCGCGAGGCTGGCTACCAGGTGGTGAAGCGGGAAAAAGGGCGTGGTGTTGAGCTCCGGCGCGATATGCCCAAAGTGGGCCGTAACGATCCGTGCCCCTGTGGCAGCGGCAAGAAGTATAAGCAGTGCCACATGAAGCAAGATTTGGCAGCGTCGCAGCCATCTGGGGCAAATGGCCGGCCTGCCGGAGCTGCAACGACATCTGGCAAAAAGCGTGGTCGTCGTAGGTAGCTAAATTGCATCGTTAGATAGAAATACAGAGAAGTGTGGAACATTAGGTTGGTTCGATAACTTTTTACGCCTCTTTCACTATGGATAATTGACGACTCAACTAAAACATGGTTACATGTTGAATGTTTGTAGACAAGACACTTTTGCAGAGGTGCGACGCGCTTTCCCCAAACAGCCTCAAGGCAAATCGGTCTAGAAAAAGTGCGTCGCACCTGACAATACAACGAAACCAAATTTTATTGAAATTTGGGTTTTACACAGACCTGATAGGTTTTGATGAACATTTTGCAAATCTGTCAGGTCTTTTTCTAAATTGTGTAAATCCTGAAATATCAGTCTGATTGGCCTATGCCCCACCGTAACGATGCGCTTTACGCACTCAACTTATTGCAACAAAACTTACAGGCTGCCACCTCCTGGGAGGCTGTTTATGCTGTGTTACAACCATTTGTGCAGCAGCATCTGGCCGTTGAATCGCTGTTGATTGTGCCTGAGATCGAAAATGGGCGTAATCTGTGGTGGATTGGGCAGACAGGCTATGCTTTACAATTTACCGCCACACCAACCAATCCTGATCTGGCTGCATTGGTGGCCAGCTTACTGGCCCTCAGCCCATTTTTGCAGCAGCAGCTGCTGCCTTCTGCCGCGCAGCAAACCTTGCTGACCCAAATCAGTCAGGCCCTCATTGAGCATCACTCATTTGATTTAATTACGGGCCGCATTGCAGCCACTTTTACCCAGGCATTTCCCGGCTGCCAGGCCAGGCTGGTTTTGTGTGATGTTGGCGGCAAGCCCAAAGCTTTGCATACCCTGTTTGGCTCTCCCAGCGGTTGGCTTCCCGTTGATGCGGACAGCAATCTGGAAAATGTAACCGAGATGCGGCTGCTGCTGCAAGAGCGCCAGCTTCTTTTGCCGGTGAAGAGTGAACTAAACCAGGTTCGGGCTATTTTGCAGGTTATGGCGTCTTCGGTGGCAGATATGCGGTTGCAAACGGCCGTATTCTCTCTCGTCGCTGGTTATATTGGGGTGGCGCTGAGCCACCAGCAGCTCTCGCAGCAAGCGTGGCAGCGGGCCAACCAGCTGGAGACCATCTACCACGTTACTGAATCTGTGCGGGTGCTCAAGCCATTGCAGCAAACCCTGCAAGAGATTCATGACCAGCTGCTTCATATTTTTACCCCGCCTACCTGCTACATCGCTATGGTAGACTCCAACGAAGAGATCATCGAATTTCCTTGCGTTTTGGAAAATCATAAGCGTATTACGCGCCAGCCCATTCCGCTGGGTGATAAAGACAGCCTGGTTGCCTGGGTTATTAATAACAATGTCCCTTTTGCTACCGACAACTGGCCGCACGAAGAAAAACCGGTGCCTGGCATCAGCGGCGACGGGGCGCCCCACTCCATTATTTGTGTGCCTATGCGGCTGCATGGAGAGGTTTTAGGCGCTATTTCAATTCAGAGTGACGTGCCAGATGCGTTTGATGCCTCCGATTTTCAGACGTTAACGGCCGTTGCTGCCCATATCACCGTCATTATTAAAAATGCCCGGTTATTCACCCAAACTCGTGAGCTGGTAGACCGGGGAGCACATGATTATCAAACGGCCGTTGCCCTGCGTCAGGCCATTGCCGTTATCAGCACCTCATTGCAAGCCGAATCCGTCGTCAACCACCTGCTCTTGGCCCTGGGAAACGTTGTTTCTTACAACAACGCGTTCGCCTTTTTGCTTTCAGACGAGGAGCTGAAACTTGTTTCCAGCCGGGATTTTTACGACCGCCCCGTTGTGGTCACCGCTGAAGAAGCAGAAGCCGCCTGGCGTAATCATCCCCTGGTGCAAAGCATTATCAGCAAAGAAGAGCTTATCCGCATCGACGATGTGCGTGCCGATGCTCGTTGGCAGCCTATGCCCCACACCGCAAACACCCGTTCCTGGATGGGCGTGCCGCTTTCTGCGGGGGGTGTTTTGCTTGGCATCCTCATTTTTGACAGCCAGATTGCCAGCGCCTTTGACCAACGAGTGGAATGGCTGGCTTCTACTCTGGCTGCCCACGCCTCCGTGGCGATTCAAAACGCCATGCTCTTCCAGCAAACAGAGCAGCAGCTGGCTGAACTAAGCACCCTGTACCAGGCCAGCGCCACCATGACGGCCAATCTGGACCAGGATTTTGTGCTGCAAACCGTCGTCTCAGAAATGGTACGGGCTTTACAGGTAGACAGCTGCACCATTTTCGTCTGGAACGAGGATTTTCAAACACTCTATCCCGCTGCCCACAAAAATCAGGTTTCCATCAAATACCTTACCCAAGACGAAAAAGATGTGTTGGTTGGTTTGAGTAACATAGAAAATCTGGCTTCCTACAATGTGGTTCAGCGGGTGTTTGAAACGCACCAAATAGAAAATTTACGTGCCGACCTTCCCGGGAATCAGGATGGCCTGGATTTGCTCCGGGCTGCTGGCCTGCAATCTGTCATTTTGGTGCCGCTGGTGCGCCGGAACAAGGTATTGGGGCTGTTGGCTCTGGGGGATGTAGCCGAACCACGCAATTATATGCAGGGACAGCTGCGTCTGGCTCAGAATTTGGCCGGGCAAGCGGCTGTGGCGATTGAACATGCCCATCTGTTTGGGCAGGCGCAGCGCCGCATTGAAGAGTTATCCACTTTCCACGATATTGTTTTGCGGCTGAATGAACCGCTGCAGCTCAATGTGGTACTGGATACCATTACCGAATCTGCCCTGAAGCTGATTCCAGCCACCAATCTGCATATCTTTTTGTACGATTCCGAGACGCAAATGTTTTCCAACGGATCGGCGCTGTGGCGAGACGGCCGTCGTACCGCAGCCGTGGCTAAGGTGCGCCCGGCCGGTTCTGGCCTAACCTCCACCGTGGTGCAGGAAGGGCGTCCCATCGTCATTAATGACGCACCCAATCATCCCTTTTATCAAAGCGAACCGGCCAGCAGCTGGGGCATTTACGCGATTGCTGGTTTTCCGCTGAAGTATGGCGATAAGGTTATTGGTGCTTTTACCGCCACTTATTTGTACCCCCACACCTTTTCTGAAGATGAGCTGCTGCTGCTAAATTTATTGGCCGAGCAGGCGGCCGTGGCCATCCGTAATGCCAGTTCGTTTGCAGAGTCGCAGCGCCGCTTGCGGGATATGTCTGCCCTGGTAGATATGGCCAAGCAGGTAACCGGCAATCTGAAGCTGCAATCGGTGCTGCAAACCACGGTGCAAATTTTGCAGGGCCTCCTGAATGCCCGCGCCAGCACCATTACCATGCTCACTGAAGACGGCGATGGTTTGCTGGTGAAAGCGGCCGTAGGCATCAACCCGCAATTTATGAACGCCCGTATGCAGCTGAGTGAAAGTATCTCTGGGGTGGTGGTGCAGGGTGCGGAATTGGTCTACATCCGTGATTCTTACTCTGATCCAGACTTCCTGTTTTTTGATGAGCGGGTGCGCAGCTTGCTGGTGGTGCCCTTAATTGTGCGTGACAAGCCAGTCGGTACGTTAACCATCGACAGCGATAGACCTTATGCCTTTACCGAATCCGACACTCAGTTGATGACGATTGCCGCTGCCCAGGTGAGTGTGGCTATTGCAAATGCCCGCCTGTTTGAGGAGCTGGAAGAGCGAGCCGCCGAACTGGCTGTTGCCTACAATGAGCTGAAAGAAAGTGACCGCCTGAAGGATGAGCTGGTGCAAAATGTGTCGCATGAACTGCGAACCCCGCTCACCTTTGTGAAGGGGTATGTCGATTTGCTGATGGACGGCGATAAGGGGCTGTTAACGCCGGAACAGCAGGAATATTTGCAGATTGTCTCAGACAAGACAGACGATATTACCCGTATTATTGAAGATATTATTACGCTCCAGCGGATTGATGCTGGCAATTTGCAGCTTGAGGTCACATCGATGGTGGATTTGCTGCAAACGGCCGTTATCAATCACCGCCTCGTTGCCGACAAAAAAGGATTGTCTATTGTAAGTTCCATTCCGCCAGGGCAAAAAGGTTCGGTGCGCATAGACAAGGGCCGTATAAATCAGGTGCTGGACAATTTAATTGGCAACGCCTTCAAATTTAGCCCCGATGGCGGTACCATTCGCCTTTCCATGGCCGAGAATGGCCAGGAAGTACTGGTTTCTGTGGTGGATGAAGGCATTGGCATGCCTACTGAAAAGCATCAGCGAATTTTTGAACGCTTTTACCAGATAGACGGCTCTTCTCGTCGTCGGTTTGGTGGCACCGGCATTGGCCTGGCTATTGTCAAGCGCATTATTGATGCCCACGAAGGAAAAATTTGGGTAGAAAGCGAATTGAATAAGGGGAGCGCCTTCTTTTTCACCCTCCCGATTGTAAATGTAAACCAAGTTATTGCAGAGACCGTGCCAGAACCATAATAATAGTGCAGCATGTTCCTTCGTAAACAGGACGCAGATGAACGCAGATAAAAGTCTTGTAAATCTGCGAAAGCTGCTGATTTTCATTCATGGTGTTGAGCTTGCGCTCATGTCGTCTCCTCTAAAAAACCACGAATGCTTGCTGGATAAAGTGAAGTTTGAAGTTTTATCTCTTAAAGCTCTGTGCTCTCTGTGGCTAATATTGTGATAAATGACACGGCAGGTAAACAAGCTATAATCGCAACTTGCAAAAACAGGAAAACTTGTGTTGGTAGAAAAACGAGAACAAACTGTGGCTGATTTAAAAACGCTGCCCAAAATTGATTTGCATAGACATTTAGAAGGCTCTTTGCGGCTGGAATCCTTGTTAGAAATTGCCCGACAGCATCATCTCAATGTGCCCAGCACAGATTTGGAAGCGTTACGGCCGTTTGTCCAGATAACAAATGATCCCGCCACCCACGAAGCTTTCCTGGGTAAATTTGAGGTGCTGCGCCATTTTTATCGCTCCCCAGAATTAATTCGCCGACTTGTTTACGAAGCCGTAGCCGATGCTGCCCTGGATAACGTGAAATATTTAGAACTCCGCTTTAGCCCCCAGGCGCTGTGCCGGGTGCGGGGCTTTTCCCTGGCAGACGCCACCGACTGGGTCATTGAGTCTGTCAGCCAGGCTGAGGCCGATTTTGATATTCAGGTTGGGCTGATTGTGACTCTGGTGCGGCACGACCCGGTACCCCAGGCGCGGCAAGTAGCCGAAATTGCGTTTGAGCGAGCTGGTAAAGGGATCGTTGGGCTGGATTTGGCCGGGGATGAGGTGAAGTTTCCTTCACGGCCGTTTACGCCCCTGTTCAAGGAAGCCAAAGAAGTTGGGTTGGGCATTACCGTTCATGCGGGGGAGTGGGCCAGCGCCTATGGCGTGCGCGAAGCTGTTTTAGACCTTTTTGCCGATCGTATTGGGCACGGGGTGCGCACCTTGGAAAATTCTGAAATTTTACAACTGGTGCGAGAGCGACAAATTGCTTTTGAGGTTTGCCTTACCAGCAATTTGCAAACGGGGGTGGTGCATCAGATGAATCATCACCCTCTGGTGGATATGCTGGATGTGGGCCTGAATGCAACCATCAACACGGATGATCCCAGCATTAGCAACTTAACCCTGACAAATGAGTATGAGATTGCCTTGCAAAAGCTGCAAATTGGCTTTCCCGCTTTGCGCCAAACCATTTTTACCGCAGCCAATGCCGCTTTTTTGCCTCAGGCAGGCAGGCAAGCGTTGGTAAATAAGTTTGAGATGCTTCTGGCCGAACCTCAGCGGTAAACGGCCGTTCTGCCCAGCCTGCTATCACCCCAATCGAATCAGGTCGCTTCCCACTCTTTTAAGGCCTGCTTGATCATCAGCTGAATACGGGGGTCTTCAATTTCGCGTGGTCGGTCATACTGCTTGCCATCCACTTCGATGACTAGACCACCGCTGGGATCTTGCACCAGATGAATCTTGCGTTCGGCCAGTTCGGGTTCGGTGAGTAAATAACGCTGCAAAATGGTATCAACCTGTTCCACCAGGCTCATCATTTTGTTGGCGCTGGCCTCGTTTCTGGCAGGCCGGGGCCGCAAGTTGGCCAGCAGCGAGACGGTGGGCTTTGGTTTGGCAGATTTTATCGCGTCCCGTTCTTGCTCCAACTGGCTGACAAACCTGGAGGCTTCATCGTCCTGAATTTGGCCAGTGCCGGCGGCAGGTGACTTGGGCGCCAGGGGTGGCGCAACGCCAGCATCCACCAAATTTTGGTATCCTCCAGCAAAGAGAATCAATTCCCCAATGGCAGCCTGCATCAGCTGGCGTACGTTCGCCTGGGAAATATCGGTGATGGATTCATAACGCTCATTATTGAAGCTGACAACCAGCTTTCCCATCGGTGGTAGGCGTAAAACCCGCATAATTTCAATTTCGTTTTGCATGACTTCCTCTTAGATCATCCAAATATGGCCAGATATTATTTTTGACAAAAGGCGCAAAAGTGGGTGCTGCGTGCGCCCAAGACAATACGTTCAACCGGACGGCCGCATTCGTAACAAGGTTCGCCCGTGCGCCGGAAAACTGCTACCGCATTTTGCATATCCCCCTTGCTGCCGTCTGGCTTTGCATAGAGCTGAATACTGGCTCCTTCACGCTCGATGCCCAACCGCAGCACTTTTTGAATGGCCGCATGAAGGGCGCTAATCTCGTTTTGGCTGAGCGTATTGGCGGGTCGCGTGGGATGCAGCTTCGCATAAAACAGCGCTTCGTCGGCATAAATGTTGCCTATACCAGCAATGAGCTGTTGATCTAGCAGCAATGGCTTAAGGGCACGGGTACGGCCGTTTAACCGCGCCTGCAACAGATCTGGGGTAAAAGCTGCCTCTAGCGGTTCTGGCCCAAGCTGGCCCAAAATCTGGTTTGGATCATTTACCAGATGCACCCGGCCAAATTTACGAATGTCCCGAAAGCGCAGTTCCTGGCCGTTGTCCAGCTCAAAGACGGTGTGCACATGCTTGTCGGCTGGCTGCGCCGCCGCTACCACGGCTAGATGCCCCGACATTTTCAAATGGGCGATCAACGTTTCGCCCTGGGTGAGGCTAAAAACGAGATATTTGGCGCGTCGATGGATCGCTTCGATACGACAGCCGTGAATACGGGCACGCAGTTCATCCAGGCTGGGGGTGCCAATGTGGCGCGGCCAATCGTTGCGCACCCCCGTGATGGTTCGACCCATGAGTGGCTGGCGCAGCGCCCGGACAACGGTTTCAACTTCTGGTAATTCTGGCATAGGCTTTCTTTTTTGCTGAACCTCGCCTTTATTATACTCTGAACTGGCAGACGACTCCATTGGAAACGGCCGTTTAGCCGCAAATAATTAGCCTTCAGGAACCGAAATTTAATAACTTACTGCTTCCCCCTCCCTAACCAGGGGGAGGGTAGGCATTACCGTACCTCTAATTCAGTCAGAAAAAGACGGCCGTCTGGCTGCGCCACGCCATTCAATATTACCGGCAAGCGTTCGTTCGTTGACGGATCGTAAAAACCAACCCACAACTTATAGGTACCAACCCCGGTTTCTGGGCGAATCTGGAAGGTATGCGTATCTACCAATGCCTCACCGCCGCGCCAGCTGTTTGTCGGGCGAGACCCATTAACGGGGATACTGTCTCTTTGTCCTACTAAAAATTCTTCATCATCGGCTACGTGTACAAAAATAGTCAGATTCCGATTCAGCGGTATTTCAGTGCGCCAGAAAAGTGTCAGGGTGAGCATTTCGCCCGCCTGTACGGTATTGGTAAGCAGCTCATATCCCGCCAGATTGGCAAATGGCGGCTCGCCAAACGTCGCCTCTAGCGGCGTCTGGATTGGCGGCAGCTCGGCCCTGAATTCCCAGGGCACTACCTGTACCTGGCCCAACTGAATCGGCCGATGAATGGTACGGCCGTCTGGCTCTAGCAGCGTGATACGAACCGACTGAACCAGATCGGCCTGGCCCGGAACTGTTACACTTACCTGACTTTGCAGCAGGTCCCCCGCCTGCCACGCCGATGTGGGATAATCCAGGCGGGTTGGCGCGGTAACGACCGATTGCGTTACTTTGCCGCCCGGATCAACCATCTCCACCAACAGCTGGTAGTTGGCAGTGGGTGGCTGCCATACGTGCCAATACAAGCTGAGTGGTACCAGATGGCCTGGTCGGTGTGGTTCGTTTGGCAATGTAAAGCCCAGCAAGCTGATCTCACGGTTTATACGGACAGATTGGGAGGTGAAATCTGGCAAATCTGTCAGATCGGCGGGTGCAGAAGCGGCCTGAACCGTTAACTGTTCAAGCAGTAGCCGGTCGATTGGTCCAGCCGCTGTGGCGATGGGCTGCTGTGTGGCCCGGTTGACCAGGCGCAGCATCACCTGGTAGCTGCCCGGTGGCAGGCCCGCTGGCAGATTGATCAACGGCTGCACCTGCACCAACTGCTCTGGCGGCCACTGCGCAAGTGGGAAATGAGGCCACAATGGCTGGTCATCTTGGAGCCACATCTGGCCCTGTGTATCAATGAATCGCAGAGATACGGTAATCTCTTCTACGGCGGAATCTGAACGGAACCAGAAAAAACGGGGCTGCCAAACAGTGCCAGCACGGGCTTCGGCAGGTGATTGTACGCCAGCCAGGTGCAGACCATTTTCCCACTGAAGGTCCAGGCTGGCTGCGGCTGGCGGCAAGTTGTTGATGACAGGATTGACAGTATATCCCTTAACGGCCGTTCCCAGCCACAACGCGGGAAAACGCCGCTGCCAAAATGGAATCCACTGGTCATCGGCCCAGGCTGGCAGCACGTTAGCCGAGAGGCCAATTCGAGGTCGAGGCTCAGTCACGAACCAGATTCGCTCTTTGCCGTCGGCGATGGCTTCCAGGGCAGCTGTTACGATTTGCTCGTCACGCTGGCCCCAGGCCGGAACGGCCGTCCACGCCGCTTCACCTTCATAATAATAATCAAACACAAAACCGATAATCGTGTCGTGCAGCACAATGGCATCTTCGGGCTGGGCTACCTCATTCAGAAATTGGGCCACTCCCTTGATGTCATCTTTGATCAGGCTGGGGGAGGTAAACTGCTGATGCAGCCACTCTGCCTGGCTAATCATTATGGCCAATGCCAGCGCTGCGACAACCGTGCGCTCCAGGCGGAACCAGCCAGCCCGGCCAGAGGGTGTGGTTGAAGCGGGCGTAAGCGTGTAAACGGCCGTTCCCAGCAGCAGCACAAAGGGCGGTAAACTCATAATCAAATGGCGCGCGCCGTTGTATAGTGGGTTGAAGTACGAGAGCGTTTCCAACAGAAACAGCGGCACAAACCAGTAACCGAAGAGGAGGAAAACGGCCGTTTTTCGACCATCACGCCACAACCGATACAGCCCCCAGCAGGCCAGCAGCAGCACCGGGGCAACCCGCCACCACGGCTGCACTACGTTCCGGCTGATGCCCACTCCAAACACGCTAAACACATGGGAGATAAAGTTTAGCGGCTGCACAAAAACAAAATCAACCTGCGGTGCGCCCTGGAATCGTCCCAGCGCTACCAGCAGCAGCGGCAGCATGACCAGCCCGGTGCCGCCCACCGCCAAGATAAGCCATCGGGGTGGAGGCCAGCCCTGCCACCGCCACAAAACCCAGATGGCCAGCGCCAACACGCCAAACGCTAAAACAAAAAAGCCAAAATAATGGGTATAAATGCCTGCCAAAACGGCCGTTACCCACAGCAATAACCAATTTCTGAACGCGCCGCTGCCCTGGTTGCGCGACAGCCTCACCACCTGGCTCAAGGCATAAACCGACAGTAAATTCCATAGCAGCAGCAGCGTGTAGTTGCGCATATCCTGGCTTTGCCAGACGTGAATGGGTGAAATGGTTAGCCAAAAAACAGCCCCAATGCCCAGCTGCCAGCCACCCAATCGCCGCCCAATTTGGTACAGCAGCGGCAGGTTAAGCAGCGCCGCCAGTACGCCCAGGTAGCGCAGAGCAAAGACCGACTCGCCCGCCAATGCCCGCAGCCCGTGCAGCAGCACAAAATAGAGAGGTGGGTTGGTATCCTGACTGGCTTGGCCATCAATAACAATCCTGCCAGAAAGCAGTTCTGGCAGCGGTTGGCGGGCGCGGTACAGGCTCAAGCCTTCATCTGACCACATCGACTGCGCCTCAAGCTGGTAGAGGCGCAGTCCAAAACCAAGCAGCATCAAAGCGATTAAAATCGCCCACCGCCAATGCCGCTTCATGGCAATACCTCAATGGGGCCAAGCCGAATCTCTTCACCCAGGCGAATGCCAGTCATCGGATCATACCAACCGACAAATAGATCATAATCACCGGGTAGTACGGCTGGTGGCAGGGTGAAGGTATGGCTATCTATCACCCGCTCCGGCGCTGCCCACCACGAGGTGGGGTACCAGCCAGTGAGTGGCGGGCCATCCGCTTCTAATACCTGTTCACCCGTTGCCGGATTTCGCAGATGAATAAACACCGTGTAATCTGTCTCTACCGGCTGGCTTAACCACCAATGCAGCGTCAGGCTGATGGGCTGGTTGTGTCTCCAGGTGGTACTGGTTTCATACGCGATGAGATGAATTGGCCCTGTCCCCGTCACATCGGGGGCTGTTTCTGCGGCAGCTGCTTCCAGGCGAATGCCAGCCACAAAGGCAGCGTTGACGGGGTTGCCCTGGCCATCCCAAATGGGCAGCCGTTCGCCGGTTGGCTGGTCGATCAGGCCGATTTCCAGCTGGTAACGCTGCGTTTGAGCCAGCGTTGCGGGAATATCTACCACAATTTTGTCGCAAAAGGTCTGGTTAATGGGCCAGGTAGAGGTGGGGTTCAGGCCAAGCCCTGGGTAGGTGCGGCGGCTGGCTGCGACCTGGTTTTCTGGGCCAATAAGCTGGATCAGGATGGTGAACTCTTGCTGTGATTGGCTGAGCGTGTGCCAGCAGAGCTGTATGGACAATGTGTCTCCGGCAGCGACTGAGCGCTGCCGGGGCGTGGCGGAAAGGAGTACGGCTAGTTCGCCATATTGCCAGTTGAGCGGCGCATCAAGCGTCAGGCGTGCTGCGGTGGTTAATGGTGCGGGCGGTTGGTAGGCTGGATAAAACAGGGCGACAGCCGCCAGACTAAAGAGTAACATGCTGCCGCAGGCAATCGGCAGCAGTCTGGGCCAGAGCCAATACCAGCCGATCACCAAAAAGCAGGTGATGGCCCCCAGGGCGGGAAACAGCAGCCGTCCGTGCGGCGCAGTTACCTGCCGCATCCACACTTCCAGGGCAACGGCCGTTCCGCCAAAAGCCAATGCCAATGCACCTATATGAATGAATAGGAAACGGCCGTTGCTATCCCAACGTTTCTTTTGCAGGCCAACCAGCCAACCGACTGCCGCCGCTATGGTCAGCCCCAGCGGCAGCAGATAGGCCCAGCCGGGAAATTTGATATTGCCCCAGCCAAATGCAGCCCAGTACGAGTTGAAAACCTCAAGCCATTGTGCCCAGGCATTGGGGCGCAGCGTTGGCTGGCCGCAGTAAGCCCACGGGGCGTGGCAATGGACATCTACCCCCAGCGGTGAGCCATATAAAATCCAGGTACGGGCATACCACCAACCGGCTATGATGAACGCGCCGAGACCTGTCCAGAAAACGGCCGTTACCATCTTCATGAGCCATGTTTTTTCACCCTTCTGTAAATGCGCTGCCAGAATGCCGAATGCCAGCGGCAGGGTCAAAACCAGACTGCTGCTTTTGCTCAGCAGCGCCAGCCCCCAGGCTGCGCCCAACGCCAGACCGCGCTGCCAGGTGAATCCATGCCGAATGGCAGCGGCTAACAACCACAGCGTCAGACTGCTGGTGGCGGCGGCGGCCACATCGTTAGAGATGATGCTGCTGATAAAAATAACCTGTGGCGTTACAGCTGTGAAGAGGGCGGCGGTTACGGCCGTTTTTCGGTTCTCTGGCCACACAGTCTGCATCAAACCATAGACGGAGGCAATCAGCAGCCAGCCAAAGGCCAGTGAGACAATACGCGCCAGGTAAAGCGCCAGCCATTCACCCGCCAGCCTATCGCTTGGGTAATAGATGGCCACATTTTTGTTGTCTGGCACTGTACCCGGTGCACTTGAGGGAAAGTGAGGATTGGGGCGGTAAATAGCCAGCGGCTCCACACCGCGCAGCAAGCGCAACGGTAGAGAGGCGGCCAGGTAGTAAAGCGGGGGTTGTCCTGCTTCCTGGCGGACAGGCGTTTCCCAGGCAATCTCGCCCTGTGGTGGGAAGCCATTTCCCTCAGCCAACCACGCCAGGTAGGCGATATGTTCGGGGCCGTCTGGCCCTTCAAAAGGGGGGATCAGGCTCATGTAGAGCAAACAGAAGCAGGTGAACAAAGCCAGAATCGGCCACAGGTTTCGGAAATGTTCCCTTAAAGGCAGTTGCATAGAATGTCTGTCCATATGATTAGCCGGGTCATTCTACCACGAATAAAAGAAAGCAAAATCAATTCGATTTTCGCTTTGACAAACGCCGGGCGACTCGACTAAACTTGGAATCTATCCTGAAACGCCGCAGAGGCCAACGAGAAGGACGAGATTGAGAGCTGCGCCTCGTTAGGCTCTGTGATCTCTGTGGCCAATATTTGGACTTAGACCATTGTGCCCCCTTGTGGAGTAATTGCTTATGTATCCAGAAGATCGCGTTTTGGTGGCCTATGTGCCGCAGCCAGCAGATTTTGAGCTTGTAAAAGAGGCGGGCTGGTACCGCATTCCACAAGCCCATGCACCGAAAGGGCTGCACGCAGAATATTTTGCTTTCTACTTTGGCAGCCGTTTTGCGGCCGAAAAATATGCCATTCATTATTATGCGCCGCAGTTGGGGCATGAACTGACAACCCGGCAGGCCCTTTTCCCAGACCAGCCAGACCATCCCCGCGCCCAGGAGATGTACTACAAGGTGCAGCTGGGGCCGCTGCAAAAGCTGGCACGGCCGATTGTCAGCCTGCGCTGGCGGCGGGTGACCTTTTTGCATACCACCTGGGACCGCTTTTTAGACGCCACCGAGATCAACGACCTGTTTGTAAATGGCGAGCCATATGTTGATCGGCTGTATGCGACGTTGAAAGAGCGGGGGATTCAGGCGGAGCGGAACTATCGGGTACAGGAGTCGGGAACGGTGTATGAGCTGCCACTGGTGGTTTTGTGTCGGAACGGCCGTATCGACCTCACCCCCACCCAAATCACCCAAAACCAGGATAAATTAGAGCAGCTTGCCACCGAAATTACCCACCAGGTGAATCTTCAGGGTGGCCTATTGACCCCACAAGCGTTGTCACAGCAAACGTAACCAATATCTTAACCATTGTCAGCCAGACTATGGTCAGAAACTTGTTTTTGTAACTACCAAGCCAGAAGTTCAACTTTTTCTCTGGCTGATCAAATGATTTGTTGGCTAAAAGTTGAACTTCTTCTCATGATTGCTTAACGCGACACAGTAGTGGAAAAACTGTAGTAAACTTAACCCAATGTATTTGCACAGTATTGTCAGCGATATAGATGATTTATTGCCGCAATCACCTTTTGTGCGTGATGGTGGCAGCTTGCTTATGATGGTTGGTCTGCCCGGCACGGGGAAATCATCTGTTGTGGAAGGCTTGCAGCAGTTTATGTCTTTTGTGGTAGTGAGTACAGACAACATTCGTCTGCACCTCCGCAACCAGCCCACTTATACCGCTGCCGAAATGATGCTGGTGTATGAGGTATGCTACGCCATCATCGAATCCCGCTTGCGGGACGGACAGCGTGTCATCTTTGATGGTTCCAACTATCTGGCTGCTCGCCGCGAACATTTGATGAAGATTGGTGCGCGGGCCGGTGCGCCCGTGGCGGTTTGTTATGTGCAGGCCGCCCAGGAAGCGATCCGCGAGCGGCTGTTTAAGCGCAACAGCGGCCAACGGCGAGAAACCGATTTGTCAGATGCTGACTGGTCTGTGTATAAATGGATGGTAGAAGCTCAGGAACCCGTGGTGGGTGAACATCTAATTTTGGATACAACCGATACACCGTCTAACGTTTTGGCGGAAAAACTGTTTTACTACTGGTTAAAGTGTGAAGAAACCGGCGCAAGCGACCCTGATATACAATCCTCTAGCTGGGCCCGCCAATTTAGCAGCGCCGATACTCTTGGTGGCTGATCTGTGGCAAGCGCGTGGCTGGCGCGTACAAATCCAGCAAACCCAGGCTCCCGGACATGCAACCGAACTCGCTCAACAGGCCGCCGCTTCAGGCAGCCAGATTGTGATTGCTGCCGGGGGTGATGGCACATTGGGGGAGGTGGCCAATGGGCTGGTGGGCACAGAAACGGTCATGGCTCCGCTGCCGGTGGGCACGGCCAACTCCTTTGCTCGTGAATTGAACATGCCGCTGCCGCTCTTCCGGGGCAAGCACCAGCTGCTAAGGGCGGCGGATTTATTGCTAAACGGCCGTATCCATCAAATGGATCTGGGTTACACAATGGATGGGGCGGGAAACGGCCATTACTGGCTGCTCTGGGCCGGAGCCGGGGCCGATGGTTATCTGGTGGAGCATATCGAACCCCGCCCCAAATGGTCTAAAAAGCTGGGCCGGCTGGGCTACATGCTGCAAGGCATCGCCTTGAGCGCTCGTTATCCTACTGTCCGCGCTCAAATTGAGATTGACGGCCGTTTATTTGAAGATCATTACCTGCTGGCGTTGGTGAGCAACTGCCGTCTGTACGCTGGTGGCGGTATTACCATTAGTCCCCAGGCCAAATTGGACGATGGCTGGTTTGAAGTGTGGTTGTTTCAGGGGGAGCATATTTACAAAATGTTTCAGTATGGCGCGTTAATGAAAGTAGGGCAGCGCAATTATCCGGGGATGGAAATGGTATACGGCCGTTCCATCACCATCCACACCACGCCCACCATGCCCTGCCAGACCGATGGCGAACCCAGCGGCTACACCCCACTCACCTGCATCCTTAAGCCCGGCGCTTTGCGGCTGCTCGTGCCCGCCTCTGCTCCCGACGATCTGTTTGAAAAGCCAGGAACCCCGCTAAACAGATAGGCTGCATACGGCCGTTTTTTCTTGCCACCACTCGCCTGCTGTTTGCTAAAATCGCAATATTACGTAAACTTCACACATGGACAGAATCGACTTTCGCTCCGATACCGTTAGCTGGCCCACCCCCGCCATGCGCCAGGCCATGATCAATGCCCCTGTCGGGGATGATGTCTATGGCGAAGACCCGACCGTCAACCAGCTGGAAGCGCTGTCTGCCAAAATGGTGGGCAAAGAAGCGGGTCTGTTTGTGGCCAGCGGCACCATGGGCAACCTCACTGCCATTTTGGCCCACGGCCGTCGCGGTGACGGGGCGATTGTGGGGGAAGATTCCCACACCTTCCGGGCCGAGGCGGGTGGCATGGCGGCCCTGGGCGGCATTGTGCCCAATCCATTGCCCACGGATGTTTACGGCCGTATGGATTTAGCGGCAGTAGAAACGGCCGTCTTCCCAGACGATCCCCACTTTCCCACCAATCGCCTCATTCTGGTGGAAAATAGTTACGGGGCCAAAGGCGGCTATCCCATCGAACCCGACTACTTCCAGAAAATCCGCCACATCGCAGACCGGCATCATTTGATTGTCCACATGGACGGCGCTCGGCTGTTTAATGCCGCCGTGGCTTTGAACCTGGCCCCCCAAGAAATTACTCAGCACGTCGATTCCGTTACCTTTTGTTTGAGCAAAGGGCTGTGCGCCCCGGTTGGCTCCGTTTTGTGCGGCCCGGCCGAATTTATTCAGCAGGCCCGCCGTGCCCGCAAGCTGGTGGGCGGGGCGATGCGCCAGGCGGGCATCATGGCCGCTGCGGGCATTGTAGCGCTCAATGAAATGGTAGAGGGGCTGGCCGATGACCACGCCCACGCCAAAATGCTGGCGGAAGGATTGGCCCAAATTCCCGGCATTAAAATCCAGCCAG
Source organism: Promineifilaceae bacterium (SeqCode) (assembly GCA_041748655.1). Taxonomy (GTDB): domain Bacteria; phylum Chloroflexota; class Anaerolineae; order Promineifilales; family Promineifilaceae; genus Leptofilum. The sequence continues at coordinate 23,619 of JBGTCV010000047.1, read as the reverse complement.
AGCTGGTTAAAACCAACATGCTCTTTTTTGAGCTGGCTGATTCTGTGGCGGTAAAGCCCGAAAAATTTGTGCAGCGGCTGCGCGATGAGGCCAATATCTGGCTGTCGGGCGGCTATTCGCGCCGCTTCCGGGCCGTAACCCATTACTGGATTCAGGAAGCAGATGTGGCTCTGTTTATCAAGACCGCGCGAGCCATGTTGCAGTAGGAGGGAAGATGTCTAACACGCTGATCGGTCACACCATAAACGGCCGTTACCGGCTGGAATCTCTGCTGGGTGATGGCGGCATGGGCACCGTTTACCGGGCCTACGATGTCAATCTAGATCGCCAGGTGGCGCTCAAGCTGATGCACGCCCACTTTGCCCGCCAGGAAGAGTTCCGCGCCCGTCTCATTCAGGAAGCCCGCACCGCAGCCCAACTCGACCACCCCTCCGTCGTGCAAATCTTCGACTTCGGCGACTCACCCGAAGGTCTTTTTATCGCTATGGAATTTGTCAACGGCGGCAGCCTGCGCGACCATTTGCGACGTTTGCAGCGGATGCGCAAATTTTTACCCCTGGCCCAAAGCCTGCAAATTGGGGCACAAATTGCTGATGCCCTCGATTACGCCTACCGGCGCGGCATCGTCCACCGCGACATCAAGCCGGGCAACATTATGCTCAAACGGCTCAACCGCCCCGACGAGCCAGACGAACAGCCCTTCCGCGCCCTGCTGACCGATTTTGGCCTGGTGAAGCTGCAAGAAGGCTCCCAAATCACCCAAAGCGGCACCACGCTGGGCACCCCCACCTACATGTCACCGGAGCAGTGCCAGGGAGACAAGCTGGACGGCCGTGCCGATTTGTACGCGCTGGGCGTGGTGCTCTACGAATTATTCACCAACCGGCTGCCGTTTGAATTTAAAACCTTGTCAGACGCTATTGCCGTCCATACGCGGGGCGAGATGCCCACGGTGGCTCGCGAAATTCGCAGCGACATCCCCACCATCATCGACACAATTTTGGCCCGTTCACTGGCTAAAAACCCGGAAGATCGCTACGCCGACGGGGCTGAAATGGCCGACGCCCTGCGCAGCGCCATCATCGCTCTGGAAGGCGCTCCCACCAAAATTATGCTGCGCGAAGAGATGAACATTTTGGAGCGGGTGAGCGAGCCACCGCCAGGGCACGAACTGACCATCAACACGCCAGGCCATCCCCCCAGCACCGTGCCCCTGACGCAAGCCGTCATCACCCTGGGTCGTCATGCCGACAACGAAATTGTGCTGCCTGCTGAGGGCGTTTCTCGCCACCATTCCCGCCTGCAAGCCACAGCGCTTGGCTGGGAACTGGTCGATTTGGGCGGCATCAACGGCACTTTTCTGAATGACCGCCGCCTGCGGGCAGAAGATCCCACGCCAGTTTCCCCCGGCTCTCGCATCCGCATTGGGCCGTATGAGCTCACCTTGGAAGGGCCGGAAATTGCTGTTTTTGAGCAGGAAGCGCCCACTTATCAGCAATCGCCGCCATCCCTGGGCAGCACCACGCAGCAAATGACCCCCACGCAAGTTGTTAGCTCAGAGCCACTGGGAATGTTTTTGCCCAGCGACCAGATCAGCGTGGATCCGGGGCAGCAGGTGCAGTTTAAGGTGGAAATTGTTAACCGCAGCTCGATTGATGACCGGGTAAGCCTGCGGGTACAAGGGCTGCCGGGTTCCTGGGCGATGCCGCCGGGCGAATTCCGCAATTTACCTGCGGGCGAAACAATCCAGTTGAGCATTACCATTCGGCCGCCCAAGCATCGCAGCACGCCGACAGGGCGGCAGCGTTTTCGTGTTGAGCTGGTGTCGCAGCAGCATCCCACAGTTAAAGTGGGGACAACTGCTTCGCTGATTATTGGTACCTTTGTAGCTTTTGATGCGAGCCTGGACAACAACCAGGTGCGGCTGCCAGCCAGCGTGACGGTGTCGATACACAATACGGGCAATGCACCAGGCGATTTTAGCGTGGTAGCCCGTAGTCGCCAGGGTGGTTTGCAGTTTAGGGGGGAACGGGGACGCATTCGGCTCCAGCCGGGGCAGGTGGCCAACGTGGAGCTGGCGCTGGAGTCAGAGCGGTCTAGCTGGCTGGGTACGGGTGAGCTGTTCCCGTTTGAGGTGGCTGTGGCTTCGGCGGCGGGCGGGCGGCAAACGCTGTCGGGTGAGGCGCAATCTGGCCCATCGATTCCGCCTGCTTTGATGTACGCCGCAATTTTAGTCATTACCTTTGCCTGTGCTATTGGCTTGATGGCGCTTGTGTTTAGTGGCGACGGTTTTTTGGGCCGCACAGGAATACCAACGCCCGATCTGGCCGGGACAGAAACGGCCGTTGTCGCCAGCAACATGCTCACCGCCACCAGCATCGCCGCCACGGTTGCCGTGGAGGGAGATTCGGATGGGGATGGCCTGAGCGACGCTCAGGAAGCAATTATTGGCACGGATCCCCACAACCCGGATACCGACGGTGACGGCCTGACCGATGGCGAAGAGGTACTTATCTACGGCACGAATCCGCTGAAAGCAGATACCGATGGCGATGGTCTTTCTGATTGGGAAGAGATTCATATTTATGGCACAGATCCACTGAACCCAGACACGGATGGGGATGGCGTATTAGACGGGGTTGAAGTTATTTTAGGGACAGATCCGCTGGCGACGCCTATCGTGACGCCGACCCCAACCGAAACAGAAACGCCTGGCGCGACACCGACCGATGCGCCGCCGACGGCCACGCCTACCATTACCAATACGCCGCTGCCATCTACGACGCCTACGGTGACATTTACGCCTTTGCCTACCGATACCCCAATACCAACTGAAACGCCGTCTAGCACGCCAACTATTACACCGACGCTGCCCCCCTCAGCCACGCCGACCAACACGCCGCTGCCCAATCCGGTGCTGACTTGCATCAGCACTCCGCCGCTCATTGATGGTATCTTTAACCCGGCTGAATGGCCCAACGCGCCGCTGATTCAGTTCTTGCCGCCCAATAACACGACTGATTTGGTGCAGGTTTATTTTGTGCGGGACGCTACTAATTTATACCTGGCTTTCCTGATCAACGATCCAACGGTCGATGCCACCGATTCTCTGCGGCTCTACTTCGACACGACAGGTAATCGGGGGGATCCGGATACGGCCGATCGCTTCTTCTTTGTCGTGCGAGATGGCACAAAGGCGGTCCAGGCTGGCATTGGCTCCAACAGCGATGGCAATATTTGGGACACCACCTACACCAGCAGCAACTGGACGGCCGAAATTGGCAGCCATGCCGTGCAGTGGGTGGTTGAGATGCAAATCGACGCTGCGGCCGAAATGCCCGCGCTGGCCAATCCGTTTGGGATGATGGTGCAGGTGCTGTACACGGGCAATCTGGCCACCTGGCCAGAAGGGGGCGGCTCCAACAGCCCCTCTACCTGGCAGTTTGTGGATAATGTGAGCTGTCCGTAGGGGTAAACGAGAAGTAAGAAGTGTTGAGTATCACTAAGTCGGGGTGCAGTAAAATGTTGTTAGGCTCGCACATTGCGTGTCATTTCCGCGAAAGCGGGAATCCATTTGCTGGCCAGCTTGTGGATGCCCGCCCCACGCCTTCACGGGGGCAGGCACTGCGCGGACATGACAGGCACACTTGAAAAGTTCGTATAACAACAATTTACTGCTCCCACAATTCATCCTCCCGCTGGCAGTCACCCCCCGGCTGTGTTATGATCCCGCCCGAAATTGGCAAATACAATTTGCGACCACTAACGAGGTAACGATGAGAACCGTTTTTTGGGATTATGATAACAACAGCACCAAGATGATCGACCAGCGGCAGCTGCCCTGGGAATTTGTCATCGCTGAGTTTACCGATTACCAAGAAGTGGTCCGCGCCATTAAGGAGATGTACGTGCGCGGCGCACCGGCCATCGGCGCGGCGGCGGCTTTTGGTATGGTTCTGGCAGCGCGGCAGTCCGGCGCCACCGACCGGCTGACCTTGCTGCGTGATTTGGAAACGGCCGCTTCCCACCTCAACGCCGCCCGACCAACGGCCGTAAACTTGGCCTGGGGGGTACGCCGCATGCTGCGCGTGGCGGCCAGCGAGGAATTGGAAAGTGTGGATGACGTGCGCGACGCTATCCTGGCCGAAGCGCAAATGTTGGCCGATGAAGACGTGGCGCTCAATAAGCGCATGGCGTACAACGGCGCAGAGCTGATTAGTGACGGCGATACGATTTTGCACCACTGCAACACCGGCGCACTGGCCACTGTCGATTGGGGTACGGCGCTAGGAGTCGTTTTTGCCGCCCATGAGCAGGGCAAAAAGATTCACGTGCTGGTTGATGAGACCCGTCCGACGCTGCAAGGCTCCCGCTTGACCGCCTGGGAGCTGCACCAGCGCGGCATCCCCTTCGACCTGATTGCTGACAACGCCGCTGGCCATTTCATGCGCACCGGGCAGGTGAATATCGTCCTGGTTGGTTCAGACCGAACGGCCGCTAACGGCGACGTCGCCAACAAAATCGGCACCTATAAGCTGGCCGTCGTGGCCAGGGAAAACGGCATTCCGTTTTACCCCGTCGTGCCCACCAGCACGGTCGATTTGGCGCTGGAACATGGCGATCTCATTCCCATCGAGGAGCGCGGCGAAGAAGAGGTGCTGGAAGTTTTTGGCAAATCAATCGCCCCCATCGGCATTACTGCCCGCAACCCCGCCTTCGACGTGACGCCCCATCGGTACGTCACCGGTATCGTCACCGAGGCGGGCATTGTGTACCCGCCGTTTGTGAAGAGTTTACGGGCAGCGGTGGAAGCGGAGCAGAATAAGGAGAAATCCAGTAGCCAGTAGCCAGTAATCAGTCATCAGTCATCAGTAATCGGTTATCAACTGAATACTGGCCTACTGAATACTGACCTACTGACACACGAAAATGTCAGGCATCCCAGTCGTGATCATGTGCGGCGGACAGGGCACGCGCATGGGCAATACGCTCACCAAGAAAGAGCTGGTTGATATTGGCGGAAGGCCGTTACTGTGGCACGTCATGCGGATTTTTTCGGCGTACGGGCACAACCGCTTTGTGCTGGCGCTGGGCCACCAGGCCGACCAGGTGCGGCGCTACTTTTTGGAGTATGAAGCGATGACCCGCGATGTCACCATCCAGCTGGCCGATCCCGGCAGCGGTAACGGGCAGCCCGCCGTCACCTTCAGCGGCGATTACGAGCATCCCCCATGGGAAGTGACGCTGGTAGACACTGGTTTGGAGACGGAACGGGCGGCGCGGCTGGCAAAGGTAGCGGATTATTTGGGCAACGGCCGTTTCTTTGTTGCCTACGGGGAAGCAGTGGCCAATATTGATTTAGGCAAGCTGGTGCAGTTTCACGAGCAGCATGGGCAGACGGCCACCGTCACCGGCGTGCAGTTTCGCTCCCAATATGGCCAGGTAGAAGCAGACGAAAATGGCCAGATTACCCAATTTATCGAGAAGCCAACCCTGCCATACTGGGTGAATGGGGGGTTTATGCTGTTTGAAACGACCGTACTCGACCTCATCCGTGCCGAAAACCGGGAGACGCTGGACCTGGAGCGTGATATTTTGCCCCAGCTGGCCCAGCAGCAGCAGCTGATGCTCTATCAGCACACCGGCTACTGGCAATCCATGAAAACACTCAAAGACGCCCTCACGTTGAAAGAGGCGTGGCAAGAAAAACGGCCGTGGCAGGTCTGGTAAAAGATTGGTTCAATTTTCAAAATTGAACCAATCTCTATTTCTGGAGAAAAATATTGAACAGTAACAACTGGCAAGGAAAACGCGTATTCATCACCGGCTGCACCGGCCTGCTTGGCTCCTGGCTCACCGATGCCCTTATCGGCCTGGGGGCTGATGTTGTCGGGCTGATTCGGGATCATGTACCCCAGTCACATCTTGTTCGCTCCGGTACCATCAGCAAAATTACCGTGGTACGCGGCGATCTGTGCAACTACGATCTACTTGAGCGCACCCTGGCCGAATACGAAATTGAGTTTGTTTTCCATCTGGCCGCCCAAACCATCGTCACCATTGCCAACCGCGCCCCGCTGTCCACCTTTGAGACGAACATTCGTGGCACCTACCTGCTGCTGGAAGCAGCCCGGCGTAATCCCACCATCAGCGGCATCATTATTGCCAGCAGCGACAAGGCGTATGGCGACCAGCCTGAGCTGCCCTACCACGAAGCCGCGCCGCTGCAAGGCCGCCATCCCTACGACGTCTCCAAAAGCTGCGCCGACCTGATTGCGCAGAGCTATGCCCACAGCTACGATCTGCCCGTTATCGTCACCCGCTGCGCCAATTTGTACGGCGGCGGCGATTTGAACTGGAACCGCATCCTGCCCGGCACCATCCGCAGCGTGCTGTTGGGCGAACGACCGATTATCCGGTCTGACGGCACGTTTAAGCGGGATTTTGTTTACGTGAAGGACGCTGTACGCGGTTATCTGATGGCTGCTGAACAAATCGGCAAGCCGGAGCTGCGCGGCCAGGCGTTTAACTTTGGTATGGGCCACCCGGAAACGGCGCTGGACGTAGTGCAAACCATTATTCGCGTTTCAGACCATCCTGAACTGGAACCAATCATCCTGGACGAAGTGAAAAACGAAATCCAGGAACAATATTTGAACTCCGACAAGGCGGGCCGAATGCTGGGCTGGGAACCGCAGTACGCGCTGGAAAGCGGCCTGGCCGAAACAATTACCTGGTATCGGGGATTTTTAAAACTTGATGCAAATGGAACCGATTCGGTTTCGTAATTAGGTAATTGAGTAATTGAGTAATTTTGCTGCGAGACAAGCCAATTACTTAATTACCCAATTACTCAATTACTTCTGTAGAAATCTCATTGTGAAAATTTTAGTGACGGGTGCAACAGGTTTTGTGGGGCGGGCGCTGGTTCCTTTTTTAGTGCAGCAGCCGGAAGTTGAAGTGACCATTTTGGTGCGGGAAGTGTACAGCCAGATGGGTTTACGGCCGTTCCCCTCCCCACTCCTCGCCATCCGCCCCCAACTCGACGTCGTCTACGCCGACTTGCGCAACTTCCAGCTCACCAGCCGCGCCATTGCCGAGGCCAATCCCGACCGGGTCATTCATCTGGCCGCAGCGGGCGTTACGGACCCGTTTTTGGGGCTGGAAACGGCGCTGCGCCACAACCTCACCAGCACGCTCAATCTGGTTCGCGCCTGCTTCGAGAAGCGACAGGGGGTGCAGCAGCTCATCGTGGCCCGCACCCCCGGCGAGCGAAGCAGTATGAACGTGTACGCCGCCAGCAAAGCCGCTGCCTGGAACTTTTGTGAGATGTACGGCCGTACCCACCACTGGCCTATCCACGGCGCAATGATTTACCAGGCATACGGCCCTGGCCAAACGCCGCGTAACCTTATCCCCGCCGCCATTGCTGCGGCTCTAATCGGGCAAGATTTCCCCATGACCAGCGGCACGCAGCAGCGGGATTGGCTCTACATCGACGATCTGGTGGCGGGCCTGTGGGCGATGCTGCAAGCAAACTTAGCTCCAGCCGAAACCGTGGAGTTGGGCAGCGGAAAAGCAACCAGCGTGGCGCAGGTGGTGCAGCAGGTTTATGAGATTGTGGGGGGTGTGGGGCGGCCGTTAATCGGTGCCCTCCCCAACCGACCCGGTGAAGCAACCATGCAGCTCGCCAACGCCCAAATGACCCACCAGCAAATCAGTTGGCAAGCCACTACCCCCCTTATTCATGGACTCGCCCAAACCATCCAAGCCCTCAATAAGACCTGACCACCGACCACCGACCACTGGTTACTGACCACTGGTTACTGACCACTGATTACTGACCACCGATTATCGCCCCTTACCACAGGACTGCCCCCCATAGCCCATTGAGGTTGTGAAATTTAGCCCGTAAACTACTGGTAAGGTGGTCGAATTGAGAGTCAGCAAAATGAGCTTGCTCTCGGCGGGGAGCCAAAACCTACCGAAGTTATCAATACACACACCGCTGTGAGCATGGCAGCATCTTACAGAGAAGCTGGCCAACCATTTCATCGCAGATCGCACGGCCGTTATCGTGGTTGGCCCTTTTGCTGCTCATTCGGCCACCTACCCACTTTTGAGACAAAAAAACCTCCCGCGTGAACCATGCGGGAGGTTTTTTTTTGCCAGAAACGCAAAACCAGCCTGAAACAATTTGTTTCAGGCTGGTTTAATATTGTTAGAAATTAAGCCCGTTTTATTAGCGGGTTTCGCGGTAGATCACATGCCGACGCAGCGTCGGATCATATTTTTTCAGCTCAATGCGGTTTGGATCATTGCGCCGATTTTTCTGGGTGTAGTACATGTGATGGCTTTCTGTGCTGCGCAATTTAATGACGCCACGAACACCTTTTTTCTTTGCCATTGCTGCTGCTCCTAAAAATAGTTAACGTAGAGGCACAAATAGCTGCTTAGACTGGTTGCGCCCTTGACGATAATTCCGCTTTACGATATGACGTCTTTCAACGCCAGACCCTGCTTTTTGAGAAATGGCATCAAGCCAATTTTGTCTACGGTGCGCATGGCCCGAACGGACATTTTAATGCGAACGTGTCGATCCAGTTCTGGGACATAAATTTTCTTGACCTGGATATTGGGCAAGAAACGACGCTTGGTCTTCTTTTGTGAGAAGGAGACGTTGTTGCCAGACATTGGGCCTTTGCCAGTGAGTTTACATTTACGAGACATAATCGTTCCTCTGTTTCAGAAAATTCTACCTGCTCTTTTGCACAGCAGGCAAAAAAACAAGAACCCGTATTTTACTGGATTCTTGTGCTGATTCATAAACGCCTTTTGATGTGAGCGGCCAATAGGATACCTAATTTTACGGATTTGTCAATGTGTAAACGGCCGTCCCGCCTTCACAAATTCTGCTGTCGTTTTGTACACATCCTTGCTTTTCACCAGAGTTTCCCCCACCAGGATGGCATCCACGCCGATTTGGGCCATTTTGCGCACGTCTGACGGATTTTTCAGCCCACTCTCACCCACCGTCACCACCTCGGCCGGGATGAGCTGGCGCAGCCGGGCGGTGTTGTCAAAATCGACCTCGAACGTTTGCAGATTGCGGTTGTTTACCCCAACGATACGCGGCTTGAGCGGCAGCACCCGTGCCAATTCATCTTCCGTGTGGACTTCAATCAGGGCATTCATCCCCAGGCGGTGGGTGAGGCTGAGGAGCTCCTGCAAATCGCCGTCGCTGAGCACAGAGGCAATCAGCAGCAGCGCATCCGCTCCGGCCACCCGCGCCTCGTACACCTGGTACGGATCAAAGATGAAATCCTTGCGCAGCACCGGCACCTGCTTGCCGGCCGTCTCCTTCACATCGCGTAAATCAGCCAGAGAGCCCTGGAAGTGACGGCCGTCTGTGAGCACAGAAATGGCGCTGGCCCCTGCTTTGGCATACGCTTTGGCAATCTCTACTGCATCGTAATGGGGCACCATCAACCCTTTGCTGGGAGACGCCTTCTTGCACTCGGCGATGAGCGACACGCCCGGCTTTTTCAGCGCGGCGTAAAAATCCAGCGTGGGCGGGGCGACGCTGGACAGGGCACGCAAATCGGCCAGCGGAATTTCGCGCATGGTTTTGGGCAGGTTTTCCCGGTGAAAGGTCATAATTTCGTCGAGGATCGTGCCCCGACGCTGGGCTAATTTGGTGACGCTCATAAAATCGCCTCAATTCTCTCGTTCGCTGTTCCAAAAAGTGGTTAGCAGTTCGGTGTACCGCTCTGGTTCATTCAGGTAAGGAAAATGGCCAGCGGCATGCAAGGTTTGTACGGCCGCTTCCGGATACGTCGCCTTTAACATCTCGCGCAGCGTCTCGGCCACCAGCGGGTCGTTATCCGCCTCAATGATCATGGCCGGAATTTGCAAAGCGGTCAAATCGGGCGGCGCGAAGGGATCGATGACGGCGTGATAGCGGGCCATAAATTGTGCTTTGCTCATACGGCCGTATGCCATTTCCAGCACATCGGTGTGGGGTATAGATAAATCCCCAGGATGAGCAACAATACCAATCCCAACAATATTAGGGCTATTTTTTGCATCAATCTCTACTCCTCACCCGGCAGCGGCCCAATCGCGCAGCGACGAGGCCAATTCTGCGCCCCAAATGGCCATATCTGCCGAAAAAGTATTCATGTCGAGGAAAACCTCGCCGTGCTGGTCTGTTTTGTAGGGAATCTCAGACACGATTGGTCTTTTCAATCCAGCGGTTGAGCGTATTTAGCGCTGCACCGCTGTCGATCGATTCGCGCGCTTCGGCGAGGCCAGCGGCCCAGTCGTTGCAGTCTACGCTGAGGGCGGCGGCGGCATTCAGCAGCACGATGTCGCGGCGCGGCCCCTGGTCTTTGCCGCTGAGGATGTCGTGGGTGATTTCGGCGTTTTCTTCCGGTGTGCCTCCCGCAAAATCGTCGATGGTGGCGCGGGGCAGGCCCAGCTCCAGGGGGTCAAAGTCGCGGGTGGTGACACGGCCGTTTTGCCAATGACTCAACCGGCTGACACCCGTGGTAGAGAGCTCATCCAGCCCATCTGCCCCGTGAACAACAAAAGCGGCTTTGCTGCCCAGTTCGCCCAGCACCTGCGCCAATGGCTCGGTCAGCGCCGCGTCGTAGACGCCAATGAGCTGGTGGGTGGCCCCGGCGGGATTGGTGAGCGGCCCCAGTACGTTGAAGATGGTGCGCTGCCCTATTTCGCGGCGCGGCCCGATGGCAAAGCGCATCGCGGGATGATGCTTGATGGCATACAAAAAGCCAATCCCCACTTCGGCGATGCATTCGGCCACCTGCTTGGCGTCCAGGTCCAGGTTGCCGCCCAGGGCCAGCAGCACGTCGGCCGAACCAGATTTACTGCTGGCGGCGCGGTTGCCGTGTTTGGCCACTTTTACCCCATGACCGGCGACGACAAAAGCGGCCGTTGTGGAGATATTAAAGGTGTGTTTGCCGTCGCCGCCAGTGCCGCAGGTATCGACGACCATTTCGCCAGCGGCCAGGGCGGGTAGCGTTACCGGCACCACATGACTGCGCATCGATTTGGCGCTGCCCGCAATTTCCGCCACGGTTTCGCCCTTCATGCGCAGGGCGGTGAGGTAGCTGCCAATCTGGGCATCGGTCGCACCACCGCTCATGATGCTGTCCATGACGGCTTCGGCTTGTTTCAGGGTGAGGTGACGGCCGTTAATCACCGCCCCAATTGCTTCTTTGATCTCCATCAACTTCTCTCCCAGGTAGGTCAATTTTGCAAAATTGACCTACAAGACTTTTGTAATCTTGAGCCAATCCGCACCACGGGCGGCGTTGGCGGCTTTCATCGCTTCGGCCGAACCGAGGACGGTGACAATCGTCTCTTCCGCTTGGGCCAAACCGGCCACCGCGTCGCCAAAGCGGACAAAATCGGCTGAAGACGCGCCCAGAATTTCATTCCGTCGCTGTTGCCGGTACTCATCGCTGCTGTTGCTGAGGATACGGCTCATGGCTGTGTACCCTTTGGCATCTGGCAGCTGGTAACTATCGATGTCGCTAATTGCGCCGATGATGCTTTTGGTGAGATCGTCGTCGGAGACGCCGCGCTGTAAGAAGCTGGCCACGTTGTCGTAGACGTCAATCGTTTGCAGCAGGTTGGGGTCGCGGTAGGAGTAGTAGCTGAGTACCCCGGTGGTGTTGCTGAAGCCAATCATCCCGCCATACGCGCCTCCCTGGACACGCACTTTTTCCCACAGGTAGGTAGTGCGCAGGTAGTTGACGATGGCGGCTACGGAGCCATGTTCCTGGTAGCCCAGCTCGTACAGATTGCCCCCCTTGGCCACATAGTTGACCTGGGCTGGGATGGTGAGGCCTTCGTTTTGGAACGGCCGTTGCCAATCCCACACCTGCTTCTCTACCGGCACATCCGGCATCTGGCTGGCCAAATTGGCCAGCTGCGGCTGGAAGACAGCCCAATTTTCGGCGTCCAGCGTCACGTTGGCCAGCATGTTTTGGCGGCTGATTAAAATGGTACGTACCGCCTCCAGCTTCGCCAGCACCGCTGGCCAATCCTGCTCCACCTGCTCGGCCAGCTGCCGTAAAAAGAAGAGGTAGTCGATGCCGTTCATCTGCTCAGATAGCCAGGAAGATTCGTTAAAATAGCTGCGCAGACGGCGGTTGACCACCGAATGGCCGCTGGGCACAAGGCCAGATTCCAGCCCCGCTTTGGCCCGCAGCACCATCTGGCGGAATCGCTCCTGGTTGTTCAGTGACACCGTCAGCAGTACATCGCGCATGATGTCCAGCATCTCCTGCGCCTGTGCCATCGTCGATTTGCCGCGTAAAAAGAGCCAGGCAGCGGCCTCCGCCTCGCCCCGTTTGGCAGAGAGGAAGGTGGTGGGATAGATGCCGCCTGTCGAACGGCCGATGCGCTGCTGGAGCTGCACAAAATCCTGCGTTTTGGTGCCGATTTCTACCAGCGCCCGGCCAAACAGCTTCACGTACGGCAGCAGATCGGCGGGCAGGGTGTGTAAATTCATGCCCAGTTCCAGGTAAACGATGCCGTTGGTGAACAGGTCGTGGAACAGCGTGGGCACGCCAGCGGCTTCGATTTGTTCGGTGGGGATCGGCTTGTTTTCTTTGTCCAGATCGGCCAGCGTTAGCCGGGGCAGTCTGGCGATTGTTTCCGGATCGTCTGGCTTTTCTTGCAGCGCTTTCAGCTCGCGAGTCTGGCGGATGATGTCGTTGAGCTGGGCTTCGTTGAGTCGGGCTTTGATGGCGGCGAGCTTTTCTTTTTCGGCCGTTTCTTGCCGCTGCTGCAAGGTAGAGTCTGGCTCCAAAATAACGGTGCCGCGATGGTTGTTTTCCAGCAGGTAGGTACGGATGAGGTTGGGCAGGTACATCGGTTCGGCGGCGATGGTGGCTTTTACGGCCGTTAACGGCCCTTCAAACTTCAGTGGTGCCAGCGGGTCCAGATCGTAGATCCAGTTGCCCATCGCGCCAAACATCAGGCTGAGGCCGCGCGGGAAGGAACCCGTGTTGTTTTCGCGCAGGCTGAACTCGATGCTGTTAACGGCCGCTTCCACCGCTTCTGGCTCAAAGCCTTCATCCGCCAGTTTGGCCAACGTCCCAATGATCAAGGCTTCCACCGCTTCAATTTTTTCGGCATTGACCCCCTTCATCCCGACTGAAAAGGTGCCCTGACGCATCCGGCTCGAATAACCACCGCCAATGACGTCCTCGCCCAGGCCGGAATCGACCAGGGTTTTGCGCAGCGGGGAACCGGCCGTGCCCAACAGGGTTACAGACAGCACGCTGAGGGCGCGTTGTAGCGCCATGTCGTCATCGGTGGGGGCCAGCACCCAGTTCAGCGTTACATAATGTTTCTGGCTGTTGTCGCTGTCGGCTTCGACGCTGTAGGGGTAGGTGAAGCGTTGGGGTTTTTCGAAGGGGGGGTGGGGAGGAACGGCCGTATCCACCACCACGGCATCAAATTCCTGCAAATAACTGTCTGCGATCTTCAGCCGCTGTTCCGGATCATCATCCCCGTAAAACACAATGCGCGAATTGGACGGATGATAATAGGTCTCATGGAAGTTGCGGAACTGCTCATATGTCAGATTCGGCATCACCTCCGGGTCGCCGCCCGAATCATGCCGGTAGGCGTTGTCGGGGAACATCGCGCTCTTAATTTGGCGGTACAGCACGCCTTCCGGTGAAGAATAGGCTCCCTTCATTTCGTTGAAGACTACGCCCTTGTAAATGAGCGGATCCTCCAGATTTTCCAGCTCCAGATGCCAGCCTTCTTGCGCGAGATGATTCGGCGTAATCAGCGGATTGAGCACGGCATCCAGGTAAACGTCCACCAGATTGTAAAAATCCTGGGCGTTGGTGCTGGCCACTGGATAGGCCGTCATATCGGCTGAGGTGAAAGCGTTCAGGAACGTTTTCATGGAGCCTTTAACCAGTTCTACAAACGGCTCCTTCAGCGGATACTTCTTCGAGCCGCCCAGCACCGAATGCTCCATGATGTGGGGCAGGCCGGTCGAGTCCTCCGGCGGGGTGCGAAAGGCAATGCCGAACGATTTATTTTCATCATCATTCTCTAAGGAAAGCAGCTCCGCGCCGCTTTTCAAATGGCGATACAAACGAGCCATCGTGTTCCGTTCTTCAATTTTTTCTTCGCGTATCAGTTCAAAACCGTGTTTTACAGTCATAAAAACCCTTCTAGATTGAAAATTAAATGATGAACTCAATCGTAAAGCGTCTGGTGATAATCGTCAATTTGCGAGTTCCCCGGAAACTCCGAGTTTCCGGGGAACTTTTAACGCCGCTCCAAAAAGTTTTGCAAAATCCGTTTGCCGTGCTCCGTCAGGATGCTTTCCGGGTGGAACTGCACGCCGACGGTGGGGTACGTTTTGTGCCGCACGCCCATCACCTCGCCCTGGCTGGTGAACGCCGTCACCTCCAAATCGTCCGGAATTGGCTCCTCGACGATGAGGGAGTGGTAGCGGGTGGCATTGAACGGGCTGGGCACGCCGGAAAAGAGGCCGCTGCCGTTGTGGTAAACGGCCGAAACCTTGCCATGCATCAATCGTGGCGCGCGCGATACCTTGCCGCCATACGCCTGGCCAATGCATTGATGCCCCAGACAGACGCCAAAGATCGGGGTTGTCGGGCCAAACTCGCGCAAAACGTCCAGCGAAATCCCGCCGTCGTTCGGATCGCCCGGCCCTGGGCTGATGACGATGTGATCCGGATTCAGCGCCCGAATTTCCTCCAGCGTCACCTGGTCATTGCGAAACACTAAAATTTCCTGCCCCAACTCGCCCAAATATTGCACCAGGTTGTAGGTAAACGAATCGTAATTATCAATCACAACTAACATAGTCACCTCTGCTTCCAGTATTCAGTGGTCAATAATCAGTTTTCAGTGACAACTACTGATTACTGACCTACTGACCTACTGTTTACTGATTACTGTTCACTGGCAAAACCAGTCCCATCATTTCCTTCATGGCGCGGAGTTTGGGTTGGGCAACGGCCGCTGCCTGCTCCGCCCCAATTGCCAAAATGCGATCTAGCTCAGCCGGATCATCCATCAGCGCCTGGTAACGGGCTTGCAGCGGGGCCAAAAAGTCGATCACTACCTCCGCTACGCCTACTTTCAGGTCGCCATAGCCGCGCGCGTTGGCAAAATCCGCCTCCACTTCGTCATTGGATTTGCCCGTGACCGCCTTGTAGATGCCCAGCAGGTTGTTCACCCCCGCCTTATCTGGGTCGTCCGAGAAGCGAATTTCGTTCCCCGAATCGGTCACAGCCTTCTTAAACGAGCGCAAAATCTCTTTTGGCTCATCCAGCAGGCGGATGGCGTGGCCGCGCACGTGCGCCAGGCTCTTGGACATCTTCGCCGTTGGATCATCCAGCCCCATCAGCCGTGCCCCGGTTGGCGGGATTTTAGGCTCAGGAATGACAAAGAACTCTTCTTCGTAGATGTGGTTGAACCGCTGGGCAATGTCGCGGGTGAGTTCGATGTGCTGCTTCTGGTCTTCACCCACCGGCACTTCATGCGCGTCGTACAGCAGGATGTCGGCCGCTTGCAGCACCGGGTAATCCAGCAGCCCCACACCTACGCTTTCCTGCCTGGCCGATTTGTCCTTGAACTGGGTCATGCGCTGCAGCCAGCCCAGCGGAGTGACGCAGTTGAGCAGCCAGCACGCCTCGGCGTGGGCGGTGACGTGACTCTGCACAAACAGGGTGCTTTTGGCCGGATCGATGCCCGCCGCCAGCAGCATCGCCGCCAGCGCACGGGTCTGGAAGCGCAGTTCCACCGGGTCTTGGTACACGGTGATGCTGTGCAAATCCACCACACAGAAGAAGTTTTCCTTCTCATCCTGTCCCGCAACCCAATTTTTAACCGCGCCCAGGTAGTTACCCAGATGAATATTGCCCGATGGTTGAATACCGCTAAGAACTCGTTTTTTACTCATACAACACCTCTTTTACAACTCGTTCCACGCGGAGCGTGGAATGAAGATCACGGCGCTCTGCGCCATTTCGGGACGCAGAGCGTCCAGTTTGCATTCCCACGCGGAGCGTGGGAACGAGTAGATGCTACAACAACCCATCCTCCGCACGATCCACGGCGACGAAGAGAGCTTTGGCCTTGTTGACCGATTCCTGATGCTCCGTGGCGGGGTCGCTGTCGGCGACGATGCCTGCGCCCGCCTGGACGTGAATCTGGTCGCCCTGCATCAGCATGGTGCGAATGGCGATGCAGGTGTCCATGCTGCCGTCGTAGCTGACGTAGCCCGCCGCACCCGCGTACAGCCCGCGCCGCTCACCTTCCAACTCCTCGATGATTTCCATCGCCCGCACCTTGGGCGCGCCGCTGACGGTGCCCGCCGGGAAGGTGGCCCGCATCAGGTCGTAGGCGTCCATTCCGGTCCGCAGCTTGCCCTCTACGTGGCTAACGATGTGCATGACGTGACTGTACCGCTCCACCACCATCAAATCCCGCACCTGCACCGTGCCGTACTCGCTGACGCGACCGATGTCGTTGCGGCCCAAATCGATCAGCATGACATGCTCGGCCCGCTCTTTGGGATCGGCCAGCAGCTCTTCTGCCAGGGCGTTGTCTTCAGCGGGAGTAACGCCGCGAGGACGTGTCCCAGCGATGGGGCGCACGCTGGCCACACCGTCTTCCAGCCGCACGTGCATCTCCGGCGAGGCGCCAATCACCTGCATGTCCGGCCCAAAGTCGAAGTAGAACATGTAGGGCGACGGGTTGAGCATGCGCAGCGCCCGGTAAATGGCAAAGGGATGGGCGCTGGTCTGGCGGCTGAAGCGCTGGCTCAGCACCACCTGGAAGATGTCCCCGGCGGCGATATGCTCTTTGGCCTGGCGCACCATTTCTTCGTAGCGGCTTTGCGGCATGTTGCTGTGCAGGGTGTCGGCCAGATTTATGTTGTCGCTGCGCCAGCGGCGGCGGGGGATGGCGGGCAACGGCCGTAACAAGCGCTCACTCACTCTTTCAATCCGTTGAATGGCCTCAACATAGGCCGCTTCCACATCCCCGTTAACATGGGTGTTGGCCAGGATCAGCAGCCGGTGGCGGGCGTGGTCGAACACTACCAGGGTGTCTGCCAACAGAAAAATGGCGTCGGGGATGTTGAGGACGGAAGCGGCCGTTTCCGGCAGTTTCTCAAAAAAGCGCACCACATCATACCCCAGGTAGCCCACCGCGCCGCCGTTGAAGCGGGGCAAACCGGGCAGGTCGGCGTGGACAAATTGGCCCAACTCCGCTTTGAGCACGTGCAGCACATCTTCGCCGTCGGCCAGGTTGCGGGTTTCAGAAGTTTGACTTCTCTCAGAAGTCGAACTTCTTGCTATGGTGACGGTACGGCCGTTTAACGAAATCGAGCCCCGTGGAGCCACCCCCACAAAGGAGTACCGCCCTACCTGCTCGCCCCCTTCCACCGACTCCAGCAAAAAAGATGGTCCCAGCTCATCCATCAGCTTGAGATAAACGGAAACTGGCGTCTCCAAATCGGCGGCAAACTCCCGGTAAACCGGAATCAAATTGGCTGGCCCCGCCGCCAATTCACGAAACTGCGCTAATGATGGTGTGTAAACATTTGCTGATTCTGCCATGAAATTACTCCGTAATTTATTGAGTAATTGAGTAATTAGGTAATTGGGTAATTGATAGCCGAAAATCGGCCAATTACTCAGTTACCTAATTACCTAATTACCCAACCTCCGGTAGCTGCGTCATCGCCTCCGCAATGGCTTCGGCCGGATATTCAAAATCTTCCAGCTGCCCTTTCAGGTAGGCATCGTAGGCGGCCATGTCGAAGTGACCGTGACCGCTCAGGTTGAAGGCGATCACCTTCTTTTCGCCGCTTTCTTTGCATTTCATCGCTTCCTGCAAGGCAACTGCGATAGCGTGGGTCGATTCGGGCGCGGGGATAATGCCCTCGGCGCGGCTGAACGTCATGGCCGCCTGGAACGTCTCCAACTGCGGCACGGCGCGGGCCTGTACGTCACCATGATCGACCAGGGCGCTGATCTGGGGCGACATGCCGTGGTAGCGCAGGCCACCGGCGTGAATCGCGGGTGGCACAAACGAATGCCCCAACGTGTGCATCTTCACCACGGGAGCCATTTTGGCCGTGTCGCCATAGTCGAAGGTGTACTTGCCGCGCGTGAGGCTGGGTGAGGCGGCTGGCTCGGCGGCGATGACGGTGGTCTTATTGCCATTGCGCAGATTTTCCCGCACAAAGGGGAAGGCAAAGCCGCCGAAGTTGGAGCCGCCGCCGGTGCAGGCCACAATCACGTCGGGATATTCGCCCGCCATTTCCATTTGCAGCAGCGTTTCTTCACCGATGACGGTCTGGTGCATCAGTACGTGGTTGAGCACGGACCCCAGGCTGTATTTCTTTGCCCCGCCGGAGGACGCTGCCACTTCCACCGCTTCGGAAATAGCGATGCCCAGGGAGCCGGGTGAATCAGGATGCTCAGCCAGAACGGAACGGCCGTACTGCGTCCGATCCGTGGGGCTGGCATACACCTCTGCCCCATAGTTTTCAATCACCATGCGCCGGTACGGCTTCTGTTCGTACGACACTTTTACCATGTACACTTCCAAATCCAGCCCAAAAAAGTTGCAGGCCATCGCCAGTGCGGAGCCCCATTGGCCAGCCCCGGTTTCGGTGGTCAGCGCTTTGGTGCCCGCTTCCTTGTTGTAGAAGGCCTGGGGAACGGCCGTATTCGGTTTGTGCGATCCCACCGGGCTGACACCCTCGTATTTGTAATAGATGTGCGCGGGCGTATCCAGCGCCTGCTCCAGGCGTCGCGCCCGGAACATTGGCGTAGGCCGCCACAGCTTATAAATCTCATGCACCGGCTCCGGAATCTCAATCTGGGCCTCCGTGCTAATCTCCTGCATGATGATGCTCATGGGGAAGAGCACGCTCAGGAAATCTGGCGTGACCGGCTCCAGCGTTTGCGGATGCAGCACCGGTTCCGGCGGCACGGGCATATCGGCGTTGATGTTGTACCACGCCTTCGGCAGTTTGTTCTCGTCCAACAGAAATTTCGTGTTATCGTTCATGATCTACCCCTTTATTTTTTGCCACAGAGCCCACAGAGGAAAAAGAGAAAAACCTCTTAACTCTCTGTGTCCTCTGTGGCCAATCAAAAATAAAAAACGCTCTCGTCCCAGCAGCGAATTTTTTTCGCTGCTGGGACGAGAGCGTCTGAAAATTCACTCCCGTGGTGCCACCCGGCTTAAGCTGAAACAAAAAAACGCGCCCGTGTCAGCGCGTTCCCTCTAGCCAGCTCCACTCATTTCAATCCATTAACAATTAACCATTCACTATTAATTATTAACTAGATCTATGCCCTGATAACGGTGGCATTTCCGGCTTGCGCTACTTTCTGAATTGAAACCCAGATTTTGCCCAAGCAACTCCCCGACCCATTCAGCAGCGGCGCTGTTGTGGATTTTTCAGCTCTACTGTTCCGCAGAACAGTAGAATCCACTCTCTAAAACCCGCTTTGCTGCGTACTCTTTCGGTTCAACGTCTTTGTTTTTTAAGTTGGACGGAATGGTAGCACGGCCGTTTTACTGTGTCAAGCAGTGGAAATTGTGAATTATGAACGAAACGGCCGTTACCTTGTCCCCACTCTCCCGACTTGTTAGAATCGCTCCGTGCGCAAAACATCTCCCTTCAAGCGATTTCTCTTTTTTTCCAGCAGCCGCTGGTTTTCACCCGGATTAGGTTTAAAGCGTTGGCTGGTGATGCTGGGGTTGGGAACGGCCGTTACCGGTCTCGGCATTGTCAATCTGCTCTTTTTGCTGGAGCGGCAAGCGTGGCTGCCCGTCTCCGTTTACGATGCCCTGACGCTGCAATTTTTGCCTGGGCCGTGGCGGATTGGGCTGCCGCTGCTGCTGGGCATTTTGCTCATGGTGTGGGGCTTACTGCAAATGGGCCGGGCGTTCATCGCGCCGTTCCAGATGGCCGACAGCAGCGTGGCGGAACGCATCTATGAACACAGCCGTCAGGGGCGTGGTCCTAACATTGTGGCCATTGGCGGCGGCACGGGCATGCCCAGCCTGCTGCGCGGCCTGACGGCGTACACGCGCAACATCACCGCCATCGTCACCGTGGCGGATGATGGGGGGAGCAGCGGCCGTTTGCGGCGGGAGTTTGGCCTGCTGCCGCCGGGCGACTTCCGCAACAATATTGCCGCTCTGGCGCGGGATGAGGCGCTGATGACGCAGGTGCTGCAATATCGCTTTGGCGCGGCGCTGGGGGAAAACGGCCGTTCCGAACTCCAGGGCCACGCTTTTGGCAACCTGCTGCTGGCGGCGTTGACGGGCATCACCGGCAGTTTTGATGAGGCGCTGCTGGCCGCCGAGCGGGTGCTGGCGCTGCGGGGCCGGGTGCTGCCCTCCACCCTGGCAGACGTGGCGCTGGAGGCAGATATTTTGCTGCCCAGCGGCGACATTCAGCGGGTGGTGGGGGAAAGTGCCATTCCGGAGGTAAACGGCCGTATCCAGCAAGTTTACCTGCAACCGGGCGACGTGAAGGCGTACCCGCCCGCGCTAAAAGCAATCTTGCAGGCTGATCTGATTGTGATGGGGCCGGGCAGCCTGTACACCAGCATTTTGCCCAATTTGCTGGTGCCAGACCTGGCCGAAGCGCTGCGGCATACCCGCGCACCTAAGATTTATATATGTAATCTTGCCACACAGCCCGGAGAGACGGATAATTACAGCGTGGCGGATCACGTAGCCGCACTTTTTCAACATATTCCCACTGACTGCCTGGATATGGTCATTGCCAACGACAATCTATCGATTCCCTCAGACCAGGGCGGCGGCAACACTATCTACGTTCAGCTCACCCCGCCAGAAAATCTGCCAATGAAAACGGCCGATTTGGTAGATGAGGCCAGACCGTGGCGGCATGACGGCGCAAAAGTTGCACAAATCGTGCTGCGTCTGTTATCGTGATACCTGACACCGTGACTCATGACATTTGACCCTCATGCGTGTCTGGTTTCCGAAGTAAAATATTTCCGTTTGATAAATTTCACTAAAGGAGAAATCCATGACAATTAAAGTAGGTATTAACGGATTCGGCCGTATTGGCCGTCTTGTCTTTCGTCGTGCATATGAAATTGAAGGCGTAGAGATTGTAGGGATCAACGATCTGATTGATGTTGATTACATTGCATACATGCTGAAATATGATTCTACACACGGCCGTTTCAACGGCACCGTTGCTGTCAAAGATGGCAGCCTGGTGGTAAATGGTAAATCCATCCGCGTCACGGCCGAACGTGACCCCAAAAATCTGAAGTGGGACGAAGTTGGCGCAGAATATGTGCTGGAGGCCACTGGCCTCTTCCTCACGGATGAGAAAGCACGGGCTCACATTGAAGCAGGTGCGAAGAAAGTTGTCTTGTCTGCCCCGTCCAAGGACGCTACCCCCATGTTTGTCATGGGCGTGAACCACAAAACGTACGCCGGGCAAGACATCGTTTCCAACGCTTCTTGCACCACCAACTGCCTGGCCCCCCTGGCCAAAGTGCTCAACGACGCCTTCGGCATCAAAGATGGCCTGATGACGACAGTTCATGCCACCACCGCCACCCAAAAAACCGTCGATGCCCCCTCCTCCAAGGATTGGCGCGGCGGGCGTGGTGCGGCCCAGAACATCATTCCCTCCTCCACCGGTGCGGCCAAAGCGGTGG
Source organism: Promineifilaceae bacterium (SeqCode) (assembly GCA_041748655.1). GTDB lineage: Bacteria > Chloroflexota > Anaerolineae > Promineifilales > Promineifilaceae > Leptofilum. The sequence goes on along the minus strand of JBGTCV010000047.1, from coordinate 1,852 downwards.
GCAAGGTGATTCCGGAATTAAACGGCCGTCTCACCGGCATGTCTTTCCGCGTTCCCACCCCCAACGTTTCCGTGGTTGACCTCACCGTCAATCTGGAAAAACCAGCCACCTACGACGAAATCAAAGCCGCCATGAAAGCGGCTGCCGAAGGGGAACTGGAGGGCATTATGGGCTACACCGAAGATGCCGTCGTCTCCACCGACTTCCTGGGTGAATCCCGCACTTGCGTCTTCGACGCAGGTGCAGGCATTGCTCTCACCGACACCTTTGTCAAAGTGGTCGCCTGGTATGACAACGAATGGGGCTACTCCTGCAAATGCCTTGACCTGATCAAGCATATGGCCAGCGCCTAAAACAGACCTGTAACCAGGACGATTGACGATTTTGTGAAGGCAGAATCGTCAATCGTTCATTTAGAATCGTTAATCGCCCTGATGGAACTGAAAGAACTGGAAGCCCTGATGCACGCTTTTGTCGGCAGCAAGGGCTGGTATGACCCCGATTCCCCCAAACCCCAAACCCCACGCAACCTGGCAGCTTCGCTGGCCATCGAGGCGGCTGAGGTGCTGGAACATTTCCAGTGGCGCAGCGATGCCTCGCAGCCGGAAGCGCTAGCAGGCGAGTTGGCCGACGTGGCGCTCTACCTGTTGCAGTTGGCCAGCGTCACCGGTATTGATCTGGAAGCAGCGATTTTGCAGAAACTGGCTGTGAACCAACAGCGTGAATGGCCCGATCCATGAAAATTTTGGCGGTCAGCGACCGGGTAATGGATCAGCTGTATTGCACTGACGTGCGCCAGAAGTTCCCCAATGTTGATTTGCTTATTGGCTGTGGCGATCTGCCGTTTTACTACCTGGAATTTTTGGTTTCAGCGCTGGATCGGCGTCTGGTTTATGTGCGAGGCAACCATGACAAAGGGCCGCAGTACACCAGCGAAGGCCGTATTTTGGAGCTGGTACACGGTGGGGATGATATTCACGCCCGGGTGGTGAAGCGGGAAGGGCTGTTGCTGGCGGGTTTGGAAGGTTCGATGCGCTATCGGCCAAATGCCACGTTTATGTACACCGAGTCGGAAATGCGCTACCAGGTGGCCCAACTGCTGCCGATGCTGCTGAAGAACAAACTGCGACACGGCCGTTTCCTGGACATCCTCGTGACCCATTCACCCCCCTACGGCATCCATGATAAGACAGATTTGCCGCATACCGGCTTTAAAATCATGCGCAACCTGCTGCAATGGGTCAAGCCAAAGCTGATGCTGCACGGCCACATCCACATTTACCGGCGGAATACTGTAACCGTAACAAAATTTGAAGAAACCACCATCGTCAATGTATATCCCTACTGTTTGCTGGATTTTAATAATCTGCCTACCGGCCCACACGCGCCACTCAGTTTCCCCCCCTTTTAATTGTTGCTAAAACGGCCGAATTTGGTCAGCAATTCTCAATCTGATAATGAGTTGAAAGCTCTTGCCTCATTTCAGGTGTGTTCCGGCAACTTTTGTTCAGCACAGCCTCACTCCGGGTACGCCGTCGCCTCGGCGCTTCGCGCCTGGCGACGTTAGATAAGAGGGGTTTTTTCACTTTTTGGGGGTGGGACACCCCCAAAAAGTGACAAAACCCCAAAAAAGTTCCCCGCACGGGGTGCGAAGCACCCTCGTGCGGGCTAGAAGCTTTAGCGGCACAACGCATCGTGGCGAAAAAATTTGGGGTTCTCTGAGGTTTTGTGTGGTGAAGTGGTAAAATTGGCCAAAAACGAAAAATGGCAAAGAGTATAGAAGCGACATTAGAAGACGTGCATGCCCATAAAGCTTTGACCAAAGCGATGGGGTTAATGGACCTTGACGTGG
>JBGTCV010000046.1:0-9403 GCA_041748655.1 Promineifilaceae bacterium (SeqCode) | reverse complement strand
AAGTATGACCCTCAAGAACGGGACAAACTCAATTTACAGCGTTGTCGCACTTGTCCTACTTGGAACTACATCCTTCAACCACATGTTTATTCTGGCTGATATTCGATTGTTAATGTCCAAAGTTATTTTTGATTGAACCCTAAGGAGCAACAGTATGTCTGAAATCGGCAGCGACACAAACCCACTGCGTGTCGCTATTGTGGGAGCCGGGCCGGCCGGATTTTATACGGCCGAACGCCTCTTCAAAGAGAAAAATATTCATATCACGGTCGATATGTACGACCGTCTGCCAACCCCATTTGGCCTGGTGCGCAACGGCGTTGCCCCGGATCATCAAAAAATTAAGTCCGTCACCAAAGTGTTCGACCGATTGGCCGCCAAACCGGAATTTCGTTTTTTTGGCAATGTCGAGCTGGGCACAGACGTTACCGTCGAAGAGCTGCGCGATCATTACCACCAAATTGTCTACTCCACCGGTGCCCAAACAGATCGCAATCTGGACATCCCCGGCATTGAGTTGAAGAACAGCCATCCCGCCACAGAATTTGTGGCCTGGTACAACGGCCATCCCGATTTCCGCGACTATGAGTTTGATTTGTCGCAGGAGCGGGTGGCGGTGATTGGCGTCGGCAATGTGGCCGTCGATGTGGCCCGCATTCTGTGCCGCACTCGCGAAGAGCTGCTGGAAACAGACATTGCCGACTATGCTTTAGAACAGTTGAGCAACAGTAATGTGAAAGAGGTGTACATGATTGGGCGGCGTGGCCCGGCCCAGGCCGCGTTTACCCCGCCAGAGGCTAAAGAGCTGGGCGAGCTGGCTGGGGCAGACACGATTGTGCTGCCAGAAGAAGCGGAGCTAGACCCGTTGAGCCAGGCTTCTCTGGCTGATGCCGACCGGGGCACCATGCGCAATATCCAGATTATTCAGGAATTGTCGCAGCGGGAGCCAGCGGGCAAGCCGAAGCGGCTGATTTTGCGCTTCCTGGTTTCACCAACCGAGCTGCTGGGCAACGACGATGGCGAAGTTGTGGCGATGCGCATGGTGAAAAATGAGCTGTACCAGACGGAAAGCGGCACCATGCGCCCTCGTGCGACCGATCAAATGGAAGAAATTCCGGTTGGACTGGTGTTCCGTTCCATTGGCTATATGGGCGTGCCGCTGCCCAACGTGCCGTTCCATGAACGATGGGGCGTCATTTTGAATGAGAAAGGGCGGGTGTTGGAAGCGGAAAGTAACGAGCCGGTGCCGGGTGAATATACGGCGGGCTGGATTAAGCGTGGCCCCAGCGGGGTCATTGGCACCAACAAACCAGATGCCGCCGAAACGGCCGAATGTATGTTAGCCGATCTCGCCGCCGGTAAAACCCTCGCTCCTGCGCATCCGGAACTGGCTGCGGCTACGCAGTTGGTGCAGCAAAAGAAGCCAAACTACGTTTCTTACGAAGATTGGCTGCGCCTGGACGAGCTGGAAACGGCCGCTGGCGCTGCCCAGGGTCGTCCCCGGGTGAAGTTTACCGAGGTAGAGACGATGTTGGCCGCGTTGGGTAAAACGGCCGTACAGTAAAATGGTGGCTGGTTGCTGGTTGCTGGTGGCTAGTCAACCAGCCACTACCCACTACCCACTCTTCCCTTATGAAAGTAATTATCTACAGCGATGGCGGCTCGGATCCCAATCCTGGCATTGGGGGCTGGGCCGCGATCTTGCGTTTTGGCGAGCATGAGAAAGTGCTCAGTGGCAACGAGCCGGAATCCACCAACAACCGGATGGAGCTAACCGCTGCTATTCGGGCGCTGGAGGCTTTGAAACGGCCGTGTGACATCACCTTCTACACCGACTCCGAATATCTGCGCAAAGGCATCACCGAATGGATTGAGGGCTGGGCGGCCAAGGGATGGCAAAAAAAAGGTAAGCCGATTCAAAACGCTGATTTGTGGCAAGCGTTGTGGCCGCTGGTGAAGAACCATCAAATTGAGTGGCATTGGGTGAAGGGGCATTCCGGCGATGAATACAACGAGCGTGTTGATCAGCTGGCCCGCACCGCCCGGTTAGCCATCACACCTGATGACGTAATTGACCCGAACGTGCCCCGCCTTTACCTGCGCTCCTCTTGCAAAGGGAATCCAGGGCCAGGCGGCTGGGGTGTGGTGTTGGAAGAGGCAGAAGACACCGAGCAGGCCAGCGGTTCAGCGCCCAAAACCACCAATAATCGGATGGAAATTACGGCCGCTATCGAAGGCTTGTTGCTGCTGCCGCCCGGCAGCGAGGTGCAGCTCTTTACCACCTCGGACTATTTGTATCAGGGGATCACGCAGTGGATTGGCAATTGGCGCAAGCGAAACTGGATGAAAAAGGGTGGGGAGCAGCCAGTGGCCAATGCCGATTTGTGGCAGGCGCTGGACAAGTTGGCTGAAAATTACAAAATTCGCTGGATTAATGCCAAAGGGCAGACGCTGGCGGGTCTGGACGAAGCCGGGAAGCTGGCCGTGAAGGCAGTTGAGGTGGTGTGAACGGTGGGCAGTGATCAGTAAACAGTAATCAGAACAGGCTCAATCTGAAATCGTCAATTGTGAACGTCTTCGCTGGTGGCGTCGCGCAGGTAGCGGCAGGTGGCGTGCAGGAAGCCGAAGTTGCCTACAGGGGGCATTAGCTCCATCACTTCGAGGATTTCAAAAATACGGCCGTCAAACATCACTTGCTCACCCACATCTGGCTTCTTATCAATATTGATGATCGCCCCAGGATGTTCCCCGCCCGCTACCACATAACTTACTTTGTAATATACATCTTCGGTCATTGCCCCATGCTCCTTACTTAACTGACTGAATTATAACTCTGCCAAATTACGGTGTCTCAGCTTAAAGGCAATGTCTATCGCCAAATTACGCATCACAATAAAACCAATATGGTTATTTTCATCGCATAGCTTGTAAAAAGCGTCGCTTTCAATCAGATATAAGGTGGCTCCTTCCCGTGTAGCCCGCACCGAAGCCGAGCGGTAGCCCTGGTCGATGAGTGCCATCTCACCAATGACCTGCCCTTTGCCCAGCACAACCAGGCTGCGGGCGTCGTTTAATCCCTGGATAAAAACTTCAACAGAACCTTGAGACACAATGTACATTTCGTTGCCGGTGGTATTTTGGCTGATGATGGTTTCACTTGCTGAGACCGTTTTTTCCTGGCAAATAGCGGCCAGCTGTTCCAGTTCATCTTTTTCAAGATTGGCAAATAATTGTACCCGTTTGAGCAAGTTAGAGATTGACATGTGCGCCTCCGAAAAATGGGTAAATACGGCCGAAATATTGACTTTTACTAATTCGTTGATACACTATCGCACGATTGAGCCGGAGTGGCGAAATTGGCAGACGCGCTACGTTCAGGGCGTAGTGAGCTTTACGCTCGTGTGGGTTCGACTCCCACCTTCGGCATTCAGCAAACAGCTCGAACATTTTTGTTCGGGCTGTTTTTGTTTTGGCCAAAATCTATCTAAAAAAGCCTCAGCGGACACAGAGTAAACAGGAAAAAAAAACTTATCCTCTGGATTTTTTGTAAACGCTGGGGCAGGTATTTGGACAGATATTGAGTTTGTTGCGAAGCAAGGGGAAACTGTTGGGTGCGAACGGCCGTTCCCAAAACCGCTCAAACTTCTGACCACTTTCCAAAATTTATGAGTGCCCATTGAGCACATTGTGGCAGATGTTTCTGCTCTCGTCAACTTTTCTGCACAGGTCGGCTAATGGTTCTATATTCGATTAGCTCGGAATGTATCGATGAGCGTGTTGACTATATCGTTAACGGTTTTGCTGTAGGTTACCTGCTGTTGAAGTTGGGGCGATACGCATTAGTGAAAAATCCCGCCCCGTTGTGAGCATCTGGCCCTGGCCAAGATAGAGTTATCAGGGGGCTTTTACCACCAATGTTCCAACCATTCCGGCTTCTTTATGCCCGACCACTGTGCAGAAAAATTCATACTCGCCTGGCTCTGAAGGCGTAAACTCAATCACGCCACGGCCGCCCATTGGGGCAGCCACATGAATCTCCAGGTCCTCGCTCATATGCCCCATATCATGCCCGGCCATTTCATCTTCCATTTCTTCGAGCATCACCTCGCCCATATGCGGCATCTCCAAGATACTGAAATCGTGTTCTAATGCGCCTTCATTGTGCAGGGTGAGTTTTACTGGCTGCCCAGCTAGTACTTCAATGCGGTTCATATCATAGACGATATCCGTGGCTTTCAGTTCAATCTCCAACGAAGGTAATGAAGGTGAAGTCGTCAGTTGTGGCTCCGAGCCACAGGCTGCCAGGGCGGCTGCTAATGCTATTAATAAAACGGTGAACAATCTTTTCATAGTTGTATTTTCCTTGTGTACGCGGTTTTTTGCTTAAAATGTTCGTTAGTCATTCTAGTGCAAATTGATTGCCAATACGCCCCGCCATTTGGCGGGGCCTTGACAGGCTAAATGACCTATGGGCCATCTGGCCTATGGCCATTTGGAGGCAAAATGTTGGCCGCTAGCTCCACTATTGTTTCGGGCTGTTGGGGGTCATTGGTGGCAATGAATACCTGGCGAATGAGCTGCCCAGTTAATGCTGGGCCATGTGCGCCGGAGTCAAATGCGATATGCAACACGCCTTTGCCGCCTGGCGGAATAACCATTGGCTCAATAGTTGCTTCGGTGCAGCCGCAAGAGGTTGTTACTGTTTCAATGGTTAGATCTGCCTGCCCGTTGTTTTGCACGTTTACTTCGCGCTGGATAATTTCGCCGTTCACCACATCTCCCAATTCCAGATTTTTTTCACTAACCACAATCTCTGGCTGGCCACCGCAGGCACTGAGCAGGAGGGCGAATACGGCCGTTCCCATCAACAACACTATCCATTTTCTCATTACGACTCTCCCGCTTCAGGTTTTACCGTGGGGGGGCTAAAACGCGCATAATCAGCTTCTATCTGGGCAAAAATTTCGGCCGTACTCTTGCCTTCGTCCAACAGCTGCATGGTGCCTTGAGTAATGTCCACGCAGATCGAGCAGTATTGAGCATGATCGTCAAACAGGAGCGCCCCCGACTCATCCCTGCCAGCCACGTAACAATCGTAGCTAGACGTATGCCCCAGGCTGAAACAGCCGCAGTAACAAGGAATAGCGTCGGCAATCTCCGGATTTGCTACAGAAAACTGGTAGGATTCCTGGGTTTTTCTCACGGTTTTCCGCACAAAATCCGGCATTTCTTCCAGTGGAGCCATAGGATGATTGTGGGAAACGGCCGTTCTCCCCCCACCACAACCAGTCAAAAATGGGCCGAACAAAAGCGAAAACACAAACAAAAAAGTAACAAATCGTTTCATCTTATTTCACCTTACCTGATACGTACCGTTGCCTGAATCCAGATTTCTGCCTGGGACTGCTGCGGATCGTTATTTTCAATAATTAAGCCACGACGCACCGTTTGCCCGGCCGAATCATGAAAACCTGCATCAAAGATCAGCCTGATAGTGGCTACCTTGCCTGGTTGAATCACAGTAGCCGAAAATTCGGCCGTGGTGCAGCCGCAGGTGGTGTACGCTCGACTAATCGTCAGCGGTGCCTCCCCCGTATTGCGAATGACAAACTCCCGCTCCACCACATCTTTCGGCCCAATCGTGCCGAAATCGTAAAATTTCTCCGACACCTGAATTTTGGGTTGGGCCTGATTCTGGGGTAAAAAGGGAATGCCTGGTCCTTCTCCCATTGCATGCATGGCCAGAATGGGCTGGTCGTAAGCCACCTCGGCGGGATCATATACTATAGAGGCGGTGGCGGCTGACGGGGCGAAGATATAGGCAAATAATATGATCCCCAGCAGCAGCATCCCTGCACCCAACAGCGCCAACGGCATCCAGGTTCGATTTTGCTGTTTCAGTTGAGACGATGATTTTCTGTGGCGAATTTTTGTTCTCATAACAAGCTCCTTAATCTGTTTATGCTGCCAAGCATAGAGAAAGCCGGCACGAGCGGATAGCGCCAAATGGCCCATCACCCCAAACTGGTGACAAACGTCATTTTTGTCATAAGCCAAATGGCCTGTGCCTTGCCACGTATTTGGCGCTGGCTAGCGCAGCGGCTTTGCGGAATAATGGGTATGATTTGCGTTGGTGGCGGGTTCATTGGGCAGCTGGTTGTTGGCAACGGCCGTTTCACCAACGCAAAACACAGGCAAACAAAAGTCAGGGTAGAGGAAGGAAAATGATGAACAATCCCATTCGTGTATTGCTGGCCGACGACCATGCCGTGGTTCGGGCTGGCATCCGACAATTTCTGGAGCAGGCCGACGATATCATCGTCATCGCCGAGGCCGACGATGGTGAGATGGCCCGCGACCTCATTGCCCAACATAAGCCAGACGTGGCCGTACTGGACATTCAGATGCCCAAAGCCACTGGCATCGAAGTCACCCGCTGGGTGCGTGCCAATCATCAGGAAATAGGCGTGCTGGTGCTAACCGCTTACGACGACGACCCCTACGTCATAGCCGTGCTGCAAGCCGGTGCTAACGGCTACGTTCTCAAAACCGCTTCCCCAACCAGCATCGTGCAGGCCGTACGGGATGTCCATGAAGGCAAATCGGCGCTGGACCCGGCCATCACCGGCCGACTTATGGCCCAGATTGCCAACCGCACCCCAGGTGATTTGCCCAGCTACGAGGAACTCACCGAACGCGAGCTGGAAGTCCTGGCTCTGGCTGGCAAAGGGTACACCAACAAGGCTATTGGCGTACAGCTTGGTATCAGTGACCGCACCGTGCAGGGGCATCTGGCTAAGATCTACCACAAGCTGCACGCTGGCAGCCGCACGGAAGCCGTGATGAAAGCTGTCTCTCTTGGTCTTATTCTGGCGGAGATTTCAGGTTGAGTTCCAGACGCTGGCGCAGCATTCCCTCCCTTCCGCTACAGCTCTTTATGATTACGGTTCTGCCGCTGACGGTTTTGCTGTTGGCAATTGCCTTTGGCAGCCTCAGGCTGCACCAGGGAGCTATGCGCACGATGGTGGGTGAGCGGGATGAACGAGCCACCCGCGCCGCAGCAACCGCCATCACGGAACAGCTTAACCATCGGCTGTCTGCCATTCGCAGTGTTGCTTTGCAAGCTACCAACGGCACAATCGGCCCGGAACACGCCCTGGCTGACGCGGCTTTCTTGCTGCCAGACTTTGAGGGGGGGATTGCCTTGTTCAGCCGTAACGGCAACTTATTATCCGCCTCCAATGGGGATGTGGAACTGTGGCAGGCGCGTAACATCTCTGACCAGCTGCTTGCCTTGCCCGCTGCGCCTTCCGCTAACGCGGCACATTTCCTGACCCCCGTTTTCGATCCGGTTCATGGTGAAGATTTGATGCTGGTAGCGGCAGCAGCTGGCGAGTTTACGGCCGTTGGCGCATTTTCCCCCACTTCCCTGGCCCGCCGTGCCCTGGCTGATATTTTTAGTGGACACGATCAGGCCACAGCCTACATGGTGGCGAACGACGGGGGAATTCTATACCAAACCGGCACACTGCCTTGGGGCGATCTGCCACCTCAGGAGCATCCCGGCGTGGCCGACGCGCTGCGCGGGGAAAGTGGCACCACCTACCTGACCCTTGCCGGAGAGGAACACGTCATCGCTTTTAGCCCCATCACCCCCGTCGGCTGGGCCCTGGTCATTCAAGAACCGTGGCGGGCGGTAACAGATCCCATGCTGCGCACCACTGAACTGGCTCCCCTCATCCTGATTCCCGTACTGCTGGTTGCTGTGGCTGCCCTCTGGTTTGGGGTACGCCAGGTGGTACAGCCGCTGCAATCGCTGGAGAGAAAAGCAACGGAATTGGGCTGGGGCGATTTTGCCGCGATTGAAGAGTCGGTGGGCGGCATCACTGAGATCCAGCGTCTGCAAACGGAGCTGATTCACATGGCGCGGAAGGTGCAGCTGGCTCAGCAAAGCCTGCGTGGCTATCTGAGTGCGGTTACTACCGGGCAGGAAGAGGAACGCCGCCGCCTTGCTCGCGACCTGCACGATGACACCATTCAGTCGCTCATTGCACTGAACCAGCAAATCCAGCTGGCGCAAATGTCGGCGCAGGATGAGGCCAATGGCCAGCGATTGGCGACAATGCAGCAAATGGCCGAGCAAATTGTGGTGGATTTGCGTCGGGTGACGCGAGATTTACGACCGATTTATTTAGAAGACCTGGGCCTGATTCCCGCACTGGAGATGCTGGCGCAAGATATGGGGCGCACGCTGGAACTGGCCATTTCGTTTGAAACCGTGGGCCAGCAGCGACGACTGCTGCCCAATGTGGAGCTGGCTCTGTATCGTATTGCGCAGGAGGGGCTGAACAATATCGCCAAACACGCACAGGCAAAGAAGGTAGAAATTATCCTGGCATTTGCGGCAGGCGAGGTGTGCCTGACGGCACGTGATGACGGCGTTGGGTTTACCGTGCCGGAAAGCCCGGCGGAGATGGCCCCGGCTGGCCATTTTGGCTTGTTGGGCATCCAGGAACGGGCTGAAGCGATTGGGGCGCGCCTGCGCCTTCAATCGGCAGTGGGCATAGGCACAGAGCTTGCCGTCTGCCTGCCGCAGTTGTGAAACAGGCCATTTGGCGGGGTGCTGCCATGAGAAATGGCCCTGTAAACCTGTGCTGGATGCTGGTAACATGGGGAAATGCAGACGCCCAGCCATTTTTTGCTAACGGCCGTTCTCGCTCGCACCACCGCAACCCCGACAGCCTACCCCATCCACAGGGTGGCGCTGCTGTTGGGTGCCGTTTTGCCAGATATTCCCTTTAGCTTGCTAACGATCGTTTACGAAATCTACTACCGTTGGTTTGCCCCGCCACCCGCCGGCGGCAGCATTATGGAATATCTGCACTTCGACCTGTTTTTCACCGATCCCGTCTGGATTGTTGGCCATAACTTCTTCCATTCGCTGGTTATCAACTTGCTGCTGCTGGCCCTGGGCTATGGAGGCATGCGACGCGGCTGGCGCGGGGCACGGCCGTTGTTCTGGCTTGGTGTTGGTATGCTGTTTCACACGCTGCTCGACGTTGTTACCCACCACAGCGATGGCCCCTTGCTCTTCTTTCCGCTCAATTGGACGTACCGCTTTCCCAGCCCGATTAGCTATTGGGAGCCAGATTATTACGGCCGTCTGTTTACAATCTTTGAATTTGCCATCAATACCCTGATCGTTGTTTATTTTGGGTGGGCCTGGCGCACGCAGAAAAAAGGTTAGCGCAGCCCACTTACTGAGGAGACTTCACCGGCTGCGCCGACCACCATGAATGAAAATATGGCCTACCTCCGAGGGTATTAATCGCTAAACTTATGGACACACTGGTCTGAGGTCGAATTGTTAACTGGTACCAAGAGTCTGAAGAGGAGACGGGCC
>JBGTCV010000045.1:0-27525 GCA_041748655.1 Promineifilaceae bacterium (SeqCode) | reverse complement strand
TGGCCGATCAGGCCGCGCCGAAGCTGTCGGCGGGGGAGGCGCAGCGGGTGGCGCTGGCGCGGGCGCTGGTGACCCAGCCAGACGTGCTGCTGCTGGACGAGCCGACGGCCAATCTGGACCCCAGCAACGTGGGCATCATCGAGGCGATTATTCGGGAGGAGAACCAGCGCGGTGGGGTAACGGTCGTTTTGGTGACGCACAACATCTTCCAGGCGCGGCGCATTGCCCACCGCACCGCTCTGCTGTGGGATGGCAAGCTGATTGAGATTGCCCCGACAGAACAGTTTTTTAATAAACCGGGGAGGGAGGAAACGGCCGCTTTTGTCCGTGGCGATACGGTTTATTGATCTTCAAAGCAGGTGAGACGCACTTCGGAAGTGCGTCGCACCTTTCAGTTGCAAAATCCACAATCCGTAATACGATTCCCTTAATTTCCCAACCTCCTGGAGGCTTCACACAGGAGACGACATGAGCGCAGGCTCAACACAATGAATGAAAATCAACAGACTTGTGGTGAGCGCAGCCGAACCATTTCACAGATTCAACAGATTTCTCCTAATTTCTCTGTGTAACTCTGTGTCTTCTCTGTGTAACTCTGTGTTCCGTTTTTTATTTTCTGAGGAGCCTCCGGGAGGTTTACGCATTTAGTGAGGAACTATGACAAACTTAGCCACAGCCACCACCGAACAACTTATCCAGCTGATTGACGAAGACCCGACCCGCCTGGCGGGCTTGATTGACCATACCCTGCTGAAGCCGGACGCCACCGAAGCGATGATCGCCCAACTTTGCCGCGAGGCGGTGCGGCACAGCTTTGTTTCCGTGTGCGTGAACCCGACACACGTGCGCTTTGCCGCCGAACAGCTGGCGGGCAGTGCGGTGAAGGTGTGCGCCGTGGTGGGCTTTCCGCTGGGAGCCACCACCACCAAGGAAAAAGTATCGGAGACGCAGACGGCCATCGAGGCGGGGGCCAGCGAAATCGACATGGTGATCAACATCGGCGCGGTGAAGAGCAAAGATGATGCGTTTACGTTGGGGCAGATTACGGCCGTTACCCAAACCGTCCACCAAAACGGCGCATTATGTAAAGTCATCATCGAAACCAGCTACCTGACCAACGAAGAAAAGGTGCGCGTCTGCAAGATTGCCAAAGAGGCCGGGGCCGATTTTGTCAAGACCTCCACCGGCTTCAGCGGCGGCGGGGCAACAGTGGAGGATGTGGCCCTGATGCGGCACACCGTGGGGCAGCAGATAGGCGTCAAGGCGTCGGGCGGCATTCGCTCAATGGACGATGCCCGGCGCATGGTGGCGGCTGGGGCCAACCGGCTGGGCGTCAGCAGCGGCGTGCGCATTCTGCAGGAGGCGGAAGCGGCAGCGCGGGGCGGCACGGAAATCCTGGGCGTGGCCGAGGCGGTGCTGTATGTCACGGACATTCCTCGTGCCCGCGCCTTTTACACCGAGGTGCTGGATTTGCCCATCAGCAACCAGTTTGAAGACGCCATTTTCTTACAAACGGGCCAAAATTCGACCCTGATTTTATTTGACATAAATAAACTGGCAACGCGGGAGAGCATCATTCCGGCTCACGGGGCGCGGGGGCAGGGGCACGCTTGCCTGGCTATTCCGCCGGAGCAGATGGACAGCTGGCGCGCCCGCCTGCTGGCGCATGAAATTGAGATTGAGCACGAGCAGGATTGGTCGCTGGGCACCCATTCCATTTACTTTCGCGATCCCGACGGCAACAGTTTGGAGCTGATGGACGGCCGTCACTACCGCCGCGTCTGGCGCAAATTGCAGGAGAAGAGTGAGACGGCGTATTGAGCCAGTGTTCAGTAGGTCAGTGTTCAGTAATCAGTGAGTCAGTCACTGATTACTGATTACCGATTACCGACTCACTGATTACTGACTACTCCCAAATCGGAACATAACATGGAACCTTTCACTTACGCCGGGGAACTGGCGGCGCTGGGAACGGCCGTTTGCTGGTCCTTCACCGCTCTCTTTTTTAGCTACAGCGGCCGAATCATCGGCTCCGATGTGGTGAATCGCAGTCGGCTGCTGTTTGCCTTCTTTTTTCTTAGCCTGAGCCATTTCTTTTTGGAAGGCAGCTTTTTTCCCATGCAGGTGGAGGGATTTCGCTGGTTCTGGTTTACCATTTCCAGCGTGCTGGGGCTGGTGCTGGGCGACACTTTTTTGTTCAAGGCGTACGTGTTGATTGGGCCGCGTCTCGCCATGCTGCTTATGTCAACTGTGCCAATCATCAGCACCCTGTTTGGCTGGCTGCTGTTTGGCGAGACGGTGAGCGGGTTGGAGCTAACGGCCGTTTTCCTCACCGTCGGCGGCGTGGGCTGGGTGGTGACAGAAAAGCAGCCGGGGCGAACGGCCGTAGAAAACAAGCAATACAGCAGCGGCATTTTGTTTGGTCTGGCCGGGGCGCTGGGCCAGGTGGCCAATCTGGTGACGGCTCGCTATGGTCTGGTGGGTGATTTTTCGCCTATCTCGGCCACCATCATCCGCATTTTGGTGGCGGCGCTGATTTTGTGGGGCATCACCTTTTGGCGGCGGCAGGCGCGGGAGACTTTTCGCCATTGGGGCAACCGGCAGGCGTTTCCGGCGATGATTGGCGGCTCCATTGCCGGGCCATTTCTGGGCATCTGGCTCTCGCTGATTGCCATTCAGCTCACCCGGCTGGGCATCGCCTCCACGCTGATGGCCTTGCCGCCGATTTTGCTCATTCCGGTGGAGTTTATTGTGTACAAACGGCCGGTAAGCCTGCGGGGGATGGTGGGAACGGCCGTTGCTTTCATCGGCGTGATGCTGCTGTTTTTGCCGCAGTCGTGAATGGATAATGGTGAATTTTCAACTGGCTGACCTGCCCGGACCAGGGGGATAACAGGGATTTTCAGTAGTCAAAATCAATGGGACGCAGATTAAAAAAGATCAGCGTTCATCTGCGTCCTATTTCTTGAAAATAGTTCGACTACTGAAAAACCGTGAGGGGGACAAAAGTTGAGAATTGACCTTCGCTAAAAAATGGTCCAATGGAAGTGCGTATGGTAGAGTTCCCCCGTGCCTATCAGTTGTGTTGCGTTGATTGATTCTCAACCTAAAGGAGACCCTGTGACAGCAATCCAGGTATCGAACTTAAGCAAATCATTTTTTGTGCCGGTGCGTGATGCGGGCTTAAAGGCCGCTTTGCAAAGCCTGGTAAACCGCAAAACGCGCGAAGTTGAAGCGGTGAAAAACGTCTCGTTTGCCATTGAGCCAGGCGAAGTTGTCGGCTTTTTAGGGCCAAACGGCGCGGGCAAGACCACCACGCTGAAGATGCTTGCCGGTTTGCTGTATCCTACGCACGGCACGGTTTCTGTTTTGGGCTACACGCCTTCACAGCGAGACAAAAGCTACCTGCGCCAGATGACGCTCATCATGGGTAACCGCAACCAGCTCATTTGGGACATTCCCGCGCTGGATTCATTTGAGCTAAATCGGGCCATTTACCGCCTGCCGGAAGATGAGTTTCGCCGCACCCGGGACGAGTTCATTGAACTACTGGATATGCAAGAAATTGTTTCCAAACCGGTGCGCAATCTCTCTTTGGGTGAGCGGATGAAGGTGGAGATTGCCGCGGCGCTGCTGCACAAGCCCAAGGCGCTCTTCTTAGATGAGCCGACGATTGGTCTGGATGTGACGATGCAGCGGCGCATCCGGGCCTTTGTGCGCGAGTACAACCAACGCTATAAGGCCACGGTGCTGCTGACCAGCCATTACATGGCGGATGTAGAGGCGTTGTGCAAACGGGTGATTGTGATTCATCACGGCCGTATCCTGTTCGATGGCGTTTTAAGTGATCTGGTCGATCGCTTTAAAGCGCAAAAACGGCTGGTGGTCACGGTAGAGCAAGGCACGGTAGATTTGTCCCGATTTGGCGAGGTGCTGTCGCAGGCAGACGGCCGTATCACCCTCCAGGTGTCCAAAAAAGAAGCCCCCGCCATCACCGCCAGACTGCTCAACGAGTTCCCTGTGGCCGATTTGCTGGTGGAAGACCCTTCCATTGAAGATGTGATTGAAGACGTTTTTGCCCAAAAGATTGAGACTGAGCCGGATACGGCCGTTGCTGTGTGAGATGCCCATGAACACACTATCAAAAGCCCCATCCCGGTGGCAGGAAATCAAAGTCCTGCTCGATTTTTACCCCAACCGCATGAAATACGCCGCTATCATCAAGGCGCAGTATCGCCTCTCCGCCTTTTTGTGGCTGATTGGCCTGGCTATCGAACCAGTCATTTACCTGGTAGTCTGGACAACCGTGGCTCAAGAACGAGGCGGCGAGATTGGTGGTTATACAGCCGGGGGTTTTGCTGCTTACTATATTGTTTGGACCGTCGTACGGGCGATGGGCATTGGTCTCAATCCGTGGGTTTTCGAATGGCGCGTACGCCAGGGGCAATGGTCCCCCCTCATTTTACGGCCGATGCACCCTATTCATGATGATTTTGCCCTGTTGCTGGGCGATAAAGTCATGGATATTTTGTGGTTGATTCCGGTAGTGAGCATCCTCATCATTGCCTTTAAGCCTGATTTGCACCCCACTTGGTGGCAGGGGCTGGCATTCGTGGTGGCTTGTTTGCTTGGCTTTATTGCCCGCACCGTTTGGATGTGGGTCTTGGGCCTCATTACCTTTTGGACAGTGCGGGTGGCAGCTATTTTTGATCTTTATTTTGCCGTTGAGCTGCTGCTTTCTGGGCGCGTCGTGCCGCTGGATTTATTGCCGGACTGGGCACGAGCAGTGGGTAACTGGTTGCCTTACCAATGGACTTTTGGCTTTCCTATTGAAGTGATGATCGGCCGTTTGACACCTGCTGCAACCTTACGGGGAATGGGTATACAGTTTGTTTGGATCTTCGTGGGCTGGCACATTATGCATTGGCTTTGGCGACGGGGTGTACGACGTTATTCGGCCGTGGGTGCCTGAGCAAGGTAAAAATGTAGTTTCGTCAATTTCCCCGGAAACTTTTAAATGAGCAAACGAGCTGGCGAACAGTTTCTGAGGGATGGTGATTAAAATGAGAAGTTATTTCCGATTACTGTGGGTATTTTTGCGCGTTGGGGTCTTAAATGAGATCCAATATCGTGTGAACTTTTTTGTGCAGATATTACAGACTTTAATTGCCCTGGCTACGGGCTTGATCGTTCTTAGCCTGGTATTTGAATATGCCGATAGTCTCAATGGCTGGTCGCAGCCAGAACTGCTGGTGGTGATGGGCGTTCACTTCCTTATTGGCGGTGTTGTTAAAATGTTCATTCAGCCAAATATGATGCGCCTGATGGATGAAATTGGTCAGGGAACCCTGGATTACGCGTTGACCAAACCAGAAAATGCGCAGCTTTTGGTGAGTGTACGCGAACTGCAATTCTGGCAAATTGTAGATGTGATTACCGGGTTTGTGGTATTGGGCTGGGGCTTGTACTCAGCACAAGCCCGCATGACGGCGAGCGATGCTATTTCCTTTCTGCTCATGTTATTTCTGGGCATTACATTGATGTACAGTTTCTGGCTGATGATTGCTACCGTCACTTTTTGGGTGATCCATATTGGTAATATTGTGTTAATCTGGCAATCACTGTACCAGGCTGGGCGCTGGCCGGTGACTATTTATCCCGGTTGGCTGCGGCTCATCCTTACTTTTCTGGTGCCGGTGGCCTTTGCCGTTACGATTCCGGCAGAAACACTTACGGGACGTTCCAGTTTAGGGTTAATGGGGTTTGCTCTAGGGTTAACGGCCGTACTCTTTTTCATTGCCAATCGCATTTGGCGCTGGGGATTAAGTAACTATTCGGGGGCTTCTGCTTAAGATAAGAAAATCAGGCAGATGTGAAATGGAAAATTCAACAATGAACCCAACTGAAAAAGTAATCATGTACGGCACACCCACCTGCCCGGGCGTCCCACCAGTGCGAGGGATGCTAGATCGGGCTCAGGTTTCGTTTGAGTACGTCAACATCGCCGAGGACCCAGAAAGCCGGGGCAAGGTGATGGCAATTAACAACGGCAACGCCAGCGTGCCCACCCTGGTTTTCCCCGATGGCAGCACGTTGACCGAACCGAGTACGGCCGTTTTGCAAAAAAAGCTGGAATCGCTGGGCTACAGCGTGCCCAAACCTACGCTTTGGCAGTCACTGCGGGACAATCCGTTCAACAGCGTGATGGGCCTTGCTGGCGTGTTGTTTGGCGCGTACGACGGGAATTGGGTATTTATTGCGCTGGGGCTTGGGCTTTTGGCGTATACGGTTGTGGCCAGTAGACGATGATTCCAGTGTTCAGTAGGTCAGTGTTCAGTGGGTCAGTATTCAGTGCCCATTAAGCCAGTCTTACTAATTCACTGATTACTGATTCACTGATTACTGATTCACTGATTACTGATTCACTGATTACTGATTCACTGATTACTGATTACCGGCCACTGAGGCCTTCATCATTTGCAGCAGGCCATAGCCGTGGACGGAACTGTGGTCGATAGTGAACCCGGCGTTTTGCACGGTAACGGCCGTTTCCCGATTCAGATGACATTCCCCCTGCAAAGCAAACCAGAGCGGTTGCAGCCAATCCGTAAAGCGGCGGGAGAGGGGGCCGTGACCTCGGGTGTGTTCGAGCAGGAGGAGACGGCCGTCTGGCCGCAGCACCCGCCGGATTTCTGCCAGGGCCAGTTGGGGCTGGGGAATGGAACAGAAGACAAGCGTGCCTACGACGACATCAAACTGATCGCTGGCGAAGGGGAGGTTGTGTGCGTTGGCGCAGGTGGCGGGCGTGTCTAGTTCGCCCGATTTTTTGCGGGCAAGAATCAGCCTGTCCGGTTTTATGTCAATTAAAGTGGTGTGGGCGGAACGGCCGTAAAGTGGCAAATTCGCCCCGGTCCCTGCCCCCACTTCCAGAACGCGCCCCGCTACCTCGTGCAGCAGCTCCCACCGCAAATGGCCAATCCCCAAGCGCTCCAAAAAGCGCATCCCCTCATCATACTGTTTTGCTTCAATAGTTGACATAGCTTGTCCGGTAATCGGTTATCGGTGAACGGTTACGGTTATCGGTTATCGGTAGACCATTTACCGATTCCCGAATACGGATTACCGAATACGGATTACGGATTACCATTCCCCACCTGATAAATCACCGCATAATCATCCCGGTACACCTCGTGCAGCAGCGAATCGTCTTCCGCCCGTTCCATAAAACTGCCGTGGTTCAGGTCGCTGAACACATAGGCTGCGCCGAACTCATCGCGGATAGCCACGCCGGGCTGCTCGACGCGCCCGCGGGTGATGTCTACCCAACGGTCAAACAGCGCTTCATCTTGCAGCTCCATGAAGGTGGGGTCCAGCCCGGCGGTGTAGACGGCGTTGGTGTTGTAGAAAAAGAGACGGGTAAAGTCGTCCCAGTCGGTCTGGAACACCATTGTACCTTCCGGAGCGTTATCGTGCAGCCAAATGGTGGCGTCGGCATACTCGTCGGCGGGTTTGCTGTCGGCGACCAGCTTGCGGGCGTCGGTCAAGCTCACGGTGAGCGGATAGGCCAGCAGCAGGAGCATGGCGATGGGAGCGAGCGGGGGGATATACGGCCGTTTCCCACCCCATGTCACCAGCCATTCCCGCAGCAAAGGAGCCGCGCTGAAGGCAAAAAAGATCAGCGCAAAGGGCGGGAAATATTCAATAAAACGGCGGGATTCAAACAGCATATAGCCAAACAGCACCATCAGCCCCAGGGCCACCAGCGTGGGCTTGTCGATGCGTTTGTCGCGCCAGCCGAGTGCCAAAATGCCCGCCAGCGCCGCCAAAAAAGCGACACCGGAATTTTCTACCAGCGTCCAGGTGCGGTACGGCGACCACTCGTTGCCCACCGGCGTGCTCGATTCGCCCACCTTGGGCAGCAGATGCCCCACGATGAAGTCGATGTTTTGCGGAAAGTAGGGATTGATGATCAATCCCAGCCCGATGCCGATGGCCGGGTAGACGAGCGCCTGCCAGGCAAACCGTCTCTCCAGCATAAAGGTGGCGATGGCATAGGTGCCCGCCACGGCGATGAGCAGAGGAAATGCATTGTAGGCCCAGACAAAGACAAAGCCCAGCGGCAGCAGCAGCTTATATTTGCCTTGCAGCAGCCAGTGAAGCCCTAAAACCAGCAGCAGCAAGGACATGGACTGCGCACGCGGCATACTCATCCGGTACAAAAACGCTTCAGACACGGCAAAGAGGCCAATGGCCCAAACGGCCGCATACGGCACCTTTTGCCCGCGCAGCAGCCACCAAATGGCCAAAAACGCCAGCGACGGCATGAGGATACTGGCAAATTTGGCACCTTGCGTTAAAGCCAGCCCGCCGTCCAGGGCGGGGTCGGTGGTGGCAAACAGGGCCAGAAAGACGTGGTACAGCAGATGATGATCGTAGTAGGCGGCTTCGTTGAGGATGGTGTAGGGCAGGTAGGGGAACGCCGGGACAAGCCCTTCGGTGCGGATGAGGTAGCCCATTTTGATGTGGTAGTAGCCGTCGTTGCCGGGCAGCGCGGGGGTGGCGTATTGCACGATGGCAAAACCGGCCACAAAGATGAGCAGCAGGAAAACGGCCGTTGCCAACGCTGACACATCCCAACTGGCCTTGATTCTATCTTTGATGATTTGCAGGGTCTCACTCATGGCAGGTGTCAGCTGCATGTTTGTACCTCTATCTTGCGACTTTAATCATCGTCGTCGTTATCATCATCATCGTCGTCATCATTATCATTGTCGTTGTCGTTACCGCTGTTGCTGTTGTCATCGTTGTCATTGCGGTTATCGTCATTATCGTTGCGGTTGTCATCATCGCCGTTATCGTTGGCAGGTGGCTGGGTAGGCACAGGGGAAGGCGGCATTGTAGGCACCAGCGTCGGCACCAGGGTAGCGGTGGGCTGCTGGGTTGCCGTAGCGGTTGGTTCGGTCGTCGATTCTGTTGTAGCCCGGGTTGTCGGCTGCGGTGTTGATGTTGCGCTGGGTAACAGCGTCGGCAACGGTGATGGAAACGGCGTGGGCAGCGGCTCGACATCGGTGGTGGGTCCACTGAGCAGTTCAATGGCGCTGGCGGTCAGCTGGCTATTGCTGGTACGGCCGTATACCCGAACCAACTCACCCAGCTGTGGGCCTGCATAGACCTGGGTCTCATCATCCAGCGTTACGCGAATGGTAGCAACTGTCAATTGGGCAGGCTGCATCCCCTCAATAAGTCCCTCGAAGCTGACCTCGGCGGTGCGACCGGTACGAAGCAGGGTTTGGACTTCTCGAATGCGCTCCTGACGGTATGTTTCCAGCAGGGCAACGGCCGTTTCCGAGTCATTGGCCTGGTTCAAACGCACATTTTCTACCAGCCGCTTAACACCGTAGAGGGCATCACCCGGAATGGCAGCGGCCGATATGGAAACAGCCATGGAGGCAAACAGAACCAAAACCATTGCCAGTGAAGCGAGCGGGAGCAAAATTTGCCGCAGACGGTACCAGGTGGACGGCCGTATTGGCGTCACGTTTAAGCTTTGGGCATGGGCCAGGAACGCTTTCTGGGAGTTTTGTTTAGCTGCCAGGGTGGGTTGGGGAGCCAGGGTGGTTAGTTGAACAGCCGTTTGTAGGAACGGCCGTAATTCTGCTGCCATCTCTGGATAGCGGGCAACAATTTGTTCAATCGATTCCCCGCGCTCCAAAAAGCCCAGACTTTCCTGAAGTACAGCTTCTGGTACATTGTTCATCGGTAACTCTCCGAGCCAGTCATGATTCGAGTGAGCGCTGCAATAGCGCGTACCTGCAACATTTTGATAGAGCCTTCACTTTTATTCATCGTTTCAGCCACATCCCGAATGGGCAGTTCATAGCCAAAACGCAAAGCCAATACCTGCTGCTGCTCTTCCGTTAGATTTGCCAATGCCTGGCGCAACGCTTTTTTACTTTCTCGCGCTTCCAACTCTTCGGTAGGTTCTACCCATTGATCGGGCAAACCATCATCTAATTCGGTTAATTTTGCCTGCGTCTTTTTTCGATAATGTTCCTTCAAAATGAGCGACGCCGCACCAAACAACCAACCGCGAATGGTGTTTTGCGGGGCGTTTTTATTCTGAATAGCATATAAAAACCGAATAAAAACTTCACTGGTTAAATCTTCGGCCGTTTGCAAATCATTGACCCGATAAGTCATATAACGATAAATTGCATCGTAATACTGTTCATGCACTTGAGCCAAGGCGTCCTGATCCAGTGATTTTGCCCGATGCAACAATAACAATTCGTCTTGCACGATGTTTGGGAACTCCAATTAATTTTGCCTGGCCCATTAAAGCAATTCTGCCACAGCAATTGCCGCTGATTATAGACAAAAGCTGTGGCAGGTAAACTGTTAACAAACAAGTCAGGAGGAGATTGGCTTATCTCCTCCTAACCTTATTCTAGCTAGTCATCGTCATCATCATCATCGTCATCATCGTCATCCGAATTAGAATTCCTGTTATCGTCATCATCGTCATCGTCGTCGTTGCTGTTGGCGTTGGCGTTGCTGTTGCTGCCGCTGTTGCTGTTGGCATTGTCATTGCTGTTGGCGTTGTCATTGCCGTTGGTGTTGTCATTGCCGTTGGCGTTGTCATTGCCGTTGGCGTTGTCATTGTTGTTGGCGTTGTCATTGCTGTTGGCGTTGTCATTGCTGTTGCCGTTGTTGTTACCATTGACATCATCGTCGTCGTTGCTGTTGGCATTGTCGTTGCTGCCGCTGTTGCTGTTGGCGTTGTCGTTTCTGTTGCCATTGTTGCGGCCGCTATTATCATCGTCGTTGTCGTTCATGCTGTCGTCAACATTCGTGTTGCTTTCGTTGCCGTTCATGTCGTCATCGTCGTCGTTGCGGTTGCTATCATCAGCGTTGTCGTTGGTATTGTCATCATCATTTTGATTTCGGTTGTCATCTACCTCACTGCGGCTGTTGTCATTGATTCCTGGTTCAATGGGCAGGTCGCCCGTTGGAGTACAGGCAGCCAATAACATGATTAGCAGCAGCACCAGTGTAGAAACTCCATATTTTAATCGAAATAGTTGATTCATTTTTAACTCCTTTTATTTACTCCACATTTTTCAAGCAAGCTTGTGTTGTCTTACTGTTAAAGTGCGGGGTGTGGCAGAAAAGTAACGGGGAGTTTTGTTGCTGCTAACCGCTGCAAGGGCTGGCTTGTGCCTGCCCAGTCGAGGGCGACCACAAGGGTCGCCCCTACAAATGGTGTCACCCCCCGATAGCCTGTTGAGCCTAAATTGCTTGTATTTGGACTGTTTCCCAGAGGTAGGCAACAAAAAAGCCACCCTAACGGTGGCTTTAAGTTATGCTGCTGTGGGGGGGATTTTAGCTGCGGATTACGGCCGTTTCCGCCAACACTTCCCGCAAATTTTGGATCAAATCAGAGCGCGACATCGGTTTGGGCAAATATCGGTTAGCCCCAGCTTGCAACCCTTCCTCAATGGCATTGAGGTGGGTCTTGCCGCTGAGCATGACAATGGGCAGATCGGCCGTTTCCGGATTGCTGCGAATTTTTTTACACACCGTAATGCCGTCCATGTGGGGCATCATCACATCCAGAATCATAATGTCTGGCTTGATTTCCTCTACTTTTTTCAGGGCTTCCAGACCATGTTCCGCACCCGTCACGCGAAACCCGGCCGGTTCCAGCATCAAGCGCAGCAAATCCTGGGTCATGGGTTCGTCGTCTACAACCAATACAGACCAACTCATTCGAGACTCCTCTTGGAAGCGGGTGGTGCGGTGCATTGTTTTACTCCCTATCTTTTGCATTTGGCTCCAAATTTTTATTTCCTGTCACCGATGAGTTATAGCATTGGCACAGCCCATGCAACATGAATGAATCGTGAAAATTCGGTGAATAAGACGGCCGTTCCCCCTCACTCTCCCCCAGTAGCCAATTTCCCTTACACCCGTTATGATCCTGGCATGAACACAGAAGCTCCCGGTTTTTTCGAGCAGGTTTACAAAGTGGTTCGCTGCATTCCGCCCGGCAAGGTGAGCAGCTACGGCCGTATCGCCGCCATGTTGGGCCATCCAAACGCTGCCCGGGCGGTGGGCTATGCCCTCAGCGCATTGCGCCACCCGAACCAGGAAGGCTACACCTCGGCAAACGTGCCGTGGCAGCGCATCGTCAACAGCCAGGGGCGGATCAGCATTCACCACCGCGAGCAGACCGCCAACCGGCAGGCCGAGATTTTGCGGGCAGAGGGGGTAGGCGTGGATGAAAACGGCCGTATCGACCTCAATGTCCACCTGTGGGCAGGGCTGCATCTGGTGGAGCTGGACGATATTTTGCGGGGTGAAATCAGTAAAAAGTGAAAAGTGAAAAGTTCGGCTCTTTTCACTTATTACTTTTCACTTTTCACTTCCCACTCGTCTTCCGTTCGCTTTCCCCAGACAACCAAGTAGGCTAAAATCGCCGCGTGAAACTCATCATCCAAATTCCCTGCTATAACGAAGCCCAATCGCTGCCGCAAACCGTGTCCGATTTGCCTAATCACGTTCCCGGCATCGACTGCATCGAGACGCTGGTCATCGACGACGGCAGCACGGACGGCACGGCCGAAGTGGCCCGCAGCCTGGGGATTACCCACGTAGTGCAGCACCGGCAAAACATGGGGCTGGCCCGCGCCTTCCAAACCGGGCTGGACGCCGCCCTGCGGCTGGGGGCAGACATCATCGTCAACACCGACGCCGATAACCAATATCCGGGCCGCTACATCCCAGAGCTGGTGGCCCCCGTGCTGGCAGGCACGGCCGATATCGTCATTGCCAATCGGCAGGTGGATCACATTGAGCACTTTTCGCCATTCAAGAAGTTCCTGCAAAAGCTGGGCAGCTGGACCGTGCGCACCGTCAGCGGCACCGACGTACCAGACGCGGTCAGCGGCTTCCGCGCCTACAGCCGGGATACGGCGCTGCGGCTGCACATCCTCACCAGCTTCAGCTACACGCTGGACACGATCATTCAGGCGGGCAAGCAGGGGCTGATTATTCACAGCATCCCGGTGGAGACGAATGGGCCGATACGGCCGTCCCGCCTCCAACGCAGCATGGGTCACTTCATCAAAGCCCAGGCCAGCACCATCGTTCGCCTCTACGCCTTCTACGAGCCGCTGCGCACCTTCACCTACATCGCCCTGCCCTTCATTCTGACCGGGCTGGCGCTGTGGGCCCGCTTCTTCTATGCCTACCTCAACAACGCCTCCAACCAGTTTATCCAATCGGTGACCATTGGCACTGGCCTGCTGCTGGTGGGGCTGTTCATCTTCCTCTTCGGCGTCCAGGCCGACATCACCAGCAAGCATCGCCAGATGACCCAGGAAACGCTCTACCGGCTGAAAAAGCTGGAGCTGGGGCAGAAAGATTCAGCCACAGATCTCACAGACCTGTCCTGAGCGGCTCAACGAAGTTGAGCTTGCCGAAGGATTCCGCGGATTAGAAAAAAGCCGCGCAGCTCGTCATTTGCCTGGGACGGTTTGGGGGATGCTTGGGGGACGGCCGTTTCCTAAACTGAAAGCATCAGATACCTAAAACTGAAAATTTAACCCGGAGGTATTGGCGATGCAACCTCAAGTATCAATTACTTACATGGATCAACTTGCGATTGAGAAATTCAATAAAGCCTTTCGCAAAGGCATGTGGCGCACCATTTTCAGCTGGTTTAGCAAACGATGTAACCATTTGCTGTCACTGGACCAGGACAGCCTGAAAGGCAACAAGCAAGGCCAGCACTATGCTGGCATACAAACCGTTGCGCTGGACCAGATTGTGGGCAGCACGGGGCGCGCCCGCGAATTTGACCGCGCCTTTTTCCCGCGCCAGACCCACACCATGCAGCGCTGGCTGCGTCTGGCCAAAGCCAACTACCGTTCAGAGGCGCTGCCGCCTGTCGATTTGATTAAGATAGGCGACCACTATTTTGTTACCGACGGCAATCATCGCGTTTCGGTGGCGCGGGCCCTGGGCCAGGCGCATATTGAAGCAAAAGTGGTGGAGGTGGTTACGGCCGTTTCCCTGCCGTGCCCCTGCTAAACTACCTCACCGGTTCCAGGCGCGCCCAGGCCAGCCAGCTCCACGGAGAGGTGGGATAGCGCCGGATGCGTTTGAGGGTAGTGGATACGGCCGTTTGCCAAAACCGACTTTGAAACAATCCCCCCACCCTGTAAAATAAAACCGCATACAATTCGCGCAATTCTATAATGGTCAAAATTGATCTTTCTGCAAAGTACGTGAAGAACGCGAAGAATCAAAGGAAAAACTTTGCGTCCTCTGCGTCCTTTGCGGTGAAATTTTGATAAAGGAACGTTTGACCATTATTCGCGCAATTCGCGGAAAAACTACCCAAACCCGCATTCTCAACCTTAAGGAGCGTCTCCCATGTTACACGGATTCACTGGCAACATCCTGCACGTCGATTTAACCAACCGAACCCTGGAAATTGAAAATCCCGACGAAGAATTTTACCGTCACTACCCTGGCGGCAGCCTGCTGGGTTTGTATTACCTCTGGCACAACACCCCGGCCCACGCCGACCCCCTCAGCCCGGCAAACACGCTCACCTTCGCCCTCAGCGCCCCTACCGGCCTGCCCATCAGCGGGCAAAGCCGCTGCACCGTCACCTGCAAATCCCCCAGCAGCGGCGGCGTGGCCGACAGCCAGGCCGGCGGCTTCTGGCCCGCCGAGCTCAAATATGCTGGCTTCGACGCCGTCGTCGTTACCGGCGCGGCCGGCACGCCCGTCTACCTCTGGCTCAGCGACGGCCAGGCCGAGCTGCGCGACGCCAGCCATTTGTGGGGCAAAACGACGCTGGAAGTGGACACTCTCCTGCACGAGGAACTGGGCGACAAACGCATTGAGATTGCCCAGATTGGCCCCGCAGGCGAAAAGCTGGCCAACTTCGCCGCCATCATGAACATGAGCAACCGCGCCTGGGGCCGCACCGGCGTCGGGGCCGTCATGGGCAGCAAAAAGCTCAAGGCGATTGTGGTGCGCGGCACGCAAAAAGTGACCCCCGCCGACAAAAAAGCGGTGGCCGCGCTGTCCAAACAGGGAGCCAAAGGGTTCCCCGGCAGCGGCATGGAGGGTTTCGGCCGTTACGGCACGGCGGGCGCGGTAATGAACCAGCAGGGCGGCGGCGGTCTGCCCACGCGTAACTGGGACGCGGGCGTCATGGCCAATGCCGAAGCCATCAGCGGCGAGAAGCTGTACGACGAGATTTTGCGCGGCGCAGAAGCAGGTAAACAGGACAAAGACGGCCGTGACACCTGCTACGCCTGCATCGTGCGCTGCAAGCGCGTCGTGGAATCCGAGTATAAAAACATCCGCCTGCGCCACGAATACGGCGGCCCCGAATACGAAACCATCGCTACCTTCGGCTCCTACTGCGACGTGGATGATTTGCTGGCCGTGACCTACGCCAACCAGCTGTGCAACGAATACGGCGTTGATACCATCTCCTGCGGCGCAACCATTTCCTGGGCCATGGAATGCTTCGAAAACGAAGTGATTAACCTGGCAGAAACCGACGGCATCGAGCTGCGCTACGGTAACGCCGAGGCCATGATCGCCATGCTCCAAAAGACGCTCAACCGCGAAGGCTTCGGCGACATTTTGGCCAATGGCTCGGCTAAAGCGGCCGATTTGCTGGGTAAAGGTCATGAATTTTTGCTGACGGTGAAGGGGCAGGAGCTGCCCGCCCACATGCCCCACGTCAAGCGCAGCCTGGGCGTCATCTACGCCACCAACCCGTTTGGCGCCGATCACCAATCGTCCGAGCACGACCCGATGTACAGCGAGAAGGCGTATGAGCGGTTTTACAAGAAATACCTGGACCAGATCGGCCTGCACAGCCCGCAGCCGCCCAAGGTAATCAATGCGGAAAAGATCGAATTTGCCCTGAAAACGCAGTACACCTACAGCGCCGCCGATACGGTGAGCGTCTGCCAGTTTGTCTACGGCCCCAGCTGGCAAATGTATGGTCCGCAAGAGATGGCCGACCTGATGCGCGCCGCCACCGGCTGGGATGTGACCGTTGAGGAAATTCAGGCAATCGGCCGTCGCCGCCTGAACCTGATGCGCGCCTTCAACGCCCGCGAAGGGCTGACCCGCGACGACGACACCTTGCCCAAGAAACTGTTCAAAAAGGCGCTGGCAGGCGGCCGTTCCGATGGCATTATCCTGGAAAACGAGGAACTGCAAGCCGGGCTGGAGATGTACTACGAACAGGCTGGCTGGGACGCCACCACCGGTATCCCCACCCGCGCCACTCTGGAAGAAGTTGGCCTGGCCTGGGCAGCGGATGATTTGGAGAAGTAGGGAATTGTGAATGGTGAATAATTAATTGTGAATTGTGAAGGGAAACGGCCGTTTTCAGCAACAGTGCGGCCACATAAATTTCATGAAAACCGTGACCAAACCGGTAGGAATGGCGCTTTACTGGAAAAGATATATTTGGTAAGTAGCCGCGGATTCTTTCCGCGAAATTCTGGCGCGGAAAGAATCCGCGGCTACGATTAACCATTAATTATTCACGATTTACGATTCACAATTAATACGGCCGTTCCCCCTCCCACCTTCACCCCATCCCCCACAAACTCAGGCTGTGCACCCGTAGAAAGCAAGCAGTTGTAAGAAATTGCATTTGGCAGCGGAATGATTTGCTCAGCATCGCTGAGGTTAAACAGGGCCAGCGCCGCTTCGCCGCTGGGCAAAAAGCGTGCATACCCATACGTCTGCGTGGCCGCATCCACATGCAGCCGGGTGCGCGTACCGTGCTGCAAGGCAGGCAGCGTTCGCCGCAGGTTAACCAATTGGCGATAAAACGCCAGCAGCGCCTGATCCCATTCCTCCGGCTGCCAGGGCATTTGCGCCCGCACGTGATGGTCGCCGCCAGAACCGGCCTTGTCCTTGTTCACCGCCTGCGACAGCCCCACTTCCGTGCCGTAATAAATCACCGGCGTGGGGGCCAGAGTGAACTGGCACAGCGCCGCCAGCTTCAGCCGGTTCACGTCGTTGCCCGCCATGAAGAGGAAGCGGTTCATGTCGTGATTGTCTAAAAAGCTGGCCCGCGCCGCGCCCGTGGCCATGTACGCCTCGTAGCTCTGCAAAAACGCATCCAGCTGGGCCACATTCCACAAATCGAGGGCAAAGGCGTAGCGGAACGCGGTCGCCAGGGGAAAGTCGAGTACGTGGCTCAGCCGCCCGCGATAGCGGCGCAGCGCGTCGGGCGAATCGGTCGCCTCGCCAATCGTCACCGCTTCGGGATTGGCCGCCTGCACCGCCTGGCGGAACTGCACCCAGAAGTCCATGCCGTGCCCAATGGCGTGATCCAGCCGGAAGCCGTCCAGCTTAAACTCACGCAGCCAGTAAACGGCCGCATCACAAATATGCTGTCGCCCCGCCGGATCGTTGGTATCAAACGAGGGCAGCATTTTGGCCCGGCCTAAAAAGCATCGATAGTCGTCTGGCCGTTCGTAAAAAACAAACCAGGAAGCCGTCTCGGCGTTGGGATCGGCCTGGGCGGCCAGGAAAGCGGGATGTTTCCAGGAGCAGTGGCTGGGCACAAAATCCAATATCACGCGAATGCCGCGCGCGTGCGCCTGCGTCACCAGATCATGCAAATCGGCCTCACTGCCCAACTCTGGGTCAATAGCAAACAGATCTTTGGTGTCGTAGCGATGATACGTGTCGGCCAGCCCCAGCGGCGAGAGCCAGAGGCAGTTGATTCCCAGTTCGTCCAGGTAGGGCAGCGTTTGGATAACGCCGCGCAGGGTGCCGCCGTGCCGGGCGTGGGGGTTGCTCTGGTCGATGTCTGGCGAGAAACGGCCGTCCACCGTCCCCGGATGGTAGCGATCCAGGAAAATGTGGTAGATCACCGCCTCGTACATCCAATCTAGCCCGATAGGTTCGTCTGGCTCCACGTAGTAGGCAAAGGTGCGAATGCCCGTCTCGTCAGCCACCGGGTACCAAAAGCCCTGGCCGTCGTGGGCATAGATGTCCGGCGCGTCATTTTCGTTTCGGCCAGGCTGCCAACCAACGATGCGGTAGCGTACGGCCGTTCCGCCCACTTGCCCCGGCAAAACCGCCCGCCACCGGCTGAGATAGCCCGCGCCAGGCCGCCAATCGACCGTTTCCACAGTCATGGGCAGCTTCTGGGCCGTGGCGTCTGGTAAACGGCCGTCTGTGGTAAACCAGACCTCAACCCGATCCAGCGGCAGTTCCACGCCGCTGGTTGCCTCAATTTCGACCGGTTCGTGGGGTTGGGGGTCAAACGGCCGTATCGTATTGTCGTGGCGGAACTGGTGGGCCTGCGCCGCTACCCGCTCCTGCACCATCGGCAACGGAATATCGCCCGGCGCGGTGGCAATTGCTTCATTTTCGTCGTCGAATGTGGTTTCTAATTCAGCCATTGGTTGTTCTCCTCATAAAAAAGCGGAACACAGAGAAGCGCAGAGGATAATCTTTTCAATGGTTCGGCTTCTCTCACCACAAGCCTGCGCAATCTGCTTATAGAAAATCCCTGTCCGTCATCGTCCGCCCGGCCATGAAGCTATGCAAGCCCCTGCGGGGCTTCCACAACTAGCCGGGTGGCTTCAGCCCCCGGCGATCTCAGCCAACGAAGATCGCCAACTTGCCAGAAGCGCTAGCAATTGCGCCCGTTCAGCCTCATTAAAACCAGTCAGGCTGGCTTGCAGCGCCGCCAGATGCGCCACCTGGGCCGCTTCACGCTGCGCCGCGCCCGCTGCCGTCAGGAACACCTGCTGCGCCCGCCGGTCGTCCGGGTCTGGCTGGCGCTCGCCCCAGCCTTGCGCCGCCAGGTAATCAACGATGCGGGTCATCTTGCTGTTGTCCACCAACAAACGGCCGCTTAAATCCCCCATGCGCCAGCCGCTGTCCAGTTGCAGCAGCAGCAGGGTGTCAAACTGTTCGGGGGTGAGGTGGAACGGCCGTAAAACCCGCTGCATCTCCCACACCAACAGTACCGAAACTTCGCGCACTGAATTGAAAAGCTCTTTTTCTATCACGATTTTACTTTCAAATAATATATTCTTAAATGAGAATATAATGCGGAATGATAACGTAAAATTGGAAGAAAAGCAACGGCAAATTTCGCCCTTAAAATTTTGAATTTTTTTACATTGGGAACGGCCGTTTGTGTTATACTAACCTCATGTGGGGCATTACAACAATTGCCGCTCGCTCTATTTGCCCACCTCAAACAATCCACAGATTATCCAGATGTCGCAGATGGCCTTTTCAAAAGCTAAAAATCTGCGCTAATCTGCGAAATCTGCGGATAACTATTTCAAGGGGATAGTTGTCCATCATGTGTGAAAACCACAACCAGTTTGTCCATCTGCACTGCCACAGCGAATTCTCCCTGCTCGATGGCCTTAGCCGGGTCAATGACCTGGTCTCCCGCGCCGCAGAGCTGGACCAGCCCGCCATCGCCCTCACCGACCACGGCGCAATGTATGGCACCATGCCCTTTTACCGCGCCGCCAAAGCAGCGGGCGTCAAGCCGATCATCGGCGTGGAAACCTACCTGGCCCAACGCACCATGCAGGATCGCGATCCCCAGCTGGACAAAAACCGCTTCCACATGCTGCTGCTGGCCGAAAACCAGACGGGCTACCTGAACCTGCTGCAAATCGCCAGCAAATCCCAGCTGGACGGCTACTACTACAAACCGCGCATCGACCGCGCCTTTATGGCGGCGCACAGCAGCGGACTCATCGCCACCACCGGCTGCATGGCTGGCGAAATTCCGCGTGCGTTAGGCCAGGGTGATCTGAAAAGCGCCACCCGCCTCATGGGTGAATATCTGGACATTTTTGGCAAAGAGCGGCTGTTTATTGAGCTGCAAGAGCATTCCATCCCCGAATTGACCCGAATCAACCAGCAGCTCATCGGGATGGCCCCCCAGTTTGGGCTGCAAAACAACTTCCTGGCAACCAACGACGTGCATTACACGCTGGCCAGCGACGCCGCACCGCACGAAGTGCTGCTTTGCATCCAGACCGGCTCCACGGTCAAAGAGCCCAAGCTCACCTTTTCTGATAAAGAGTATTATGTCAAGTCTCGCGATGAGATGTTTGCCCTCTTCCAAAGAAATGGCTACCTGGAAGAGGTCATTCTCAATTCGCTCATGAACAGCCTGCGCATTGTGGATATGTGCGACGTGAGCCTGGATTCCGAAGGGTACCATCTGCCCAAATTCGACGTCCCAGCAGGACATGATCATCAATCCTATCTGCGGCAGCTGTGTGAAAAAGGGTTGATCTGGCGCTACGGGGCAGATCGGGCCGAAAATGATGGGGAGCTGCGCGCCCGGCTGGACCATGAGCTGAATATCATCAACCGGATGGGGTTCGAGACCTACTTTTTGATCGTGTGGGATTTGTGTGAATGGGCCGCCCGCACCGACGAGTGGTGGGCGCAGCATCAAGACCCATTTCCGTACGACAGCTACAGCGAATGGCAAGAAAACGACATCTGGTGGAACGTGCGCGGTTCCGGCGCTGGCTCTGTGGTCGCCTTTACGCTGGGCATCACCAGCATCGATCCGCTGGCCAACGGCCTGATTTTTGAGCGGTTCCTGAACCCAGGGCGTGTCTCCATGCCCGACATCGATCTCGATTACCCGGACGATGCGCGGCATTGGATGGTCGCTTACTCCAAGCGGCGCTACGGCTCCGAGAAGGTGGCGCAAATCATTACCTTTGGAACGTTGGGGGCACGCGCCGCCATTCGGGACGTGGGCCGGGCGATGGATATGCCACTGGAAGAGGTAAATGTGCTGGCCCGCATGGTACCCGCCATCCCCGGTAAGCCAGTAAAGATAGAAAACGTGCTGGACAAGGAGCATGAGTTTTATTCGTCGGAGCTGGAGCAGAAGTATAAGGGGGAAACGGCCGTACGCGAACTCCTCGACACCGCCCGAAATTTAGAAGGGGTCGCCCGCCACGCCTCCAGCCACGCCGCCGGGGTCATTATCTCCGACCGACCCCTGCACGAATACGTGCCGCTGAACAAGCCCACCAACGGTGAAGAAGGGTTAGGCGGCGTCGATCGCGTTACCCAATGGCCCATGGAAGTCGTGGAGTCGATTGGTCTGCTAAAAGTAGACTTTTTGGGGCTGAGTACCCTCACGGTCATGCGTCGCGCCGCCCGATTAATTGAAGAGCGGTATGGCACCGTCTACACTATGGACAACATTCCCTACGACGAGGGGCACGTGGGGCCAGACCCCACCAAAAAGCCAGAAATCCTGTTCGACATGCTGGGGCGCGGTGATGTGGCCGGGGTGTTCCAGGTGGAAGGGGCGGGAATGCGCCGCCTGATGATGGAGATGAAACCCCGCCTCTTCGACCATATCATCGCCGCCATTTCGCTCTATCGTCCGGGGCCGATGGAAAACATCCCCGAATATATCCGCCGGATGCACGCCTCCATTTACGACAACAAGGACGTGGTGGCGTACCACACCCCCGCTCTGGAACCGATCCTGAAAGACACCTACGGCATTTTGGTCTACCAGGAGCAAATCATCCGCATCGCCTCTGACCTGGCCGGGTACGAGCCAGGCGAGGCGGATATGATCCGCAAGGCGGTCTCTAAAAAGAAGAAAGATTTGATGGAGAAACATCGCTCCCAGTTTACGGATGGAGCGATGGCCAGAGGATTTAGCCGGGAAGTGTGCCAGGCAATCTGGGGGGACATTGAATTTTTTGCCCGGTACGGCTTCAACAAGGCGCACGCGGCCGATTATGCCAAAGTCACCTGCCAGACAGCTTTCTTGAAAGCCCATTACCCGGTGGAGTACCTGACGGCGATGCTCTCGGTGGAGCGGGACAACACGGACAAGGTGCGCCGCTACTTTGCCGAGGCCAAAAACCTGGGCATCGATGTCGCCCCGCCGGACATCAACACCTCTGGCCTGGACTTTACGATTGAGGATGGCGGGGAACGGCCGTTAATCCGCTTTGGTCTGGGTGCCATTAAAAATGCCGGGGAAGCGGCCCTGATGACCATCATCGAGGAGCGGGAGGCCCACGGCCCGTTCAAGAGCCTGCAAGATTTATGCGAGCGGGTCGATTTAAAGCGGGTGGGGAAACGGCCGTTAGAATATATGACAAAAGGGCGCGTGTTTGATGCCTGGGGCACCCCGGAGCAGTTCATGGAGGCGCTCGACCGCATTGTCAATTTTAGCAGCAGCGAACAGGTCGCCGCCTCCAATGGGCAGATGAGCCTGTTTGGCGGGGCCGGTGCCCCCGCGCTCAAAGTGTCGGTCGATCTGCTGCACGATCCGAAAACCATTACACCCATCAAGCACAAAGAGCTGCTGGAGTGGGAAAAAGAAGCCCTGGGAGTCCACGTGTCTGAACATCCATTAGAACGGCCGTTGGCCATGCTGCAGCCCCGCACCAACGCCACCATCTCCGATATCGACAGTAACTGGAACGGCAAGCAGGTGCGGCTGGCTGGCATGATCAGCACTTTGCGCACCCTCACCACCAAAAAAGGGGACCCGATGGCGTTTGCCACCCTGGAAGATTTGGACGGCAAAATCGACTTGGTGCTGTTCCCTCGCACCTGGCAGGAGTGCCGGGACAGCGTGGCCGTCGATCAGGTGATGCTGGTAACGGGCAAGGTACAGGTAAAGGGCGAGGACGTCAATTTGATTGTAGACCGGGTAGATACCAATCTAGAAATTGCGCAGGATGGGGATGCGGGTCGCCACGCCGCAAACGGCCGTAAACAAGTGACGCAAACGGCCGTTCCCGCCCAGGCAACCAGCAATGGCAAGACACACACGCCGCCGCCCGCCCCCGTTTTTGCCGAACCCGCGCCAACGTTTACCCCCCCTACCAAAGTGAGCGAACCGGAAACGGCCGTTCCTGACTTCAGCCACATGCCACCCCCGCCACCCAACTTCGATGAGGATTCCGAGGCCCGGCCCATTGCCCAACCGGCCCGCTCCACACCCCCAGCACAGGCAAACGGCACCGGCACCGCATCTGCCATGCCCCGCAAGGAGCCGCTGGTTAGCCCGGCAGCCACGCGCCAAACCAACAGCGTTCACAAAACGGTGGTGGTCGAGATACGCCCGGTAGGCAACTGGCAAGAAGCGTGCCGTAAAACCCTGCAAAAAGTGAATGAGTTTGAAGGGGAAGACGGGCTGACAATTATGATTAGCGGCCAAGGTTTAAAGATGGAATTCCCGAACGGCCGTACCCGCAGCTGCCCCGACCTCCTGGAAACCCTGCGAACCATCCCCGGCATCGCCAAAGTCTACAACAGGTAATCAAAACCTCGATAATAGCATATTGCAAATAATTGTTGCGTTTTAATTTGCAATATGCTATCATTTTTCCGTGTATACCCTGATACTGTCTACCCAAGCAGATAAAGTTATGCGTAAATTGCCACGCAATTTGTCTGCGCGAATCCAATCTAAACTTATTGCCCTTGCCAAAAATCCATACGCCCAGCATAACAATGCTAAAAAGTTCCAAGACGAAGAAGGCTATAGATTTCGTGTCGGTGACTGGCGGATTATTTATGAGATTGAGGATCAAAAGCTGATTGTGTTTGTGGTACGAATAGCCCCACGTGGGAAGGTGTACAAATGAGTAAAGTCCAACTAATTTTAAAAGAAGGCCAACCTGAATATGCCGTATTGCCATATGATCTATATACGCAGCTAGTTGAAGATGCTGAAATGTTGCAGGATATCATGGATTATCGCGAGGCAAAAGCGCTTATCGAGAGTGGGGAAGAGGAATTGATCCCAGCTCACGTAACTTTTTCTATTCTTGATGGGGCAAACCCGGTGAAGGTGTGGCGGGAGTATCGCGGTTTGACGCAGCAGGAGTTGGCCAAAGCGGCGGGCATCAGCGCCGCCTATCTATCTCAAATTGAAACGGGGAAGCGCAAGGGGAAAACGGCCGTTCTCCAGGCCATCGCCCGCGCCATGAAACTGGACCTGGACGATGTGGTCTACAATCCCCCACCGGATGAGGAAATGTAATTGAGTAATTGAGCAATTGAGTAATTGACATAATTACTCAATTACCTAATTACCTTCCACCCCACTCAGCCACGCCTTCACTTCCTGCACCTTCGCGTGACCCATCGCCGTGAAGGTGTCCAGACTTTCCCTGCCATATTCTCTGGCGGTGTCGATGTCGCCGCGCACGGCCGTTTCCCGCGCCAGGCCAAACAAAGCCACCGCCACCAGCTCCTGGCTTTGCAAAATGCGGGCCAATCGGAATAATTCCTGGAACGTTTCGTGGGCAACGGCCGTTTGCCCCGCCTGAATCTGGTACTCCCCCCACTCACTCAGCACCCGTGCCACCTGCCAGCGATGCCCAATATCCTGCGCCAGCGTCAGCGCCTCCTGCCAACAGGACGCTGCCTGTGCAGGCAAATTTTGCACAACCGCCACATCTGCCAGCATCCGCAGCAGCAAAATCACCCGCTCCTGCTGCCCAACCTGCCGCGCCAACGCCAGCGACTCCTTAAAATAACGCTGCGCCTCCGCCAGATTGCCCTGCTCCTGAGCCAGCACGCCCAGCCCCCACAACATGCCCCCCTGCCCTTTGGCATCCGGCGCTTCTTCATCCAGCATTTCTATCAGGGCCAGCCCCTCCTCGTAAAACGCCTCGGCACGGGCAAAATCGCCACGCATGTACGCCTGCACCCCCAGGCCGCGCAAAAAGTTGCTGACAATACCGCCGTGGCCCAGCGTTTTGGCCAGTTCCAGACCTTCCTTGTAATAGGCATCTGCCAGCACATAATCGCCCCGCCGCGCCGCCAGCACGCCCAACGCCCGCAGCAGATGGCTCAACGTCTCCTCTGCTTCCAAATCGCGGGCCAGTTCCAACGCCGCTTCAAACCGGGCTTCGGCTTCAATGTATTCGCCCAGCCGCTGGGCAGACCGACCCTGGTAATGATGCAGCCTCATGTGCAGAACTGGATCGTTTTGCTGGAAAACGGCCGTTTCCACCCGATCCAAATAGCGCCTCGCCACATCGTACCGACCTTTGGCCTCCCAAAACAGATAAAACGACAGCGCCCCGGCGACAAAATCGGCCGTTTGCCCCACCTTCTCTGCCAGTTCCAGGGCGGTCAGGACATTTTTTCGCTCCAGATCGAGTGCGGCAAAGTTGAGGTGGTGCGTCTGGGCAAAGGTGACAAAAAAGTGAATGAAGCGCTGCTGAACGGCCGTATCCTCCCCCAGCTGCTCACCCGCATAATCCCGCAGCAGCAAATGCAGTCGGTACCGGTTAGGCTGACCAACGGCCGTTTTCCGCCCCGCCTGCACCAACGACAGCGCATACAATTTGCGCAAATGATCCTGCGCCATCTCATGCGGCAGATCGGCCACCGCCGCCGCCGCCGCGCTGCTAAAATCATCCCCATCAAACACCCCCAGCGCCGCAAAAAAGCGCTGCTGCTCTGCCGAAAGATGCTGAAAACTGGTATTAAACGACAGCCGCACGCTCTGGTCTTCGCTTTCCAGCTCCGCCAGACGCCGCCGCTCCTGCTGCACCCGTTGGAGAAATTCGGCCGTAGACCAATCCGGTTCATACGCCAACCGCCCCGCCGCAATGGCCACAGCCAGCGGTAAATGGCCTAGCAAATCGGCTAACTTGGTGAATAACGGCCGTTCCGCCTCAACCCGTACCTTACCCAACATCGCTGCAAACAAGGCCAACGATTCCCCACTCGCCCCATCAAATGGACCCAGCAGCAGCCGTTTAGCCCCTCGAGTCACCGCCAAATCATGCCGTCGTGTGGTCACCACCACCGCACAGGCGCCCGTTGGCGGCAGCAAAGGCTTCACCTGCTCACTGCTCTGGGCATTGTCCAGCACAATCAGCGCATTTTTATCGGCCAAAAGCTCCCGCACAATCCGGCTGCGGCTGCCTACATCACCGTACTGGCGCACGTCCAAATCATAGGCGCTGGCAAACGTACTCAAAATCGACATCGTGTCGGAGCTGTCCAGCCGTGCCCACAACACGCCATCGGGGAAAAAGCGGCGCAGCTGGTACGCCAGATGGGCTGCGAGGGCCGTCTTGCCCACGCCGCCCATCCCCTGGATGCTGTAAATGGTGGTATGCTCGCCAGCCAACAGCGCATTATGCAGCTGTGCCAGCGCAGCTTCTCGGCCTACAAAATAAGGCAAATGGGCCATCGCCTGAAACGGAGCCGGACTTTCCTGAGCCTTTACTGGCTCTTGCTTCCAATGGTCGAGCAGTTGAGCCAACGTTTTATCCGGTTTTTGTCGCAAATCGTGCCGCAGTTCAGCCACAGAGGGATGTCCAGCCAATTGCAGCAGTTGAGATGCTTCGGGTTCGGTGAGGTGGAGAACGGCCGTTAACCGCACCAAATCATTCAGCGTTCGCGGCCGGCGCACCCGACCCTCCATCCAGTTCACAATCGTCGGCTTTGGCACGCCAGACAGCTTCTCCAGCTGCCCAGGCGTATAGCCAGACCGCTTAATGAATTGCGTCAACAAATCCGCCAGCTCAAATGGATCGTCCACCATAAACCTCTTGCGCCTTTTGCCTAACTTCCTTGCATCTT
Source organism: Promineifilaceae bacterium (SeqCode) (assembly GCA_041748655.1). GTDB lineage: Bacteria > Chloroflexota > Anaerolineae > Promineifilales > Promineifilaceae > Leptofilum. The sequence continues at coordinate 867 of JBGTCV010000045.1, read as the reverse complement.
ACCAAAAAGATCAATTTGCATCACCGCCAAAACCGTTTTGATACGATTTTGATACAGATCATCAGCAGTCTTACCTAACACCTTCGCTTAAACTATTAACTGTCAAAATAGGTAGCAACTCAGGTGCAAGGCACTGGCCGCAGGAGTTTCAATTGGTTGGAACCGTTTGGCCAGTGCCTCGCACCACTGAGAAGGAGTATTAACATGACCAATTATCTCATGCGGCGAGGTTTTCAAATGGTTCTCGTGGTTCTGGCAGCCACCATTGCCATCTACGCCCTGCTCAACGCCGTACCTGGTGGACCTTTGTCTGGCCTCAATCTGGCCGCTGACGCCAAAGACCGGCTGAGTGCCCAAGACATCGCCCGCCTGGAAGCAGCCCTCGGCCTCAACAAGCCAGTCTATCTGGCTTACATCACCTGGATGGCTGGTGAAGATTGGCTGGACGAAGTCGGCGACGCCCTCGGCAATCCCGGCCCCGCCGCCAAAATGTTTGAGACCGGCACCTGGCGCGACTACCAATCCCCCACCTGCCGGGATGCAGGCGGCACCAACGAGGGAGCAAACCCCGATCGGATCAAACCGTGTCGCGGCGGTGTCGTACGCTGGGATTGGGGTCAATCCTGGTCCCTGGCTCGTGGTCAAACCGTTACCTCCGTCATCGGCAGCCGGGTAACCAACACCGTCATTCTGATGTCCAGCGTCACCGTCATCTCTCTGCTCATCGCCCTGCCCATTGGCATCATTTCGGCCGTGCGCCAATACTCCCGGCTGGACTACGCGGTGACCACCTTCAGCTTCTTCGGCATCTCCATGCCTGTCTTCTGGTTTGGACTGCTCGTCATCATTCTCTTTGGCGTCAAGTTC
>JBGTCV010000044.1:0-1691 GCA_041748655.1 Promineifilaceae bacterium (SeqCode) | reverse complement strand
AGGCGGCAACAGAAGGGCAAAGTCCGCCTGCCGGGGCCAAATTTGCCTTCCTGGCCAATAATCTGTCACCTTTCTGGACGGCTGCACAAATTGGCGTCGCCCGTTCTTCATCTGAACTTGGCGTTCCTATAGCCTTTCAAGCCCCAACGGCTTCTGATTTGCTGAGCCAGCAGCTTTCTATGCTGGAAACTTTTGTCAATGATGGTTATACAGGTGTCGTCTTTTCCGCTATTGACCGCGAAGCGCCGGCCCCTATTATTAAGCGCGCTGTCGAGCAGGGAACCATCATCCTCAATATGGATTCTGACGCCACAGGCAGTGACCGCGCTATGTACATTGGCATGTCCGATTACGACGCTGGCCGGGCGGCAGCAGAAGCAGCCCTGGAAATCATCGGTGAAGGCAAAGTGGTTGGTCTGGTCGGGTTTGCCACGGCGCAAAATGCGCAAGATCGCATTGCTGGGGTAAACGATGTCTTCGAAGGCACAAACATGGAACTGGTGGAAGTCATGCTGGACGACGTCAAGCCAGAAGTAGCCTTAAGCAATGCCCAAACCGCCATCCAAAAATATGGCGATGAACTGGCCGGGTTTATCACCTTCTACTCCTATGACGGTCCGGCAGCCTGCCAGGCCATTAAGCAAGCCGGGTTGGTGGGCGAAGTCAAGCTGATTGCCTTTGACGCCGAACCGGAAACACAGACCTGTATGGAAGAGGGTGTTGTCCAGGCCATGATTGGCCAGCGTGTGTACTTCTACGGCTATCTGAGCGGCTACGTTATGCACGCCATGTCCATCTTGGGTGTGGAAGAAACAATGGCTCTGCTCGCTCCCTATCTGGATGAATTGGGCGACGAGGGCAAAATTCGTCTGAACACAGGGGTAGACGTCATCAAAGCGGAATCGCTTGACCTTTACAAAGAATATCTAGACTCCATCGGTATTGCCTCACAATAAGAGTTAAAGATGCCGTAGGCCAGGCAGTAACAACAACTGTTTGGCCTACGGCACGGAGCGGAGTAGAAAGTGGTTAACATGCAGCAGCCCGTCCTAAAGATGGAACATATCACAAAGCGTTTTCCCGGGGTGCAGGCGTTGGACAATGTTGATTTTGCGGTGTACCCCGGTGAAATTGTGGGTTTTTTAGGGGAAAATGGAGCCGGCAAATCGACCCTGATCAAAATTCTTTCTGGTGTTCATTTGAAGGACAGCGGTACGATTCACTTTAACGGCCAGGAAGTTTCGCCCCACACGCCGCAAGAGGCGCAAAAATTGGGCATCAGCACCATCCATCAGGAGCTGGCGCTGATCCCCCATCTGTCTGTGGCCGAAAACATCTTCCTCAACCGGGAACCACGTCTTGCTTTGGGGATGGTGAATTTCCGGCGTATGAACCGGGCGGCGGAAGCCATTTTGCACGACCTGGGCGCAGAAATTCCGGGCAAGAAGTTGGTGCGCGAACTGAATGTGGCGGCCCAGCAAATGGTGGAAATCGCCAAGGCCGTCTCACAGAATGCGCAGCTTATTTTGATGGATGAACCGACGTCGGCTTTGTCCAGCAAGGAAACGGCCGCACTCTTCACCCTGATGCATCGTTTGCAGGAACGGGGCGTGGCTGTGGTGTTTGTCAGTCACCGGTTAGATGAGGTCCGGCAAATTGTCGATAGGGTGGTCATTATGCGGGACGGCCGT
>JBGTCV010000043.1:0-143735 GCA_041748655.1 Promineifilaceae bacterium (SeqCode) | reverse complement strand
ATACAGGTGGCTGAGCGCTTCCTGGGTCATATCTTCGCGGAAGATGTGGCGTTCGCTGGGGTCCATCCACATGTGGCGCATGACGCTTTGCACCAGGATGTACGCCTTGCGGTTGAGCCAGGTCATGGCGTCGGGCGGCAGTTCCAGAACGGCCGTTTGGCCAGGATGTGCGGGCAGCTGTTTGTCATGACGAGGGGTAGAGAGAACTGAGGAATTTGTGGCGTATGAGGCTTGCGGAACGGCCGTTTGGGGGTATACTGTTGACATTATGGAACATCTCCTTGTGAGGTGTGGGCGCAGGTGAGAGTTACAGCTCTCATCTGCGCTTTTTTGTTTGGATAAAAGTTGGTTGGGCTTTGGCTCCGTGCCCGGTGGCTCCCGGTGATTAAGGAAAACTACTCATACTGATGCCCCTGCTCGCGCAGGGTGCGCAGGGCCACGCCCCAGCTATCGAGGGCGACTTCCCCTTGATGGGGCTGCCACGGTTGGCTGGCCTGGGTCTGCCTGGCCCGGCGGCGCTGCCGCTGGTGGGGCTTGAGCACGATGGCTTTGGCCGGGTCTGGTTGGTTGTGGTTCGTTTGTGATGGGTTCTGGTTCATCTGTCTCTCCTTTTGAGATGAATGGGGGAAAACAAAAACAGCCAGCCGGATGACCCGACTGGCTGCTGGAAAACAGCAAATGGCGTGGGCTGATGTGCCCGCGCTTTTTGGTTTATGCGGTTGTTAGCGTTACCTCCTTGTTTGGTTTCGTAATGGGGATTTGGATGCGTGAACGGCCGTCTCCGAGACAGCCGCAAAGCTTCACCAGGCCCACGGCCGTAGGCCGTTTTGAGGTGGATTAACCAGGGTGCTGCTCAGTTTGTCGCCGTTTCTGTCAGATCCAACGTAACTGTAGAATAGAATGGCAATCCAGCGGAACTGTAGGATCCATTAAATAATGAGAATCGTTCGCTAAATAATGAGAATGGAAGCGCAGATTCAGATATTGGGAGCAAGTTTTTTTGGTATAAACATGCCCATATATGCCTTATCTATGTCGAATAGTGATTTTTACAGCAGATTTTGGGTTTAAGTTGGAGAAGGGTGCTTGTAGGATTTTACGTTGGCGAAACGGCCGTTTTTGTAGGCCATTCGCATTATTTACCGGATTTTGAAGGCTATTCTCATTATTTGCCGATTAACGGATGATCAGCTTGTTTGGCTTCTCTCTGGAGCCATTCTCATTATTTACCGGATCCTACAATTTGCTGTAGGATTCCGTAAAAAATGAGACTCGTCCCGCAATGTTTGAGACTGGGTTGGGCAGATTTTTATGCAAAATCCGGCGAATGCCAGAGGTAGAGGCCTCTTTTGAGTGTCCGCTTCCAAGTAGGATTTGCTCCAGCAATTTCCTGTCAGATGTAGACCAGTCTCAATCTTTGCGGGACAAATGTAGGCTGGTCTCAAACTTTACGGGATGAGTTTTTACGGCTATTGGGTGGCTGTAGGATCTGCTAGTTTTTGGGACTCGTCCGATAATTTTTGGGACCCATCCATTAATTTTTGGGAATCCTGTCCTGAAATTTTGGGGACGGACCAAACTGATGCGGATTTCCTCTGTGAAGCAACTGCCAGCAGTCAGGATTTCCTCAAAAACTTCGAGATGAAGCTTTTTAGGTCGGTAGGATGATCCCAAAAATTACGAGATAACTGTAGGCTTGTCCCGGAAACTATCGGACAACTGTCCCAAAAACTAGTAGATAAGGGTCATTTTAGGGGCTTTCAGTCCCAAAAACTAACGGATCCTACAGTGGCTCCAGTGTGCGCAGTCTCCATCTTTACGGGACGAGTCTCAATCTTTATGGAATCCTACATTTGCTAAATAATAGAACCCGTCCAGTAAATAACGGAGCATGTCCATCAAATAATGGAACTGGGACAATGTCTAATCGTGTAAATGATGTAGGATTCTTGGTTTTTGCTCTGGCGCAATTCGCAGGCTAGTTCCACTTTTTACTGGATATCGTAGGGCAGTTCCATTATTTACTGACAAACTCTAAATTTGCCATTCTTGCCTACCTCTGGAAGGCCGTTCCATTATTTCGTGGATCAGTTCCGTTATTTACTGGATCCTACACCAGCGTTACTTTAGAAAAAATTTCTGCGCTTTTTACTCTTGCGACACCGCACAGAGCGATACTAATACTCTGGGCTTGCCACAGTTGAAGCATCCTGGTTTTCCAGAGTTACGCTGGACCGCCAAGCTTTAAGAAGCCTTTTTTCATCTCTTTCAGCGGCTTTTCCGTCCATTTTTGCCTATTTAAGGGCTATTCCATTCCAGACTTACATTGGACGCGACATTTGAAAACTAACTTAACCGCCGATATTTGGTTCTTGCGAGCCAGGCAGGGTGTAGGATTTGCTAAATAATACGGGGTTATCTCTATCTATTTCCCGTGACCTCTAGCAGCCTCTAGATTCGTTAGTCGGTCGGCCTGCGGCCTCCTGGTCCCTCCGCTGTGGCCTCACTTACTCCCCGCTTTCGCTTATTTCATACGCCAGGTCGTAAACTAACGCCTCCCCCTTGCCACCACCGTCCCAATTTGCTACCATGTCCCCAGCGAGTCCGGTTTCTAAACCACCAAACTTAAGCTATTATTTTTATCACAACAAACGGCCGTTCCCCCGCCTGCCGGACTCGCAAACCACAGGACCAGGAACGGCCGTCCTCCTTATGCCAGCATGGACATACTTCAGCAATTTCGCCAACAAATAGCCGATTCTTTCAACGAAGACGATCTTCGAGACCTTGCCTTTGATCTTTTGCTGGATTGGGATGAACTGCAACGCTCTCGCAAGTCCACTATCATCACCGACATCATCATCCAAGTTCACCGCCTTGACCGCCTGCCTAACCTCATAACCTATCTTACCAAAGCGCGCCCCCCGTTAACCTGGCCCACGCTTGCAGAACTCGCCCCTTATCTTGCTCAGATGACCGCTGGGAGTGATGCATTTGAAGCATCGTTTCCCATCACCAACCTGCCACCAGCCAACCCCCACTTCACCGGCCGCCAGCACCTGCTGCAAGCTATGCAATCCGCCCTTGAAAATCAGGCCGCCACAGTTGCCATCATCGGCCTGGGCGGTGTGGGCAAGACCCAACTGGCCTTAGAATTTGCCCACCGCCATCGCCACAACTACGACCTCATCTGGTGGCTGAACGCCACCGACGCCACCCAACTGGACAACGACCTCCGGCTTTTAGGCCAGCAATTGCGCCTGCCGCTTCCCCCCGACGACTCACCAACCGCCCGGCAGATGGTTTTAAGCTGGTTAAGCAGCACGAATAAACGCTGGCTGCTCATCTACGACAACGTAGACAGCCTCACCCCCCGCGAACTGAATCCCTACAGGCCTGGCGGCCTGGGGCACGCGCTCATCACCAGCCGCCGCCCCCATTGGCGTGCCCTGGCCAGGGTACTGGACATTAACGTCTTTACCGCGCCAGAGGCGGCGGACTTCTTTGAGCAGCGGCTGGAGCTGGCCGATGATCCATCCCTGCGTCAACTGGCCGAAGCGCTGGGTTACCTGCCGCTGGCCCTGGAACACGCCGTCGCTTACATAGAAACACGACAGACGACGGCGGCCATCTATCTGGACCGGTTCCAAACAAGGCGGCAAGAATTGTGGGCCCGGGCAGAGCCACCCGATGCCTATCATGCCACCATCACCACCACCTGGAACATCGGCTTTGACCAGGTACAACAGGTACCCGGTGCCGCCGAACTGCTGGCCTTATGCTGCTTCCTGGCCCCCGATGACATTCCCTTGCAGGCTCTGGCAGGATCGATTGCTCAGGTTGATCTGCTGGCTGACTGCGGATTGCCTGATGACCTGGTCCGGGCCGATGCCCTGGCCGTGCTGGGACAATATGGTTTGCTAGCTGGCACAGAAAAAAGCCTGAGCATCCACCGTCTGGTGCAAACAGTCTATCGCGATCAGATGGGGGAAGAAGAAGCCAAGACATGGTTGGCTGCGGCCGTTGCCTTGCTCATCGCTGTTTTGCCCGATTGGACACGCTTACATGAGTGGGAGGTGGGCCAGCGTGTTTTGCCCCAATTATTGACTGTAAATCGGTTAGCCCATGACCTGTCCTGGGAAACGGCGAAAGCGGCTTTCATAGCAAACGAGACAGGTTACTATCTAAATTTTTGGGCCGACTATGCCGCCGCCCGACCCTACTACGAACGCGCCCTGGCCATCAGGGAGAAAGTGCTGGGGGCCGAGCATCCCGCTACCGCCAGCAGCCTCAACAATCTAGCTGCTTTGCTCGATTCCACCGGTGACTATACAGCTGCCCGACCCTACTACGAACGCGCCCTGGCCATCAGGGAGAAAGTGCTGGGGGTCGAGCATCCCGATACCGCCAACAGCCTCAACAACCTGGCTGCCTTGCTCCAGGCCACCGGTGACTATGCCGCCGCCCATCCCTACTACGAACGCGCCCTGGCCATCCGCGAGAAAGTGCTGGGGGTCGAGCATCCCGATACCGCCAGCAGCCTCAACAATCTGGCTGCCTTGCTCCAGGCCACCGGTGACACTGCCGCCGCCCGTCCCTACTACGAACGAGCCCTGGCCATTTTTGAAAAAGTCCTCGGTCCAAACCATCCCAATACCCAAATCGTTAAAGGAAACCTTGACAGCCTCAACGACACTTAATTACTCAATTACCACCTCCTACCTAAACCCCTCCCAATCCACCCACGGCCGTTTCCCTTCCAACGCCTGCCGTATTTTTTCGCCCCCTCCTCCTTGGTGATTACCCATAAGTCCTGACAGGACGGGGGAAAGGGTGAAGAGCCAAGAAGGAAAGGGTAACGGCCGTTTGAAAAAGCGCGGCAAGACCACGCAGGAAAAGATAAGGCCCATCCAGGTCGTTGGCTAAGCCTAACTTACCGCCCAAGGAACGAATCCATTGCACCGCCGAATTGGGCCAGGAATCGATAAGATAAAAGACAAATTGAGCGGCGGCGAGCACTAAGATAAAGAGGCGTTTCATGCGCTCAAGGGTCTGCACGCGCATATCCTCAACATCCAGGCCCTGTTCCTGGTCAAAGCGATAGCCATGTTCGATGCGTGGCCGCAAACGCCAATCGTTATAGACGGCACGCACATCGTCAATGGACAGTAAAGGGACATTGGTCAGCAGCGTCAAGGTACGGTCTTTATGGCGGTCATAGGCCACGATGACCCAGAGATTCTGTTCTTTGCCCGGCAGGCGGATGCGAAACCAGCCAATCTGCATCTTCGTAACACGTGCTTTGCGTGCATGGATGAAGCGGACGTCGAACTGATGTGAAAAGGGGACAACGGCCACGAGGTCGCCCAGCGCTTCCCGTTCCCAACGGTCAAGACGTTCATTATACACTTCAACAATGCGCTCAAGATGGCTGAGGCGAATGACAAATTCATCGTGGCTCAAAGCCGTAAACCAACGTTGGTCATCGAATCCCGCATCCAGCACGTTACGGCGCTGGTACTCTGGAAAAAGGTGGTTGGTGGCATCGATGGCGCGTTGAATTTCGATGTTTTCACTGCGAAAGTCAGTGGTGTAGGAAAACCAACTGGCATAGGTTGTGGCGGGAATCGGTGTATTCACCACCGAAGCTGTCAGGCTGGGGTAACCTGTCGCTAGACGAGACTGTCCATTCAAGTCGGGCGGGGTACTCTTGTAAACGGTGCTCACTCCTTCCAGCTTTTCTGTGTATGGTTTCTCAAAATTGACCGGGTCGATGGCTATGACCAAATATTCGGGAGACGCCTTATTTACATTCGACTTGGAGATGGCAGACAGCCCTTCACTCATTTCCTCATGGCTGAATCGTTCATTCCACAGCAAGCCGTACAGCCGTTTCGCCACGGCCCACGTTTCGCCCTCACTATGACTGATGGCCTGGCCCATTTGCAGCACGACAGGGGACTCACTGCCCAATATCCCTTGGACACTCAGCGGCACAACCCGACCCAGACGTTTATCGGGCAAACGGTCCATTATGGGCCGTAAAAAATCGGTCAAACTTTCTTCCACTTCAGCTAGCGGTAGTTGCTTCATTACTTCTGCGATTGGTATAGTATGCATGAGCCTTTTCTCCTTGATTGCACTGGTTGTCTCTTACCTCCAGATTATCACAGGGTTAAGGCTCTTTCTATAAGTTCACAAGTTATGGGTAATCACCAATCAACTTTATGATTGACAATTTGCAAACTACGATTTTCTGAACAGTCGCCTGGTCAGGTGGATGGGTAAGTACACGGCCGAACGAATCGCGGCATTGTGCCAAAGATTGCTTGCTTCTGACCATTGCACTTTTTTGTCGATGCAAACAGCCGTTAACGTCGGCTGGCGGTTAGGCGAGCCAAAATGAGCGGCCAGGTTGCAAAGGGTATCGAACCAGAACTTGTCTTCTGCTTTGTGGCCGAATCCCAGGCGGAAGGTGGTCTCGTACATGGGATCGCTGGCGCGGATGAGGGCTTGAATCTGAATGACCGTCACGCCGTCGTCGGCGGCGCTGGAGTCAGCGGCGCTGGGATCAGCGCTGGCGCTGAAGGTGATCATCCCGGCGAACATGTGGCCTTGCGGCGTCATGAAGGAGAAGGATTCGTCGTCGGCGTAGATGACGCGCACGCCGGTGGAGAGTTTCATGCCGCCCGGTGCGCTGAGGTTGAGGACGGCCACCTCGCCCGGCTTGACGCCTTGCAGCGGGCCATAGAAGTTGTTGCCTTTGGGCCAGAAGTCGGGGAAATGGGCTTTCCAGTCGCTGATGACGGCCGTTGGCGCCACGTCTACATCTTCCAGCAGGATGCGGTACGTTTTCTGCCACATCTGGCCAAAACCTTGCAGCGGACTCATCGGGCGGCGACCCTGGACATTGAGGTTCATGGCGCCGGCCGGGATGTCATGGACGTCCATGGTATCTACCGGCTGCGCCCAGTTGGCTTCGCGGGATTTTTTGTTTTCGCTCATCACTATTCCTCCGGGTAGGTGCTGGCGGATGGCATGGTGATGCCAGACAACCGCCAGACGATTCTCTTATTAGGCTGTATGTGGTTATCGGAATTGGGAAAATTAGCCAGGGGTGGCAGAGCCTGCACTGAGAGCGGACGCAGTGTCCGTCGTCGAAGTGGCCGTCAGCGCCGCCTGTTCACTGTCATAAATCGCTATGGCTTCATTCAAACGGGTCAGCTCAAAAATCTGCTGGTAATGCGTGCTCAGGCCATAGGCCAGCAGTTGCTGCTTTTGCCGCTGCACGCGAATCAGCATGGTCACGAGCAGACCGATGCCAGAACTGTTCATGTATTCCAGGTTGGTGAAGTTGAGAATGATGGCCTGGGAACGGCCGTTGCTGGCGGCCGTATACGCCTCCATCAGCGCTTCCTCGCCATTGCCGTTTAGCTCACCGGAAATATCGATAACGGCCGTTTCGTTTGAAATTTTGCGAACCTGTGTGATAAGTTGATTAGGCATGATTGACCTCCTATTTTTAGTGCGTTGTACGTCGCATTTCTACGCACTTACGCACTACGATCACTGAATCTCGATAAAGTCGGACAGCCGGGTGATGGTAAAAATTTCGCGGTAATGGTCGCTGAGGCCAACGGCCGTTAGCGGAATGTGTGCTGCGCGTGCTTTAGCCAGCAGCCCCACAATAAGGGCAATGCCAGTACTGTTGATGTAATCAACGCGACCAAAATCCAGAGTGATGGTGGTGGGCAGCATGGCGGCAGCGGCTGTGTAAACGCTGGTCAACACGCCGTCAGCATCCTGATTGATTTCGCCGTGCATAGTGATAACGGCCATTTCCTCTTCCAATTTCGTTTCCGCCGCAAAAGCGGCCTGCTTCTCTGCCATGTTTATGCTCCTTGCTGATCTGTCAGATACATGACCAGTTCGATGGTGTGATGGTCGTTGTCCTGCCGCACGTGTATCTCATCCACCATCGCCTGGATGAGGAACAGGCCCCAACCGCGCGGCGACTGTTCGCCAGCCAGCTTGGCTTCGAGGTCGGGTGTGGCGGCCGTTGGCAGCGGCGGGCCGCCGCCCTCATCGGTGATGGTGACGCGAATAGATGCTTCTTCTACAAACAGTTTTAGCCGGACCGGTTTGTCTGGGTCGTATTGGCTGCCGTGTTCCATCGCGTTCATGGTGGCTTCGGCAACGGCCGTTTTCAACTTCTCCAGGCGGCTGCCGGGCAGCAAACCCGCCACCGCTTCCGCCACTTGTTCCATCGCCAGCCGCTCATTCCCCAGCACAGACGGAATCTCGAATTCAACCACCTGACTGTTAACTGTTAACTGTTTACTGATTACTGGCTCCTCCCGCTGCAGCGTCACCAGCGTCACATCATCCTCCTGCTCCCAGCCGGGGCCGGTGAAGGCGGCCAGTTGACCCAGCAGAAAATCCTTGAGCGTGTCGCCGTCGGCATGGGTGGCCAACAGTTCTTGCAGGCGGGGGAAGCCAAACATCTCCCGCTGCGGATTGTGCGCTTCCACCAGGCCGTCGCTGTAGAGCAGGACGTATTCGCCAGAGGCCAGCGTGGTTTCTTTTTCGTCGTAGCCCATGCCGGGCATAAGGCCCAGCGGCATACCGGTCGCCCGCAGCTCCACGACGCCCTGGTCGGTGTAGTGATACGGCACGTCGTGGCCGGCGTTGGCATAGTGCAGGTGGCCAGTGGCGGGGTTCAGCACGGCATAGAAGCAGGTGACAAACATTTTGGGTGGAATCTCCTGAACCAGCACGTCGTTGGTACGGGCCAGGACAGCGCCCGGCGCTTCCAGCCGTTCGGCGGCGGCCCGCAGCAGGGTGCGGGTGGTAGCCATCACCAGGGCAGCAGGCACACCTTTGTCCGTCACGTCGGCCACAATGAAGCCAATACGGCCGTCCGGGAAATAAATAAAGTCGTAAAAATCGCCGCCGACGGCGCGGGCGGGCTGGTAGTAGGCAGACACGCCCCAGCCATCCAGTGCGGGCAGCGACTGCGGCAGCAAGGTTTGCTGGATGAGCCGGGCCACTTTTAGCTCTTGCTCGATGCGCTCCCGTTCGGCCGCTTCTAGCTGCTGCTGTTTAACCAGTTGGGCCACCCGCAAGGCGGGCGCAGCCTGCGTGGCCAGGTCGGCCAGCAGTTTGTGGTCGTCGCTGGAATATTCCTGCTCGCTGAGGCGGGAGCCGAGATTGATGAGGCCGATCAGTTCGCCCTGGCTGACCAGCGGCACCACCAGCTGAATCCCCGCGTCGCGCATGACGGTCAGCGCCGGGGAGCCCAGCTTGAGCCGGGCCACATCGAGCACGCCGGGGTTGTGCTGCACGTAGGCCAGCAGCGGGTCGTTAGGGGCAATGGTCAGATCGAGGGTGTTGATCTGGGTGGTGGGAACGGCCGTTTCGGCTGGGTTCAGTGCAGGCGTTTCCATCACCTCTGCCTCTTTTTGCCCTCTAAAATTGCGCCAAAATCCTCGAAATGTTGTCATCATGTCCTCATCATAGCAGGCTATCGTCTGCTAAACGTTACGAAGTGAAGAGCGATGTCGTAGTTTAAAGCCCAAAATTACCATTCATTACCCTGGCTGAGCGATTGTTTGGCATCCATGCCCTCCATAAAAATTCTGAAATGCTCTGGCTCATCCGTTTTGTAAGCCATCTCGATGGTACCACCAGGTAAGAAATAGAACTGTAAATACTCAAAAGCCTGGGTACGCTCCTGGCTGCTCAGCACGGATGATAGAATACGGCCGCTTTCCACGACAATATCCGTAACACACCGCTCATAGCGGTAATAAATCAGCGCCAGCCTGTCCAGTTCACCTGGCCCATAGCCCTGGTAGAACAGCTCTTCCTCTTGCGCAGCGATGTTGGGTATAAAACCCTGTCCACCGCCAATAAACATGAGATCGCGCTCCTTGAGTGCCAATACAGGATAATCCCAATCGACAATAAAGAGATGGCCCTGGGTATCGATAAAAAGATTACCCGCATGAATGTCTGAGTGGCACAAGACAAACTCCGCTGAGTCCGAGGCCAGCGCTCGGGCTAACTTTTCAGCGCGCTCAACGGCGTGCAGCATCATTTGGCGCTTAGGCCGCAGAAACGCCGCCATAGCAAGCATGATGGGATCGGTAAACGTCTCTTCGTCCAGACGCCGGAAGATATTTCGGCAGCCGTCTCGCCACTCTGGGGAATAGCTTTCGCGGCGTATCTGCGCTGCGAGCCCTGGCGGTAGGTGTATCGTGTGAATTTGTCTGAGGGCAGCGCCAAAATCGGCCCACTGCCGGGCCGTCAATTCAACTTCGTACCCATTGGTGCCTTCGACAAAGGGATAGAGAATCAGGGTAAAGTTGTCAAAATTTGCCCAAAGCTGCCCCGTTTGCGTGGTGAGCGGGGCAATTATGGCGGCAAGTCCCTGTTCGCTCAAAAATTTAGGCAGCGTGACAGAAGCTTCATCGAACTCGTCGAGCTTGAGTTTACAAAAGTAAGCCCTGTTGTCGGCAGTGGTGGCCTGGTAAACGGCCGTACTCAAATCACCGCCCAGCGGCAGAAATGCAATTTGCGTAACCGGCAGGCCAAAGGCAGATTGCACACAGGCGAGAATCGTTTCATCAGGAAGATTTGGCTTATCCAACATGGTCGGTGATCGATCCTTTACCTGTAATTTTTAGGCGTCTTTTTTAGCCACACGCTTATCTGCTGCGGCTGCATGGTTTCCTGCACCACGCGCTGTAATTCGGCCGTCAGAGTCTCTATCTCCACCTCGTCGCGCGCAGTCTGGGCAAATTGAGCCAAAACCTGCTGTGCGTCATACTTTTTGCGATAAAAGCGGCGGTCAATCACATTCTGCACCCGCTGCCGCAGCGGGGCAAACAGGGCGGCAATGAGCAGGGTGGACAGAACGATGGCCAGTGAAGAAGTTTCACCCGATGCCGAGCGAAAAACTGCCTGAAGCAGCACCACACTGCCAAAATAAACCAGCCCCAACAACCCCGTCAGGAGGGAGTATTGCAGGGTGCGACGGATAATGAGGTCTATATCAAAAAGGCGATAACGGAGGATGGCCAAAGCAACTGCCAGAGGAAAAATCAGAAAGAAAATGGCGAGGATATTTTGGGCAATAACAGAAGTTCTAACCGGCTCAGGAAACATGGCAAAGCCAACGATGCCCACGAAAAATATGGCGATGGCAAACAAAAACCACTTGGTTTGCTGGCGTTCGACTAAATTTGAGAGATGGCGATAACGATAAACCTGGGCATAAAGCACAAAGCCAAATACGGGAAGGCTTAAAAACGGCCCCACTGTTGCCAAAAAAGTGTCTATTTGGGGTGGTAGGATTTCGAGCACACCTAGAAGAGACAAGACCTGCCCGCCCATGAAAGCGCTAAAAAAGAAAATCACCGGTCGCCAGGTGGAGCGGGGCACAGCCTGCCCATTAGGGAATAAGTAAATCCACAGCACCCAGGCAGGCCACACCAGGTAGCCGGGAATTTGGACGAGTAAACCGGCGAAGGGTAATGGCTGGGCGACCTCAACAATCCCACCCCAGATTGAGCCGGTACACAGCAGCAAAAGGACATATGCCGTAAACCAACCAAACCCGTTTCTCGTGCGCCAGACGATCAGGATGGTTAGCAAATAGTAGATGGCAGCCTGAATCAAGACCACGATGATATCGATGGCGGCGCTGGTCTCAAGCGAAACGCCGCGCTCCAGGGCATCTTGTTGGGCGCGCGCGTTATCGTAAATGACTCTTTCCCCCAACCTGTACGGTTCGATGGTCAGGGTGGTGACCCGCGTGTAGTAGTTGGGCAGGCTGATAAGCAGGAGCGCCAGATAGCCCACAGCCACTGTCCACCAAATGAAGCGGACGAGGCGGGAGTAGCGTTGGGTGTTGGGGAGAGGGGGTTGAGATACCATACGGCCGTTGTCTCCTCATTTCCCTACCAGATGCGAACACCTTGATCTTCGATGGTTAATAGTGATTCCAACTGCAGCGGTGGCGTCTGCGACAACCGCAGCACCATAATCCCCTGCTGTTCAGGTGTCGGAATCAGCCCCTGCTCGCTGCGGCCCGCCAACGGCCCCCGCCAAAGCTCCCAGCCCAACCGCTCGAATAACCCGACGCGTTCCGTTTCCAGGCAGCCAATCACGTACGCGCCATCAATTCGCCTGGCCAGGTCACGCATCACCGCGCTGCCATAACCGCGTCCTTGAGAGGCGGGCAAAGTCGCCACCGCATCTACGTAAGCCGTTTTTAAGAGGGGATGTCCTTTTGGTTGAAGCCACCGGGTGGATACCGACGCGTGACTAACCAATTTCTCGCCTGCAAAGCCAAGAAAATGCCAGCCACCTGACGAGACATAGGAGAAGAGCTTCTTGAAATCTTCTTCCTGATGCGCCGCAATACAAACGTTGACAATGGCATTTCGAGCCGTGGCGTCCAATTCTTCCGTTTTGAAAAATTTCACTTCCATGATCTTGCTTACCTTCACGATTAATTTTTAGGCGTCTTTTTTAGCCACAAAGTGGCATTCTCCGGCTGCATCGTTTCTTTCACGACATCAAGCAGTGCAGTAGTCAGCTTCTCCATCTCCACCTCATCCCGCGCCACCTGGGCAAATTGAGCCAGCACCTGTTGAGCATCATATTTTTTGCGGAAAAAGCGGCGGTCAATCACGCGCTGCACCCGATGCCGCAGCGGGGCAAACAGGGCGGCAATGATCAGGGTGGAGAGAACGATAGCCAGGGAGGAAGTTTCACCTGATGCCGTGCGGAAAATGCTCTGAAACAGGACAATCCCGCCAAAATAAACCAGCCCCAACAAACCGGTCAGAATGGAGTATTGCAGCGTCCGGCGAATGATGAGGTCAATATCAAACAAGCGATACCGCAAGATAGCAATCCCAATCGTAAGGGGGAAGATGGTCAGACTCAGGTTGGAGATGGTGAGGACCACCAGGGATAGGAGCGAATAGGTTTGGACATTTGACCCAATCAATTGGTTCAGTGGGGAAAGTTGTACGATCAGAATGTAGACAACGAGAACGGAAATACCAAATATCAGCCATTTGGTTTGTAAACGTTCCTGTTCATTCGACACGCGTTGGTAACGGAAAATTTGCGCCAGCGTGCCGCTGACGAACATGAAAGTCCACACGATACCAGCCAGATTTCCCGCCAGAGGAGTTGAGCGCGGGGGCCATTCAAAAAATATATCTACAAAGAAAAAGAGACTCCAAAAACCAATTGGAATCCATATCAGGCGCGGAACAACCCGTCCACTGGGAAAGACGGCAAAAAATAGTGCAAAGGAAATATAAGCCAGTAAGCTGATAACGCTGGAGATTGGGATGAGGGCTGGATACCGGGCTAACAGTGCGGGCTGATCCCCCCCTAGTGTGCCAACGGCGATCAGAAAGAATGAAAAGAACAGGCCATTCCATTCGGTGTGTTTACGAATCGCAATAAGAATACCGACTGCACAAAACGTCAAGGCAATGAACACCCGGTAGGCGATGTTCCATATTGCCCAATCCCGAAGGGACAAACCATCGGTTTGCAACTGTTGGAGATCATCAGGCGTAACCAAGAGGCGGTCATGACATTCTAGCCTGGTTTTGAAGCAGAGGGTTTCCAATTCGCTGAAATACTCGGCTGTACCGAAAACGAACAAGCCGATGCGTATGATGATGAAAACCATCCAAATGACACGAACTATCGCGAGCCAATGAAGAGTGAGCCGGGTGCTCATTGCTCCATCCGCGAAGTTTCAACGACGGATGAGGATCCCCCGCTGTTCACTGGCAGCCGGTTTATAGTAGGTTTTATTGTTGGTCTGAGCCACAAACTAATCTTTTCCGGCTGCAACGTCTCTTCCACCACCCCCAACAGCGAGGCCGTAAGCTTCTCCATCTCCACTTCATCCCGCGCCACCGTCGCAAACCGGGCCAACACCTGGGCGGCATCATACTTTTGCCGATAGAAACGGCCGTCAATGAACCTCTGCACCCGGTGCCGCAGTGGCGCAAACAAGGCGGCAATGGTCAAGGTGGAAAGCACGACTGCCAGAGAAGACGTTTCCCCAGAAGCCGTGTGGAAAACGCTCTGAAATAGGATGACGCTGCCAAAATACACCAACCCCAAAAGTCCGGTCAGAATAGAATACTGCAAGGTGCGACGGATGATGATGTCTATATCAAAGAGACGGTAGCGGGTAATGGCAATGGCCAGGGAGAGGGGAAATAACACCATTAACCAACCAACAAAATTCATTTCATTTCCCACTCTTCCCTTGATCGCCAATATCACCAACAGCGTGGCAAAGGTTCCGCCCAACCCTAACCCCAGCCCAAACGCCACCCAGCGCATTTGGGCGCGGGCCACTGGTTCACGGATCGTTATCCAATTGTGAATTGCCGACCCGAAGATGGCCGCGACGCATACCAGAGCCGGAAGGACATATATGGCGAGAGCTAGATTTTGCCAACTCCGGTCATGCGTGATGACCAACAGAGCTGAGACGATGACCGTCGTTGCACCCGGCAGACCATACAACAGGGCGGGCAATAACCGGGGAAAACGGCGTAACGGCGCTTTGATCACCGGGAAGGACAAGGCCATCAGGGTGATGGAAGGGAAAAAATACCAAAACCAGCTGCTCGGCTCCAGCTGATGCAGAAAGGTCAGCAGGGGATGATAGGTAAATTCAAATAGGGCAGGCACACTGAACCCAAAAACAGTGATGGCAAGATAAAATCCAAAAACGAGGAACAAATACCGCGCCCCCAGGTTACGCGGCCGCATGAAAAAGGTGAAAGCCGCCACCAAAAAACAGAGCACCGGCAGCAAGTGGTTACTGGGATCGTGCCGAAACCGCCACTGCATGTTGTACCAATACCCCGCCACTCCCGCCCGGATGAGTGTGATCGGGACTTCCAGCGTTTGTTCTCCTCTTTTGATGGTATACATCAGGGTCTGACCCACCTCTAATTCGGAGGGGATGGGTGGAACACCATCTTCCGGAATGGGCTGACCGTTAATCGCGATCACCCGATCATCCAGTTGAAGCGGATTCGTGGGCGGAGAGACAGGGTAACTCACCCTATATCCATCAGTATCGCCACCGTGGATATACGCCCACCCGTCCGATGGGTGCATCACCGACCACAGATTTACCAGGATAATCCCGGCCACCCAGGCCCCCACCACAGCCAGTGTGAGCCACGCGCCTCCGTCAAACCGGGTTTCATTCGGCATGGCTCTTTCTCCGGGAATAGTCCAAAGGTTTCAACCACACGCGCACAATCTGCGGTTGGACAGTTGTCTCAATTACGTTGATCAATGCGGCCGTCAGCTTTTCCATCTCCACCTCATCCCGTGCCACCGTCGCAAACTGGGCCAATGCCTGGGTCGCGTCGTACTTTTGCCGGTAGAAACGGCGGTCAATCACGTTCCGCACCCGCCGGCGTAATGGTGTAAACAAAGCCGCAATCAGCAAGGCGGACAATACCAACACCAACGGCGACTGTTCTCCTGTAGTCTGCCCCAAAAGCCTCTGCAATAACACCACACTGCCAAAATAGACCAGCCCTAACAAACCGGTCAGAATGGAGTATTGCAATGTGCGACGGATAACAATACCTATATCCCAGAGGCGGGAGCGCAGAATACCAATGCCAATGAAGATAGGAATCAGCAAAGGTGAAACGCTATAACCTATGTTCTGCACAACATCGCAGTACAAATTCGGTGTGGCAGGGTCGCAGGAGACGGGAGCATTCAGCACCAACATGATCGTCGTGGCAATCCCGGCCATTGCCAGGACAATCCCGAGTAGAACCCACTTCATCTGCTGGCGTTCCGTGAACGTCAATACGCGGCGGTAGCGATACACGGGCACGACAAGGCAAGAAATCACAAAGGAAATAGTAATAACGAAGTTGTAGGCAATGGGAAAGCCAACACTCTCGAATTGGATAGGAATAAAGAGGATAAACAAGATTCCTAGAAGCCAGATTAACAGACGCGGTTTGAACGTGGCGTTGGGAAAAAGATAAATCAGACCAACAAAAGCCGGAAAGGCCAGAAAGCCGATGATATTATTTACCCATTCCCAGTCAGGAAGCTGCTCCCCTACGCGACCAATGCTTCCCCCAAAAAACGCCCCAACGACAATCATCAATGCAGACAATAGTAAGGCACGACGATCGTCGTGTTTAAGCAGGAAGTTCACCGCTCCAGTACCCATCCACCCTAAATTCACAATGATGGCAGGAATAAAGAGAAAAACTGCCCATTGCGTCGTCGTAATGCCACTGGATTGTAACGTCTGGGCATAAGCGGGTGTCATGCGGCAGGTTTCACAGACTGTCAGCAGCAATTCGAGGTACAACGGCCAGCTAGCGATGACTACCCCAAACAGAACCAACGCCCATGTGATCCAGACGACTCGCGCCCAGATGAGCTGTCTGCCTCGCAAAATGATGTGAGATTCAGCCTCGACGTTCATGGAATGGGTTGCGGCCTATCTGGCGCGTCGCCACTTAAGCCAATAATAATGACCAAACAGATACAAACCCGTAAAGAACAGGGTAACGAGCGAGCCAATCGCCAGGATGTTCAACCAGGCAGGCAGTACGAAGCTCTCGCCATTCAGGGAAAAGCCAGCCAGCAGGTAAATGATCGCCAACAGAAAGGGGGCAACCAGCCAACGATGTAGACGACGGATCCATTTGTTCCAGGTACGCATTTGCGATTCTCCTTTTCGGTCAGGCGGTGGGGAAGAGGTGTGTTCCCCTCATTCTCTCCAACCACAACCTTTAATCATGCCACCTCACTCTACTAAAAGATCGTCTGCTGATCGTTACGAGAATGGAAATTTCACGCTTTAACGGCAATCACCAGGCTGTTGCCGGGCAGTTTGGCCAGGTTGATAATACGAATGCTGTGGAAGCCGGTTTCGGTGAGCCACGTCTGAATCGCATCTCGTTCGTGGACACGGCCGTCTGCCAACAAATAATATTGCCAGGCAATCAAACGAATCAGCGCGTTGGTTGCCTGCCCCATCACGTTACCCACAATCTGGTCCAGAATGACCACCCGCCCGCCCGGTTTCAGCGCGGCCGCCGCCCTGTGCAGCAGGTCAAGATTGCCCTCTGCGCCAAAATGATGGATAAGGTTAAACAGCAAAATAATGTCGTGATCCTGGCCCCAGTCCGTTTCCCACAAATCGCCGACAACGGTGCGCACGCGATCTTGCATCTGATAGTGGGCAATGTTTTCCTGGGCCATCTGCGCCCCGGCGTGGCTGTCTAAAATGGTGGCCTTCAGCCGGGGATGCGCCTGGCAGAACAGCAGGCTGTACAGGCCGTGCGCGCCGCCAACGTCCAGCAGGCTGCTGGCCTGATCGGGCAGGCGCACCTGGCGCACCACGTCCGCCCCGGCATTGTGGGCGCTCATCATCATTTGCTGCTGGTAGGCCCGGTAGAGTTCAGGCCGGCTGGCGGCCCATTCGTAGAAGTCATACGGCCGTTCCCCCGTTTGCAGCACCTTTTCCGCCGCCGGCATCAATTCCTGCGCCGCGGCATTCCAAAATATGACCAGGGCGTCCAGATTGAAGGCGTCATTGGGCAGCACCCATTTTTTGGTGAGGGGCGTGTTGTGGTAACGCCTGCACTGAGCGCCGTCGAAGTGGCCGTTTACCTCCGCCACATAGCCAATCGCCGCCAGCGCCTCCAACAGCATCTGCATGCCCCGCTCCTGGCAGTGCAGCTGTTCGGCCAACTGCGGCGGGGTCAGCGGCCGCGCCGCCAATGCCGCAAACACCCCTTGCCGCACCGCCACCGAGACAACCTGAAAAGCAAACAGGCCCGCCACGTCAAGGATGGGACTGGGCGCCATCTTGAATGTGAAAAAGGCAATTTGCTCAGGGAAGCTGGTTTGTATTGGCATCAAAATCTCCTTCCAGCATTGCCGGTCTATTACAGGCATATAGCAAAAATGGCCCTTTTTCATCCTGCCCTTCTTTTTCAAAGGCCATGCCGATTTTTTCAGCCACGCGGATAGAAGCTGTATTGTCGTGGTCAATCAAACAGATCAAACGTCTCAGCCCTAATTGCTCAAAGCCATAATCCAGGATGGCCTGCGCCGCTTTTGTGCCTAAACCCTGCCCCCAATGGGTTTGGGCGATCATGTAAGCCACTTAGACTTCGGAACGGTCGTCTGTCACCCACGGCAGCAGCCCACATCGTCCGATGAATTCACCGGTTTCCTTGTGAATCGCGGCCCACAAGCCTAATTCCGGGTGTTCAGGATGGCCATTTAGAAACCATTCCAACTCTTCTTTCGTTTCGTCGTACGTCAGGGTGCCTTCGGGAAAGTAACGCCGTATCTCCGGGTCTTCGTAAAGTATAAACAGATTGTCAATATCCCTCATTTCAAGATGCCGGAGGAGCAGCCGCTTTGTTTCCAAAATTTTCATCGATTCCGCCTGAGAAGGGGCGGTTCGCGAACCGTCCCAACAATTATTTGTATTTGAGGACGGCCGTTGTTACGAATTATCGGGTAGTGGTGGTAACGATTGCAGATAAGCCCAAATCGCTTGCAGTTCTGTATCGCTCATCTGGCTGATGGTGGGCCAGGGCATTTGCTCGGCATCCAATTGTTTGCCAGATGGGGCTTGGCCGGTGCGTATGGTGTTAATAAAGTCGGTTTCGCTCCAACTGCCCAACTCGCCGCCAGATGTAAGATTGGGCCCAGGCGGTGGGCCATCACTCCCCACAATGCCGGCAAAGTTGGCGGCATGGCATCCACCGCACATGGCAATGTTCACCAGGTATTCGCCATATTCGGCAGTTGCGCCTTCCAGGAAGCTGTTGCCACCAACCGCAGCATGGTCAATGCCGTTGATACGCGTGAATTCATTAAAGCCTATCGTGCCGCCCAGCACGCTTCCAGGAAAGCCGATGCGCCGCACGCCCAGGTCGTTGTCTACCGGCGGCGCTGTTTTGAGATAGGCGATCATGGCCGCTAAATCAGCGTCGCTGTAGTGAGCATAAAAGTTGGACGGCATAATCACCAGGGTACGGCCGTCACCGCCCACCCCATGCCGGATCGCCCGTTCCCAATCGGCGTCGCTAAACGTGGCCGCTACGCCCCCCGCGCCAGCCGTCAGGTTGGCCGCAAAAACATAGCTGCCCAACTCGCCGTCAAAAAAGACCTCTCCACCCAAATTTACGCCATGACACAGGCCGCAAGCGCTAACCACGCTCACCAAATGCTCGCCCCGCGCCACGGCCGCCGCGTCGGTAGGCACAGCCACCGGTTTTGTCGCCACCTCCGGCGCGTTGTTCAGCCGTGAGAGGCCGACAAAGTGCAGAACCACACCCGCAACGAGTAACAGGCCAATCAGCCCCACCAGTACAATGCCAATCCACTTGAATATGCGTCTCATGTTCGTCTCCTTATTAATATTTTTGCAGCCACAAACCCAGTGCCAGACCATAAACCAGATGCGCCAGGCCAAACTGCCAGGCGGGGATTTGCGCCAATGGTGCGCCAACGGCCGTTACCACCAACGCCATCGCCAGCAACCACAGCAGCAGTCCATACCCCAGCCCCAGCAGCCAACCCCAACGAACCAGCGACGGCCGTATCCGCCCCACAACCCCCAACAGCAGCCCAAACATCACCCCATAAATCGCCGACACCGCCAGATGCGCCAGCAGGCCAGCCAGCCAACTGCCCGTCTGCCCCGGGTCAAAATAAGCCAGCGTTGTCAGCGGCGGCGTGCCCGCCAGCCAGCCTGCCATCACTAAAAAGAAGGCCATCACTACCCCGCCCCCCAAACCTGCTAACAGACCGTCAACGGCCGTTTCTCCCATACTCATAGTCTGCTGCGTGCCCATTGTTTTTTGAGACATGGTGATCCTTCTCCAGTTATTTCACCAGCCGTACGCCGGTGATTAGGCCAACAATAAAGGTCAATAACATCAAAATAAGGATGATTTCTATCGTCATTTTCTTTTTCCTTCATAGCTTGTCAGGCTTACTTACAGCACACTATAGCGAACGGCCGTTTCTCTATCGTTACGAAAAACGTTACGAAATATTTACCGTTATGAAAATGCAGGTAAAATGAGACGATGTTACCCCTTAGGCTCTTTTTTCTCGGTCCACCACGGATTGAACTGGATGGGCAGCTTGTAGCAGTAGACACGCGCAAAGCGACTGCCTTGCTGGCTTACCTGGTGCTGACTGGTGAACGACAATCACGGGATTTTTTGGCCGCCTTCCTCTGGCCGGAGTTCGACGACAGCCGGGCCAAAGCCGCCCTGCGCCGCACCCTCTCTACCCTGAAAACGGCCGTGGGCGGAGAGGCGATTTTTGCCAACCGGGAGGTAATCGGCCTGGAAGCCGACGCCCGGTGCGATGTGGTTGCCTTCCAGCAGGCGTTGCAGCAAGGCAATCTGGTGGCCGCCGTAGAGCTGTACCGCGATGATTTTCTGGCAGGCTTCAGCCTGCGTGACAGCCTCCCCTTTGACGATTGGCAGCTCCAGGAGCAGGAAAGTCTGCGCCGCGACCTGACCCAGGCATTGGCCCAACTGGCGCAAACAACGACAGGCGAAACGGCCGTTGCCCACGCCCGCCGCTGGTGCCAGATCGATCCTCTGCGCGAAGACGCCCATCGCACCCTCATGCGCCTGCTGGCCCAAAACGGCCGTTCCGCCGCCGCCCTCATGCAGTACCGCGAATGCGTGCGCATCCTCGACGAAGAGCTGGGCGTCCCCCCGCTGCTCGAAACCACCGAGCTGTACCACGCCATCCAAAATGACCGGGTGACGCAGAGTGACAAGGTGACCGAAAATAATGGCCTTGTCACCTTATCACCCCCTCGCCCTGTCACCTTGTCATCCCCCCTCATTGGCCGCGAGGACGAGCTGCACCAGATGCATCAGCTGTACTTGCAAGTCGGGCCACACGGCCGTTTGCTCATCATCGAGGGGGAACCGGGCATCGGTAAAACGCGCCTGGCTGAGGCGCTGGTGGCCTGGGCCGCCGCCAACGGGGCCGCCACGCTCACCGCCCGGGGCTACGAAGGCGAAACCAATCTGGCCTACGCCCCGCTCATCCAGGCGCTCCAGGCTGGCCTCACGCCCGAAGCTGTCAGCCGCCTGAAAACTGTGCCCGAGCATCATCTGGCGGAAGCCGCCTGCCTGCTGCCCCAGCTTGCCAAAGGGCGCAGCCTGCCGCCGCGTGCCAGCCTTAGTGGCCCCGGCGAACAGGTCCGTTTTTACGAAGGCGTCATCCAGACGCTGCTCACCCTGCTGGCTGGCCCCGCACCCGGCATTTTGTGGCTGGATGACGTGCATTGGCTGGACGCCGCTTCGCTGGAACTGCTGCTTTATTTGCTGCATCGCTGGCGGGAACGGCCGTTGCTCACCATTTTTTGCTGGCGTGCCGAAGGGCTGCCCGCCAACAGCCCGCTCACCCCGCTGGCGGCCAAACTGCGCCGCGAAAATGCCTGCCAGATTGTTCGGCCCGACCGCTTCACCCAGGCGCAGGTGGCGGAGCTGCTCGCGGCCTGCGGCAAACCATTCTCCCCCGACCTGCTGCCGCAGCTGCACCGCGAAACCGAAGGGCTGCCGATGTTTGTGGTGGCCTACCTGGACGCCCTCACCGCCAGCGACGGCCCGATGAGCCTGCCTGCCAGCTTCGCCGTGCCCGCCTCCGTGCGCGATTTGCTGCACCAGCGGCTGGCCCAGGTCAACGAGGCGGAGCGCCAGATTTTGCAAACGGCCGCGGCCATCGGCCACAGCTTCGATTTGCCGCTGGTGCAGGCCGCCAGCGGGCGCAGCGATGACGAAACCGTCACCGCGCTGGAAACGCTGACGACGCGCGGCCTGCTGGTGGAGCAAGCTAACCGCGATCGCGCCGCCTACGACTTCAGCCACGACAAGCTGCGCCTGCTGGTCTACGAGGAGACGGGGCTGGCCCGGCGGCGGCTGCTGCATCGTCGATTGGCCACCACGTTGGCAGCCGATCGGTCGCCGATTACGGCCGTTTCCGCCCAAATTGCCGCTCATTACCAACATGCCGGGCTGGAGCGGGAAGCCGCCGCTTACTTCGTACAGGCGGGCGATCAGGCGCGCGCCCTCTTTGCCCACCAGGATGCCCTGCACTTTTACCAGGCCGCCCTCGCCCTGGGCGCGGCTGAGCCGTGGCGCTGGCACGCCGCCTGCGGCGCGCTGCACATGCGGTTGGGCAGCTATCCCGCCGCCCTCACCAGTTTAGAAACGGCCGCTGCCCTCGCCCCGGAAGCAGAACTCGGCCAGCTAGAGCATCAGCTGGCGCAGGTGTACCAGCGGCAGGGACAGTGGCAGCTGGCGGCGCACACGCTGGCCCAGGCCCGCACCCATCTGGGCGAAAACGCGCCAGAACTGGCCCATCTCATTTTGGACCAGAGCTTGGTAGCGTACCGCCAAAAGCAAACTGGGGCGGCGCTGGCCCTGGCGCAGCAGGCGCACACGCTGGCCCAGCAGCCAGGCAGCACCGCCATGCTCGCCCTGGCGGAAAACATTTTGGGGATTTTGGCGCGGAACCGGGGGGAGTTGGCAACGGCCGTTACCCACCACCAACAAAGCCGAGAATTAGCCGACGCCGGGGCGCATCTGGAAATCCAGATTGCCGCCCGCAACAATCTGGCCCTCACGCTGGGAGCCATGGGGCAAACCGAAGCCGCCATCGCCGCGCTGCACGAAGCGATCCAGCTCTGCCAGCGCTACGGTGACCGCCACTACGAAGCCGCCCTGCGCAGCAACCTGGCCGACATGCTGCACCAGGCTGGGGAAGAAACGGCCGCACAGGACCAAATCCGGCAGTCGGCGGCTATTTACGCTGCAATCGGCCAGGCGCACGACAGCTGGCAGGCGGAAATCTGGCAGTTGATGGAGTGGTAAGTTTGCTGCCTGACCGGCAAAACCCGTTGGGGGCAAAACCTTTTCCAGGCAGAGGTAGCTACGAATCTGGGATTATTTACTGGTAAGGAAACAGAGAAATTACAGCTGATGTGCCTGGAGTAGTTCAGAGCAGAACATGGGACGCAGATTTCGTAGATAAAAGAGCTAAAATCGGCGTTTATCTGCGTCCTATCAGTAGGGAAATCGACTTCTCCGACAGGCTGCTAGATTGGGTTTGCCTGGTTTGGCGTAATTTTGGGGAGCGCCCTGTCAATGGGCGGGTCAATTACCTTTGGCGCAAATGAATCCAGAGGGAACGAAAAAAGTTGAGGGTTCAATCATTTCTCGTCATAGATACCCTGGAAACTTTTATAAGATCATCTTAGGCGAGCACGAAACGGAGATTATTTTCTGGAATGCGCGGGAGAAGCGGCGATTGGGGTTAAGGCTTGGCAGGCACGCAAGCCGAAGAGACTCCACGTGCTATATCTGGGTTACTGCATCACTTCTCTGAGGGACAATCAGTTGTTGACGAAGAAGGGCATGCTCGACTACCAGTTCTGTACGATTTCGAGTTATATCGGTGACAGCACCATAGACAAGAGAGGCTGTAGCTGGCTTGGTGATTTTAACGCAGTTGAAGAAAGATATTCAAGCATTCCAGATAACCGAAAACATGGTGAGTTACTCCAGGTGGTGATGTTGATTAAGGTCACATCATAGCCAAGATGAAGAAAAATGGCAGGTTCTACTCTGGTGAAACCTGGCGGATGAATTAAGTAGCCACCACAATCTACTTTGGTGGGTCGCTGTTTTGAAGCAGTTCCTGAAAGTGATAATTAACGCTGGCTACGCCGAAGTCTGGTTCTTATTGGAACGGCTGATGTACATAACGCAGTAGTTTGGCCTGCCCATGCCGATAGACTTTTCTCGCGCACTGGCCACGTTAATCGCTTCCAGGGGCAGCGCCACTTCAATCAATTTCTTCTGTTGGGTCATCGCGTAATTCTTTAGAGCCGGCGCATCTTGCCGGCAGGATGCCGGCGCTCCTAAGTCAGGGAAATTGCCTCAATGCCGCTGCCAGCCAGCTTGCGCCTGAGCGGGGCATCGGCCGTGATTAAGGGCAGAGACAGCTGCCGGGCTAAAGCCGCGTAGCAGGCATCGTAGGCGGTGATGTCGTATTTTAGAGCCAGGTTGAAGGCTGGCGTGAGTAAATCGGCCGTGGAGACCGTTTGCAGCTTTAAGGCTTGCAAATCGGCCACATCCTGGCGGGCATTGTCGGCTGGATAGCCAAAATGGCGCACATATTTCCACAAGATATTACCGCATTCCACAAAAAAAAGGTCAGGCACGTAAAAGCGGCTGGGCGTCTCAGTGGCCAGTTCGGCAAACAGGCGGTGCGCCTCGTCAGAACCCGCTTCCACCAAAAAAAGCTTAATGCCCACGCTGGCATCCACGATGCAGTCGCCCATTATTGATCGCGGTCCTCCCGCAGCAGGGTTGTGCTGTCTGGCGCACCCGCTGCGACCGGGTTAAAGAAGCGGCGGCGGCGAATGCTGTCTAGCAGTTCCGCTTGCTCATCATCACTTTCCCCCAGGGCAAAGTCTAGCAGCACCACCACTTCGGCACTCAGCGAACGATTCTGAGACTCCGCTCGCTGACGCAGGCGATTGTAGAGTGGCTCTGGTATGTTTCGCACGTGTAAGGTTGGCATCCTGTTCCTCGCTTTTACCGGAAGGGTTGACTCTGTCCGGTCAAAAAATCGTTGCTCCAATTGAGATGCATTGTAAATTGTTTGGTTGCACAATGCAACACATTCCTTACTTCATTTTGGGGATGCTAAATTGTTCCGGCGACTGGCTGGCCAGCAGGAGCTCGTTCAAGTTGTAGTTGACGCTGGTGACGGCAAAATCTGGTTCTTTGTGGAACGGATGGCGCTGTGCTGGCAACCTTGTTCATCCGCCCGAAAATCAGACCACAATTGTGCCAAGTGTGAACTTTTCAACTACCATTCGACTCCATCTTAAATCTGCCCCAAATGGAGTTCATATCATCATGTTTTCTCAAATCTGGAATGCTTGCAAGAGTCTGTTCAATCGCGTCAAAGAAGCTGTCAAAACCTGGACCAAACCAGCCAATGTCACCCTCGCTGTCGGTTCCCTCACCGATTTATCCCGCTCCAAAACCGACCTCCTCGTCGAGAACACCATGCTTCGCCAGCAGCTCATCGTCCTTAAGCGCTCAGTCAAACGGCCGAAATTCACCACCGGCGACCGCACTCGACTGACACTGCTGGCTCGCTTCACCAACTTCTGGCAGTCGGCTCTACACATCGTCCAGCCCGACACCATCTTGCGCTGGCATCGAGATATGTTTAAGCGCTACTGGAAACATATCTCCAAGCCCAAGACCAGTGAACCATTTACCCCTCGAGAAACCATCGCCCTCATCAAACAGATGGCCAGAGAGAATCATCTCTAGGGTGCCGAGAAGATTCAGGGAGAACTCCTCAAATTAGGCATTATGGTCGGCAAGCCCACCATTCAAAAGTATATGAAACTGGCTCGCCGAACGACAGGCGGACAGAGTTGGTCTATCTTCCTCAAAAACCATGCTCGAGAGGTTTGGGCTTGCGACTTTACCGTCACCCATGATCTGCTATTTCGACCTATCTATACCTTCGTCATTATTGCCCATCATTCTCGCGAGATTGCACACTCGGCCGTGACCCGTCACCCCACCGATGCCTGGGTCGCCCAACAACTGAGAGAAGCGACGCCTTGGAATCGAAAACCAAGATTCCTCATTCGCGATAATGACAAAAAGTTCGGCATGCGATTCTCGAGGGTGGCCCGCAGCAGCGGCATCAAAGAGTTACTAACGCCGTTGAAATCACCACGAGCCAATGCTATCTGTGAGCGATTCTTCGGCAGCTTCAAGCGCGAGAGTTTGGATAAGTTCCTCATATTTCGAGAGCCTCAGTTGCAGCGCATTGTCCAAGAATATGTCGATTACTATAACCAACACCGTCCCCACCAAGGTATTCAACAGCGGATTCCCACCTGGTTTGCCAACAGAAGACCCCCAACCTCCAATCGGGTTCAAGGTAAGGTGGTTTCGATGCCAATCTTGTCCGGCCTGCACCACAGCTACGCTTACGCTGGCGTCGCCCAATAGCAGACCTCGATTTAAGGTCTAGCCGTAGTTTCGAGGCGTCAACAGGGTTGATTCAGCCCGGCAACCTACCCTGCTTTCCTCTGCTTAAAATCTCGATTTTTCTAGTTCCCCATCAATATCAACGACTGAATTTTGCTTTCAGCTAGTGGCTGACACGCTTCAAGGTTCGTCTACACACCCCAGATTTAGAACGGATAGGCAAGGTTGCCAGCACAGGCTGGATTATCAGCTTCTGGTAGCAGATAGAGCCAGGGATTTATTCTTTCATCAACAAAAACAGCGCGAAGGGCTTGCTGACTGCGCATAGGGCCACATTCAAGCAAGGTCTTCGTTACTTGTGGCTGCGGTTGCTTATGCGTGTTTAGCCATCAAGGTACAGCCTCCCACAGGGGCTTCAACTGGCGACGCATCTCCTGAACAGTCCCATCCCCCGTAACAATAATCGCCAGCGGCGCATAATGGTGGGTCACGCCATGTGGCGGCAGCAAATCGGGGTTGTCTACTGGGCCGGGCCACTCCACGTCCCCGGTAGCCGTGCGCGCTGGAATGAGCCAGTAGTCACCGTTACGATAAGTAGCCCCAGACTGATACTGTATCTGAATCCCAGCCTCCAGGTCGAACCATCCATTATTATCAGCGCCTTCCTTAACGGTAAGAACGTCTCGTTTTGGATCATCAGCCTTGTGATCCCACCGGCGCAGCAATAGATGTTTGGTCAAATCTTGGCCGTGAGTAGATGCTGGTGCACTCTCCAGAGTTACCCGCATATCGCCATAGTCAACATTGCTTACTTTCAGTAAGGGTTCGGCGCGACCTTGCAGGATATAGTTGTCGTCTACGATTTCGACCCAATCGCCTGGTTGTAGGGCAAAACGGCCGTTCCCCGCCAACCCTTCCACAACCGCCACCTTACCGCTCAGACGACGAATGGGAAAAATCACCGACCCATTGTCCCGCGACCATTTGAAGGTGGCGCTGCCCGCCGTACCGCCATCGTGAATTTCCACCCGGTAAAGCTGATTCTCTGCGCCGCGATAGCGGGCATCCGGCGGCGTGATGCAGGCATTATCTGGCTGGCCGCCCCCCTGTTGGGCGCGCGCTTTCAGTTGGCCCCGGTTTTCCGGTTGCCACAGGTCGTGCCAGCCAGACCAATTCGCCTCCACCCACGCCGGCCAGCCCTCTGCAGGCTCTGCCGCCGGTATATTGCCGCCATTGGCCGTTTTATTTGTCACCTTCACCTGCCAGACCACCTGGGCACGCGCGGCTGTGTCTGCCCCACCCAACGCCACTTCTCGAATGGTGTCGTCTTCGACGGCCGTGATCAACCGTTCCCACACATCCAGATAAACCAGAAAAGGCACATCGGGCAGCGGGGACTGCCTGTTATCCACCGTGTAATGGGCCTCACCGTAATAGGTTACAGGGATGGGTTTGCCATCTTTATCATAGTGGGCAGGGTTTTCACACAGAATGCCGTCAACGTAATAGCGGCCGTTACCAATCTGCAAATCCGTAATCTTCCCGCGGTCAGTAACCGGTGTGATCTGAAAGCCCCCGTTTCCCTGCGGCCCACCATACGGGCCAATCAAATCGGCGGCCAATGTTTGCAGATAGTGCAGCAATATCGCCGTCTGCTCATTCGTATCCGCATCTAACTGCACGCGCCCCTGCTGCATCAATACGCGCGTAAATTGTTTGGCCGGGTCAAAGGTGTTACGGGTGAAATCCCCTTTCATGGTGTCCTCCTACGGCTGATTTAGAAAATCATCCTATAAATGGTTAGCTCACAAAAATAAGTCCAGCATCCATTCCTGCTGGGGTAAATTCATCCAGACGGGCGCGCAAATTCGCTTCTCGCTGCGGCTGGTATAAATCGTGAAAAGCGCCCATCTCTGACTCGTCGTCCGCGCCGCGCCGGATTTCTGGGGCGCAGGTGAGGGCCAACTGGCAGTAGGTGGGTGTGCCGTAGCGGGTGCTGTTGAATTGGGGTCGCACGCGTAATCGTTCTCGTTCCTGGTTGCGGTCTCTTTCCGGCCCTTCAGCTATTTCGGCGGCCACAGCCTGCTCCACCATGTCCGGCTGGCAGTGGTAGCGGCGCGGCGTGCGTGAGCCGGGAGCCACGTAACAAAAGCGCATACAGCCCCGCTGGCTGCGGCCGACGCGCACCCGGCTCATGAAAATGCTGTTTTCGGCCAGGTCAATGGCGTGGACGAATATCTTGCCAAAAACGGTGCTGCGCTGAATGGTCAGCACCGCGTGGGCCAGCGGCCAGCCCGGTGCGCCCAATGCCTCGCAGGCAGGGCCATCGCAGTCAGAGCCGGTGGCGTCCAGGATGCTGTCGCTCAGGTGGATGGTGATGGGGTCAGTATGCACCTGGTCGGCCGTTACCTGAATGGTGCCCAGAATGCTGCGTTCGATGTGAACGTGGGCGCCGGTGTTGATCAATTCCAGGCTGGGCTCATTCGGCCGCCTCGGTTCGCAGTTGTTACTCAGCATCCAGCCGGGCACGAGCGTACTGTGGCGAATGGTGAGGCGGCACAAATCTTCAGCGGGATGGGCATCGGGCGGCGCTTCCGGGTCAATTTCGGGGCCGAGGATTTGCAGGCTACGGCCGTTAATCAGCAGCCCATCCAGCGTAAACCGGCTGCCCGCCTCACCCGTTACCGTAAAGGCGTCAGGCCGGTCGGCCATATAATCCAGCAGGCGAATGATGGGCCGTGCGCCGTTGGCGGCACGCAGTTGCAGGTCATGATCTGCTTTGAGATGGATGCGAATCGGCAAAGTGTAGACGCCGCTGTCCAGAATCTCAATGACCGCCTGCGCCGGCTGCCCGGCAAATGCCTCCTTGCTCTTTTCATCCCAGGCGGCCAACGCCTTTTGCAGTTCATCCTTGCCGCGCACCGGGTAAATGACAGCGTCCGCACGCTGCGACAGGGTGCGTGGATATTCACCGCCGCCCATATCGGCGCTGAAGGCGTAATGGTAAGTGACGCGCACTCCCTGTTTGGGCAACTGGTTGGCCGGAAAGAGGATGCGCCCCAATTCGGGGTCAACGGCAACATAGTTGCGCGGTACGGTGTATTGCCAGTCGCTGAGGTCGGCAGGGATAATCTGGCTGTTCTGGAGCGGCTTCGTCTCCCCTTTGCGCGGCCAGTCGGGGGCCCAGATGCGCATACTTTTACGTTCACCGTAATAAGCGGCCGATGCCTGGGTCACTTTTTTGCCATCGCGCTCCACTCGTTCTTCAAACGGCCGTCGCCGGATAGGAATGGGCAGGTTTAACGGTTCGGCAATGTGGGTCGGCTCCGGTTCGGGCTGCGGCCGGTTGTAGAGGGGCGTATCATTGCCCAACGCGCTAAAGGTGTAAACGTGTGGCCCTACCTGTTCCAGGCAGTAGGCGGGTGTTTCTGTGACAGAATAACTTTTGAGCCGCCAGATAAAAAGGCCCACACTGTTGAGATTGGGCCAACCGCTGCGGCGCGGCGAGTTGATACGGCGCACATCTACCGTGTGAGCCAGGTCGGTAAAGGGCGACCCCAACAGGTCAAGGGCGTGATTCTGGCACAAATCGGCGGTACGGCCGTGTTCCGGGCGCAACTGATTGAGAGCCTGCGTCCGCCCCAGCAGCCGGAAAAACTCCACCGCCCGCGCCGGCCAGCCGGCCACGTCGTTGGCCAGCAGTTCCAGCAGCGCCAGCGTCCCTTTGCGCCGCCGGTAGCGAATGGTGTTGGCCACCTCCTGCCGCGGAATGAGAATCTTGTTGCGCCGGCTGCCCTGCGCTGTACTGACATCGCCCGGCTCGCCCGCCTCGTGGACCGGTCGGTAGCCGATCAATTCGCCAATGTAAGGCACGACCCAATCCTGGCACGTCTCGATGAACCAGTTCTCATACAGTTGGTCAATATCCGCCTCAACCACGTTGACCTGCCCGGCAATGACCCGCAGCAGCGCTTGCAGTGGGTAACCCTGCTCGGCGTCACGCTGGCGGTAAATAACGGGCAGCAGTTCGTAAAGGCGATCCGGGTTCTTATCCATGGGGTAACTCCGTGAGAATGAGCGTATCCGGTACGTCCGGGTTGAGGTAAATCAGTTCCGCCGGCTGGATGTAATCATCTGGGTCTGCAGCAGTGGGATTGATCTGGGCCAGTTTTGCTATAAGGCGATTTCTGGGCTGCCAATCTTTTTTGTCCAGCTCGGAATTAGGTTTGGTGAGAACTGTCAATGCGTCAATCAAAGCCTGTGGATCATTCGCCAGACTTTCATCAATACCATCCAGCAAATCAACGTCCACGTAGGCGACGCCGCGCACGGCCTGGATAACGCTGATCACCTCGCTCAACATCACATCCTGCCCCAGATGGCGGCGATCAAAACTAAACGTGTCGAGCAAGGTGGCCCGAATTTGGGGGGCCACCGCCTCCCACAGATAATCGGGCAGCACCCGCACTTTGCCGCTGAGGATGAGCAGTTTGCGGCGATAGATGTCTATTTGCACCGGCTGGTAAGGGTCGCCAAACTGGTGTAAAGCCTGCCCCAGATTGCGGTAGAGGTCGGAATTTTTGTTAATGGGGATGTCGCCGACCCCGGCAATGGTCAGGTGGACAACCTGGCGACGGCCGTCTGGCAATCTGACCGCGCTGGCTTTGCCGATACCGGCAAAGGTGCGGGCAAAGTCGGCGTAATCTTGCACCGACACCAGGCGGTCCAAAGCCATCACCGCCAGGGGCGCATTACCGCGCGCCTGATCGCGGCTGTCGCGGTCGGCGCCGCCGGTGGCTGGCAGGGGATTGACCACCCCTTTAACGCCCAACGGCCGTGTCAGCAGCAAACTAATCTGCCCGGCAGCCACGTTGCCCATATGGCCGATGCCATTGCGGTACACGGCCCTGATATTTTCGCTGCCGCTGGGCAGGCGCGACCCGTAACGACCGTCGCCGAAAATCAGCGTCATCTTTTCCTCGTTGTCCGTTTGCGTGGTGAAGGTGCGGTCGGCCGCTTCCAGGCCGCTCAGGCTGCCAGCTTCGCGCCATTGCAGGTCGTTGACGCGCACCACCAGGCTGCTGGCCACGCCGGAAGGAGTGGCGGCGGAGACGAAGGTTAAGGGTGGCTGTTTGAGGGTAAAGTGTTGGAACGCCTGGCTGCCACTGCCGCTGCCCAGCACTTCCTGGCGCGTTTCGCCATGGGTGGCTTTAGCCACATTGCCGTAAATGGTGACGGTGTCGCGCCTGTAGCAGTAGGCCAGGTCGTTGGCCAACAGCAGCCGCGTGTGAGTCGTTTCGCCGGGCAGCGTTTGGTCAAAAATCTGCTCCACCCCGGCTAGCATCACCAGTTCGCTGACAGGAATGCCTTTGATCCGAACGGCCGTTTCGCCATCTGCTGCGCCATCATCGGCCGTTTCCGCTTTTTCTGGATTAAGGTCGGTGCGCTCGCCGCTAATGATCAACCAGCGGCCGGCTTCCAGGCTATCGTACAGCCCACCCAGCTCAATGCGGTGGCCGCAGATGGCTTCGGCCACCGGGTCAATGGGCGCTTCGGTTAAGGCCAGTGGTTCGCTTTGGGTGTAAACGGCCGTGCCGCGAATGACGGCGAAACTTTCTTGGTTTGGGTTCAGCCAGTTCTGGTCTAGCGCCAGGCGGGTACTTTTCATGCCGGGCAGACCGTAGTCAGCTCTTGATTGCTCGCTAACGCTAAGTACCTGGGCAATCACCGTCTTGGGAATGCTGTTTTGATTGCTATTCTCACCAGGCTCATAGGGATACGGCCGTTCCAGGATCACCCAACTACCCGGCACAATCTGCCCATAGGTTGTATCCAGCCAGACCACATCGGCAACTTCGGTGGATACGTTGGCCTGGGTATTTAGCTCTCCATGAATGCTTATCTCAGGAGAGTTGTTAGCGCCCCTTATCCCTACTTCTGGCTCATTGCTGGCGCTGTCCAACCGTAGTGTCACCGGATTGCCGCCACTGCTGGTCACGCTGAACCGGCCCTCGGTATCCACACGGCCGTCCACCACCATCGGCCGGTGGGCAAAACGAAAACGCATGGCGATGGGGAAGAGATCGCTTTCCGAATCACCCACCGTAAGAGTCACGTGGATGGTTTCACTGGCCGCCGGGAATGGGATGTCAAATTCACGTTTTTCAAATGGCAGGGGCTGTTCACCAATCGGGGGGTGAACGACAACCTGTTCACCAAGCTCAATCGTCAGGCGATAGCCAAAACCCCACTGCATGTCGGCCGGTACCAGACTCAGGCGAATGGCAAATGATTCACTGGCAGGGGCGTTGTGGCCGAAAACAGAAGCGCGGGTGCGTAAGGCAAGCACCTGCACGGCCGTTTCCGGCGTCAGCGGCAGTTCCCGCCAGGCGCGGTAGAGGACCGAAGCCAATTCTGGTTGCAGCGCGGCCAGCAGCCGGGGGGCCACATCGGACTTAGGGCCATAGGTCCTGGCTGCGTCATGGGGTAACTGCAGATAATTGGCCGGCTGGAGCGACGCCGGTTTGGCGGCCGCCGCCAGGTAACCGGCCAGCCCGACCAGGGCCGGGGTGTCGCCGTTACCGGGTTGTGGCGAAACGGCCGTGGCTGCCGGCGCCGCCTCCATGCCCTGAAACGTGGCGCGCAGCGCCGTTAAATCGGTCATCGCCCCCCTGACCCAGGGCTTCAAGACGTTATACTGCCCTTCGGCGGCGATAGCGTACTCCTTGCGTAAAGCGCGCACCGCCTTGTTGAGCGTGGCGGCCAGGGAGGCGCTCGAAGTCGGCGACTCGGCCCGCGCCATCTCCTTTAGAATCGTGATGACCCGCCCGGCCATGGCACGGGCCGGGTTTACACCGAAATTTGCCACGCCCAGGTAACGTTCAATCAGGGCGTGGAGTTTGGCGATAACGGCCGTCAACTGCCTCTCAGTCGCCTGCAACTCTACCCTGGTACGATCTTCTAACGCCTGGATGGCAACACTTTCCACCCGCCGCAAAACCTGTTCGTCCCTGCCGGGCCCATAGACGAATAACAATAGGTCGCCGGCTTTTAAGTTGGTGGCAATGCCCTGGAAGTAGAGGCGCTCAATGCTTTCAGCGTTTGCCTGGCTAAGCGGCTGCGGCCGCGTCAGTCGGGGCTTCAGTTCGTTCCATTCGGCGCGGGCGGGCAGGGGTTCGGCCGTTTCAAAGGATTGCGGCAGTTCGCCTGGGCTGGGAATACTTTGGGCGCGGCTGCCCACCGGGATTGTCACCTGATAGCCGTTGTCCAGACTAAAGGCCAGAAAGGTGCTGGCGGCCACGCCGGGGCGCAGCTTGTAGCCCACCAGCCGCGCCATTTCCAGGATGGAGCGCCGCTCGGTAGCCGTGCGCAGGTAGCCCTCATTGGCGATGCGCTCCTGGTAAAAGGTGAGGACGTCGGCCACCATGGCCCAGCTATCGAGCAGGGCGATGGCCGGGTCACTGGGCTGGCGGGCCGTCAGAGCCTCCAGGGGATAGATTTTCTGCCCGCCATCACTTTCGTCCCCGGCCGGTAGTTCCAAGGTCAGGCTGGAAAGGTTGGCGATCATCGTTTCGAGGAATGTACTGTGTGTGCCAGTACGGTAAGCCAGGGCGTCCAATCCGGGTCGGTTGGCCGTGTTTAGCGGGGTCAATTGTTCAACGCCTTCGCAACAGCCGCAGGTTTTGGTATGAGCATCGTTCATCGTCCACCTTCCATTTGTAGAGTAAACTGACCGTTTTCCGGCATGTTCGGGTCATTATCCAGTCGCGCCACTTCCAGCGAGCCAAGCGGCAAAATACCCGCTTTAATTGCCTCGGGGGACGGCTCATCCAGCCGTTGTAACGTTTCCACGCTGACGCTTTCCACGCCGGGCACAGCCTGAGCCGCCGCCACCAGGCTGCTCAGGGTGATGCCTTCACCAAAGGTCAGGTTGTCGGGATGGAAGAAGCCGGGTTGGCCACTGCGCTGTCGGCCGCTGCTGAACCGGTCGCGCAGGGCGGCTTTGACGTGGCCGCGCAGATGATGGGGCAGCACACAAACGTGCAGTTCAATTTTCAGTGGGACCTGCCGCGCCGGCCGCACCACCACCTCGTGGCCGATGCGCCGGTAGCGATACAGGTGGTCGGCAATCTGGTTCAACAAGGTCTGATCGGCTTCAGTTTGCCCGCGCACATCCACCGCCACCAACGCTTCATACCAGCCGCCCATGGGGCGCAGGGTGGTCGCGGCGCGCTGCGCCTGGGGAAAATCGCGCATGACAATGGCGGCGTAATCGTCGGCCGTAATCGCCCGCTCCAGCCGCTGGCGGAAAGCGTGGGGGGCGAACAGTTTGACCTCTTGAATCGGTTCGGGGGCGGTTCCGCCACGAGCCGGCAGCGGATTTCGCACCCGGCGGATACCGTCTACCCGTTCCTTCTGGTAAACGAGGTGGCTGATGGCTGCCGCGCCCACGTTACCGGCCGGGCCATCGCCAGTGCGGTAGGTGGCCAGGAAGCGGTGGTTGGCAAACGGCCGTTGCCCCAATTCACCATCACCAAAACGGAGGGTGGCCCGGCCGTCTTCTTCCATCTCGGCTACAAAGTGCGAACTGTCGGCGGCGCTGTTGAGCAAGTCGGGCTGCGCCGCCCATAAGGCCACCGGTAAGGGGGCCGCCAGCGGCTGGCCCGGCGCGCAAGACGCATCGGCCAGACTGGCCAGTTGGATGCCAGGCACAGCCCGGCGCGGCTCCTGGATGAGCAGGGCAGTCGCCGGGCCATTTTCCGGCAGGGGCTGGCTGAAGACCAGCGGTCCACGCTGTAACTGGGGGCGAAAACGGCCGGGTATTTGGGGA
This sequence comes from Promineifilaceae bacterium (SeqCode), assembly GCA_041748655.1. GTDB lineage: Bacteria > Chloroflexota > Anaerolineae > Promineifilales > Promineifilaceae > Leptofilum. The sequence continues at coordinate 108,770 of JBGTCV010000043.1, read as the reverse complement.
ACATCAGATAGACGGCCGCATTCACAATCCGGTTCGCCGGGCTGGAGGGGTACGCAGCCCAGATCTTCGTCGCGCACAGGCCGGCCGTGATCTACCAGGATGATGTTGCCCCGGGCCACGCTGATGTTGTCGAGTGGCGCGCAGTCTGGCGGACGGCCAACGGCCGAAATACAGAGCGGAAAGGGCAGTGCGTCGGCTTCATCCCAGGTAATCTCTAAGAGTGGCTGCTGGTATAATTCGTCTACGATTTCCTCCCGCCTGGTCAGGCGCACGATGTGGCGGCGGGTGGGGTCGGCGTCGGCCGGATTGCCCGTCTTGGGTCCTTTGACTTCCTCAAAGAGCAGAAAGTCGCCTTCATGCAGCTCATCTAGGTCGCGTTGGTAGATAATCTGTTTGGTCGGCGATTCCTCTGGCTCTGGCCGGCGGCGACTGGCTTTTTGTTGGTAGGACTTTTTGCCAGCGTCCGGCTCCGGCTCGACTTCTACTGCCGAACCGTCATACAGGGTAGCCGATGTGGCCCCTTTGGGCAGGCAGCATTCCTGGTCGCCCCAGGTGTAGAAACGGATGTGGTTATGGCTCTCATAAAGTTGGATGGGCGCGGGCGGCTCATCCGCTGGTTCAATCTGCCAGCGCTCGTGCTTCCAGATGGCCCGATATTCTCGGGTTGGTTGGGAGACCAGGGGCGCGAATAGTTCATACTGACTGGCCGGGATTGGACGCAAATCGTCCCAGGCAACCACCGTTCCGCCAGGTACATCGGCACCGTCCAGGCCGGTGCTGAAGAGGACATCGTCCGGGTTGAGAGTTGGGCTGCCTTCAACTTCCAGATGGAGCCAGGCGCGGGCGTTGCAGCCTTCGTGCATCGCATAATCCACCAGGCGGGCGTGGCGGCGCACGGAGATGCGGCGGCGGGCTGTTTCCAGGTAAGCTTCAGTGGCCACGGCGTCTTGATAATAGCTCAGGTAGTCGCCGGCATAGGCCAGCAGTTCTACCAGTACGATGCCCAGGTCAGGCACGTGGCGCTCTTGCCAGCCGGGCATGAGCAGCGCCAGCCGGTCGAGGATGAGCTGGCGGAAGCTGGCGTAATCTTTGGCCAGATAGTTGATCTCCGGTTCAACGGCCGTTTCCGGCAGGCAAATGGTTGTCTCCTGACAGTCCAGATCGCTGGAGCAGTTGGCCTTGAAGCTGAACTCCAGGCAAGCGTAGCGCGGGTCGAACTTGGGGTAGGGACGGCCGGTGGCACGGCCGTCGTCGTCCAATTCCACCACACACAGCCGGTAGGTAGAGAAATCGCCCGGCCGGTCTACAGTGAGGATGAAGCAGTCGTCCAGGGTTTCGTCGGGCTGGTCGCACAGCTTTACGTCCACAATTTGAATGTCACGAATGCGCCGCCCACCTTCGATGCGGAAAAACGGCCGTACCCGCGCCGCGTGCGCCTGTCTGCTCTCCCCTTTATCTTTATCGGGATAAAACGCCGGTGGCAGCTTGCCCAAGAAAAACAGGGTGAGGCGATGTTGATCCTGGCTGACTTCCAGATAATCCAGGCCAAAAAATTGGGCGTGGCGCACCTTGTGGCGGCGCTGCTCATCCTGGCAGGTGAGGGTTAGATCATTCATCATGGGCCACTCCGTTCAAATGTTTCGCTGCGCTGTTCGCCGGTGCGCCGTACCGTGTATTGGATGAAGACGCGCAGGCTGGCGTCTTCGTTGGTGACGTCCAGCGCCTGCACCTCGACTAAATCACCCAGCCAGCGCTGCAGGCCAGCCTGGATGGTGAATTGCAGGGCGGCGGCCAGTTCCGGGCTGTTGGGGGCGAAGACCAACTGCAACAGTCCGCTGCCAAAGTCAGGGCGGTTGACCCGTTCGCCGGGATTGGTAAACAGAAATTGTTCAATCATGTCGCGGACATGGTCGTCGGTGGTAGTGAGGGCGGTGCGGGAACGGCCGTCTATGTGAAAGGGAAAATCAATATGTATCATCATTCACATCCCTGTGACGCGCATTTGCGTCATCACAATCATCAATGGGGTACCATTGGGGGCGCAGATTGCCTGGCTGTCCAGCAGCAGTAAAGGTTGCCCGTTGGAAGTCAGGCGGGTAGCCGCGCTCACCCATTGCGCCGTGACACAAGGCGATGGCGCGCCGGAGACATTAAACACGCAACCAGCTATTGCGTAAGGGCCGGTCACGGTAACTGTGGGCGGGCCGCTCACCATGACACGTGGGTTTGGCGCCGTCGGCTGGGCCTGACCGCCATGCGAACACAATACTGTTGCGCCTACGTGAAGTAAAAATCCGGGCATATTAAGTCACCACCAGGGCTACTTTGTTGATCATTACGCTTGGCCCCATCATTTCTATCGAAGCCCCTTTGCCGTTATGAATGTAAATACCGGTATCATTGACCACAATCATGGCCCCGCTGGGACTCCTAAGGATGATTCCGCCCGTTCCTGGGGTAGCTGGCGCCGGGATTCCGGTAGGTATTGGGATTGGGAGCGCATCGCTAATAATGAGTGAATGTTGTAAAGTCGTTTGGATAACTATGTTCTGGCCTGGAGGAATGGGTGGAGGCAAAACGGCCGCCAACGGAATTTCCGGATGCGGTAACACCGGAACCCCCGGTACAGGGGAAGCCTGCCCCCAAAAACCTCCAACCCAGATCGGGTAATCCGGATCGCCTTGCTCAAATTCGATCCAAACCGCTGCTTTAAGCTGTGGCACCATGAATACTCCCTCTTGGATGCCGGCCAGGGGCACACAGGGTAATGCCCAATTCGTGGGCACAAGCCCCTGCACATCTGGTACGATGGCCTGAATGCGTCCGCGCTGCTCGGGGTCAATATTGTTGAATACCGTGCCGCGATATTTGCCATAATAGCGATTACTCTCTTTCATGCTGGTACCCGTGGAATCGTTGAAATCAAGCCATTGCGGCTGAGTTCAAAACTTTGCTTGTATTCGCCGCGCTTAATGGTATGGGTGACGCTTTTTACATAATACAGCCCGTCATAGGCGGCGCCCGCCCCACGTACACCAACTAAGCGACGGGCTTTGAGAATGGTCCCATAGCGCAATACGTTGAGTTCGCCCTTAGCGGTGACCGCCTCTGCCCATTGCGAGGCTTTGGCCAGGCCAATCATGATGCCTTGCACTAAGGGTCGCTTGGAGAGATCATGGCTTACTGGCTGTAGGCGAATCGGAATTGGCGGCAGCAGCCCAAGCGGCGGATTGAGCGGCGTGATGGGAGGCAGAGGTATGACAAGCGGAATTTTGCTGAACTCCTCATAGTGAAACAACGTAGGAATCGCATTCAGGTTATTATTGAAAGAAAAGGAAAGCGACTCCACATTGGTATGTGCGTCCATATTGATGTTGAGCGCAGGTTGTGGACTCCCGACCTTAATTTGCGGTCCCCAGTAGGCAACGTTCGCGCCGGCCACTGGACCCGGCTCGATGTAAAAGACATAGCCCACTTGTTCAGCAAGTTCCTTAATATAGGACAAGTCCGTGCCTTGCTGAGCCGGAATGCGCGAGGTTGGAATCGGCACATCGATCAATATGCTGGGCACTACGAGTGGCACAATGCCCAGGACAGCATACTTTAAAAGCATCAATGCCACGCGCCCTTCCGCCGGCAGTGCGGGAAACGGGAAACCGCTAAAATCAATCTTGTCCATCAATACCGAAAGATCTTCTCCTGTGAGGGACAGGGTGGCGTGTCCACTATCTTTTGCCGGCGAAATTTGATGATGCGTGACCACCCCATCCATGAGGACATGAGGCACACCATTGAGTATTACCACAATGACGACGCGCAAGAGACTTATGGTACTTCCGCCTGTCAGCAGGAAAAGCGTATGCAAAGGCGATGTCGTGCTTAGCGTAAAAGAAAGCTGAAAACCACTCTGCTCGACATCTTTTATGGTTACCGTAAGCTCGTCCAGCGCCTCGATGACAATGCGCGGCGCGAGTATGGGTACCAGCGGGCCGATATACAACTGCAAATTAACGCCCTTAAGCATTTGGCGCCCCCGGAATTCCCTCGGGTAAGGTAATCTTTAGCCGACGGCCGATTGTTTCTGTCAACGCTTCAGGGCGCATGGCGGCGTTGGCGTCGCAGACACGCCAGAACTGTTCCGGGTCACCCAGGTAGTGGGCGGTGATGTTGTCCAGCCGCTCACCTTCGCTGACTTCATGCTCTTGCAATAGGGAAAAACGCTCCGGCCCTGGCAGGAAGCGGCGGCGCAGGTAGATGATGGGATGATCGCCGTCCCCGTCCATGATGGCCAAATCAAGGCCATGATAGCGGCTGGTGGGCGGGAACAGACTGCTTTTTAGGCCGCCCGGCTGCAGCAACGCCTGTAAGCTCTGATTCGGATCGTTCATGAAATGCCTCCAATACCCAGCGCGCCGAACGTGCCGCCGGCGCTTGAGCGGGCCATTTGCTCTTTATCTTGCAGGTAACGCATAAAGAGATTGCCCCCTTTGTGGTTAAAGCCCAGGTCATCCACGCTTAAAACGCGCATTCCCAGGCTTATTTTGGCGCGAATGGGGTTCAGGGCTACGTCAAACGCCTCCTCGGTGATGCTGAACTCCGTCAGGCGCACGGGCAAGATGCGTTTGGCCCCAAAAATAAAGAGGGTCAGCGGCGTTTCCATGGGCGCAATTTCCAGCGTACCGGCAGCGGCGCGGCTGTTGTTGGTCTGTAACTGGCTGCTGGTGGGGTAGACGATGGTTTCCAGGGCGGCCAGTTGGGGGTGGAGGCCGAGTTGGGTTGCCTGTTTGTCGGCCGTTTCCAACTGATCCGTGGCGTCCATCTCGGCATCCAGCTTAAAGGTTTCCGTCGGCGGCCCTTTCAGCCGCAGTGCCTCCGACCGGTCACCACCTTCCGCGCCGACGCCTTTAATCTGTAAGCTGCGTGTCAGCGTGTCCGGGTTGTATTGCAGGGCGATAATGCGCTGCACCGCGCCGGTTTCGGCGTTAATCAGGACGATGCCCCCTTTGAGCAGGCGTGGTGAACCAGGAAAAGTTGTCATGAGTCCCTCATTATTTCAATGTATGCACGCACCTGGCTGAAGTCACGGCCGAAGCGGGGTTCCATGAAGGCACGGGTAGCCGGGTCGAGCGGACGACCCGGCGAGCGCAACACATCGTGGACGATGGCCGGCACGTTGGCAGGCTTGGCCTGGGTTGTAGAGCGGCGCTGAAAGTTCAGCCGCTTCTGGCGGCATTCGGCGCAGTCGCCACCGGACACGGTGTGTTGGCCGCAGGCGCATTGGCGTTGCAGGAGGCTGATCTGTACAGGCGTGAAGGAGGGTGCCGATATAGTTTTGACCTGGGTTGGCAATCGTGTATTCATTAGGGTTATTGTGCCCCCCTTACGCGTTCCCAAATTGTAGGACGACGGCTCGGTTTGAGTGTACGGGCAGGGCCACCTTGGTTTATTCGTTTCCAAATATTCATTTTGGGTTGACCGGACGCAAGCCAGCGTGCCTTGCGCTTGTGAATGAAATCATAACGCGTGGGTGAAAGGGCTTGGAGCCGCTCTGGTTCATTTACATATGCCATGATTGCTTCGGCAAAATCCTCGCCGGGGTTATCTGCCATATAACGGGTGAGAGGGCGTTCCTTCCAAGGTTTCGTATCCACATTCTCAGGCTTAATCTGAAATTGTGCGGGCGGCGGCGTATTGTTCTTAAAAGCATCTTGAACGGCTTTTTCCTGAATGTCATAGAGTTTTACATCCTGCGTCCAGCCAACAGTATGGTGATACTCTTTGAACAAATTGGGGTCCGCACCCGGCGGTTGGTCCGTTCGCTGGTTAAGCGCGGTCTCAGCGATGCCGTGCCCCAGTTCATGCGTGATATTACGCTTGGTGGCTTGCTCGGAAGTGGGCGACTCTAGCACGCCTTGTAAGTTAAACATCCGATTACTTTGTTGCACCGCACGATAAAGCGTCAATTGCCCCAAGCCATAGCTGGCGCCTGTGAAGAGATCTTTGACTGGCTTGCCCTGATTGTCACGCTGGTATCTAGTATCGAAAAAGATGATCTCTTTGACGGGTGGTAATCCACCAAACGTTTTTTCAAAATTGACAAAGGCTTCGACAATCCAATTATAGACCGTTGGAGACGAATCCGGATCCCACGCCTTCCATTCGTCTTGTTTCATATCATCAAACGCTTGTTCCTGAAACGTTCCCGTGCGAATAGTCGTCACGCCATAGCGACCCTTCATAATGCTGTCGAACTCGGTACGCTTCATGGGCTGTGGTGCGGCAGCGGTGGGCGTAGCCGCAGGCGTAGGAGCTTGAGTTACTGTGGTTTGGTCTTGGCGTGCAATTTGAATGGGCACGCGAAGCGTCGGATGAGCTATCCCACCTTGCAGCACGGTGAGTGTAGCAGCTTCGGCTTCTTGTTCCATCAGCTCATAGGACTGCGTCGTTTCGCGTACGAGCGCATTCTTCTGCCCATTCTGCTGCACTGTATGAGCCAGTTCATGCGCCAGCAACCTCTTTCCTGAACTCGTCCCCGGCCCATACTGCCCCGACCCAAAAACCACATCCCGCCCCACCGTGTAGGCCAGCGCATTGACTGCCTCTGCCGAGTCGGCAGCGCGTGTATCCGTATGCACCCGCACCTGACTGAAATCGCGCCCAAAGCGCGGTTCCATGTAGGCGCGGGTGGCGGGGTCAAGCGGCCGTCCCGGAGCGCGCAGCACCTCATGCACAATAGGCGGCACTGCTTGCGGTGCGCTCTGGTTCACTACCTTACGCTGCAGGCCCAACCGTTTCTGACGACATTCGGCGCATTCACCACTAGCGACCGTGTGCTGGCCGCAAGCACATTTGCGCTGCAAGATGCCACCATTCAGCGGTGTGAAATCTGGGATGGCTATCTTCTGTTGTTGAGCTATGGGTCGGTTACTCATTGCGTCATCTCTCACTTCGTTCGAGTTGATCGTCGCCCCAGGCGGGCCGGGCGGGCGAAAGAGTTCGGCTGTGTCGTCATAGATATTCAATCTCTCCGTTTATGTCTGTCCAAAAAATACGCTCAAAAGCTTAGCCGCCGCCCCGCCAATACTATCGTGAAGAAATAGCAACCTCCGTTCAGTCGGTAACGCCGGTAATTCGTCATATTTAGCAATCCATTGGTCAAACATGTTATCGATACCTTTTCCACCAACCCCGGTGTACCCATTGTAGGATGGGTAGAGGTGATAGCCGAAACCCATCCTATCCGTCCGCCATCCATTGATGGGTTTCGCTGCGCTCCATCCATCCTACGCGGGCTGGCCGCAAATCAATGCACCGGCCGCTGCCTGGGAATACGGTCAAAAACTCGGCCGGAATTAGAAGGGCCGTATTCAATTTGCCAAAACGCCGGGTTTTCGAAGAACGCATCAAATTGCGCTTGGGTCCACCCTAGCCTTTCTGCCATATCCCTCATTTTTGCAAACTGATAATATGGCGCGTGGCCCCAAACAGCTTCGCCGTCGTCTAGCGCTCGACCAGTATTAGCGTCTCTAAGACGGCCGTCTGTTGTTCGCCCCGCTCGCGCAAGGACCTGCCGTTGTGTTTCAGCACTGGGCGGTTTTCGCACTATGTAGTGGCCGGCCGGAGCGGGCTCAAAGTCCGCCATCGGCACTGTGCCGCGCGGCAGAACCTCAACCGTCGGCGTCGACTGGCTATGCGGCATGGATGTTTTCCCCGTCCCGGTCATCCCGGCTCGGGGACCGCCGCCCGGAGGAGCACGCATTGGGCGGCTTGGTGCCAGCGGCGTCGTGGGCTTCGGCGGAATAATTGTCTGACCTGGCGCTCCGGGCGGCGCAGGCTTTACGACGGTAGGCCCGGGTGCGGCAGGCGGGGGGGCAGGCCGGCCCGGCTTCGGCACAGCGATCCGGGGCGGAGCGGGTGCACGGATCGCCGGGGGCTGGAGCGGCGTGGGCCCCACCGGGCCGCCCCCGCCGGAGCTCAACTTGCTCATTTCAGTGCGAACTGCCTGGCGGGCTCTCATCCCCGACGCGACCGGCAAGACAGCGTCGAAAAGACCACCGATTGCCGCTCCCTTCTCGCCGTAGACGATACGCCCAATCAAGCTGATCGGGCCGGCGCTTCTGATCTGATTGAGCTGCGCGAGCGCGTGGTTCACAACATTGCGATGCGATGCCTCGCGATACTCCGCACGTGTCCCTTGGAAAGGGGTTCCGTCAGGGAGCCTGAGGTTCACTGGCTGGTTCTCCCTGGCTTGTATCTCTTCGTAAGTGATCGCTTGCCAATGCCTGTACTCATACAGATCCGCGAAATCCGGGTTACGCAGTCTATTGCGCTGCGGCTGCGTCAACCCTAGAAAGTTGAATAGCGCGTACTCGAGCCTCGCTCGTTCCATTACGGCCGAACCAACTTCCTCGAAGTCCTTGAACCCGTACCGGCCCAACAGCCGCACCAGTCCTTCGCGGGCTGCGCCGATGAGGAACATCGTCTGGGCTCCTCCGTGTTGGACCGTGAATAAGTAGACGAGCTGGATGACGCTGTCGGCCTGAGGACTATTCGGAACGACGACGTTGACGAGCTCGACCAGTGCTTTGCGACCCGCCTCGATCTTGGCTTGACGTTCCGCCTCGATCTTGGCTTCGGCCCTGACCTTGGCAAGCTCCTCCTCTTGCTTGGCCCGTTCCGCTTGCTTCGCCTCCCACTCTTTCCCGAACTGGTCTGCATATTTCTCACGGGTATCGCCGGTCAGTAGCTTGTCGCTCGTGATCGCCTCCGCCACGGCCTGACGTCCCGCCGCGCTTCCCTTCTCGTTGGCGTAGTTGTCTGCGACGTTTGTGCTTCCCGACTCCACCAGTTTCCGGACGTAGTGCTTGTTGTATTCCAAGTGGTAAGCGAGGTCGTACTCCGACTCGAGCGGAGCCGGGTCAGTCGCCAGGCCCTGACGGCGAAGGCCCCTGTTGAACTCGATTACGTCGCTGGCTGCTTCGGCGACAGTCGAGAGCTTGTCCCCGACGTACGCCTCATGAGTCTTCGGTTCGTATTTCTCGTACAACGAGCTATCGCCGACACCTTGACCCCTTCGATACATTTCCTTCTCGTATGCTTTGATTCCAAGATCGCGGCGAATGTCCTTCTTGCGAGTGTCGATTTGGATCTTGCGAGCCTCGAAGGCTAGATCCTGGGCCATCTGCGCCCCCGAACTGTCGGCGTTCAGGATGATCTTGCGTGCCTTGGGATTGGGATCGTAGAAGGATGCACTCCCGCTCCTTAACTCGAGCTGGATCCCCTGCTCGTGCAGGTACGTGATCGTTCGATCCGTTGAACCCCACTTGCGTAATAGTTTCATTGCGGTCTCCAGCCTCTGATGCGGCGTACCGCCGGGGGCAGCGTTGGCTGGCTCTGGGTTCGCAGCCGGCTGGCGCGCGATCTGCGCGCCGGTTGGCGCCACGCTCAAGGGGGCGGCGCGCTCGCCGGGCGCGGACCGTTCGGGAGCGACGTCGCGGCTAACATCGCGCGTGATGCGGTCGGCCTCGGTCTCGTGTGAATCGTTAGGAGCGGTGACCCGCAGCCGCGTTGAGCCAGCGGGCGCGTTCCGCTGTTGGAGCGTATGCGCCAGCTCATGGGTGAGGAGCCGTTTCCCGTCCAGCGTGTGCGGCGCGTACTTCCCTGACGCGAAGACCACATGTCGTCCCACCGTATACGCTCGGGCATTCACCGCCCGCGCCGATTCCGCTGCTCTTGTATCGGTATGCACCCGCACTCGGGAAAAGTCGTGGCCAAAGCGCTGTTCCATGTCCTGCCGTAACGCCGGCTCCAGCGGCCTGCCGGGACTGGCCAGGGCCTGGTCTACGCTGGCGGGCGCCGCATCTATCTGCCCGGTCGGTTGCCCCGCGAAACGCTGGATGCGTGGTGGCGCGCCGCTAAGCGGTTGATGTACCGGCGTGGCCATCACCTGATCGGCAATCCGGTCCGCTTCCTGCTCATATTCGTCACCTGGCTTGTTGATCGCCAGTTTCGTCTGTATCACGCCGGCAGCAGGAGGATGTGTAGGAATCCGGCTGAAATCGCGGCCGAAGCGTGGCTCCCTAAAGGCCTGTGTCCCGGCATCCAATCGCTGTCCCGGCGAATGCAGTACCGCGGGAACGATTGGGGGCACAGCTTCAGGTTTGGTGTGACCAGTGGCTTTGCGCTGCAACTGCTTCTGGCGGCACTCAGCGCACTCGCCGCCGGCAACGGTGTGGTTACCGCAGGTGCATTGGCGTTGGAGTATGCCGCTGGTAGGCGTGGTTGTGGTTTGCACCTGCTGCGGCGTCTGGATGGCTGTTCGCTGAGTCATCGGCCGTTTCCTCCATACACCGCCTGGGCAATTTGCTGGCCTAACCGGGCCGGGTTGTTGTTGCTGCCTAATTGAATGGTTCCAGCCGGAACGGAAGGCACAGTCCCATTGGCCGGCATAGCGGCGGGCAGGCCGCTTTCGCTGATCAGGCGGGTGAGTTCGGTGGTAACGGCCGTGCCCAACAGCGCTCGTTCGCGTACTGAAAGTGTGATCCCGTCTAATACCAGGCGCTCAATGTGCAAATTCACGTTCAGGTTGTTCATTGAAAATCCGCCTCCCGCAACGGCCGTCCCAACTTGCGAAACTCGGCGCGGGCCGCCGCCAAAACAAGGGACATCGTCACCGGCGTACCGGCGTGGGCGGCCAGAAAGGCCGCGCTCAAGGCCACGTTGTGAATGCTGCCGCCGGTTAGATTCAGCCGGGCCAGCCGGGCCGCGTCCAGCTTCTCCTGCGCCAACGATGTCAATACTTCTTCGGCCAGTTCACCCCGTTCCACCTGCTGCGCCATCGCCGCCAGCAGGTCGTCTGTCACCAGCGGTGTGGACGGCGGGAAGACCCTGGCCCACATCGCCTGCCGCTCGGCCGTGCCCGGGAAGGGGAAGTTGACGATGAAGCGCAGGCGGCGCATAAAGGCGGTATCCAGGGCGCTTTTCATGTTGGTGGCCAGGATGGCCAGGCCGCGATACGCTTCGATGCGCTGCAATAAATAGTTGATCTCAATGTTGGCGTAGCGGTCATGGCTGTCCTTGACCTCGCTGCGCTTGCCAAACAGGGCATCGGCCTCGTCAAAAAAGAGGATCGCGCCACCATCTTCGGCGGCGTCGAACAGGCGGCGCAAGTTTTTTTCGGTTTCGCCGATGTATTTGCTGACAACGGCCGATAAATCAATACGGTACAGGTTCAGCCGCAGCTCGTTGGCAATCACCTCGGCGGCCATCGTCTTGCCGGTGCCGCTCTCGCCAGCGAAGAGGGCGTTGATGCCCAGCCCGCGGTTCATCCTGGCCCGGAAACCCCACTCGTCGTAGACCAGGCTGCGCTGCCGTACCTGTTCGGCGATCTGGCGCAGCAGCGTGGTTTCTTCCTCGGGCAAGACAAGGTCATCCCAGGTGGCTTTAGCGTCCAGCCGCTGCGCCAGTAAATCCAGGCGCGGGCGGGCGCTGAGCAGGCAGGCATCCCACAATTGAGGGATGAGGGATGAAGGATGAGGGATGAAGGATGAAGGTTCAGCGCTATCCTCTGCGCTTTGAGTTATGATGCGGCGGACAATCTGCCGGATCGTCATCCCGTTCAAATTGAACTGGCCGGCCAGCAGCGCCGGCCCTTCGACGGCAAACTGCTCATCGCTCACTGCCAACTGCTCACCGGCTAAAGCGTCCGCCCAAATCGCCTGCTGCTCGGCGGGAGTAGGCTTGTCCACTTCGACCGTAATAGTGACCGGGCCCAGATTGGGCTGGATTTCACGGGTACCGAGAAAAAAGTGCCCCTGGCTGCGTCCCAGAAAGCGGTGTAGGGCGGATGTGGCCGACACGGTCTGACCTTCTGGCGGCGGGCCGTCTATTTCCTGGGCATCCAGGTAAAGGGCCACCGGCAGCAGAATGCTTTCACGCTGCCACAGGCGGGCCAGCGTTTCCAAATCGGCCGCCTGAGTCGGCAGCAGCTCTACCGGCAGGCGATACAGGTGCAGTCCCAGAGCGGCGGCGGCGACCTGGGCTACCAGTTGTTGGCTCACAGGGTCTGGCCCTACCAACTGCACGACGGCCGCGCCTTGCTGCAAATGATTAATGGCCAGGGAAACGGCCGCTGCCTGTGAGGGTGGCAGTTCCTCTGCGCCAGTCGTCCCGACAAAGGGAACCAGCAGTGGCGCTAACCGATCATCGAGGTAATTCAGCCCTTTCAGGTAGTTCAAGATGCGTTCGTCAAGACGCAAGGCGCTGGTGGTCAGCGGCTGTGCCCCCGGCTGATTGATTTCGATGAGCCGCCAGTAGCGCAACGGCCGTTCCGGGGACAATACATCCCAGGCCGGGTCAGCAAACAGGGACAGCGCCAGGGCAAAGGTGGGATAGGGTCGGTTCGGATCATCCTGAACACAGGCGCATAGAGCCGCGCTGCCCGTGTCTAGCTCCACGGATGCACACAATAGCAGCAGCTCACGCTCAAAGCGCGACAGGCCAAAGCGCTGCGCCAAAATAAGCAGGGCGGGTGGCGGTTCGACAGCCGCAGCGGCTTCCAGGGCGGCCGCCGCCTGCGCGACTTGCTCCTCAGTTACCGCCGCCGAAGCGGGCGGCAGCGCCAGTTGTTCTGTATTAGCAAGCGTTGTTGGCCGGCGTTGGAAAGGCGACCGGCGGACAGGTTCGACGGGTTGGGAGGCCACCACCGTGGAGATCATCGGAGCCGATACGGGACCAATCTGCTGCCGCAGGCGCAGGCGCAGCCAGGCCAGCGCGGCCGCCAGGTATTGCTCGTTGTTGCTTTCCCAGCGCTCTAACTCGGTCATGGAATGACAACCTCCGGGCCAGTGAACTGCGGGTTGTCCGGGTCAGGGTCTACCTGCAAAAGCGTTTCGGCGCCGTCCACCTGGAGGCGGACCAGATACGCGCCGGGTTTAACACCGCGTACCGGAATGGTGATGGCACTCACGTCGGCATCACGCGTCCCGGCCAGGAAGGTGTAGCTGAGCGGCTTCTCCTGTACCTTTTCGTTTAGCAACAAAATGACACGCTGTTTCTTACCTATCGGTGGGTTGACCGACACGGTGATGTTTGCCTGGCGTAGGTTAATGTTGTCAACGTTGTTTTGCACGTTATCGGCCGTTACGGGTGCGGTGATGGACGGCCGTAAGACAAAGGGAGCCACGTTGGACTCAAATCCGTAGTGCGGTTCGGGCGGCGTGCCCAGTTGCAAGTTGTGAATCACCTGCACCCCCTGTATCCCGGCATGAAGGTCGCCAGGTAGGAAAGGCGGATCAGCCAGGGTCAGGCGAATTTCGGTGCTGGTAACGGCCGTGGGCGTGACCACATTCTCACCCAGGCGCACCTGCGTAACATCGCCGCGCAAATTTTGGCCGCGAATGACCAGCGTTCCGCCCACGAGCAGCGGCGCATTGACGCCTCCTTCGGCGGCGGCCGTCTCAATGAGCGGCTGGCGGAAGGGCATCACGTAGAGGTTGCGCTGGCGCACCGGCAGCGACAGGCGCGGCGTCTCTTCGCTTTCGATGAAGACGACTGTGGCCTGATAAGCTACCGAAAGTACGTATGGCAACTGAAAAAAGACCGACCACAGCTTGGAGAGTTCGTCCAGCGTCAACGACAGGGGCGTCAACTTGACCAGTTCCGTCTCGTCGGCCAGGTTAGAAGCGGCCAAAAGGGGGTCTTTGATGGCATCGTCTATCTCATGGCGGGTAAGCTGCGGCTGTGTGTGCAGTGTACGCAGGGTACTCCCCAGCACCCGCTGCGGCTGCCACTCACTGTCGTCGCCGTAGAAGGAAAAGAGGTAGTGCAAGTCCAGGGCCAGACGCGGCCGCTGTACGACCTGGCCGTTGGCGCGGCGCGTGGGCAGATCTTCGTTGCGCCAATGGCTGTTTGGCATCACCTGGTACAGGTACAGGTTTACGCCTGTGATGGGCAGGTCGTTGCCGTTGGCATTGGGGCGCACACTGGTGACAATGGCCCCGTTCACGTCGCTGCCTACAGACTTGTTCAGAAGCTGCACCAGCCCTGCGGTCACTGTAGCGATAGCCAGGTAGTTGCTCATCGTTGATCCCCGTTTCGCTGGCGCAAATACTCATCCAGGCTCATGGCCGGCGACGGCGATTGCCTTTTCTCGCGTACTGTTGGTGGCGGCGGCGTGGCCCGCACTTCGATGCGGCCGATGGTCACTTGAATGATGGGCGCGGGTTCGGGCGGCTGAGGAAGGAATTGTGAATTGTGAATTGTGAATGGATGGAGGTTGGCCTGGATTTGTCGGGGGCTGTGGTACTACTTGCGTGGACGTGATGGTGATGGGTGATGGAGGTGATGAGGCAGGCGAACGGCCGTTACCGGCAGCGGCTTGCGGGTGAACGGCAGGGGGCAGCGGCGGGGCAGCCGGCGGCAAGGCGGCCGGTTGGATGGGCTGTTGTTGGGCGGCGGCGTGGATGGTGGTGGTGATGGATGCGGGTGGTCGCTCTGGGTGCAGGGTGGGCATTGGTGGTTCAGGCGGCGTGTAGTGGGGTGGAACGGCCGTTTGCCAGACCATTTGTGGCGCGTTGACAGTTGGCGGGACAGGCGCCGGCGTGGGGGGTGTTGCGGCAACGGCCGTTTCCCACGCCTCGCCCTCTTCACCAACAACAGGCGAGATCAGTACAGGCAGCGCTCCCATCCCAACCCCAGGCCACGGTTCAAATAAGGAGACCGGCCGGGGCTGGAGCGGCATTTCTTGGCCCGCACTTCTGGTCGCCAGGTTCGCCAGGTAATTACTCATAGCCGTACCATCTCCAAATAAAGCTGCCGCCGCCAGGGCGACAGGGCCAAAATGTCGGCCTCGCGCCAGCCATAGGCGCAGGCTAATAAATGAACTTCGTGCAGCGCCCGGTAAGCCCAGGTGTTGAGCTCTGCCCAAAAGAAGGTGACAATGTCGAAGGCGGCCGACCAGTGATGGCCACAAGCCGGGCAGTCTAAAGCCAACTGCGTGTCGGCCTGGGGGTCAGCCTCGGCCATCTGGGCGATGACGGCTTCGACCACCGCATCGGGTAGGGCATCGGCTGTCACCCGCTCATCTTCGTGATAGGCTTCCAGCAGGCAGCCTTGGAAGAGCAGGCGTTGGTTGGCGTTGGCGTCGTGGTCGCTGAGAACGGCCGTTGCGTCCAGGCTGTTGGGCAGGCGAAAGTGGATAGTGTAGCTGTCGTGCGCCAGGGTGTGGGTGGGGGCAGCGGCCGTTTCTACTACCGGCCAGACACGAATGTTGGCGGTGGTGAAGGCAAGTTCCAGCTTTTCGCCGCATTGGGGGCAGGCGGCCAGGCAGGCCAGTTGGGGGCCAAAGGTCCATTCGCGCAGGGTCAGCAAACGGCCGTCGCGCGCGCCAATGTTTAACTGCCCCAGAGCGTCGGCCGGTTCATCGGGGCAGGCAGCGGCCAACAGCGCCAGCGCCCACTGCGCCGGCGTCTGCGCCAACCCCTGTTCCCAAATGGTCAATAGCTGGGCGGCGGCTAAAGGCTGCATGGTTAGCTAAACTCTGGCTCGCTCGGCTCGACTACTTCCAGATCACGCTCCCAGCCTTCGTTTTCCAGTTTCAACGTCTGAATAGCGACGGCGTTGGCGTTGGCGTCGAGGTCGGGCATGGCCTGGTACTCGGAGACCCAGCAGCGATAGATTTTATAGGCGATGGCTAGTTGACCGGCTTCGTTGTACAGCTCGATGATGATATCTTTGCGGAAATTCTTAAGCGACACTTCTGCGCCCAAGCCGGTACCAAAATTCCACACCTTGTTGGCCCACTGCTCGAATTCAAGGTCATGGGTAACGCCGCGTTCCAGGGTAATGGCTTCATACTTGGTGCGGCCGGGCGATTTCCGGCTCGAACTGGGGTCACCGCCTTCACGGTGTTCCACTACTTCCTTCGTCCACTTGAGCGCGCCGATTTTGCTGACGCCGGCGACGTAACGGCCGTCCCACTTGACGCGGAACTTAAAATTCTTATAGGGATCAAAACGCTGCGGGTTGACGCTAAATTGAGCCACGTTTACCTCCTTAACTTACGATCTGGCCAGCCAATTGCTGGAGCTTGATGATGACGAACTCGGCCGGTTTCAGGGGCGCAAAGCCAACCACAATATTGACGATACCCAGGTTGATGTCATTCTGGGTCGTCGTTTCCTTGTCGCATTTGACGAGATAGGCATCGCGTGGGGTGCTGCCCTGGAACGCCCCCTGGCGGAAGAGGTTGTGCATGAATGCGCCTACGTTCAGCCTGATTTGCGCCCAGAGAGGCTCGTCGTTGGGTTCAAAGACGACCCAGTGTGTGCCCCGGTAAAGGCTTTCTTCGATGAACAGGGCCAGGCGACGCACCGGGATGTATTTCCATTCCGAGGCCAGCCGGTCATCCCCCTGCAAGGTGCGCGCCCCCCACACTACGCGGCCGGCAGCCGGCATAGAGCGCAAACAATTGACGCCTAAGGGGTTCAGTTCGCCATTTTCGGCATCGGTCAGAGGGACGCTGAGCTGCGGCACACCCACCAGGGTTGCTTCCAGGCCGGCGGGCGCTTTCCAGACACCGCGTTGGCTATCGGTGCGGGCAAAAATGCCGGCCACTGCGCCACAGGGGGCAAAATCCTCCATCTGATTGTCTCTCAGAGAATTGGGTTGGCGCAGACGTGGAAAGAAGAGAGCCGCGTTTTTACTGACGGTACCCACTCCGGTAGTAATCCCACTTTTAGCTTGTTCTTTGTTTGTCCAGTTACTACGGGGATCTACCAACAGCATGGCCCGCCGCTTTTCACAATAACTGGCAGCGGCCGTTACCAGGCCCGTATCAACATCCCCGGCTGCCAGGTAAGGTGGCAGACAAAGCAAATTAAAGAGGTCGGCTTTTTCTAATGAATACAAACCCTCTTTGGCGCCTTCCTTGCCTCCACCTATAAAATCATCCTGGATGAGAGCCTCGCCATCAGAGGCTTGATCCTCGTCGTCGGCTTTACTATTGGTAGCGGGATCGTTTTCTGCCCAGGGATTTTGCCCAGGAGCCGGGTCAGGATGAGCTTCCGGGCGTCCTCCGGGTAATGTGGTTCGTACCAGCCGCGATTCATTGAGAAGAACTTTGTCGGCCTGGCGTGGGTTTCCTGGCGTAATAGATAAATTGCGGAACTGTTCTAGTTCACCCGTTTTTTCATCCATAATGCTCAGATTGAATAAACTATCCTCAACTTCGCCAGGTTGTAATGGGCGGGTGTTGTGATCCACACGCGCTCGGAGATAGTTGCCCCAAGTACCTGGGTAAGCCGCTTTCAGTACCAGGCCATTGGCATCCAGGGTAGCTTCACTTGGACTATCGTCTTCTGCGGGATGATAGAGACGCACAATCAGGGCCTGACTACCACCATTGAGGTAAAAATCGCGCACAGCAAAACCGAGGGCACTTTCGGCCCACAGACCTCCGTAGAGCCGTTCAAAGTCGCCGTAGTTATTGATTGTTCGGGGGCCATCCATGTCGGTAGGGCCACGTTTGGCACGGCCGATAAAGGCCGTAATCGAAGTGGCAACCCCAGTGATGGTCCTGACGCCGCTGGGCACTTCTTCAATATACACACCGGGATAGGTGGGGGTAACTGGCATGGCATACTCTCCTTATTGGTATACTTTGATCTGGTTATCAGTGGCGCCTCATGCGACCAGGGAGGAAGTCAATAAATCCTCCAGCTCTCTATTGCGCTCCTGTTCTTTCTCTTTCAGCTCTGCTTCTTTTTCCAGCCGCTTTTCCCGTAGTTCCTGCAATTTAATCTCAGCTTGAGCGCTCTCATTGTTGGCCTCCTTCGCCTTGCGCCAGGTCTCGTTAACTTGCCGGTGCAGTTCATTGCTTCTTTCCTCCTGGGCACTGATGAACTCCTCTGAGCTCGCTAACTCATCTTTTAGCTGTAATGCCAGGTAATAACTTTTGCGAACCTGGCCTGCTTTAGCGGCCGTTTCTACTGCTGCACGTAACTTGGCCACACGCGCCGAAATCTCTTTGAGAGCTTGTGGCAGCAACTGGATCTCTTGTAAGAGGCTGTCTACCCTGGCTTCAGCTTCTTTAGCTTCCTTTTGCTTTTCTTGCCGCAGCTCTGCCTGAGTGCTTATCTTTTTGTCAATCTCCTCTATTGCGCCCCACATTTTCTCGATTTCAGGTGATGGTTTCCGCGCCTTTTCTATGTCTTCCTGAGTGCCTTTGGGAAGTTCTGCCTCTAATTTGGCTAACAAGGATTTGTGGAATTCCGTCGCTCCCTCGATTGCCTGTTGGCTGGCACTCGCCTGGGCCTCTTGGGAAGCTCTGCCCGTCTCAAGGCGGCTGATGCGCTGCTGAATGGGTTTTGCCCGGTTACGCAACGCCTTAAGTTTGTTTTGTCCCTCGTTCAAGCTATTGGTATGGCCCTTCATCGCCTCTTCTAGACACCTGATTTCATTTTCGAGTGTTTCCAAATCTTTGACTAATTCTTCATCCGAATCGCCCTTAACTGTCATGGTAGTCAACTCCTCTTTGGTAGGAAAGCCCCGATTCGAAATCGCGAGTGGGTACATGAACGATTACTGAGATGGTTCTCGCCGATCAGCTTCCTGGTGGTTGGTCAGCCACGTTTGGAGGGCATGTATCAGGGTAGGCCAGGTAGCAAAACGGCCGATTACCTCTCCCGCCAACGCCACCACTTCGCCATGCACTAGCTGCCCCTGTCCGTCTACTGTCAGGCGCAGCACCAAGGCAACCTGGTGTTTATCCGCAAGATGATTTTGCATGAGGTTCTCAAGTTTCTCGGCAAAAGTCGGCTTTAAATATCTATGGCTTCACAGAGCATAACCGGTAGTGTAACGGTCGTGCCTGAAGCCAGCGTGAAATATGACTGAGTTGAGAATGAAGTTTGAATGAAGAATGACTGAAGTGGGATTAAATCGTGTCGGGGTTCAGTCGCACCTGATCAAATAACAGGGTTGTGCGCCCCTCGGGCACGGCATCGAATTTAGCGCGCAGAATGCTCTCGCACAGACGATACTGGCGCAGCGCCTGGGCGCGCTCACCCTGGCGCATGTAGCAGCGCATCAACAACCGGTGGGCGTCTTCGCGGCAGGCATCGTTTTGTAGGAGCCTGTCGGCGTAGTGCAGGCAATGGCCGTATTCATCCACCGAAAAATAATAATCTGCCAGACGCGCCAACACGGTTAGAAAATGAGCGCGCAGCCGTTCACGCGCCATCACGCTGTTGATGTCTGTGCCCGCACACAAGTCACCCCGATAGAAATCGACCGCCTGCGCATAGAAGGTAACGGCCTTTGGTAGATGGTTAGCCAATAGGCGCTGGTCACCCGACTTAACCAGGCTTTCAAAACAGGCCACGTCTATGCCCACGCCTGCCTCTTTATTTAACCGATAGTAACCGCCCTCGTGGAGGATAGGGGCATTGTCGTGGTTGTCACCACCCAGCGATTTGCGTAAGCTATATACTAGGCTATTGAGCGACTGGCTGGCTAGAATTGGAGCGTGTTCCGGCCATAATGTCTCCAATAACCATTCGCGCGGGACAGCTTCTTGATGCTGTAATCCCAGATGGCTTAGAAGCATTCTGGCTTTTTCGCTCTGCAAGCTTACTGGCTGGTCAGCTCGCAAAACGCGAAAATGACCCAACAGGCAGATCAAGATGGACCAACCAGTTCTGTTATCGTTGGGATCAATTGAGCTATGGCCGCCAGTCTCATTTTGTAACCAGGCAGTGTTCACTCTCTTTCCTCTGACTCATTTCCGTTGCGCCAGTCACAGCTGTTGGCAACAAACTAGGCAAAATAGACTCTTGTACCAGTTGCTTTGTTTGCTCCGGTCGAGAAATCCGGCGATGTAGAAAACATAAAAGGCTAGGCGTCACAGAGGTGCCACAAGGCTACATTGAAGAAATCGTGGGTGTGTTTTCCTTCCCGTTCGTTTCAGAAACAATTGAAGAAGATGTTGCCGAGATGTAGTAGGCACCTGGGGCTGCTCTGGCTCACAGGAGCCACTACTTTTGATAACATAATGCTTCAACAGACTCACAACTTTTTGCTACTGACAATGAATTGTCTGAATCCCTAATAAAGAAATAAATCACACTGGACACGAGTGTTTCATAGCGTTACCGGTATAGGACAATTCAGCAATTGTCGTGTGTTGCTCGGGGTAGGATCTATTTTTGCCAGACTCAAGATCATCTATAAATCATTATATGAGGAAAAAGGGTCTATGTAAATACAACAATTCTCAAGTTCTCAGGTTTGAGGCGAAGCTTCGCTGGATTCTGAGTCTGAAGTGTCCCACTCTATTTTGCCACAATGGGATATGGCCCGGCGGTCAGCTCAAGTAGATGTAGGGGGATGAAGAAATTACGGCCTTGCAATAATTCGTGCTTCACCTAAAGTCGACGTCTGTTCCTGTTTCATAAAATCCATACTGTTTGGCTCCATCAAAAACGGCCGTTCCTTAATTAGAAACGGCCGTTTTCCATACCTGTCGGGGCAGCGGGATTCGAACCCACGACCTCTTCCACCCGAAGGAAGCGCGTTACCAAGCTGCGCCATGCCCCGAATATTATGTTGTTACACCAATTGGATCACAGTTGAAAACACAATTGGCGAACTGAGTAATTTGGTCTGAAAACCTTTTCATCCCGAAATGCGCACCTGCATCTCACCATATGCGATGTACGATGCTCCCAGTATAATCTTAGCCAATGAAACAATTATCCTCCTGGCTAAAGAGAGTTGTGCGATGGTTAATCGATCCACACTATCGCGGGTTTAAAGTAATCCTCATTCTCTTTTCGTTATTACTAGGCGCTTTTATTATCAGTCGAGGCATTACCAATCTTCGATTATTGAGGGACCCCAGAAATCAATCCTTCTTACAGTGGGCTCAGGGCGATCCAACCGCTCGGGCCGAATTGATTACCGAACAGCGTGATGCCTGTCCAGGTGCTCCATTTGTTCTGCCAGCTGATGGCTTTATCGGCCTCTTATATGGAGATCCTCGGGGACCTTATTCGTCAGAAAATCCTCACCAGGGTATTGACATTTTTAGTAACACAGATCCCGGTGTAACACCCGTGTATGCTGCCTATGATGGGTACCTCACCCGTGAAGATAGCTGGCGAAGCTCATTAATTATTCGCGTACCCAATGATCCGCTTCAAGCTGGACGTACCATATGGCTGTACTATACACACCTGGCTGACCGACAAGGCAACGATTTTATCGAGGATACGTTTCCTCCGGGAACAAAGGAAATGTTTGTAGAACAGGGCACATTGCTCGGATATACAGGCAATTATAATGGGACCTCGCCAAGAGCCATTTGGACCCATTTACATTTTTCTATTGTTTTGGATGATGGAGCCGGACAATACTTAAATGAGCTTAATTTCTCCAACACCATTGACCCTTCACTTTACTTGGGTATGCCGCTAAATTACTCCTGCGTCCCTACGGCAAGTGGCTGCACGTCAAATCCCACATGCCAATGAATAATCAGAAAGCAACATGATAACCTCATCAACTGTCGATAATAACTCGACCAAGGAAAAAGGATAGACTACGTGGTTTGTGACCAACAGTATTGGCTGTACCATACCCACATGGCAGATCGAGACGGCAGCAGCTTCATTGAACCAGCCTTTCCGCCAGGCACGGCCGAAAAATTTGTAACTCAGGGCACGCTGCTGGGATACACCGGTGACTACAACGGCAGCTCAGCCCGCACCATTTGGGTCCATCTCCACTTTTCTATTGTAAAAGATGACGGCAACGGCCGTTACCTAAACGAACTGCAATTTGCCAATACGCTCGACCCCTCACCCTACCTCGGTATGGCCGTCAACTATCAATGCATCCCTACCGCCTCTGGCTGCACCGCCCAGCCGGTTTGTGAAAGATAATGAGTGACGCCCGGCTCAAAACCATCATCCAACGCTGGAGCCGCCAAAGAGTGCCGCAGCTAGACGGCCGTATCTACCTCCAACCACTCCAGGCCAGCGTCACCGTTCGGCGCGACCGCTGGGGCATTCCTCACATCCACGCCCAAACCCGTCACGACCTTTTCCTGGCCCAGGGCTTTGTCCACGCCCAGGACCGCTTGTGGCAAATGGAGCTCAATCGCCGCGCTGCCCAAGGTACCCTTTCGGCCGTTTTTGGCCCCATCGCCCTGGAAACCGACCGCTTCAGCCGCACCTTCGGCTTTGCCCGCCTGGCCCAAACCACTTTAGCCAGCCTTGAAGCCCAGGCGCACGAAGATTTAACCGCCTACAGCACTGGCGTCAACGCTTTCCTGGCCTGCCAGCCGCTGCTGCCGGTTGAATTCGCCATCGTGCAGCACCGCCCCCAACCCTGGCAGCCGCTCGATTCGATTGCCTATGCTCACCTGCAAATGTGGGCGCTCACCCATGGCGCTTTTGGCGAACTGGTCAAAGCCCAGCTGGTGCAGCAGGCAGATCCCACCCTGCTCAATGATCTGCTCATGCACTACCCTGAAAATCATCCCGCAACCTTGCCAGACGGCCTGGAAGAAAATAGCCGCTGGATCGATGCCTGGGAGGGAACGGCCGTTCCCTGGCAAAACCCCTTCCACGGCAAAGGCAGCCTGGACGGGGCAGGCCGGGGCAGCAACGGCTGGGTCATCGCCCCAGAGCGCAGCCAAAGCGGCGGGGCCATCCTGTGCAACGACATGCACCTGCCCGTTGGTGCCCCTTCCATCTGGCACTTTCAACATTTGCGCAGCGACGACGGTTTTCAGGTGGCCGGATTTAGCCAGCCGGGTCTACCCTACGTCATAGCAGGCCACAACGGACAGATCAGCTGGGGCGCCACCCTGGCCTACACCGACTGTGAAGACCTGTTCATTGAAAAGCTGCACCCAGACGATCCCACTCGCTACCAGTTTGGCGACGAATGGCGAATGGCCAAACAGGTGGTTGAAGAAATCGAGGTGCGCTTCCAAAAACCACATCAGGAAACCGTCACCATGACGCACCACGGCCCGCTTATCCATAACTTAATGACGGCAGAAACGCCGCCGCTGGCCTACTGCTCTACCGCCCTGCGCGGCGGGATGACCCTGGATGGCTTTGGCTGGTTGAATACGGCCGTTTCCTGGGACGATTTTGCCGCCGCCGCCGCCCGCATTCAGGCGCCCTCGCTTAACCTGCTCTACGCCGACCGGCAGGGCAACATTGGCCATTGGGTCACAGGGCAGGTACCCATTCGCGCCACCGGGGATGGCAGCCTGCCCACCCCCGGTTGGTCTGGCCAGAACGATTGGCTGGGCATGATTCCCTTCGCCGAAATGCCCCACGCCCTGAATCCCCAAAGTGGTCTGATCATCTCCGCCAACCATCGCCTGCTGCCACCTGAAAAATCTGGCCACAACCTGGGGCAGATGTGGCGCAATGGCTACCGCGCTGCACGGCTGCATCAGCTGCTAGACCACCCCACCAGGCTCGGCGTGGCCGACTGTCGCCGCATTCAGCTAGATCAGCTAAGCCTGCCCGGCTTGCAGATGGTGGCGCTGCTGGCTGATTTGGAGGCAGATTGGGCAACGGCCGTTCCCGACGCCCAACTTGCCCTCGACCTGCTGCGCCAATGGGATGGGCAGCTCACGCCAGAAAGCGTGGGCGGAACGGTTTTCCAGGTGCTGGTCAAACAGCTCACCGCTGCCCTTCTTGCCCCAAAATTACCGCCTGAACTAACTGCATCGCTTTTGGGCCAGGGCACCCACCCAAACCTGCATCCCGTCAACGAATTTCAGGGCTATTGGCTGGTCAATCTGCTCAAAATTTTGTCTGATGTTCCCAAAGCCTGGTGTGATTCAATGGCTACGCGCAATTTATTGCTTATCGAAAGTTTGGGGCGGAGTACGGCCGTTTTGCGCCAAACGCTGGGCGAAAACCCTGGCGAGTGGCAGTGGGGCCGGCTGCATCAAGTCACCTTTCAGCACGCCCTGGGGCGCATTACCCCGTTTGATCAGGTGTTCAACGTAGGGCCACTGCCGCTTGGCGGGGATGGCAACACGGTTGCCCAGGCGGGTATGCGCCCCGGCAGCTTTGCCAGCGACGGCATCTCCGTCTCGTCTCGCTTCATCATCGACATGAGCCAAATCGAACAGGCAGAAGCAATGCTAACCCCCGGACAATCTGGCCATCTGGGCAGCCCGCATTACAGTGATTTAGCTTCCCTGTGGCAGCAGGGCCAATTTTTCCCCATTCTCTGGTCTGAAGAAGCAATTCTCGCCGCCACAAGCCAAACCCTCACCCTGACCAAATGGCCATGATGAAGCTCACACCTCAATCGTGACAAATATCAGATGAGACCAATTGCCCACATGTTACAATTTGTTTGTAACTTTATTCACAAAGTTACTCGGGGCTCCTCTTTCTTTTCTGAGGCAAACGGCGCAACCTAGGTTGCGCCGTTTGTTCAATAAGCTGGCTATGCTACAATGCCACTCATTTAGCGAGTCAATTTTGAAGATAGCTTTTAGGGGTTGGTCATTTGTGTCTACCACCAGCATCAATCCCCATCTACGAGGAGCCTGGCTTGGTGTCCCCCGAAAAAAAGCCTAAAAAATCATTACGCAGTAAACGCTTTTGGTATTCGGTGATGCCCCTGCTACTGTTATTGGCCGTTATCCTCTTCGTCAATCTATTCCCCCCTGAAGCGACTGGGGTTCAAACGGCCGTTTCAAGCAGCCCAACCGTTACCCCCCAGGCAGACGCCACACCAACCACGCTTACCCGTGCCCCCATTCTGCCCGCCATCATCCTGCCCAGCCCAACCGCCACAATGACCCCACTGCCCCAGCTGCCTGCCGCCGCTGCCATCACGCCGTATGGGCCGCCCCCCAACAGCAACCTGCCGCAAAACGGCCGTGCCGCTTTTTACTGGATGTATTCAGAACCGGTGCAGGCCGGGCAGCAGTTTGTCCTAAGCCTGAGGCAAAATGGAGAGGTTTTTATTCTCGGAACCGTGGCTGAACCAAATATAGGAGATAACTTTCAGCTGTTGATTGATTTCAGCGCCATCGATATTTTGCCAGGAACGGCCGTATGGCAGCTGCACCTTGAACGTCAAAACGAGACACCCCCACTCCTGAGCAGTCAGGAACGGATCATCAACTTCCTGCCCGATTGAGCGTAATAGGAGCCGTATAAAAGACAATATCGGAAATAAGAATTGATCCACAGATTAACGCAGATTTCGCAGATTTTTGCCTTTAATCTGCGTGAATCGGCGAAATCTGCGGATTATTTTTTGACATAACGTTATTTCCATTAATGTCTAAAGTTAGCGATAGGTAAGATTGTTAACATGCTTTTTGCTTCAACATGCACGCAGACGGTGTATAATAAAGCGAGTGAATTTTCAATTTTTCAAAGCTCCGTGCATCGATCAACTGTATAATGTCGTTTTATCGTTAAAGTTAAATCATGTCATCAACCCACAACAAAAAAGAAAATGACAATAAAATAAGCCGCTATCTACTCAAAGAGCTGCTTGTGGAACAAGCTGTCGGTGCCATTTATCTGGCACAAGACGAAGCTTCAGGTGAGGCCGTTTTTTTGGTGACGCTTCAGCCAGATGCGGCAAAATCCAGCGATCTGTCAGACCGTTTTTTGCGCCGTGCCGAAACAATAGCCCAGCTAAAACACGAAGCAATCTTGCCTTTGCTCGATCATGGACTGGATGGTAAACGGCCGTTTGCCGTAATGCCCCACCAGCCTGGCCAATTTTTGGCGAAGCAGCTTGAAACCAGCCCACCGATAGAGCCACAGGACCAAACGGCCGTTTTTCAATCGCTCACACTCGTCAAACAGATTGCCTCCGGCTTATCTGTCGCTCACCCAACCGGCCTCATTCATCACAACTTGCGCCCAGAAAATATTTACCTGGACGCTTCCGGCAATCCCTATCTAGTAGATTTGGTCGTGCCACCAGCTCCGCCCATCACCTCCCAGATCGAACAAGAGCCACCCGCCGAGCTGGATTATCAATCCCCGGAACAGTTGGCAGGCAAAACATTATCGGGGCGCAGCAACATTTTCTCGCTGGGCATACTGCTTTACCGGCTGCTGGCCGGACACCGCCCACCCTTGCCTGCCTCTGAGTGGGACATTTTCGAGCATAAAGGAGTGGCGCGAGAAGTGTCGCTTAACCAGGTGAGGCCAGGGCTAACCTCGGCTACCTATCTGGCAGTTCAAGACAGCATCTGGCAAAAAGAGTGGAGCCGGTTCGAGACAGTAGATGCACAAATCAGGGCGTTTGATCGCGCCCTCAAGCAGGAATCTGCCCCGCCCCCAACTGCACCCATCTGGCTAAAAGCGCTAACCCAGCTGCGCCAGCCCAAAGCGCTCAAAATTTTTGTACCTGCCATGATCTTGCTGTTTTTGCTCATTTTGGCGCTGCTGTTTAGGCAGAGTCGATCCAACCAAAATCTACCAGAAATCGAAGTGCCGGTGCCAGGCACGGCCGTTTTATCTGTGGAAGAAAATCCGGTTATAGCCACTACACCCGAAGGCGAGGCACCTCCGCCCGTAAATTCCCTCAACATTACGCCCACTGACGGCAGCGAATCGAAATTAGCAGTTGAAGAGACCCCAACTGCGACGGCAACAGAAACGGCCACGGCCAGCCCGGCTCCAAGCCTGGCCCCAACAGAAACGGCCGTACCCACAGCCTTACCTACGCAAACCATTACGCCATCGCCAACGGCCCAGGCAAGCAATACCCCAACATCTGAACCAACCCAAAGCAGCTGTGTACCATCACCCCCATTTGGCTGGGTGCGGTACAGCATTCAACCGAACGACTCACTGTCAGCTCTGGGGCAGGCTACCAACACCACCGTTGCCCAGTTGCAGCAGGTCAATTGCCTGGACACAAGTCTGTTAAGTATCGGTCAACTTATTTGGCTACCCTTCTTGCCCAACCCAACAGCCACCGCCACAAATGCAGAGCCAACGGCCGTTCTTCCCACCACCACTGCCACAGCCACCCCGCCAAACAACAACACCATATCTCCTACACCAGCGCCTAGCCTGACACCGCCGACCATACCCTGATGTGGCGAAGAATTTTCATTGGCTTAACTGGAAAAACAACTCAAAATGCAGGCAGGCAAAACAGTATCGCTATATTCAGCATGTCGTAAGATAAATTGAAACTTTTAGTTGATACCATTTGTTTAACTAATTGTGCTTATGTTTATTGTGGGAGCAGTTGGCGTAATGAGCGTCATACGATCATGTCAGCCGATTCAGGAAGAGAGAACCCACGATTCAAGCCAAAATTTTGTCAGGCTAATTCTGTCATATGCTTTTGAGCAAGCACCGCAGCCGTTTATCTCCCGCTCATCTAATATGCGCATCTAAAGATTACGCTATAATGTTTTCGGTTAGTTTGCATAAGGTCAGAAAAATTTATCGCTAGGAACAGATGGAAACACAAAGAGACCAGGCAAGGTCGTCCAATTTATATGATCAACTTATTGATCAATATAAATTAGAAGCCCATATTAACCAGACGGCCGTTACCGATCTTTATCGGGCCTTTGATGTTGACGAAAATCGCACAGTAGCGATTGAAATTTTGCTGCCTATTTTTAATAATAAAAAATTGTTTGTGGAGCAGTTCATCGCCAAGATGAACAAAGTTGCCCAGCTTAAACATCCTAATATTGCCCAGGTTCATCAAATTGGGCTCACGCCTAACGCTCGCCCCTACATAGCCCGCGACCTGATCGAAGGTATTACGCTCCAGGAACGGCTGGCACAGCTTGCCCAACAGCCATCATCTTCCAACAGCATCTACGCTTTAAAAATTATAAGCCAGCTTGCAGAAGCGCTGGAACTGGCAGAACGGCTTGACCTTTATCATTATCACCTGTCGCCCGACAACATCCAGCTCAAGCAAGACGGTACAGTGGTGCTGGTAGATTTAGGGATTCCTGCAGCAGAAAATGGAACGGCCGTAAAGCTCGCCTCCCACCAAAAAGCCTCTTACATCGCCCCGGAACAACATCAAGGCAAGCCCATAGACAGCCGCAGCCAAATCTACTCTATGGGCGTGATTTTGTATGAAATATTAACCACCGAGCTGCCCCCAGAACCAGGCTCTATCTGGCAAAATTTTTCCCAGGCTTTCACACCCCAAAACACAGTGCTGGAGCAGAAACGGCCCGATTTATCCCGGCAAACACACGACCTGATCGAAAAAAGCTTGCGCAAGCAGCCGTGGGGGCGGTATGCCAACATCAGAGAGTTTTTGGAAGCGATCAACGAAGCGCTGCAAAGTGAACGGATGCTGATGCAAAACCGGGGAGATACAACCGTTCTGCCCATTCCAGCCCCGCGCCGCTCCCTTGCAATCATCCTGCTGCCCATTCTGGCCATTATTATCTGCCTGGGCAGCGCAGCTGCCATTTGGGCCACAGTGCAAAACCAAAATAGCGTTCAGCCCACCAGTCAGGCCGCTGCCAATGAGGGCCTGATCGCCAGTCAACCACCCACGCCCACGCTAGCAGTGACTACACCGAACGCAAATTCTGAGCCAACACCCAGCTTAATATTCCAGGATACGGCCGTAGCTGGCACAATCAACATTTTGGCCCCGGCCAACGAATCAGAATTTCAGGCAGGCGATACAGTCAGCTTCCGCTGGAACTGGCGCGACACCTTACAAGAAAACCAACGCTTTTCAATTTATTTACTCATGGAAAACGGCCGTTCCCTTCTGGGAACCGTCAGCACATCAGCCACAGATGGCAACTACAGTCTGCAAACCTTGCTTCCAGAAAGCAACAACGTCATCTCTGAATGGCAGATAGTCCTGGAAGATATCAGCACCAATCGAGACATTGCAACCAGCAGCAGCCAGCGCATTGCCATCAAACCACCACCAGATACACCAACTTTTACCCCATCTCCCACCGCAACGCCTACCGTCACCGTCACTCCCACACCAATCCCCCAGGTAGAAGTCATCGTCAGCTCAGCCAGCCTGCGCCTGGGCCCGGGAACCGCTTACCCCATTATGCGCTATCTTTACCAGGGCGATGTTGTCGCAGTACTGGCCAAAGACAGCGCCGCCGGGGATTGGTATAATATCATTCTGGACGACGGCAGCCGTGGCTGGCTGGCTGCCATCGCCGTCCGCCCACTTGATGAAACCAGCCTGAACATTATTGAGATTGCCGTCACCCTTCCGCCACGCCCCACCAACACACCCACGCCAACACCAACCAACACATCCACGCCAACGCCAACCTACACACCCACACCTGCTCCTGGCGGCGGCGACCCACAACCAACCTCACAACCAACAACACCACCAACTCCCACACCCCCACCACTCCCCGGCGGGTAATGGGACCCAGGCTATTGATTGCAACGCAATGAATAGCAAGAAGTATCGGTAGAGTATCGGTATGCGGAGAAATCGTGTCCTAACTATTTTTTTCATCCTGGTTGCCATGAGTGGAACCATGATCTGGCTTGGCAGCGTTTTAGCTGCTACGGAAATCGACAGAAACGAAGGGCTAACTGTAGATGAAGGTGACGTTGCGGTTATCTTAAGTGATACCTTGCGTACAGTAGACCCGGAAGCGCCTGGAGCCATCATAACCTATACGCTTGTTTCGATTCCAGCGCATGGTGATCTGAGGCTAACCGGTACCCCATTGGCTGAAAGCGACCAGTTTACCCAGGGGGACATTGATGACGAGCTGCTAGATTACGCTCATGATGATAGTGAAACGTTAAGCGATAGCTTTGAATTCACTGTAACTTCAGGTACCGGAGTTATTGAGGCTGTCTTTCTCATTACAATCAATCCCATTAACGAGCCGCCGGTGGCCAATGACGATACATTTACCGTGCCGGAAAACAGCGATGTGGGTTGGACCGTTGGCACCGTCTCCGCCACAGACCCTGAAAACGACGTCCTCAACTTCACCATCACAACAGGCAATACAGGCGACACCTTTGCCATCCAACCGACCACCGGACAAATTGCCGTACTAAACAACAGCCTGCTCGATTTTGAAGCGCTGGGCAGCACGCCCCACTTCACCCTCACCGTAGAGGTGGACGACGGCGAGCTAACGGATGAAGCGACCATCACCATCAACGTCACCGACGTGAACGAGCCGCCGGTGGCCAATGACGCCACTTTTACCGTGCCGGAAAACAGCGATATAGGTAGGATCGTGGGCGCCGTCTCCGCCACCGACCCTGAAAATGATCCGCTCACCTTCAACATCACAGCAGGCAATACAGGCACCACCTTTGCCATCAACCCGACCACCGGACAAATTGCCGTGCTAAACAATAGCCTGCTCGATTTTGAAGCACTGGGCAGCATGCCCCACTTCACCCTCACCGTAGAAGTGAGTGATACCGAATTCATCGATGAAGCGACCATCACCATCAACGTCACCGGCGTGAACGAGCCGCCGGTCGTGAACGACGCTACCTTCAATGTCAATGAAAACAGCAACAACGGCACCAACGTGGGTACCGTCTCCGCCACCGACCCGGAAGACGACGATCTCACCTTCGATATCACCGACGGCAATATAGGCGACACCTTTGCCATCAACCCGACCACCGGGCAGATTACCGTGCTAAACAACAGCCTGCTCGATTTTGAAGCGCTGGGCAGCACGCCCCACTTCACCCTCACCGTGGAGGTGGACGACGGCGAACTAACGGATGAAGCGACCATCACCATCAACGTCAACGACATTAACGAGCCGCCTACCATCACCCCCGCCACCTTCACCATCAATGAAAACAGCCCCAACGACACCGTTGTGGGCACCGTCATTGCCACAGATCCCG
The DNA here is from genome assembly GCA_041748655.1 of Promineifilaceae bacterium (SeqCode). GTDB lineage: Bacteria > Chloroflexota > Anaerolineae > Promineifilales > Promineifilaceae > Leptofilum. The sequence continues at coordinate 77,877 of JBGTCV010000043.1, read as the reverse complement.
AGGGGCCGGTAACTTTTGAAATTTTGAGTGGCAATACCAGTTCAGCCTTTGCTATTAATCTCACTTCTGGCCAGATCACCGTGGCCAACAGCAGTGCGCTCAACTACGAAGTTACCCCTACCTTCAACCTGAGCATACGGGTAACAGATAACGGCCAGCTGGGAGACGGCACGCCAGCGCCACCCGCCCTAACCCACACCGAAACCATCATCATTCATCTCATCGATATAAATGAGGCACCCACAGTCAACGATGCGACATTCTCCATCCCGGAGAACAGCCAAAATGGCGCTATTGTGGGAACTGTTACCGCTTCAGATCCAGATGCCGGCGACAGCCTGACGTTTTCCATAACCGGTGGCAATTCACCCGGTTCACCCGACACACCGTTTGCCATTCACCCCACCACAGGCCAAATTACCGTCAGTGACAGCACACAGCTCAATGCGAATACAATGCCAACCTACAACCTCACCGTTCAAGTCAAAGATTCAGGTGGTCTGGTTGATACGGCAACCATCACCATCAACATTACACCGCCACCCATAACTAATCTCTATTTGCCGGTAGTCCTCAACAATTACCCGCCGGTTGAACCCAATAACAATTGCAGCCAGGCCTACGCCATTGGCAGCGGCATCACCTATCAATTTGTGGCCGATGATCAGGAAGATTGGTACGCCTTTACCCTGGCCAACCCTGGAAACCTGACTATCACTTTATCCAACTTTACCCCAGCTAAGGGACAGCTGCTGATCTACAGCGGCGTCTGTGGCGGCACCCTGACCCTGCTGCAAAACAACGGCAGCCCTGGCACAACCAAGACCATCAATCTAACCAATCGCCCAGCAGGCACATATTACATTCGGGTTTACAGCGACCCAATTAACAACAGCAACTACAATCTGCGCGTCAACTAAAAAACCTGCGGGAGGCTGAAGCCCTCCGCAGGTTTTGCGTTCACAAACAGCAGTTGACTGTTACAGATTCAGGATGTGGCGGGCTATGACCAGGCGCTGAATTTCGCTGGTGCCTTCGCCGATGGTCATGAGGCGGGTGTCGCGGTAGATGCGCTCTACCTCAAATTCGCTGCTGTAGCCGTAGCCGCCGTGAATCTGAATCGCGTTGCGGCAAACACGCTCGCTGACTTCGGTGGCGAACAGTTTGGCCATCGCCGCCTCTTTGGTATATTTTTTACCAGCCCCTTTCAGAGCCGCTGCCCAATAGACCATCAGCCGGGCCGCTTGCAGCTCGGTGGCAGCATCGGCCAACATCCATTGCACTGCCTGATAATGGGCAATGGGTTGGCCAAACGTTTCGCGCTCATGTGCATAGTTCAGGGCGGCTTCGTAGGCTGCCTGGCCCAAACCTACCGCCAGTGCACCAATGCCAACCCGACCGCTGTCCAGCGTGGCCAACGTCTGCTGCAAGCCGCGTCCTTCTTCACCTAGCAGATTCTCCAACGGCACCCGTACCTCCTCAAAGGTAACGGCATGGGTGGGTGAGCCTTTCAGCCCCATCTTCTTTTCTGCCGGGCCGATGGTGATGCCAGGCGTGTTTGTGGGCACCAAAATATGGCTGAGCGAGCGACTGCCTCCGGCCGAATCGGTACGACACAGCACCACCATCAGATCAGAGATAGAGGCGTTGGTCAGCCACATTTTAGCGCCGTCGATAATCCAGGAATCGCCTTCCTTTACGGCCGTTGTTCGCACCCCACCCTGCAAATCAGAGCCAGCCCCCGGCTCGGTGAGGGAAAGGCAGCCCAGCTTGCCCTGACCTGTGGCCAGGGGCGGCAGCCACTGCTCTTTTTGCGCCTCGCTGCCATAGTTCGCAATCGGCCCCAGCGCCAGCCCGTTGTGGGCCGCCACGGCCAGCGCCGTAGAACCACAGCCCCAGCCCAGCTCCTCAATGGCAATAGCGGCGCTAAGAGCATCCACCTGAGCGCCACCGTATGCTTCTGGCACTTCCAGGCCAAGCAAACCAATGGGGCCCATCTTTTTAACGGCCGTCCAGTTAAATTCACCCATTGCGTCCGTTTCCCGCGCCATCGGCTTCAGCTCTTTGGCTACAAAATCATGGACAATGTGCTGAAATTCACGCTGCTCTTCTGATAATTCAAAGTTCATCGGGGTCTCCTTCAAAAATAATAAACGGAACACAGACGATTGCCCTGTCTGCGGTTTTTCCTGTGCGCTGCGGCCCGCCTCACAGGCCAGCGGCAGAGAGGGTTAGCAGCAGCAGCTGGCTCATCCCGGCAAACAGGCGGGTACTGTCCATGTACTCATCCAGGCGGTGGGCGTTGCCCGATTCGGTAAGACCGAGGCAAACGGCCGTATAGCCCAAACTTAACGGCACATTGGCATCGGTACTGCTGGCAATATAGCGAACCCGCTGGCAGCCTACAAACTTGAGCGCCGCCGCCGCCTGCTGCACCAGCGGCGCATCCCGACGCAGCAGCCCGGCTGGACGATTGCCAATCTGCTTCATCTCCACTGAGACGCCCGGCCGCTTTTGCCGCAGCGCCACCAACTTTTCTACTTCGGCCACCAGAATGGCCAACCGCTCTGGCTCTTCTGAGCGCAAATCCAGCAGCATTCTGGCAGATTGGGCAATGGAGTTAATGGAGGTGCCGCCTTCGATAATGCCAACGTTGTATGTCGTCTTCGGCTTCACGGGCAGGTGAAATTTATCGATGGCTGCGATGAGCCGACCCAGCTCATGAATGGCACTTCGCTGGCCAAAATTGCCCCAGGAGTGACCGCCAGCAGTTTGAATGCTGATTTCAAACCGCTCCACGCCAATCGCCTGATGAGAAAGCTGGCCAAACAGGCCACCTTCTACAACCAGATAGATTGCCTCCGCGCCAAACCGGGCGACCACGGCCCGCATCCCGCACAAATCGCCCAGTCCCTCTTCGCCCACGTTGGCCGCAAACCAGATGTCGGCCAACGGCCGTATCCCACACAGCCGCAGCGACTCAGCCAAAGCCAGCAAACCGGCCACACCGGTGGAGTTGTCGCCAATGCCGGGGCCGTAAACAACTGCCCCCTCGCGCCGAACCGTGAGATCGGTTTCAGCAGGAAAGACGGTGTCGCTGTGGGCCGAAATGATGATGGGGGGCTTGTTGTCAGGCGCAGCGCCGGGGAAACGGCCGTATACATTATGCAGCTCGTCCTGCACCACATCCACCAATCCAACCGCCACAAAACGACGTTCCAGGTAGGCCGCCCGCGCCGCTTCGGCAAACGTGGGGGCGGGGATTTGCTGAATGGCAACAGCCTGATCAACAATATCGTGGACACTTTCGGCAAAATGGGCAAGGGCGGCCTGGATACGGCCGTCCTGAGCAATCGTTTCAATGGGAATCATGCACAACTACCTGGCCTGTGCGGCAAACGGGTGGTTAAAATTGGGGTGACTAAAGAGTGAATACGGGCATCAGGTTAACGGCCGTATCAGCAAAAAGCCAATCAGGCTAATAATCAAACCTATGTGCAGCAAAATGTTGCGATCCACAAACCAACTGCCGGGGAAAAACTGCAAAATCAGATTCACAATAATCAACCCCAGTCCCACCAAAGGCAGCAATCCAGGATATTTGCTAAGAAACTCGCTAAATCTATCTAAAAACTCATTCATGAAGCGAACTCTTTCCTCATTTCTTGAGCGTTTGTTGAACATCCATATAAGGTTCAAAATAAGGGATCAACCGCTTGGGCAGCCGCCCATGGACAATCACTCCCTCCGCCGTATGCTCTTCGCCATCCACCTGCCCCCGCTCGTACATCATCGAAAGCAAATCGCCCCGCTTGTACGGCAGCATCACCGTCAGCGGCTGCAAATAGCGCACCATCGCCGCATCAATTGCCACCAGCAAATCCTCGATCCCCTTGCCAGAAACGGCCGAAACAGGCACCATTGGATGCGGTAAATCAAACATCTCCAGCGGATTAGCGTCTGGCGGCAGCAAATCAATCTTGTTTAAGGCCACCACCATCGGCAAATGGTCCACTTCCAATTCAGCCAGCGTATCTTCCACCGACTCAAACTGGGCTGCGGCATTAAGATGAGTGGCATCCACCACGTGCAGCAGTATATCCGCCTCGGTAATCTCTTCCAGCGTGGCCCGAAAAGCCGCCACGATGTCCGTCGGCAGCTTTTGGATGAAGCCTACCGTGTCGGTAAAGAGCAGTTCGCGCCCGCCCGGCATATCCACCTTGCGCGTCGTGGGGTCCAGCGTGGCAAACAGCATATCGGCCGACAGCACATTCGCGTCGCTCAACTGGTTCAGCAGGGTCGATTTGCCCGCGTTGGTGTAGCCCACAATAGCCACCACTTGCAGCTCCGTTTGCTGCCGCTTGGCCCGGTGCCGCTCACGATGCGCCCGCACGCTTTCCAACTGCTCCTTGATGTAGGTGATGCGCCGCCCGATTTCTCGCCGGTCAGTTTCCAGCTGGGTTTCACCAGGACCACGCAAGCCCACACCACCGCCCATGCCGCCAACCCGACCACCCGCCTGCCTGGCCAGATGGGTCCACATGCGGGTGAGGCGCGGTACGCGGTACTCAAGCTGGGCCAGCTCCACTTGCAGCTTGCCTTCGCGAGTTTGAGCGTGTTGGGCAAAGATGTCCAGAATCAGCGCCGTACGATCAATCACTTTGACCTCTTCGCCAAACAGCTTTTCCAGCTCGCGCTGATGGCGCGGGCTGAGCTCCTCGTCAAAAATCACCACGCCAGCCTGAAGCTCGCCAATAAGGATTTTGACCTCTTCCACCTTGCCAGAACCAATGTAGGTGGCGCTGTCGGGTCGATCGAACCGCTGAATTGCCTGACCCACCACGACTAAACCGGCCGTGTCGGCCAGCCGGGCCAGCTCCAGCAAGCTATCTTCTACGGGAAGTAACGGCCGTCCATGTTTCAACTCTGCGCCGACCAAAAAAGCACGCTCTTTGGGTACAGCTGTGTCATAAAATTTTGGGGAAATAGGTGCCTCCGCTAATCCAGTAAACCAACCAGTTGCAAACTGCGTGGATGGTCTACCACATATTCATATTGAATGGTTTGTTCGCCGCCGCCGGGCAGATTGAGCTGCCATTCTAGCAGGTTCAGGTCGGTTTGTTCAGCGGGTTGGGGGCGAACCGACTCCAATTTTACCTTGATTTGCTCATGACGCGAAACCGGGATGTGATCCTTCACCACAACCTTTGCTTCGGTTGGCAATAAGTTTTTTAACTCGATGGTGTAACCATACCGCAGCTGACGCTGATCGCGCAGTAACTTTTTGTCCACGTCGCGCCGGGCCAGCTTTCGCTCCACGCTAATGCGGTCTTCCACGCCCAGCAGCAGCTCCAGTTCATCCCCTTGCGCAGTGAACTTGATCTGGGTCTGGCCAATATACTCCTGGCCCACAAAGAGGCCAGCAGAACCGGCCAGCAGGGGGCCAGATTGGTTGTAGTTCACCGTGGCCCGCCGAAAAGTGGCGTTGCTGTATTTGGGGATGGTGAGGTAATCCAGCTTTGGCTCCAGGCGGATTTGCTGCAAAACGGTTTTGTGCGGCGAGCCATCGTTGGGGATGTCGGTGCTGCCGGGGACGGTAAAGGTTACGGCCGTTCCCTCCGACTGCACCGCTGCTGTTACTGTTTCTGCCTCAACCATCGGCTCTTCAGGAGCCGCATCCGCCACCATCATCTCCATTTTGGCCATCACGGGCGCAGGCTGGGCCGCTCGCGCCATCTGGCGCGGCTGGGGAGACGGGGGCGGCTGGTATTCACGAATAAACCAGGGTTGAATCTGGGGCAGCTGCTGATTCAAAGCGGGGCGAGCCGTCGAGACAGCCAGTTTCACCTGGCTCCACGCCTGCCCGGTGCGCTGGGTAATTTGGGCCAGATAGTTGATTTCCAGTGTGGTACGGCCGTTTTCCCCCAGCAGCCGAATATCATACAGCGGCTGCCAGCCAGCCTGGTTCACCACATAGCTCAGTTCGGGTTGAAAACGGCCGTTGCTCACCACCTCCACCTCAATCTGCGCCTGGTACTGCTGCGGGGATTTGACGCCACGAATTTGCTTGAGTTCCTGCTGGAGCTTTTGCAAACGGCGCATCAGTTCCCGCTGCTGCTGCTCCAGTTCACGAACGGCCGTGCGCATCACCGTGTCCTGCCCCTGCAAAAAAGCAATCACCGCCTGCTGGTCGGTTACGGTGGTTTTGCCCCGCGAGAGACCTTTGGCAAATTCGGCCGTGGCCTGGCGAATCCCATCCAGATAAGTGGCGTGTGCCTGCCAGCCCGCCTTCTGGTCTTCCAGCACGCGCAGCGAATCTTGCACCGCCTCAATTTGAGCTTCCAGCTCGCGCACCTCTTCTTCTGGCGACTGCTCAAAAAATTGGCGCGTCACTTCCACGCCCAGCAGCCGCACTTTGGCCGTGCCGCTGCCCCGCACCCGCACCGAATTGGTGTCCAGCGTCAGGGGTAAATGGGGGATGATCAGACGGTGGCGGCCCACTTCCAGTTCACAGCTGCCCACACCAGACACCCGCGCCCGGTCCGGGTACACCGTCACCTCTCTCACCACAATTTCTACCGATACGTCCATAATCAATCACCTTATTCAGAGAAGAGACACCACGCCGCTGCGCGGCACCAACAAATGAATAAAAATCTACTCAGGTGCAAGGCACTGGCCGCAGGCATTTTAATTGGTTGGAACCGTTTGGCCAGTGCCTCGCACCAAAAAATCAAACACCAAACAACAGTTCTGGCGATTTCAGCCAGATGGGCAGCTCGATATGAAAGGCGCTGCCGGGGCTGTTCTCTTCATCGCAGCCGGGGCTTTCCGCCCATACCCGCCCGCCATGCGCTTCCACAATGCCACGGGCAATGGGCAGCCCCAGACCAGGCCCGCCCCCCTTGAACTTGGTCTTGCTGGAGGAGTGCAGGCTGGCATCGGCAATGCTGCCAAACTTCTCAAAGATCGATTCCAAATTTTCCGGATCGATGCCAATGCCGGTATCCATCACCTGAATATCCACAAAACCAGCTAACTCCTCGGTAACTTCATCCTGCCGCACCAGGCTGCCAGAAACAACCACCTGGCCACCGTCGGGCGTGTATTTCAGGCCGTTCATCAAAATTTTACTGATCGCCTTTTTCAGCTTTTCGGGATCGCCGTAGGTAGTGGAATCAAACTCAAAGGGGATGATCTTTAACTCGACGCGCCGCGTGGCATAATAACGATCGACGCTGTCGGCTACCAGCAAAGCCGTTTTTTCCAGGTTGAGTTCCTGGTATTTCAGCTCCACCGTGCGCAAATCGAGCAGCGAAACGTCCAGCATATCGCCAATAATTTCATGCATCCGGCGGAAACCATTACCTAACCCTTCCAGATAGATATGCAGCTGCGGTTCGTTCTGGGTTTCGGCGCGAAGAATGTTGGTGTACCCTTCCAAAATGGTGAGCGGGGTCTTGAGCTCATGGGCAGCCACCGCGATAAACTTTGTCTTGCTCTCTTTGAATTTTTCTTGCTGAGTGCGCAGCTCCTCCATATGGCTCAGCAGCTCGGAGCGCTGCATATCAGATGCCAACTGGGTGGCTTCGATGATGGCGTAGGTGAGCAAATCATCGATTTGCCGCCAACCTTTCAGGGCATTTTCCGGGGAAAAGTGCTGCTCCAGGCTGCGGCCGATTTCTTCTTTAAGCACCCGCAGCAGCACCATCCAATCATAGGCCGCCGGGGCGTCGTGACCAATGGCCGTAATCGCCCAGGATTGCACGGCGGCCAACTGCTGCTCTGGTAGGGAACCCACGTTATTGACCAAAAAGGACAAAAACTGAATCAGATCATCTTCATCAGGCAGCATATTGGGGGCCCGGCGCAACGTGAGGGCGCAAAGCATGGCAGATTGTTGGCGCAGCCATAACTTCAGGTTTTCAGTCAAATCCTTGCTCCTGACATTTCCCGATACTGCTCTCTAGTCGAATCAATCCAGATGCTTACAGCTTTATTCAATAATAGATTTAAGTGAGTTCGTTGGAAACGGCCGTTACCCGTTTCCCCACCTCTTCAGCCAGATTAGCTTCCGCAATATCACGATTGTAAGCAAGCCCATTGTTCCGGGCAAAGCGGCGCAATGAAGTTAAGGCGCGTTCGCTGTACCAACGGTAGCGATCACTTTTGGGCAGCTGGTTAGCCGGTGGCGGCAGCAGGCCAAAGTTCGCCTTCATCGGCTGAAAATCTTTCATGCTGGCGTGGGTCACATAATGAGTCAGCGCCCCCAGCATGGTGTTGGTGGGGAAGATGACCGGCATTTGCCCGCGCAGCAGCCGGGCGGCATTCAAACCCGCTACCAACCCAGTGGCGGCGTTGCCCATGTATCCTTCTACCCCGGTAATTTGTCCGGCAAAAAAGAGATCGGCGCGGCCCCGATATTGCAGCGTGGGCTGAAGCAGCCGGGGGGCGTTGATGTAAGTGTTGCGGTGCATCATGCCGTAGCGCAAAAATTCGGCGTTTTCCAGGCCGGGGATGAGCTTAAGCACCCGCTTTTGCTCGCCCCATTTCAGGTTGGTCTGGAAGCCAACGATGTTGTAGAGAGAGCCGATGAGATTATCTTGCCGCAGCTGCACGACGGCATACGGCCGTTTCCCACTGCGCGGATCAATCAGCCCAACAGGACGCATCGGGCCAAAGGCCAACGCCTTGCGCCCCCGTGCAGCCATCACTTCAACCGGCATACAGCCTTCAAAAAAGTGGGGATCTTCCTGCTCAAACTGCTTCAGGGTGATCGTTTCGGCCGTCAGCAGCGCATCGCAAAAACGGTCGTACTCCACCTGGGTCATGGGGCAATTGATGTAATCTCCTTCTTCCTCCTGCCCCTCGTCGTAGCGAGATTGGCGAAAGGCGATGGTGGTGTCGATGGTTTCGTGGTCCACAATGGGGGAGACGGCGTCGTAAAAGTAGAGGTACTCTTCGCCAGTGAGCTGGCTGATGCTGGCGGTGAGCGCGGGGGAGGTCAGCGGGCCGCTGGCGATAATGGTGGGTTCCTGGGGAACGGCCGTTACCTCTTCACGAATCAAGGTGATGTTGGGATGGGCTTCAATTTTGGCCGTAACCAGCTCAGCAAATTTGTCTCGGTCTACCGCTAAAGAAGAACCGGCTGGAACGGCCGTTTCCGCCGCGCAGGCCAAAATCATAGACCCAAGACCGCGCAGCTCTGCCTTAAGCAGACCAGGCGCTTTGTGGGGCAGCATAGACCCTAGCGAGTTGCTGCAAACCAGTTCGGCCAGTTGGGTGGTCAGATGAGCAGGTGTCTGCCGCTGCGGGCGCATTTCATACAGTTTTACCTGAATGCCCTGTTCTGCCAGCTGCCATGCCGCTTCTGTTCCAGCCAACCCGCCACCAATAATCACAAGAGCTCGACTCATGGGCTCAATTGTATCACAACCAGACAGAGAACAACGGGAAATTTAGGCGGGAACACCGCTATTAATTACCTGCACAGTTACCATTAACTTTTGATTCCGCTACAATACCTCATTCATACAAAAGGAGCAGCGGATGACACAAATTCCTCCCCATTTTCAGCTCGATTTTCAACCGGTGGCCAACCCGGAAGCCGTCGTGGTGGCTGGTTCGGCCCGGTTTACCGTGTTTACCTCCCGCCTGATTCGGTTGGAGCATGAAGAAAACGGCCGTTTCCAAAACAACCCCAGCCAGCCCTTCTGGTACCGCAGCCAGCCTGTGCCCCCGTTTGAGCATTTGGTGGAAAACGGCCGTCTCTACATTGAAACTGACCACTTGCTGCTTATCTACAAAATTGAAAAGCCTTTCTCCGCCGACAGCCTGCAAATCCGCCTGAAAGAAAACGAGGCCATCTGGCATTTTGGCGATAAAGACCCCGCCAACCTGCGCGGCACCTACCGCACGCTGGATCAGGTCAGCGGCAGCACCCCGCTGGAGCCAGGGCTGCTCTCCCGCAGCGGCTGGGCCGTCGTCGATGATTCCCATACGCTCGTTTTTAACCCGGACGGCTGGCTGGAACCGCGCCACGCCGCCGATGCGCTCGACCTCTACTTTTTTGGCTACGGGCACGATTACGCCAACTGCCTGCGCGACTATTTCGCCCTCACCGGCCCGGTGCCGCTGCTGCCCCGTTGGGCGCTGGGCAACTGGTGGAGCCGCTACTGGGCCTACACCCAGCCCGAACTCACCCAGCTTATGGCCGATTTCCGCGCCCACGACGTGCCGCTTTCCGTCTGCATCATCGACATGGATTGGCACCTGGCAGGCTGGACCGGCTACACCTGGAACCGCGACCTGTTCCCGGAACCAGAGCGGTTTCTAAATTGGTTACGCGAAAATGGTCTCAAAACTGCCCTCAATCTGCATCCCGCCGACGGCGTCGGCCCGCACGAGGCACAGTATGCCGCGATGGCGAAACGGTTGGGTCAGGCAACAGACGATCAAAATATCCCCTTCGACATCGCCAATCCCGACTTTGCCCGCGCCTACTTTGAGCTGCTGCACCACCCCCACGAAGCCGATGGCGTCGATTTCTGGTGGATCGATTGGCAGCAGGGTGAACTCAGCGGCTTGCCGGGACTGGACCCGCTCTGGTGGCTCAACCACCTGCATTTTTATGATTTGGGGCGTACAGAAGAGAAGCGACCGTTTATCTTCTCGCGCTGGGGTGGTCTGGGCAACCATCGCTATCCCATTGGCTTCTCAGGCGACACCTTTGTGGATTGGGACAGCCTCAACTTCCAGCCCCACTTCACCGCCACCGCCGCCAACGTCGGCTACAGCTGGTGGAGCCACGACATCGGCGGCCACATGTTTGGCGTCGAGGAGGCCGAGCTGTACACTCGCTGGGTGCAGTTTGGCGTCTTCAGCCCGATTTTCCGCCTGCACAGCACCAATAATGCCTTCCATGAGCGCCGCCCCTGGGGCTACGACGCCGAAACGTTGGCCATCACCCGCAGCGCCATCCAGCTGCGCCATGCCCTTATTCCGTACCTCTACACCCTCTCCTGGCGCAACGCCACCCAGCACGAAGCGCCGATTCGCCCCCTATACCACGATTATCCTACAGCGGACGAGGCGTATCTTTGCCCGCAGCAGTACACCTTTGGCCCAGACCTCATCGCCGCCCCACACACCACCCCCGCCGACCCAGACACCCAGCTGAGTCGCCAGGTCGTCTGGCTGCCGCCGGGAACGTGGCACCACTTCTTCACGGGCGAACAGTTTGTGGGGGGTAGCTGGCAGGTGCAGTACGGCCGTCTCCACCACATCCCCCTATTTGCCAAAGCCGGGGCGATTGTGCCTCTGGGGCCAAAAGTGGGCTGGGGCGGCATCGCCAATCCAAAGATGCTCGATCTGCACTGCTTTGCCGGGGATTCAGGCGAATTCACTCTCTACGAAGACGACGGCGAATCATTAAACTACCAAAACGGCAGCTACGCGCTCACGAAGTTCCAGCAGGATTGGTTGGAAAACATAATGAGCGTAACGATTCATCCCGCCAGCGGCGACACCAGCCACATCCCAGCCAACCGCAGCTACCGTTTCAACCTGCGCGGCATTAGCCCCAGCGCCACGCTCACCGCCTGGCTCGATGGCCAACCGATTGCGTTAAACAGCAGCTATGATGAATCCACCGAAAGCTGGCTAACCACGCCCATCACTGTGCCTACCCGCAGCGAATTCCGCCTCACCGCCAGCGGCACGCCGCTGCGCGCCCCGCGCAACCGGCTGCTGGAAACCATCGACGAAATGCTGCACGCTTTCCGGCTGGAAACATTGGTAAAAGCGGCCGTTTCCCACAGCGCCGCTAACCTGCCAGACAAGCCCCGACTGCTGGAAACGTGGCAAGACCAGCTCAGCCCCAGCCAGATGCAGGCGCTGCTGGAAGTGACCCAGCAGGCAGGCAGCCACACCCTGCCCAGCTTTGCTGGTGGCCAGACGATCTATTGGGATAACAAAAATCCCAGGTAGCGGATTTTACACAAATGTCTATACGAATTGATCCAGAAGAACGGGAGTTTGAAGCATTGCTGGCGCTGGCAGGGGATTTAACCGGTCAGCGGGTGCTGGAGGTGGGCTGCGGCAACGGCCGTATCACCACCCACCTCGCCCCGCACGCCGCCCACATCACCGCCATCGACCCCAACACAGAGCGCATCGCCGCTGCCAAAGCGGAGCTGCCGCCAGAACTGGCCCACAAAATCAGCTACCACGCCCTTGCCCTGGAAGATTTGCCACCCGGCGAACCGTTCGACCTGGTGCTGCTCAGCTGGTCGTTGTGATGAATGGCTCCAGAGAGCATGGTTCATGCTCTAAAGCAAATTCACGGATTACTGGGGGGAAACGGCCGTCTCCTCGACATTCATCCCACGGGTGAACCACCTCCCATCCACGTGCGGCTGGACGATGAGCGCCAGCTGGTCGGCTGGATCCAGGAAGAGAGCGACTACGTCAGCTATGGGCAGGCGGAGGACGCGCTGCAAGAAGCGCTGCGGCGCGGCTGGTTCCGCCGGGTGCAGCGGCAGCGCGTCACCTTTGCCACCTATGCCACCGATTTAGCCGCCCTACGCGAGCATCTGCGCCAAACCTGGCACGGCGCCTGGATCGAAGAGCTGGTGGCCATGCAAATTGAAAACCGGCTCAGCAGCGTGGTTCGCAAAAAAGAGATCATTGTCGAAGAACAAATCTGGATGAGCCAGTTCCAGCCCATTTATTAAAAACTGGGTCTTTAGGATTTGGCGAGGTTTAGCGTGAAACGTGATGCCGCGCTGGTCACGTTTCACGCATCACGGCTGGTCAACCCCCTGAGTTCCTACAAGAACCCAAAATACAACCACGGGGTTGCTGTTGCCCCACCTTCACTGGCGGCTACAATAGGCTCATGAACAGAGCTGATTTTAACTACACCCTGCCGCCGGAGCTGATTGCCCAACGGCCGTTACCGCAACGAGATGCCTCCCGCCTGATGGTGCTGCATCGCGAACCGCAAACCATTGCCCACCAAACCTTTAGCGACATCCTCGACTATTTCCAGCCGGGGGATGTTTTGGTGGCCAACAACAGCCGCGTCATCCCTGCCCGGCTGTACGGCCGTAAAACCACCGGTGGCCAGGTAGAAATACTCCTCCTCAGCCAGCTAGAAAACGGCCGTTGGCAAGCGATGGTTGGCGGCAAGCGGCTGGGGGAAGGCAGCCAGATTCAGCTGCTGGATCAGGCAGGTGAAGAGACAGAGCTGGTAGCCACGGTTACGGCCGTTCTCAACGGTCCCCAGCGCGAACTCAGCTTCAACCAGCCGCTCGACCACTGGCTGGAAAGCATTGGTCACACGCCGCTGCCGCCCTACATCCACGAAAGTCTGGCTGATCCAGAGCGATACCAGACCGTCTACTCACGTCCCGCTGGCTCAGCCGCCGCACCCACCGCCGGGCTGCACTTTACCGGCGACCTGCTGCTGGCGCTGCGCCAAAAGGGAGTCATTTTTGAGACGGTGACGCTGCATGTGGGGCTAGACACCTTCAAGCCGGTCGAAGCAGACGAGGTAGCCCAGCACACCATCCACAGCGAATGGGCCAGCCTGACAGCAGAAAGCGCCAAACGGATCAACGAAGCCAAGCTGGCTGGTGGCCGCCTGATTGCCGTGGGGACCACTTCAATGCGCACCCTGGAAACGGCCGCTTTGCGCTCGGCAGGCATCAACGGCACCTTGCAAACCATCAGCCAGCGGGATGCCAGCGGCGAGACGAGCAGCTTTTGCCCCTGGAAACCAGTTGCCGCCTTCACCGCCCCAACCGATTTGTTCATCTACCCCGGCTACAAATTCCGCGCCGTAGACGCGATGATCACCAACTTTCACCTGCCCTACTCCAGCCTGCTCATGCTGGTAGCCGCCTTTGCCGGGCACAGCTTTATGCTGCGGGCGTATGAAACGGCCGTTGCCGAACAGTATCGCTTCTTCTCCTTTGGCGATGCGATGCTGATTTTGTAAGTTATGGTAGAAACGGCCGTACTCCCCCTCTCCATCCTTGCCGCCATCGTGCCCACCATCCTCTACGTAAGCATCATCTATTGGGTCGATCGGTACGAAAAAGAGCCGTGGTGGCTGCTGGCCGCCGCTTTTTTGTGGGGCGCCGTCCCCGGCATTCTCATTTCATTCTTCTTCAACACCCTGCTTAGCGCTCCACTGCTGCTCGTTTTGGGCAGCGAGCTGGGCATGGCCGCTGCCCCGTCGCTCATCGGGCCACCCGTGGAAGAGACGGTGAAGGGGCTGGCCCTTGTGGCCATCTTCATCTTCTGGCGCAGCGAGATCGATAGCCCGCTAGACGGCATCATTTACGGGGCCATGGTAGGGATGGGCTTTGCCATGGTGGAAAATGTCTATTACTTTGTCGAAATGTTTAACCAGGGTGGGGTCGAGGCGTGGCGGGTCAATATTGTGCTGCGGGCAATTGTTTTTGGCCTGAACCATGCGCTGTTTAGCAGCTTTGCCGGGCTGGGCATTGCCATTGCCCGTCTCTCTACCAATCGCACTGTGCAGATTTTAGCGCCGCTGCTGGGTTGGGCAACGGCCGTTTTCCTTCATTTTCTGCACAATTTTACCATTACGCTGGGGGGGCTGTTTATTTTTGTAGCCCTGTTTTTCGATTGGGGTGGGGTTTTGCTGGTTCTGGCCATTATCATTTGGGCGGTGTTGCAAGAGCGGCGCTGGCTGCGCCAATATCTGGCCGAGGAAGTGGCCCTGGGAATCATCAGTTCAAACCAGTTCACTGTCGCCAGTTCGGGGCGCAAGCGATTTGGCTTTTTACTTAACAAGTTGTTGAATCAGGGGTTTCGCGCCAACCGGCAAGCGGCTCACTTCTTTTTGCAGTGCAGCCATCTAGTTTACACCAAGCACCATTGGCAGCTGTTTGAGGATGAAAAATCAGCGTTGGAAATTGCTTCGCTGCGTCGGGAAATCTCCACGCTAAGTAACGAGATACGCTAAAATTTACGACGGCGTGTGCCCTTAGCACACGCCGCCGTAAAACCATTACTCAGCGACTGCGGCAGCTTCCTTCTCGGCCACTCGCTCCACGGCGATGGTACAATCCACCATGAGAGCCGCCACCAAAGCGAGCGCGGCGAAAAACGGTGCCCACATAATGCTGAGGGCAATGCCCGGTACACCCACCGCCAGCGGCAGGGAAAGATGAATATTGCGGGCTTCGTTTTTGACGACGACACGGCGAACGGCCGTTTCATGCGCCAGCTTCTTCACCATATTCACCAAATCCTCACCTGCCGCCACAAACTCCTCCGTCCACGATTCGCCCTCTTCGGCAAAATCCTCTTCATTCATAACAACTTCTTCTGCCATCTCAACTTCTTCTACCTGTTCTTCATGTTGCTTAACCATCAAACATACTCCTTTCACTATTCACTGTTCACTGATTACTGATTACTGTTCACCGATTACTGTTCACCGTTCACCAGAACGCCGCTCTTTCACCAGCAGGTACACTCCAAAAGCAATCACCCCCAGAGGCAGCAGCGGATTAAAGCTGCCAAAGATCAGCAGCTCAAAAAATACGGCAAAGCCCATCGCCACCAGCACCATCAGCCGCATGAAGTTGTACCCATTGTGATGCACCCGATGTTCAGGCTCGAACCGCTTCATGTACATAAGCCCCCAGGCCACAGAGGCAAGAACCAACGGCCAGCTGTAGGCCCACGCCTCAAAATAGTTGGTCAGATTCATAATGAACAGCAGCGCCCCCACGATGATCATAATAGCGCCAGGGACGGCCAGAAAAGCCAGGGGCCTTTGCTGTTCCGGGGTGCTGTTATAAGCAGGCCAGAGCAGCATCAGGCCGGGTGCCAGGACAAAGCCTGGCCACAAAATGGTGATTAGCTCAAAACCAAACAGGTTGCTGATGAGTAAAGCTACCCCGATAGCAATCACACCATACGCTGGCAGCGCCTGGCGACGCTGGAGTTTGCGCGTCTCTTCAACCTTTAAAACTGATTCTTTTGACATTTCTCACGCTCCTTTCTCAGGTCGGATATGCCAACTCTACGCAAGGGGCAGGAGCGAGTTGCACTGGCGAAAGCTTTTTTGCTGGCTTTTATGAGACGTACACATTTTCTACACAAAGAAGACAACATCAACTGCCGTTGACCACCATGAATGAAAATCAACAGATTTCTCTTCATTTCTCTGTGTACCTCTGTGTCTTCTCTGCGTAACTCTGTGTTCCGTTTTTCATTTTCGGAGGAGACAACATGAGCGCAAGCTCAACACCAAGAATGAAAGGGACACAGATGAACACAGATAAACGCAGATAATAATCTGTGAAAATCTGCGTTTATCTGTGTCCTGTTTTCGAAGAATTACTTTATACGAGGAGAAGAAAAGCAAAATGGCTGGCTCACCTATCAGGTGAGCCAGCCATTCTAAATCTAATTGATGGACAATTCTTCTGCGTTAGGGCATCAAGACGGTATCCAGCACGTGAATGACGCCGTTGGCCGCCACAATATTGAACGATTCAAGCGATACGCCATTAATGTAAACATTCACGCTTTCATCGGTGGTGACAATTAACGGCCGTCCTTCAAGTGTCGGAATTAGATTATCTGTAGCGATCTGGTTGATGCCCAGGGAATCACCAATCACATGATAAGCTAGAATCGCTTTCCGAGTTTGGGAATCGTTTCTCAGCTGATTCATTTGCTCCTCAGATAACTTCTCAAAAGCAGCGTCTGTTGGGGCAAAAACGGTGTAAGACTGGGCCGGATTGGACAGGTCCACATTCAAATCAGCATCCGCCAGCAGAGAGAGCAGGGTTGTAAAACGGCCGTCTGCGGCCAGCACCGCATCCAATGTAGCCTCTCGCGAACCTTGAGTTGCAATGAATAATGAGTTTACGGGTGGCATGAGCACGGTATCCACAATATGGACGACCCCATTGATGGCCGCATCATCCAAAGTGGTAATCGTTACAGCATCGTTTAAGACAATCTCACCCGCATTCACTTGAATGGCAAACTGGTCGCCCATGAGCGTGGGTAGTGAGCTTCTGTTGGCTACATCCGCGCCTGTGTAACGGCCGTTTACCACATGGTAAAGCAAAATCTCCGTCAACGTCGCATTGGAATTAGCCACCTGTGTTTCTAGATCTGCTAGAGCAGCATCCGTCGGCGCAAAGACCGTAAACGGGCCATCTCGCTCAAGATTAACGGAGAGACCAGAAGCATCAACCAATAGCTCAAAATCATTTAACTGATCGTGAGCCCGAATAAGATCCATCACGGTTGGTGGATCGTCAGATTGGGCAGTCACCGGATTGAATGACGCAGCTAAAATGACACCTAAGCCTAACAGCAAGGTAAGAAACAGTTTTAACTTTTGCATAACATACTCCTTTTTTCACTTCTTTTACTTTTGCAGCCTTGATTCAACTTTGCTTGTTCAATTGTCGTGATTACAGCTGGTTAAATGGTTAAACGGCCGTTCAGTTCAGACAGCCCAGGTCGCTGCAAACACCCATCATGATAACGGCCGCTGATCCAAGAAATTTATATCCAGGATATAAATCTTGAGATATGTATCGGATATATCCTGGGGAGAGTCGCCTCATTTTACGAAGAAGATGCCAAAGCATACAGGAGTACCCTGCAGAAAAACGACGCTGCCAACGCTGCTATTTAGAGGGCAACCCAAAAGGCATCAAAACAACCCGATTTTGGAAATATGAGCGCCACATAAACGCAGCATAAGCCAGCCATAAATGCCAGATGAACACAAAATAAAAGCGATCATCAACGCTTACCGTACCGGAAAAATCCGACAGCGTGCGTTCATAGAAACAACAACCGTGTGGCGCATCGCTGCCAAGCCGTGAGAACGGTTCCCTCTGCGGTGCTTCACAACGCCAGATCACCCACTTTAGCGGCGTTTTGGCTATTAAAACTATTTTGGAGGAAACCGCATGTCACACTCACCCTATATCGTAAAAGGCCGTTTACTGCGTCAGGATACCCAGCAGGGCGTTCATGGGCTGCTGGTGGAAGCCTGGGATGAAGATATTTTGTGCGACGACTGTTTGGGCCAGGATTTAACCAACCAAGATGGCTCATTTTTCATCTCGTTCAGCACGGCCGATTTTCAGGAACCGTACGAAGGAGCGCCTGAGATTTATTTGAAAATTCGGGACCGAGACGGCCGTCTCATTCTCGACACCCGCAGCCAAAAACGAATCTGCCAGCCCGGCCACACCGTGGAAATCAACCTCTCCCTCGTGCCCGATACGCTCTGGTGGCACCGGCAAACGCCCCTCAGTTGGGAATGTCCGGATGATCCGCTTTTGCCCCCCATCGTTCTGGAAGATATTCAGGAAGCTGCCACCTTGCTGGGCTTCCGGCGAGAAACAGGCTATGGGCAAAGCCTGGAAGCGCTCATCTGCGCCATTCCCCCCATCCAACTGCTGAACCAAATCATGGCCGACGCCTGCGCCACGCTGCAAGGCGATCTGGCAGCAGCAGGCCGCTACCGCGATTTGCTGGACGCCCTGTGTGCGGTGCAAACCAAAGGGGATACCTGCCAACACGCCACCATCGACGATATTTTTGCCAATCCCACCGCCGCCCCCACGGGAAAATGCACCCCCGCCGAGCCAGAAGACCCGTGCGCCGAACCAGAACCCCAGGCCCCAGACTGCCCCTGCAAACCGTCACTCATCGCCCCAGACAAAACAAAGATGCTCATCATGGCTGCCCTGCATCTGGCCTGTGACCACGAAAAAAGCGCCAAAACCTATGTCAAAACGATTCTGGATCAGGTAGCGCGGTATGAATTTCTGGGCAGTTTGCACCGTGCGGCCGTCAAAGCGCTGTACGGCGATGCAAAGGGGCTGGCTCAGTTCCGCGATTTGCTGGAGCTGTTCCTCTACCCCGGCAACGGGCAAGGCTGCGGTTGTAAATGTGGCGGCCTGAGCTGCTGCGCCTGCCTGGACCAGGAGATGGTCGCCTGCCTGCGGCAGATGATTGGACTGTGGCAGCCCATTCGCTGCTACACCGTCACCGAGGTGCAGCCCGATCGCGCCTGCCCCGGCGAGGAAATTGTGATCAAGGGGCACGGCTTTGGCCACGTGGCCGGGCAAATCGCCTTCCGGCAAAAAGGTTCGACTGCTTTTGGTTCGCCAATCGCCGCCCAAAGCTGGTGTGATGATCAAATCACCGTGGTGGTGCCTGAAGAGGCAGGCTGCGGGCTGCATCTGTTCTTGCCAGTGGACACGATTGCGGTATGCGGCCGTTTCCTGCAATATCGGCCCACTGGCTGTATGAAAGCAGACTTTTCCGGTACCTCCGCTGAAATCTTGCAGTTCACCATCAAAGGCCGCCAGGATGGCGACTGTATGGAACCGGGCGCTGTGCTGCCCATCCGCTGGAAAACCTGCGCCACCGATCGCGTGCGCATTGAAATTGTGAACGCCGAGAGCGGAGCCGTCATCGCCGCCCAGGACCCGGCTGAACCGCGCGGCCGTTGGGATTTCCAGCAAACCCACTTTACCGAAACTACCCACGTCACCGTACGCCTGATTGCCCAGGGCAAGTGTAAACCGCCCCAGGTGTCGGCCGAGATGACGTTCCGCTTCCAGCGGCAGCCCAACCTGACCGTGCAGGGGCTGGAAATCACCCAGGCGATCCAGCATTATCGCGCCGCTGCCCACCTGACCGACCCGGCCGATCGCGGCCCCGACAACAGCTTGCGGCTGGTGACGAATAAAACTGCCTGGGTGCGCACCTACCTGCGCAGCGGCCAAAGTCCGGCATTTGACAACGGCCAGGTGGCCGACGTAACGGGCATACTCACCGTTGAGCGGCGGGTTAACAACGTCTGGAACGTCGTGGCTACCCTGCCGCCTCAAAATGGCCCGCTGGCCGCTGAGGACAGCTTTGTCAGCCTGGATGCGGAGCGGGGCAACATCAACAACACGTTGAACTTTGTGGTGCCTGCGGCGATGATGACCGGTTTGCTGCGCTTCACCGTGAACGTGCAGTCACCCTATGCGGATTGTCCGGGGAATACGGCCGTTGGCTCCGCCACGGTCGATGTGAACCTGACCCAAACCCTCAGCGCCGCCTTCATCACCATTGGCTACAACGGGCCAGACGCCACCGGCATGAACAATCTGAACCTGCCAGCGCCGACGCTGGCCGACTGCCAGGCTGAAACAAGCTGGACGATGACCACTTACCCGGTCTCCGGAGCGCCCAACGTGCGGATTGCCGGAACCTTTGTCACCAACACACCGCTCAACGACCCGCGCAGCTGCCCTGGCTGCTGTTCCCCCAATTGGGGCCTTCTGCTGCCACAAGTGGCTGCCCTGGTTGCGGCCGATCAGCTGGCTAATCCTGGCCAAAACTGGGTCTATTACGGCCTCATCAACAGCGGCATTCCGGTGAATGTGCCTGGCTGCAACTGGGGGGCAACCGGCGGACTGGCCAATCGACCCGTCACCTACGCCCACGAGATTGGTCATCAGTTTGGCCTGCCCCACGCCCGCTGCGGTAATGCGGGCGCCGGCAATGCCAACTATCCCATCTACGAACCGTACGATCTGCCGGTAGACGTACCCGCCAATCCGATCAGCGCCACAAACTGGACGATGGCCAGCATTGGGGAGTATGGCTTGGACATCAACAACGGCAATATCGCCAACCCCAACGATGCGGAAGATTTCATGTCGTATTGTGGGCCGCGCTGGATTTCGGTCTATACTCACAACTATCTGGTTAATCGACTGGAGCTAACCCCGACGGTGATCCCCACCGGCAGCGGTGCGGCGACCAGCCGGGTTATTCAGGATAACGAGGCAAACTTTATGCAATCAAGCGACGTCATCAAACCGATGATTTATCTGATTGGCACGCTTTCGGCCAACGGCGACGTGGCCATCAGCAGCGTAGCCCGGCTGGAAACGCGCTATCTGGTGGGAGACGGCCGTTCCACCCGCTACATTGCCCAGTTAATTGGCGAAGAAGGGCAGATCATCGCCCAAGATATCATGTACGCTTACACCGCCGAAGGGTGCGGTTCAGGCAAATCGTCCGGCTGTGGTGATGGCCACCACGACTGCGGCTGCCAGGATCAGGATGAAGGGCCCGTGATGCTCAAAGGGATGCTGGATGATCTGGCTCCGGGCCAGACGCTGCGCATCGTGAAGGATGGCGAGACCGTTTGGGAACGGACGGCCCCGGCGGAACCGCCGAAAGTAAGCCATATTCGGGTGCAGACGGGCAAAGACGGCCGTCTCAACCTGAGCTGGCGCTGCCAGACCCGCAGCGAAGAACAGGCAGAATATTGGATTCGCTGGTCACGCGACGGCAAGCAGTGGCATGCACTCATGGTGGGTCTGACGGACAGCAAGATCAGCCTGGACCCGGAACAGCTGCCCAGCGGCGAGGTTCGCTTCCAGATAATGGCGCACGATGGTTTCTACACCACGGTGGCCGAAAGTGAGCCGCTGGAAATGACGGCGCGGCCCCCCGTGGTGACAATTTTGTATCCCAAGCAGAACGACCTGGCCTACGGCGAACGGCTACTGCATCTATGGGGCACCGCCGAAAGCCGTACCGAACACGACCTGACCGATGAGCAGTTTGTCTGGACAATCAATGGTGAAGAAGTTGGCCGGGGTCGGGACATCTGGGTAGAAAATCCAGGTGTCGGCAGGTACAAGGTACAGCTGTCCGTTACTGAGGGTGAGTTGACGGGCACAGATGAAACGGCCGTTGTTATTCAGCCATCAGCCTAAAAGAGTGAAGCAAAACCGGCCGCTCTACTCCAACCCGTCACCTTCGACCCAGATAGGCCCGCCATGTGCTTCGACCAGATGGCGGGCGATGGTCAGGCCAGGCAGCAGCGCCAGCCGCAGTGCCGCCATTTTGTTGTCGAACTGGCGGCGTAGATCGTCTGATTCGGCCAGCTGGTTGAAGCTGTGAGCCAGCTGGCCATTGACCGCGCAGGCTGCGTGCCAGGGCATTGGGCCTGTAGCCCAACGCAGACATGGCGTGCTCTACCTACACCCGCACTTCGTCGCTAACAGCACGAGTGTTGCAAAAAACCAAAATGTGGATCAGGCTGGTTCAGGGGCTGGTTCTGGTGGCAAGAAGGTGATTTCCAGCACACCATTTTGCAGCGTACCACCGCCCGCCCGCCGCTTGGCCAGTACAGTGGGCAGGATCATCTCTCGCTTGAAGTTGCCAATGGTGATGAACATTTCGTCGCCCCGCTTACGCAGCTTCACGTCGCCACCCGTCACAAAGGGCATGGGTAAACGCATGAGATAACGGCCGTCTGCCTGTTCCACTATCTCCTGCAAAACGCCCCGGTAGAAAATGTCGCCAGGATCGGTTTCGCCAAAACAGTCGCGAGCCAGTTGGGAGAGCGCTTCGATGCCGACCACTTCATGCGCGTAATAGGGGGCACGCCACAGCGGCAGCGGCTTGAAGTTGTTCTCGATCATCTCCAGATATTTGGCTTGCAGCTCGCGGAGCTGGGCGTAAAACGGCCCTTCCACTTCGGATTCTGCCAGGATTCGGTTGATGATAATGCTGTCTACCGGATAGTTGAACAGGCTGAGGTAGCTCACGGCACGTTCGGCTTCGCGCACCACCATTTTTTCGGGCTGAAGCACCACGCGGTAGCTGCTAATTTCAGGGTTACTGAGGGTTTCGCGCAGTTCGCCGGTGGCGGCGTCCAGTTTTTCCAGCGCTTCTAGCACTTCGGCTGGCCCTTGCAGCAGGCGGCTGGCAAACGGCCGTAACGCCTTCACCACATTACTCCGCCCCCGGCTCAAATGGCCAGCATACCAACGAAAGGTGTCGGGCATTGTCAGCAGGCGAATCGTTTCCCCTGTGGGCGCTGCGTCAATAATGACCCGGTCAAAGTTGCGCTCTTTGGCCTGCTTGTTGATGTGCAGCAGGCTGACAATCTCATCCATACCGGGAAAGGCTGACAGCTCATCGGCCACCACGTTGTTAACCTTGTTCCCGTCCCGGAACATGCCAGAGACAAAATCTTGCAGCGTGCCCCAATAGTTGTGAATATCGGCCACCACGCTGATCTCCTGCGCCCACAAGTTTGGGGCAACCTCAACGGGGTTGGCGGCCAACGGTACATTCAATGAATCAGCCAGGCTGTGGGCGATGTCGGTGCTGGCAACCAGGGTTTTATAGCCCAATTCGGCGCTGCGAACGGCCGTTGCTGCCGCCACCGTCGTCTTACCTACCCCACCCTTACCCAAATACAAAATGATACGCATAGTTTCTCCTGATAATTCAGTTACGGATACGCCTCATTATACGTCACTTTGGGGAAGGGGTTGCAAGTTGCGAGTGGCGAGTGGCTGGTGTTCTCACCTACTCGCAAACTCGCCCACTCGCAAACTGTCCTTCTACTTACTTAACTCCAGCGTGAGGAAGATCATGTCTGGATCATCAGCGGTGAATTCCAGATAGCCATCATTATTGTAGTAGCCGGTTAGCCCGGCGACGCCAGGATATTCCACCCCGCGCTGCAATGCCTGGGGCAGGAAGAAGTATCCTTTCTGGTCGGTTTCGGCGTAGGTGAAAATTGCTTTTTCATCCGGGTTATTCAGCCAGGTATTCAGGTTGGTGCCCGGTTGCAAGATGATAATAACAGCTCCCCGCAGCGGTTTGCCGCTGTCGGCATCCAGAATTTCACCATCAACCAGCACGCCGCTGCTGGTGGTGCTGCCGGTACTGCCGCTGCTGCTTACGGTTGAGCCGCCAACGGCCGTTTCCGCCATACCCACAAACTCTAAATCCCCACCCACATAAATTTCCACCGCATAATTGCCATTGGGAATCGGATCGCCGTAGTTGTGGAAATAGAACGCCGAACAGCTGCCCGAAGCGCCTTCGTTCCACTCCAGCACCACCGTGCTGAGCAGCTCATCCTCCAGCCACCAGGCAATCAGCACCTGCTGCCCATCGGTCAGGCCGCTGTAGGCAAAGATGGCTACGGCTAGAGTCGTATTGCCGGGATAGCTCTGGCGTGGCCCGATGGCGCACTGATCCTCATCGCTAAAATCATCGGCCCAGGTAACGTGGGTAAACGTTTCCTGGCCGGTGCCAAACACCACAAACGGGCTTTGGTAGCCAGCGCTGATTTCGGCCGCAGCCAGCAGCGGCGCGGCGTAGTTGATCGCTCGCAGGCGGTTGATCGCCCCGCCAATTGCCTCCTGGCCATACGAAGGCACGCCGATGATTTGTCCGGCAGCATTCACCCCCAGTCCGCCGGAATTTCCGGGAGAGATGGTGGCATCAGTCTTGATCCAGGCGCGCCCCCCCACCCGGTTTTGGCTCTCGAAGCCCGCCACGTTGCCTCTGGTGAAGGTGATCGTTTGGCCACCCGCACCTGGATAGCCCAAAATGCGGATTTCATCCCCCAGCCTGATGCTGTCGGAATCGCCAATCTCCACAAAAGGAAGGTTGAGCGTGGCCGTGTCCAGCTTGTTCCCCTCTAAATCGGCCGTAATTTTGATGACGGCCAGATCGAGCGCCCCGTCGGCAGCAGCCAGTTCGGCGATGTAGGTTTCGACGGGGGGATCATCGGCCGTTTCGCTGAGAGCAACTATCAGTTGGTCTGGCTCTTCACCAAAGAGCAGTTCCGGGTCGTTGTAGAGGGTGGCAAGGCCAAGCGAAGTAGGCGCTGCGACGTGGGCATTGGTAAGAATGACGCCATCGGGCGAAACAATCGTACCTGATCCGGTCCAGATGGTTTGGAGACGGCCGTTGATCACCGCCTTGGCAAAAATCTGCACCGTAGCCGCCTGAAGCCGCTCAATCGGTGCGGGTTCATTGAGTGGAGCAGCAGCCTCTGGCTCTGGTGTCGGCGCAGTGACAACTGGGGCTGCTTCGGGTTCACCGGTTGGCGTTGGCACAGCCCCGTCGTCATCGTCAGCCACATCGCGCACACGGGGTGTGGGCGTGGTTTCCAGAGCGGCGCCCAGCTGGCAGGCCATCGAAGTGAAAGAGAAGAGGATCAGCAGAAAAAAGAGCAGTTGGATTGGAGCTTTTGGATTTCGTTTCATGCCTCACTCTCCTGATTGGTAGGTCACGGATTGCATAAATCGCTGAAAAGCAGGCAGCGCTGTGGCAAAGGTTTCGCTTCGCGCTTCCAGCGACAGAATGATGACCCGATCCTCGGCGGCAAAGTAGTAATCGATCCCTTCGATGACCTGGGGCAGGCCGTTGGGGTTGAGATCGACGCGGGCAAAGTTGATTTTGTAGCCATCACGTCCATCAAAAATGACGGGGGAAGCGTCCAGAACGCGGTAGGAGCTGTCCAGGCGGATGCGGACCAGATTGCGGTTTTCGGCCAAACTGTCCAGATCGCTGGCGGCAGGCAGCTGGCTGACGCGGTACAGATGGTTCAGCGCCTGCGGATTGCGGGCCACGACCACCAGATCACCTGCGCCGGGCTGCACCAGCCAGCCAGGGGGCACATCGGCCATAAACCCACCTTGTTCGATGGTGCGGCTGGCGTTTTGTACGGCCGTTTTCACCTGCCAGCCCAACAATAAAGCGATCAGCAGCAGGCACACTGTCAAAACAGCCGACTGCCGTTCAGCGGTCAATTGGGGGTTTGGTACGCTGACGGGGGTCATTTAGTCACCTCCATGCACGGCCAAATCGTGCTGAATGGAGCGGGAGAGGAACCAGGTGATTGCCGCCGCTAAAACAGCAGCCAGCAGCAGCCCCACCCAGTTGTTCACCGTGCCCAGATTGCTCTGGCTCAGGTTACCCCGCAGGAAGTAGAAGAGACCGTTCAGGGCCGCCGCCACGGTTAAACCGAGGGGCATCCACCAAAGCGGCCGTTTCTCAAACTTCATCCGCCCCAAAAAGTAGCCCACCACCCCGGCAAAACTGGCCTGGGCCAATGTGGTGAGCACAATGCGAATGGCCCCGGAGCCTAAATTGACCCCGCCGGAGCTAACGACAAAGTGGATATTGAGCACCACGGCAAAGCCAATGGCCGCCGCCGTGGCGTAAATGATGCCGTCAATCGCCTCATCAAAATCGGCCGCGTAATAAACGGAAAAGCGAACGGCCGCATATTTCAAAAATTCCTGGGTCATGCCCACGATGAGAAAGCCACCCAGCAGCTGCGCCCAGGCGGGGCTGCTGCTGAGCCATTGGGGCACACCAAACAGGCCATCCACCACGGGAATGCCGATGGCGCTGGCCAGCAGGCCACCCAGAATCACCATTTGCAGCACCAGATGCTTGGGTTCCGGCTCTAATCGATCTCGCCGGTAAAAGAAAGCCAGCCAGATAACAGCCGGTACCAACGCGATAAAAATGCCGGTTAACATCAATGATGTGGGGGTAAATTGGGGCTGAAGCCACGCTTCCAGGCCAAAAATAGCCAGGACAAAGAGGATGAGCAGCACAATGGAAGCAATATCTGCCTGCCAAAGGCCGCTGCGCTGTCGCCACGGTCCACTCATAAAGCCACCTCCTAAAGGTTGAGTTGTTGTCGCCAGGGCCATTTTCTATGGAACGGCCGTTTGCGTCAACCATTTCATACTACATTCGGGCATCGATCCAAAACCGATCCAACGTAGGCAAAATGTCGGTTGAATAAATTGTATGTTGGGATTTTCGGAATTATAATTCTGTCTGTGTTCGGCGTTTCTTGCCAGTTGAAAGGGGAACGGCCGTTTTGACCCAAATTTTTCACAAAAGATAAGGATACAAGCCGTGAAACGAATGATTTTCCCTCTACTTATTGGTTTTTGCTTACCAATTTTCCTCGTTTTTATTTCCAGATCCAGCCCCACGCAAGCTGGCAATAGCCCTCCCTTTACCGTTGAACTGCTGTCGAGCCACAACCAGACAATTGAAGACGTTTTCCTATTTGACACCAGCTATGGCCTGGAACCCAGCGGCAACATTGCTCACTTTTACTGGCAAGAAAAGGGGAATGGCAGCGAAGGGAGCGACTTTTTTTACCGGCAGTTGCCAGGCGGCGCCACAATACGATTATCGGACTGGGACAAAAGTGAGGGGGATGTGACCTTTTATATGTATGATACGGCCGTTGCCCCAGACGGCACCTTTCACATTGTCTGGGTAGAAGAAACGGGCACGGCAGAAGGCACCGACCTCTTTTACTGGAGCGCCGCTACCGGAACCCTGCTTCTCACCAACCGCACCCAAACAGAAGGTTATGTTTGGCCGCTCACCAACACGATCAATATTCATCTGGACAAAGCTGGCAATCCCCATGTTATCTGGATCGAAGATACCGGCACGGCAGAAGGGCGGGATATGTTTCACTGGAGCGTGGCCAGCGGCACAACGCTGCTTACCGACCGCAGCCAAACCGAAGGGGATGAGTACAACTTTGGCCCTACACGCATCATGCTAGGCAGCAACACCGCCCACGTCACCTGGGCCGAGTATGGCAATGATGGCAGTACCATTATTTATTTTTACTGGAACTCGACCTTGCTCACGCCTATTGTGCTGCCGGGCATTCAAAACATGATCGTTATCAACAATGTAGCTCATATCGCCTGGTTAGCCGATTGGGAAGGCCCAATTAATTATTGGAACTCTGCTACAAAAAGCGTGCAAGCCATTCCTGCATCCACCGATAATTTGGGCGGTACAGTGACGCTAAGAAGCTGGTTTGTCGATTCAACCGACACTGCCTATCTCTTTTGGGTCAAAGAACTTGCCGGTGTCTGCCTGGCAACCTGGGACACAAGCAGCCAAACCACTACCACTCTGGCCCCAGGCGGCGAATGTTACCCCAACTATGCCATTTACAAAGATGATTCCGATACCTTTCATACCGTTTTGGTAGACCAGTTTTCTGGCCAGCGCCGCTATCGTTACTGGAACAGCAGCCTGGTTCAGCCGATTGTGATTCTGGCAACGGCCGTACCCATCAACTTTGGCACATTAACCGGCCTTTCGGGGAGCAGCGAAGTTCACTTCACCTGGACTAGCGGCGACGGGATCAACGAAAATTATTACAACTGGAACAACATCAACCAAACCATTACCAATTTAAGCCAGCTGTCTGGCAGCAATACACGCATTGGCAGTATGGGGCGGTATGTTCAACAAAGCGACGGTGAGCTTTTTGTCTTATGGTCTGAACAGCTTGTAGAAAATGGGGTTTATGAAAATTTCTTCTGGCGATCAGGCACAAACACCCCTGTCAACCTCTTTACCCAGCTAGACATCGGCACGGTATCAACCAGTTTTGAACCGATGAAGCTGGCTTTTTTGGGAAACGGAGCACCTTATACCACCTGGCACGGCATGCTCAATGGCGAACCTGAAGGGATTTACATTTGGAACAGCGCCGAGGAGATGGTTCACCTTGCTGGGGAAAGCTTGCCTTGCTCAACTTCTGGCCGCTCATACAGCCATGACACTGATGCTGATGACGGTTTGTTTGTCGTCTGGCAGGATGAAACAACTAGAACGAACTATTTCTGGAACGAAGCAGATGGCCTAATTGATTTAAGCCAAACGGCCGCTGCAGAAATATCATGCCTGCCGCCTCGCGTGGCCGTC
This sequence comes from Promineifilaceae bacterium (SeqCode), assembly GCA_041748655.1. GTDB lineage: Bacteria > Chloroflexota > Anaerolineae > Promineifilales > Promineifilaceae > Leptofilum. The sequence goes on along the minus strand of JBGTCV010000043.1, from coordinate 49,257 downwards.
AGCGACACGGGCTATATTTTTGCCATGTGGATAGAGGTAAGCGATGTAGCCGGCGAAGGGTTCGATTTTTATGGCGCCTGGATTGAAGGTGAGCCACCATCGCCATCCACACAAATGCTTTATTTGCCAATGATTACCAGGTAAACGGCCGTTTCCATCCCATCTCTCAACAATAACAGGAGGATTCCATGAAATATTCCAAATTGGCCCTAGCCACAATCGTTCCCGTGGCGCTGCTTTTCTTGTTTATGGCAGCGTTGCAAACCAAAGCCAGCCCCAGTGCCACCTTCATTGTCAACAGCACGGTCGATGCGGTGGATGTGAATCCGGGGGATGGGGTGTGTGAAACGGCCGTACCTGGGCAGTGTACGTTAAGAGCGGCCGTTATGGAAGCCAATGCCTTGCCAGGCAGCGATAGCATTTTCCTGTCTGCCAATACTTTTATACTCTCAATTGCCGGTCAAGAAGAGGACGCCGCTGCATCTGGCGACATAGACATTACCGATTCGCTTTCTATAAATGGCGTCAGCGCAAATACAACTATCATAGACGGTTCAATGATAGATCGTGTCTTTCATATTACTGAGACAAACAATATAACCGTTTCATTCAGTGATCTCACTATTCGGAATGGTGGCTTCAATTCAGTTGCAACAGTTCCAGATACAAATGGCGGGGGCATTTACAATGCGCTGCCAACCAATGCAGTTCAAGTGTCTGACGTCATTATTTTAAGCAACAGCGCACTTGGCGACTTTGGCAGCGGCTTGGGCGGCGGAATTTACAATGCCGGTTCCCTGGAAATTAGCAATTCAGAAGTGCTTAGCAATACAAGTTTTGCTGGACACGGAATTTATAACGACGGAACCTTAATCGTGACAAACACCACTTTTGCCCATAATTTTATTGCAGGAATCGGTGGTCAAGGAGGCACGATAAACAATAACGCCCTATTGTTGGTCCAAGAAAGTGATTTTTACAAAAACTACTCATATTTTGGTGGTGGTGTTTACAATGCTCCTTCTGCAAACGCCACCTTAAACAGTGTGAACATTTATAGCAACACGGTTTACCTTGATGGGGGTGGCATCTTTAATTTTGGCATCATTACTCTAACAAACAGTACGATTTATACAAACAACACCACATCCAGCAGAGGGGGTGGCATTTTCAATTTTCAAGGTAACCTCCTCATTACTAACAGCACAGTTCATAATAATGATGCTATGAGTGGTTTTGCATCCGGGGGTGGCATCTACCTAATGGAGCCGTTATCGCAGATTCCGATGCAATTTTAACCGTGGCAAACACAATTATTGCCAACAACCTGGGCGGGAACTGCACGACCAATGGCATCTCAATGGGCAGTATCGTTTCAGCTGGTCATAATTTGAGCAGCGATAACAGTTGTGGGTTTTCGCAGCCCTCTGATATAAGCAACACAAATCCACAATTGGGTGACTTGCAGGATAATGGTGGGTCTACGTTTACCATGGCGCTGCTACCAGCCAGCCCGGCAATTGATGCAGGCAGCAACACAGCCTGTCTGGAGATAGATCAACGAGGGGTATCCCGTTCGTTAGATGGCAATGGGGACGGTACGGCCGTTTGCGACATCGGCGCAGTCGAATTTCAGCCAGAAGGCTCACTCCTGCAATACCTGTACCTACCCATCATCGTAAAACCATAACAAAAACACGCCCGTCGCTGGGCGCGTTTTGTTTTCAATTTTGCAAGGGGGGCGATGGCTACACGGCCGTTTCCCCCCCTTCCTTCATCCTTGTCAAATCAATCACTATCTCCGACTCCGTTCCGTCAATCGTCCGCTGGATGGGGTACGGCAGCTGGTCAAACAGATGCCAAATCGGATCATTGTCATTCTGAATGAGACCTACCACCATCTCCGCTCCGGCTATCTGAGCCATCTCCAGCACCATGTTCAGCAGCCGCTTGCCAATGCCCTGCCCCTGCCGATCGTCCCGCACCGACATCGCCACTTCGGCCGTACTGTCTGAAAGCCAGACAATACGGGCGGCGCCCACTGCCACTTCTACCCCTTCCGGCAGCGACGAAAACGCAATCAGACCCAGCTGGTCGTCGGGAACGGCCGTTGCAATCCGCCTCGCCTCCGCCCATACCTGCTCAGGCGGCACATTGTCCGCCGGCTGATGAAAGCGACGGTAGCGGCTCTCTGGGCCCATATGTTCAAATAAATCTACCAGATGATGCGCATCCTTCTGGCGCAGTAAGCGCACCCAGACTTCCTGCCCATCCTTCGTGGTAAATCGTTTGGCTAATTGCCTAGCTCCCATAATCATAACTTGCCTCCATAATATAACGCACCGCGTTATAAACAGAAGGGTATCATAGAAACAAAGTAAAATCAATAAGCGCCGTGTAAGAATATACCCCGCTGGGGTTAGGTAATTTGTCTATGACGGTGCTTTTTAGCCTGCTAAACGGCCGTTTCCCCAACCGTGCAACCTTTCCCCACCCCTTTGCGTATAAACCAGTGTACCGCCACATCATGGGCGTTCCTAACCCCTGTGGCGTCAAACAATAACCACATTCAAGCAGAAAAAATCTGCGTAATCCGCAAAATCTGCGGCTAAATAAATCAAATCTTTGCAAGGAAGGTAACCGCACACATGAGCCCGAAAAAGCAAACCGATAAATATCAGGACCTCAAAACATCCCTGGAAACACTCCCCCATATCAGCCCCACTCAGGTCGAGCATTGGATTCATATGCAACAAGTGATCGATCAGACCCGCGACTACCTCATTCGCGCCGTGCCCCAGGCACAACAAAGCGTCGATGAGGCCCAAAAGATTCTGGCCCAGCGCACCTACACCCTCGTCTTTTTTGGCGGCACGGGCGTGGGCAAAAGCACCCTCATCAACGGCTTGCTGGGGCGTAACTTGCTGCCAACCGGGGCCGTTACGGCCGTTACCGGCACCATCGTCTACATCGAACAGGCCCAGGAAGGCGAAGCTGAATCCCTCGTCCTCACCTACTGGACCCAGGACGAATTCGCCCAGCGCGTCCGCCGCCTCTGCCAGCTAGCCGAGATTGACGGCTTCGACATCATCAACGACGGCGAGCGCGAACAAGCCCGCGAAGCGATCCAGCAAATCATGACCGACGGGGCTGAAAACGCCAAAACCGAGCGGGACGAATACCTGGAAATCCTCATCGACTGCCTAGACTCCTACGAACTCAACAAATCAATGTACGCCGAAGGCCCGCCCGCCCCGCGCAGCCTGTCTCTGGACAATGAAGATTCCCTGCGCCACCTGCGTGAAGACGGCTTCAAAGGCAGCCAGCAGCGCCAGATTCGGCTCATTAAATCCGCCACCTTCAAGATTCAACCCCGCGCCGGGCAGGAAAACCTGCTCATGAATGGCTATCTGCGCATCGTCGATGTGCCAGGCCTGGGCGCAGGCATGAAGCTGCACGAAGCGATCACCCTGGAAGAGATGAAGCGCGAAGACGCCATGATCGTTCTCGTCACCGATGCCGGTCGCCAGCGTGTCGATGAGCTGAAATCGCTTTCGGCCGTCAACTGGATCAAAGAAAATCGTCTCTTTGGCCTCAGCGGCGGCGATCTGGATGAAGCGGCCAGCAAAATCTTCCTGGCCGTCAACGGCGGCAACATTCGCCAGGCGTTCGACCGCCTCAACTCTGGCCTGCCAGAAGCCGAACTGGAAGTGAAAGAAGTCACCCGCTACATCGCCCCCAACTATTGGGAACGGTATCGGGATCGCGGCCACAATCGGCCCTACTTCCTGGTGATGGCCCCGTCCGCCCTCTACGTGCAGGACCCCGACAACGCGCCAGACGAGTTCGCCAGCGAAACGGAGCGCATCCTCAAGGTATTCCGCGACCAGCTGGGTCAGGTCAACACGAAAGATCCGCTGGATCCGGAAACGGCCGAAGCGCTCCTAAAACTCAGCGAAGTACCGCTGCTGCGCGAAAAGCTGATCACCTTCATCAAAACCGAGCGTGTGCGCACCCAGCTGCGCGAAGCAGCCACCCGCATTCGCAACAGCCTGCAAGCGCTGCGCTTCTACTACGAAAAACAGCTGGCCCATCGTGGTGTACACCCGCCCTTCGCCAACAGCTGGGAGCAACTTCAAGAGCGACGCTTTGAAAACGTCATCGTTCGCCAGCAAAAAGAGCTGCCTCGGGCCTTCCACAATGCCCTGCTGGAGCTAAACAACCGCACCAACAGCGACGGCCGTTTCCGCAATATCTTGCGCCCCACCCTCAACGGCATCAAAGGAATGGTGCAAGACGCCGTCCAGCGCGAAGTGGAAACCCTGCTGGAAAATTACGGCACAGAATATTGGGACGACCGGGATGTGACCTACGACAACCTCATCTGGGGCACCAGCGGCATCGAAATTCCGATCAAGCGCATCCTGTTCCAGGTGGAGCTGATTTTGCAAGATTCCATCTCCAAATTTATGCCTGAAGCGGCTGATGTGATTGCCGCCGAGCTGGAACGCACCCTGGAAGCGCATGAGATATACGGCCGTCTGCAACGCGCCGCCTATAACCAGCCATACAGCTACGCCATCCCCGGCGAAACGGCCGATGGCCTCAACCTGGATGAAGCGTTCAACCTGCTCGTCGAACGAGTCGGGCGCAACTTCCGTCACGTCTGCCAGCAGGCCACCATGTACGAGCTGATGAAGCCCGAACGCTCCGTACACCACCGGCTGGATGAAGGCGAGCGGGAACTGTCGCTGAACACCAACGAGCGGCTGCTGGATGTGGCTCTGCATGGCGTTGAATCGGTTCGGCGCGAGATGGCGCTAACCGCCCCAGCACCCAACAGCACGCAGCAAGCAGCCGCATCGGCTGCCGTGGCGGAAGAGCCGGAAATCAACATCTCCATTCTGGATGAACCGGCCCAACCCGCCACCGACTTTGAGATTAGCTTTCTGGGTGAAACGGCCGCTCCAGTGCCCCAGGCTGATCTGGAAGCGAGCTACGCCGACAAGCTGGACAACGTTGCCGTGAAGGTCAACCGCATCTTTGGCGAAATTCTCAACGACCTGTTCAACGACGACGACCTGCTGCCCCGGCTGCGCCGCCTCTTCTGGCTGGAAGCCACCAAGGCAGAGCGGGACTTCAACACCCACATCGTCAAGCCAATGCTGAAGCAGCACGACCGCAACCTGCAAAGACCGGAACTGCGCGAAGCGATGGAAATGGACCTGGAAAACATCTCCGATCTGGAAGAGTTGATGCGCGTCTGGGATGGGCTGCACAAGCTGGAAACCAGCCTGGCAATCTAGCACCCCAAATGACCGGCATATTTTGATATGTCGGTCATAATGAACTATGACAAGCAAACAAATTTCTCTGAATTCCAGTAAGTTCCAATCACTACTGGATACATATGAAAACGATCCTCTTATGCGTGCTTTAGTTGCTCTTGTCGGAGGTATTCCGGTTTTTGGTTCATTTGCTAGTGCTTTGGATGCGGCACTAATTGCTCAATGGGAAAATTCTAAGGCTCAACGATTCAAAATTCTGCTCCAAGAATTAAATAGTGGTCAACGGTTTCTTACGGAAAAATTGATTCAGGACGAACCTTTTATTTTCGCATTTACTTCTATTACTAAGGCAGCAATCAATACAAGGAAAAAGGAGAAAATCGCGCTTTTTGCGCGTTTACTCAGAAATGCTTGTATCGAGAAACGTCATGGCAGTGATGAGTTTGAGGAATACTTAAGCATTTTAGATGATCTTTCCTACAGAGAATTACGAATCCTGTTAATTTTGAAAAAATTTGAAGAGGATTTCCAACTGCAAATAAAAATCTTAGATAGCCTAGAACAATCAAAGCAATCAAAAGAGTCTTGGAAACTATTTCAAAATGCTGTGTCAAGCGAATGTGATATTCCGTCTGAACAATTAATCCCCATCTTAATGAGGATAAGTAGAACAGGCTTGTGTGAAGTTGAACCAGATTACATCATCGTGTCAAATGAAAAAAACATCGTTAACATGGGAGATGCATACACAACTCCAAGATTAACCGATTTTTTGACCTGGCTACAATCTGAAACTGAAGAGAACTAACTGCTAATTTGCAGTCTAGAAGGAATTGCCCATGGCCGAAACTAAGGTATTTCTACTACCATCAATAGATGAAGATCACTTAGCTATCTTTGCCACACGACTGACCGACTGGCTTATCGCTGATCTGAATAAAAGCGAAGAGAGCGTGCCTGACTTCACAGAATCGCGGGCCAAGGCGCTGCTGCGGGCGGCGGGCGTGGTGGATGACCCCACCCTGAACGATTTTGCGCGATTGGTGGCTGGTGGCGGTACGGCCGTTCGCCTGGCCCTCCACGACTTACTCCAAAAAACCGGCCTGATTGAAGATGAAGAGGTGAGCGCTCTGGCGACCGCCAGCACGGGAATCTCCAGCGTTCAAAGAACGCCACTCCAATCCTTCGTCTCCGCTCAGGACAAGTCTCCAATCTCCTGGCTTTCGCTAAGCATCGCCGCCCACGCCTGGAAAAGCGGCTACCCGCTCTACCAGCTCGATCCGGCCTCCCCGCCAGGCGAATACAGCCCGGCGGGGCAGCTGATCAAGCGGGCCGCCACCTTTTTGCGGCAGCAAATTCAGCGCAGCGCCACCGAGCGGGACAAGCTGGGCAAAAAGCTGGCCTACAACCCCGGCGACGGCACGCCAACGCTGGACACCCTGCCAGACGGCCAGCCCATCGCCCCGGTGCCGCCCCATTTTCGGCCGCCCATTCCGGTGCGCTACCCGGAAGTGGCGCGAGACACGCTGCAACTCAACGACAATGAGCCGACGCCAAATCAGGGAACCGCTGCCCGCAGCGCCCCCATCACCATCACCAACGACGACATTCCGCCCGCCAACCAGCGGCCTGTGCGCATGCCAGAAATACGCATTCGCGCCGACCAGGTGCCGCCACGGCAGCAAACCTGGCCCGCACAGCCCCGGCAGCAGTCAGGCAGCAGTGGGGGTGGGAATTTGGGAACGGCCGTTCGCCAACGCTTCAGCCGGGACAAAGAGCCATTACGCACCACCAAGCTCCGCGTCATTGTGCAGGATGTGCAGGATGGCCCCGGACTGTACGGCATTCAGGTGCAGGTGCGCTGCCAGGGGATCAAGGCCCACGTCGCTGGCACCACCAACCGGGACGGCGTCTTCCTGTGCGAACTGCCCGTGCGCGTCCATTCCGGCCTCACCTACGACGTAGACATCACCTGGCCACGCGACCTCGGCGGCGATGTGGAGCGCAAATCGGTCACGCTAAACGTGGACCGCACCGAATTCAAACTGCCCTTTTTCCGGCGTTTATCTTAAAATCTGCAAGTTTGCCAGTGAAAAGTATGCCAGTATGCAAGTGATTACCAACGTGCCCACCTGAAAACTCGCCCACTCGCAAACCAAAAATAGTGAACAAACATGAGTGAAACACCTGAAACAATCGTCATTACCGATCCCGACAGCGACCGCTACCATACCTTTGGCTACATCAGCTGGTGGCAGCAGGAGGTGGTGCGCAACGCCACCATCCTGGTGGTCGGCGCGGGAGCACTCGGCAACGAAGTGCTCAAAAATCTGGCCCTCATGGGCATTGGCAACATTCTCATCGCCGACTTCGATACCATCGAAGACAGCAATCTCAGCCGTTCTGTGCTGTTCCGCGCTTCGGACCGGGGGCGCCGCAAGGTAGATGCCGCCGCCGAAGCTGTCAAAGCGCTCAACCCAGACGTAAACGTGCAAACCTGGCACGGCAACATCAACTACGAGATGGGGCTGGGCGTTTTTCGCCACGTTGATGCCATCATCGGCTGCCTCGACAATCGGGAAGCGCGGCTTTCCATCAATCGCTTTAGCTGGCAAATCAATCGGCCGTGGGTCGATGGGGCTATTCAGGAGCTGATGGGCATCGTGCGCGTCTTCTGGCCCGGTCAGGGGGCGTGTTACGAATGCACCCTCACCGATCTGGACTATCAGATTATCAACTTGCGCTACTCCTGCCCGCTGCTGGCGCGTGAAAATATTTTGCAGGGCAAGGTGCCCACCACGCCCACCAGTGCCTCGATTGTGGCGGCATTCCAGACCCAGGAGGCGCTGAAGCTCATTCACAACATGGAGGTACAGCCGGGCAAGGCAATCATGATCAACGGGCTGACCAACGACATTTACACCACAGAATATCCGGTGAAGCAGGGCTGCATGAGCCATGCGATGCTGGAGCCGATTGTGGAGTTGGAGGGAGGTACGGCCGTTTCCACCACCCTCTCTGACCTGCTCACCATCGCCCGCGAAAAGCTGTCCGACGATGCCGTGCTGGAGTTTGACGGCGAGATCGTTACCACCATGCACTGCCTGGACTGCGGCGAAACCTTCCCCATCTTCCGCAAGATGGCGCGTCTATACGAAAACGACTCCACCTGCCCCAACTGCGGCGGGCGGCGCGAAATGCAGCTCACCCACCGCATAAACGGCAGCGAAGATTTCCTGGACCGCACCCTGGCGGAGATAGACGTACCGCCGCTGGCCATCATCCGCGCCCGCAGCGCCAGCCAAAAAGCCAGCATCTACCTGGAGCTAACGGGCGACAAAGAAACATTTTTGCAGTTTGCCTAAACTCTGCAACCCCTGGCAGCTAACTGCGTATTACACAATGTATTACCAAGTTGATTTGACACAAACAAACCACAGCACAACACAGCGTGGCGAAAGAAGCAATTCAACCCAAACGAATGGAGGCTATTCTCAATGGCAAGCATAAAAACAATTATCTATGACCCCACCGGTTCCAAAAAGACCCCGGTAGAACTCCCAGACGACGTGCCCATGCGGCGCTTGATCCCCGCACTGGTTAGCAAAATGGGCCTGCCCACCAGTCAGGGAGCCAATCCCATCACCTACCGGCTGGACCATCGCTCCTCTGGCAAGCGCCTGAGCGAAGACGAATCATTGTCCGATGCTGGCGTGGTCGAAGACGATATCCTGAGCCTGTTCCCGGAAGTAACGGCCGGTTAGTCGGTAAACAGTTATCAGTAATCAGTGAAAAGTGAGAAGCGTGAAGGAGAGTCATTCCTGGCTTCGCCTTCCGCTTTTTGCATTTTTTGAGGAAGCAATGGCTTTTGACATTCGTGAAACCAGGCTGCGCAACGAACATGAACGCATTCGGGCGCTGGTGAATCGCAGTGAATTTATTCATATTCTCAACACGGACGGCGATCCGGTTGAAAAATATTTGATCCGCTTCACCTGCAAAGGTGTGGAAAAGATCAATTCTGCGGGCGTGCCCCAACTGCGGGAACTGCATGAAGTAAGCATCTACCTTCATGCGGAATATCCGCTAAAGCAGCCGCAGCTCAAATGGCACACGCCCATCTTCCACCCCAATATCCATGTGACGGGGGCGGTTTGCATTGGGGCGTGGTGGCCCGCCAAAACGTTAGACGAGCTGCTGCTGACCCTGGGCGAAATGGTTCAATACAAGAATTACGATCCCAAGGATCCGATGAACTCCAAGGCAGCTGCCTGGGCGCTGCGACACAAGCAACTCTTTCCCATCGACCGGCGCAGCTTGAAAGGACAGTCGCTAGAAGATTTGATCGTGCTTGGGGAGGATGAATCGGATGAATTCGGCATCAACATTCTCTAACGGCCGTTCCACACCCCCACCCACCCATGAGCCACAGCCAATGATTGGCCAACCAGAAATTGACAGCTTGCCGGAACGGCCGTTAACCGACCTCACCAGCAACGCCCACCGGCACGGCCAACAGCCTGCCGCCGATCAGGTCGTTGTCAGCCATCGCCAGCAAGCAATCAGCCAGATTCGGGCATACAGCATCACCAATTTGCGCGCCGAGCTGGGCGGGGTGCTGCTGGGCCACGCCTATCGCGATGGCGAGCAGCTGCTGGTGGAAGTGATCGCCGCCCTGCCCGCCCGCAACGACGATCACGGCCCCATCCACTTTACCTTCACCGCCGACGCCTGGAGCCAGATTCACCACGACCGCACGGCTCAATACCCCAATTTGGAGATTGTGGGCTGGTTCCACACCCATCCCGGCCTGGGCGTTTTTTACTCCAGCGATGATGTGGTGGTCCATACGGCCGCTTTCACCTTACCCTGGCATGTGGGGCTGGTGGTAGACCCACTGGGCAACGAGGCCAGCTACTTTGGCTGGCAAGCAGGCGTTTTAACCCCCATTCCCGGCTATTTTGAACAGCTGGATACACAAGAAAGCCCGCTGGCTCCGTGGCGCGTGGCCAAAACAGAGGTATGGCGCAGCCGTAAAACGGAGCAGTTTTACGCCTCTTACGAAGCGCATACGGATGAACCAGGCTTTTGGCGCTCTACATTGGGGCAGGAACGGCCGTTTACCTTCACCAACGCCACCCTATTGGGAATTTTAGGCTTTGTCATAGGGTTTTTTTTACTTTTTGGCTGGGTGGTGGCGCTCAATCGGCAGGTCAACCAGCTAGAAAGTGTCGTCGTTAGCCTGGCGGATGAAACGTCGGCCAATGCACTGAGCTGCGTCAATCCGCAGCTGCGCATTTTGGCTCCGGCGGCAGAAAGCCGCGTCGCACGCGGGCAGGATGTGGCCATTTTTGGGACGGCCTTCCAGCCAGAAGCGGCCCGTTTCCAGCTTGAATACCGCCTGGCCGACGGCGAAAGCTGGGAGCTGGCCGGGGTGCTTCGCCGCCAGACTGATTTGGGCTTGTTAATCCGCTGGGACACCAGCGAACTGCCCTTAGGAAGCTATGAACTGCGACTAACGGCCGTTAATCGGCAAAATATCCCCCTACCCGGCGTGGTAAACTGCCAAATTTCTGTAGAACTGGTTGCTGGCGGCTAGTGGCTGGTCGCCAGTGGTTTTACTAGCTACTAACCACCAACAACTAAAACCTGGAATTTTTATGACCAATACAACAACGACTCATTATGTGGCCATGATTCAAATCCATTTGCCGGGGACGGATACGGCCGTTTCCGCCAACATCCGCCTGACGCCCACAGAGCTGGTGCCGGTAGATGGCAGCCACAAAACGCTGCACGAATGCACTTTGGCAGAACTGCAAGCATTTGCCGACCAGCTGGAAGCCGACATCTGGCAAACGTATGGCGAAATCAAACTGGCCGATCTGGCCAAAGACGGCACGGTGAAAATGGCAATGGATGTGGTGGATGCAGCGGGTGAGCCGGTCGCCCCGTCGCGGGAATGGCTGGCCAAGATGGTGGTGGAAACGGCTGCAAACATCTCTGCTGAAGCGGCGCGTGAAGTAGAAGCAGCGGAACCAGCCGCAGCCGCCCAAATTGACGATGATGTGGCCTTAGACAAAGAAGAAATGGGTGGTGCGGAAACGGCCGTTGCGCCAGAACCTGAGCCAGAACCTGAACTTGCCCAACCAACCAGCGAAGCCGCCGATGAGGTGGAAAACATCATCGTCTCTGAGCCAGAACCGGTGCATGAGGAGCGCGAAGCGCTGCCAGATGCAGCAGACACGGTCATTGCGCCCAGCCGGGCGCGGGTTCGCATTGCCGGGCGGCATCTGCCCATCGGCGACCCCACGCCCGCTGCGGTGGACATCACCATCGAGGAACCGGCGCTGCGAGCTTCACAGGCACACGCCCTCAGCAGCTTAAATCGGGAAGTGGCGGGGGTGCTTGTGGGACCCCGCCCGGAAAAACAGCCAGACGGCCGTTACCGGGTTCACATCCTGGACACCATCATCGCCAAACATACGGTGATGCACGGGGCCAGCGTCACCTACACGCCAGAAAGCTGGCGCTACATGACGGATAAGCTGCACGAACGGTATCCGGATGAAACGGCCGTTATCGTCGGTTGGTACCATACCCATCCCGGCTTTGGCATCTTTTTGTCGGGAATGGATCTCTTTATTCACCAGAACTTTTTTACGCAGATTTGGCATGTGGCCCTTGTGCTGGACCCCCGAGCCCAAACCAGCGGCTTTTTTAGCTGGGACCGGCAAAAAACGCAGGTGTCGCGGCATAATTTTCAATGGCCCGATTGGGCGTCAGGAAGCTGGTGACCGGTTTTCAGTAATCGGTAAACAGTAAACAGTACTCGGTAAGCAGTAAACAGTTTTCAGTTTAAGCACGACTGAATACTGTTCACTGACCACTGAATACTGTTATAATGCTCAAAATGAACGAACAAGAAATGCCCGCCCTCACCATTACGAATAGCGACATTCAGGAGGCCAACCAACTGAGTATGCACTGCCCTATTTGCGCCAATCCGGTGGAAAAGTTTGTGGAAGACCGGGATTTGCTGCCGGTGGTGTGCGCTAAATGCGGCACGCTGTACCATAAAACGTGCTGGGAGCAGGGGGGCGGCAAATGTGCCGTGCTGGGCTGTGGCCACGAGAAATTTAACATCTACGGTACGCCCATCAGTCCGGTTTTAAGCATCAAATATACCGACTTGCCACGACCTTCGGCAAACGGCCGTTCCAGCCAAACCAAGCGCCTGAAAGAAGAACAGCGCCGCCAGGTCGAGCAGCTGCGCCGCCCCACCCTGCTGCAACGATTGTTTAAGTGGCTGCTGGATCAAATCAAAATTGATTAAAAAAGAGAGTGGAGAGTGGAGATTGAATCTCCACTCTCCACTCTCTAATTTCTCCCCTCATGCCACAACCCCTTACCATCACCAAGCAATCCCCGTTTTTGGGCGAAGAATGCGTTCTTTGCCAGGATCCGTTTGCACCGGGGGATGAGATAATTGTTTGCCCGGAAGACAGCAGCCGTCACCACACGCACTGCTGGCGGGCCAACGGCGATAAGTGCGCCACCTACGGCTGTCGCGGTCATGGTGAAATCGAAGTGGAGCCAGGCCCGGAACCAGCCCCAACCGAAGCGCCAACCCCAGCAGCCCAGCCACCACCCCCAATAAACCCGCGACCCGCAGCGCAGGCAAACGGCCGTATCCAACAAACCGCTCGTCGTCTTGGCTGCGGGCAGGGCTGCTTGCTCGTGGCCGTGGCCATTGCCATCATTTTCTTCTCGATTGGCTGCTTTGGGCTGTGGGCGATTGCGGATTACATCATGCTGGAGGTGCTGGGCTGGCAGTACCGCGTCCCCGAAGCTGGCGCTATTTTGCCCCAAATTGGGCTGCTGATGTTGTGATAAAAAGCGGAACAGAGAGTTGCGCAGAGTAGCCACAGAGTTTCACAGAGAAGGCTTCACTAATTTCGCCAATCACCACGCACAAAAATGGAACGCTAATTTCCCAAAAATATTTCTCAAACCTCTGTGCCCTCTGTGGCAAAACCTAAGCGCCTTGATGGGGGTCGGCTTCGCGGGCGCTCTTGTATGCGGCCAGCGTCCGCTTACGCGCCGTGTGGTGGTCCACGATAGGGGCCGGGTAATCTGCGCCGATCTGGCAGCCAGCCGCTTTTTGCACCGGGGATGGCATCGTCCACGGTTCGTAGAGATATTTTGGGGGCACGTTGGCCAGTTCTGGCAACCAGCGACGAATGTAGGTGCCGTGCGGGTCAAACTTTTGGGCCTGGGAGGTGGGGTTGAAGATGCGGAAGTAGGGGGCGGCGTCGGTGCCCGTGCCTGCGGTCCACTGCCAGCCGCCATTGTTGGCCGCCGGATCGCCATCAACCAGCTGCTGCATAAAATATTTCTCGCCCCAGCGCCAATCAATCAGCAAATCCTTCACCAGGAATGAGGCAACAATCATGCGGGCGCGGTTGTGCATCCAGCCAGTGGTGTTGAGCTGGCGCATGGCGGCATCGACGATGGGGTAGCCGGTACGGCCGTTGCACCACGCCTCAAACTCATCGGCACGATTGCGCCACTCTATTCTGTCATATTCCAGGCGAAAGCTGCCGCGCAGCACGTGCGGAAAATGGTACAGAATATGGAGGTAAAACTCGCGCCAGATGAGTTCGCTGAGCCAGGTTTCGGCCCCTTTACGCGCCTCTTTGGTCTGGGCCTGCTGCATGGCGGAAACGGCCGTTACCACCACCTGCCGCGCCGAAATCATGCCAAAACGGAGATAAGGGGACAGCTGCGACGTGCCGGGAATGGCCACACTATCCCGCTCCTCTGTGTACCGCTGAATCCCATCCTGAGCAAACGCTTGCAGGCGGCGACGGGCCTCGGCCTCGCCGGGCTTAAAAGGAATGGTCTCAGGCAGCTGTGGTTTATGGGGCAGCATCTCGGATTGAATCGTATCGGGGGTAGAGAGCTTGTCTGGGGCTGGCAAAATATCGGTCTGCCTGGGCAACGGCCGTTGCAGCCACGCATTTTTCTTAAACGGGGTAAAGACGGTGTACGGCGTGCCGTCTTGCTTCAACACGGCGCCGGGTGGATGTACCGCCACGCCGCCAACCAGCTGCAGCGGCATCGATTGGGCAATCTGGGCATCCCGCTGCCGGGCGTAGCTGGTGAAATCTTCTTCGGCGAAAATCGCTTCCGCACCGCTTTCGGCCAAAATAGCGGCTAATACTTGTGCGGGACGGCCGTTTCGTACCACCAACCAACTGCCCCGCAGGCGCAAATCGGCGTCCAGCTGGTGCAAACCGGCCCACAAAAAAGCGCGGCGATTTTGCCCAACATAGGCAGAATTCTCAAAAAAGGGGTCAATAATGAAGAGGGGGATTACCTGTGCAGCCAACCGTGTGGCTGCGGCCAGCGCCTGATTGTCTGTCAGGCGCAAATCACGACGAATCCACCAAACGGCCGTATCCATATTCCAATCGTTAAGGAGAAACAGAAACCAAAGCCGGGTTGCTGGATACTTCAGACAGCCAATCCACAACCAGTTCAGCCGGGCCACCCAGATAGTTTTGAGCGGATTGATGATACGCTTGCAAATAACGGTGTAAAGATTCCACCGGCATGCTGTAGTTAAGCAGCAGCTTTTCAGCCCAGGCAATTTCAGCGCTCAAAAATTCAATGTCGCCAAACGTCAGCGCCGCATAAATGTCCCGCGAGAGGTGCAAATTGGCGTTGGCATAATGCTCGTAAGACATGCCATCAGCTTTTAGCAGGTTCCAGGCATGCCCTTCAATCATTGCCTGATTATCCCGAAACAGTTCAAGTGCCTTCAAATAAAAATCGGGGACGCGCTTGACGGTTGGCGCTGGCAACCCAAAAGATAGCAGACGATCTACCACCTGGGTAGCGCTTTCCATCGATTCGCCCAAGAAATAGCCGGGCACACGTTGACGCAGCCGGGGCACGGTGTTGAAAATGCGCCCACCAAAGGCAAGCTTTACAGATTGCTCGGCAGCGACGTGTTGGGCCACCTCAAACAGCTTGGCGGCTGTGTACAGCTGCTGGGCTGTCATAATAATCAAGTCAGGTTTGATCGATTCCACAGTAGAAACAAAACGGCCCAGCGGCACATTGGCTCCCAGGTAAATCAGTTCCCAGCCGCGATAACGCAGCATGATGGTGAGCGTGAGCGGGGCAAAGGTATGGTCTTCGTGTGGGGGACAACCGATAAGCACGCGGCCAGGCCGCGTGGGCGCAGGAGAAGCCGCCAGCAAGGTATTGAGCCGACGCATGGCCAGGGCTGAGGCAAAATGTTCTTGCTGAACAGTAACCTTACCCTGAAACCAGAGCTCCCCAATTTCAGCCAGGGCGCGTTGCAGCAGCCCTGTCAGCACCATTTCTGGCTGGTACAAAGCAAACGCCTGCGTGAGAATACGTTCAGCGGAGGCTTCGTCGAAATTCATGCAGGCAGCAATCCAGGCGGCACGGATGTCGTCTACTGTGTTATTGGAGGGAACGGCCGTTTCATACAAAGATTGTCGTATTTCTTGATACTCCGGCACAAGCAGCGGTGATTCGCCCTCAGCCTCCAAACTATGCCACAGCTTTACGGCCCGGCTAATGCTCAATCCTTCCCCCTGACGCGCTATCAGCCACTTAATAATAGCAATATCTTTTTCCGAATATAGACGATGACCACCCGATGTGCGATGAGGGCTTGGCAGCCCATACCGACGCTCCCAGGCGCGCAAAGTATCCGATTTTATACCGGTTTCGTTGATAACAACCTTCAAGTTATAGGCAGGGCTTTCATTAAGTGAGGCCATAATTCCTAAAATTACCTCTAATAACCAAATGTGACTCCCGGATTGTGCGGGGCTTTCGTGACTGCTTTAAGTATAACTAATGCCTTCTGGTTGTCAATGTTTTGCACATAATTTACTTGATATTTTGGCGAATTTCGGCAAGTTTGTTCAGTTTTCGTTGTCATAATCGAGCACCTTGTGCTGACTTTGGATAAACGGTCGTTTTTCGCTAAACTCCCTCAAACAATCCCACAAAGGACGGTATCTATGCATTCAGACTTCCAAAAACTACTGGAAAAAGTATATGAAGTTCACGACATTGAAAAGGCAATGGCGGTTTTGAGTTGGGACAAAGAAACCAACATGCCCAAGGCTGGCACCCAGGCTCGCGTGCAGCAAATGACCACCTTGCGCCGCCTGAGCCACACCCTGTTCACTTCCAACGAAATGGGGGAGCTGATTGAAACGGCCGCTGTGGCTGTTCAGGATGCACCCTATGCCAGCAACGAAGCCAGCCTGATCCGCTACCTGCGCCGCAGTTACGCCGAAGCGCGTCAGCTGCCACCGGAATTTGTCCGCCGCGTCAGCGAAGTAAGCGGCAAGGCCAATCCGGCCTGGGTTGAAGCGCGTGAAAATAACGACTTTGCCCACTTTCGGCCCCACCTGGAGCAAGTGGTTGAGCTGGTTCAGGAGATGGCAGAGCTGTACGGCTATGAAGATGAGAAGTATGATCCACTGCTGGACAAATTTGAGCACGGCATGAAAACGGCCGAAGTACGTGCCATCTTTAACATGGTCAAAGAAGAGCTGGTGCCGCTGCGCCAGGCCATTGCCGAACGGGGCACCCAGGTAGATGACAGCCTTGTTCATCAACCGTTTCCCATCGAGAAGCAAAAACAGTTTGCCCACCACATTGCCGACGCTGTAGGCTACGACTTCAGTCGCGGCCATCTGGGCACAGTGGTCCATCCCTTTGCCACCAGCTTCAGCCGGGAAGACGCCCGCATCACCACCCGCTGGTATCCGGACTTCCTGAATCCCTCCCTGTTTGGCACGCTGCACGAATCTGGCCACGCCATGTACGAGCAGGGCACCCACCCCGATCTGGCCCGCACCCCGCTGGTGCGTGGCACCTCCAGCGGCATCCACGAATCCCAATCGCGCATGATTGAAAACGTGGTGGGGCGCAGCCTGGGCTTCTGGCAGGCGCATTACCCCAGGCTGCAAGAGATTTTCCCAGAGCAGCTGGGCAGCCACGATGTGACCGCGTTTTACCGGGCCATCAACAAGGTGCAGCCGTCGTTTATTCGGGTAGAGGCGGATGAGCTGACCTATAACTTCCACATCATTTTGCGTTTTGAGCTGGAGCAGGCGCTGCTAAACGGCGACCTGGCGGTGGCCAATCTGCCAACGGCGTGGAACGACAAGATGCAGGAGCTGCTAGGCGTGGTGCCGCCCACGGATTCAGAGGGCTGCTTGCAGGATGTGCATTGGACGCGGCCTGGCTTTGGCTACTTCCCCACCTATGCGCTGGGCAATTTGTACGCGGCGCAGTTTTATGAAACGGCCGTTTCCCAAAACCCCACCATTGCCGAAGAAATGGCCCAGGGCAAAACCGCCGCGCTCGTTAACTGGTTGGGGGAGAATATTCACCAACACGGCCGTAAATTCACCCCGGCCGAACTGGTGCAGCAAGCCACCGGCAGCCCGCTAACGCACAAACCATTTATGCGCTACGTCACCCAAAAGTTCAGTGACATCTATGAATTATAGAGTAAATGGGTTTTGAACAGGTTTTACCGCAGAGGACGCAGAGAGCACAGAGGGAAAAGGGATTTTTCGCAAATTTCTCTGCGTCCCCCCCGCCCTCTGCGGTAAGTTTATTATTACAAGCTAGAAGAAGCCGCCGCGAATGGTGAGAACGCCCACAAAAACCAGGGCCAACACCACCACGACCAAAATCAGGTTATTGCGAAACAGCTTGGCGCTGTCGTCCGATTTGCGCCAGGCGGCGTTGCTGTGGGCCAGCAGCACGGCCACAAACATCGTTCCAGCATGTTCCACCGCCTGTCTGTCAAAACCACGGTTAAAAAGCAGCACCAGACCCAGTAAAAAATTAATGTCGATAAAGCCGACAAACCCGGCCATGAGGCCGCGATCTAGACGGCCGTATTTCGCCTTCTGAATCAATCCCAGGGCAAACTTTACAATCAGCACAATCGCTAAAATGGCAACCAGCCAGCGTAATTCTCCATGAATGATACGAACAATATCCACAAAATTCTCCTTATTTATTGGTTATCGGCGTGGGGGGGAACGGCCGTATCCTCTTCCTCAACTTGCTTATTAGGGTCAGGAAACTCTATCAAAACCCGCGATACCGCCCGCCCTTCGACAGCTAAAACCCGAATATGTATCTTATCATTATAAACAACTTCATCCCCAACAGCCGGAGGACGCCCCAACTTAGAAATGACCAACCCACCAACGGTCTCTACATCCGGCAAATCTTCTTCATTTCCCCAAAAACCATCATCAAAATCATCGACCAGATATTCCCCTTCCGCTTCAATCAGCCCTGGCCCCAGCTCTTCATAAGGCTCTTTTTCCAGGTCGAACTCATCCCGCACCTCGCCCACAACCTCTTCCACCAAATCTTCCATGGTTACAACGCCATCCATGCCGCCAAACTCATCCAGCACAATGGCCATGTGCAGCTTCTGCCGTTTAAAGGCCGCCAGCAGCGTCTGAACCGGCAAATCTTCAGGCACAGCCGGAACCGAACGTAAAATAAGGCGCAAATCAAACCGCCCTTCACTACGCAGCGTCTGCTTAATCAAATCCTTCAGATGCAGAACCCCCACAATATGGTCACGATCCCCATCATAAACCGGGAAGCGGCTGTGACGGCTTTCAGTCACAATCTTCAGGATTTCCTGGCGCGAGACATTCAGCGGCAGCGCCTCTACCTTGATGCGCGGCGTCATCACCTGGGAAACGGTGCGATCACTAAAATCAAAAATGTTCATGATCATTTCCTGCTCTTCCGCATTGAGCAAGCCACCTTCTGTACTTTCCGTCACAATAAGTTCCAGCTCCTCAGCCGAAAGCACCCGCTCGTGCCCTTCGGCGGGGGGGATGCGGAACAATTTAAGCATAGAAATCCCAACCCGATTCAAAATTTTCACCGGGTAAGACAAAATCCAGCGGGCCACCGCCATCGGCGTGTTGAGCAGCAGCACCATGCGCGGCGCATTCGACAAGGCGAGTGATTTGGGGACCATCTCCCCAACCACCACATGCAAATAGGTAAGCAGCGACAGGGCGATGACGTACCCAAGGCTTCTCACCAGCTCTGGCGCTGGTTCGAACCACAACTTTTCCAGATAGGGCTCAAGAAAGTGGGCAATCTGGGGTTCGCCATACATGGCCAACCCAATGGAAGCAATGGTAATTCCCAGCTGTGCTGTGGCAATGTATTGATCTTGCTTCTGGCGAGATTCAATCGTGTCCAGAATGCCCTGAGCGCGGGTAACGCCTTCATCTACCATTTGCTCCAGCTGGGTAGGCCGTACGCCAATAATGGAAAATTCCGCCATCACAAACAGCCCATTCAGCAGCACCAGCAGAATGATGACCACCAAAGCAACCAGCAGCGTGGTGAGGGGGGAACCAGACGCTTCCTGGGCAGCGGCCGTGGCCAACACGCCCAAACCAGGCAAGGAAATGACTAGCAGGAGGTATTTAATCATGATCAACCACCTCCCACTCAATAAACGAATCGTCGGAGTTCTGGGCTGGGGGGAGCTTGAGGGAAACTTCAGAGACGCCAGGGTCAGCCATCGCTTCCACCTGAATGGTGATGTTGCCGAAGGCCACGCTGTCACCCACCATAGGCGGACGGCCGAGTTCGCTAAACACCAGCCCGCCCAGCGTATCAGCACTCTCTTCGGGCAGCTGTAATTCCAGGTATTCGTTTACGTCTGTTACCAGCAAATCGGCGCGGAGGTAGATACGGCCGTCCTTATCCTTCGCAATCAACGCCATTTCATCATCAAACTCATCCTGAAGCTCACCAAAAATCTCCTCGATGAGGTCTTCAAAGGTAATCAGGCCAGCCGTGCCGCCATACTCATCAAACACAATCGCTAAATATTTGCGACGGCTGTTTAGCCGTTTCCACAAATCAGACACCGGAATGGTTTCCGGCACAAAAACCACCTCCCGTAAAATCGAGGCAATCTCTTCGCTCTTCTGGTTGTACAGGCGAAACAAATCCTTGATATGAACAAAGCCCACAATATCGTCAATGGACTCTTTAAATAAGGGAATTCGAGAGACACCCTCATCCAGACCAATTTGCATCAGATCCACAACTTTGCTGTCCAGGGGGGCAGCTGTGAGCTTGGTGCGATGCAGCATCACCTGCCTAGCCGTTAGATCGCGCAAGCGAAAGGTGTTACGCAGCAAACGGCGCTCTTCATCGCTGAGCAGCTCCTGGTCGTGGCTTTCCGTCACCAACATCTCAATTTCTTTAGGCGAATGGGCGTAACCACTTTTTCCTTTTAACGGCCGTCCCATCATCCGCAAAATCAGATTCCCGCTGCCGTTAAACAGGGCAATTAACCCAGTGTACGTAATCACAAACTGGGTAATGCGCATCGGAACCATCACAGCCATCGCCACCGTTTCTGGATATTGGATTGCCACTGATTTAGGAAACAGCTCACCGATAATCACCTGCAAAATGGTGATGGCCACCAAAACAAAGGTAATGGCAATCGAGGTTGCCGCCGGTTCCGCCCATCCTGCTGTCGATTCCACCCCAATCGAAGCCAGCGTTGGCTCCAAAGCAATCAGCAGGCGCGATAACGGTGCGATTAAGATCTGGGCAATCACGCTTTGACCATATGCCCCCACTACCAGCGACGAAATCGTAATGCCGATCTGACAGGTGGCCACATAGTTATCCAGCTTTTTGCTATCTTGCATAATGGGCAGCAGCAGCTGGGCCATGCGGTTGCCCTGGCCAGCCAGCTGACTGATGCGCGTACGCCTGGATGAAACGGTGGCAAATTCGGCCGCCACATAGAGAGCGTTGAAAAAAATCATGGTGGCTACAACAGCCGCAATAGAAAAAATCGTTAACATCAGCTATTTTCTTGGTTAAGAATCCGCATACGCAAAATGCCTGCCACATACGGCAGGCTGCTTATCATGATAAATTGCTCAAACACACCGGGGATAGATGGGTGAGGAGGGTCAGGCGGCTCATTATTAGAGTCGGTCAATACATCCCCCTCCTGCAAAACAGAGGCGCAACCGTGCAGGCAAAACCAGGGTGAATAAAATCCCTGTCAGCAGATGAATCACTCGGCTAAGACGGCTTGGTCTGGAGTTGTCTACACTAGTTGTCGGTTGCATCAAATTTTTCTCAAAAATGTACTGCCAAAAATTATAGAACAGGGGGGAATAATGGTCAAACCATGACAGAAATTTAGCGCTGAAAAATACGCAGCACAATGTTGAGTAAAATTGTACCGAGGAGGCTGACCAAAATCATGGTAGCCAGAGGGAAGTAGATGCGGTAATTTTCCCCTTCCACCTCAAAATCACCGGGCAGATTGCCCAGCCAGGGGAAATATTTGGCAGCGATCAGCACCAGAATGCCTGCCAGGGCAATGGTTCCACCAATAATCAGCAGCAAACGGCCGAATTCAACCACACCACACCTCCCTACTCCTCCACCTCATTATCGGCCACGACAGAACTGTTAAACAGCGTGGGCTGATTCGGTTTGGCGGCCAAAACGTGCTGTGGCAGCGGTAAATTGAGGTGGCCATACGCATGAGGCGTGGCAACGCGACCCCGCGACGTGCGCTCCAGAAAGCCCAGTTGCAGCAGGTATGGCTCCACCACGTCCATAATGGTGTCTGATTCTTCGCTGATGGACGCCCCGATGGTGTCTAGCCCTACCGGCCCGCCGCCAAACTTTTCGATGATAGAACGCAGCACCCGGCGGTCCAGATCGTCCAGCCCCAGCTGGTCAATTTCCAGCAGATCGAGGGCGGCAACGGCCGTTTCCCCCGTAATCTCCCCGGCAGCTCGCACCTCCGCATAATCCCGCACCCGGCGCAGCAGCCGCAGCGCCACGCGAGGCGTCCCCCGCGACCGCAGCGCAATCTCCGTCGCCCCGGCTGGCTCGATGGGCACCGTCAGGATTCCCGCCCCCCGCGTCACAATCGACTCAATCGCCGCCTGTTCGTAAAAATCCATGCGGTATGAAGCGCCAAACCTGGCCCGCAGCGGCGCGGTGAGCAGCGCCAGCCGGGTGGTGGCCCCAATGACGGTAAACTTGGGCAGCTTCAGCCGCACGTTTTTGGCCCCTGGCCCCTTACCCACCACAATATCCAGCACAAAATCTTCCATCGCCGGATACAAAATCTCTTCCACCGCCCGCCCCAGCCGGTGTACCTCGTCGATGAACAAAATATCGCCCGCCCGCATGTTGGTCAAAATAGCGGCCAAATCGCCCGCCCGCTCAATGGCAGGCCCGGCGGTGATGCGGATATTGACGTTCATCTCGTTGGCCACCACGTGGGCCAGCGTGGTCTTACCCAGGCCGGGCGGCCCATGGAACAAAATATGGTCCAACGGCTCCTGCCGCCCCTTGGCCGCCTCTATCAGGATAGATAAATTGGCCTTGAGCCGCTCCTGCCCGGTGAAATCTACCAGCAGCTGAGGGCGCATCAGGCCATCGAGACGGCCGTCTTCCCGCTTTTTGCCTGGTGATATGTGTCGTTTGCTCGTTGTCTTGTCGTCCATAAATTTATCTGTTGCCAACAATTTCTATGCGTGGGATTATACGATAACTGCGCCTGAATGCGTAACGGCCTGCAGCCGCAGCACAGCCAACAGGCATCAGGTACAATCATGGCTCTTTAGGAACTCAGGGGGTTGACAAGACGTGATGCATGAAACGTGACCAGAGAGACATCACGCATCACGTTTCACGCCAAACCCCACGAAATCCCAAAGACCCAAATTTCTTTAACGAGGAGGAGATAAATGGTTTTTGAGTCACAACACCCATTGGTCAAACACAAGCTGTCGCTGATGCGGAGGCTGGACACGGAACCCAAAAAGTTTCGGGAGCTCATCCGCGAGGTAGCGATGCTGCTCTGCTACGAAGCCACTGCGGATTTAGCCACCACCGAAATTGAAGTCCAAACCCCCATGGGCACCGCCAGCGGGCAGGATTTAAGCGAAAAGATCGGCCTGATTCCCATTTTGCGGGCCGGATTGGGCATGGTAGATGGCATCTGGGAAATGATGCCAGGAGCCGAAGTGTGGCACATTGGTCTCTACCGGGACGAAGAGACGCTCAAGCCCGTTTCCTACTACAACAAGCTGCCCACTTTCCCCACCGTGCAGGTTTGTCTGGTGCTGGATCCCATGTTGGCCACCGGTGGCTCAGCCATTGCCACAATCGATATTTTGAAGAAATGGGGCGCCAAGCGGATAAAATTTGTGGGCTTGCTGGCTGCCCCGGAAGGCATTGCCGCCCTGCAAAAGGCCCACCCGGATGTCCCCATCCATATTGCCCAAATCGATTCCCATCTCAACGACATCGGCTTCATTGTGCCGGGTTTGGGCGATGCGGGCGACCGCCAGTTTGGCACCGGGTAGATGATTTATCTGCTGGTTTTTGGGGTGACGCTGGCAACGGCCGTTCTCCTAACTCCACCCGTACGCCAACTCGCCTTCCGCTGGGGCATTGTGGCCGCACCCGGCGGACGCCGCCAGCACACCGGCATGATCCCCAAGCTGGGCGGCGTGCCGATCATGCTGGCGTATCTTGTGGGCATTGGCCTGATTTACTGGCTGCTCCCCCCGGAAGCTGGCTCCAACGATGCCCTGCGGCTGCGCGGCGTCATTTTGGGCAGCGTGGTCATCTTCATCGGGGCGCTGCTGGATGACCGGCTGGATTTATCCCCCCGCTGGCAGTTTGCCTTCCAGATTGTGGCGGCCATCATCGCCATGAGCCACATCATCTTCATTGAGCGTTTCACCAACCCGCTGCCCACCACCGATTTTTGGCAAGGCGGCTTCATCTCGCTCTTTTTTAGCCTGGATGACGGGAATATTGTGGTGATACGGCCGTTTCTCGTCTACCTTATCTCGCTATTCTGGGTGCTGGGGATGATTAATGCCGTCAACTTCCTGGATGGCCTGGACGGTCTGGCCACGGGCGTAAGCACCATTGCCGCGCTGATGTTTGCCCTGCACAGCTATCGGCTGCTGCTGGAAACGGGGCAAACGGCCGTTACCCTCTTACCCCTGGCCTTAGCCGGGGGGTTGATCGGCTTTTTGTGCTTCAACTTTGCCCCCGCCTCCATCTTTTTGGGCACCACGGGAGCCTGGCTGCTGGGCTATAACCTGGCCACGCTTTCCATTCTGGCCCCGGCCAAACTTTCCACGGCGCTGCTGGTGATGGCCGTGCCCATTTTAGACGTGGCCTGGCTGATTGTGGCCCGCCTGCGCCGGGGGCAGCACCCGTTTCAGGGCGATCGGCGGCATTTGCACTTTCGCCTG
Source organism: Promineifilaceae bacterium (SeqCode) (assembly GCA_041748655.1). Classification (GTDB taxonomy): domain Bacteria; phylum Chloroflexota; class Anaerolineae; order Promineifilales; family Promineifilaceae; genus Leptofilum. The sequence continues at coordinate 24,572 of JBGTCV010000043.1, read as the reverse complement.
CTGGATCGCGGGCTGCCGGTGCGGGGTATTGTGCTGGGGTACTATGCGGTAGCAATTGCTTTTGGACTGGTGGCCATTTTTATCACCAGCCGACTGTTAAAAATTGGGCTGTGGGTGGGGCTGGCAACGGCCGTACTCATCTTGCTTGCCTGGCTCACTACCCGTACCAATCGCACCTTGCCAAATATTGAGACAAATGAGTAAATTGAGTTCCAGAGGTAATAAGCGCCACCTGTAATCAGTTTTACAGGGCTGACGCGGAGGCTGTTACAGTGTAACACAAATTGTCAGGTACACTGTATATAGTTCTTTAGTACTATTTTTCACTCAGGGAGAAAAAAGAGGGTTTCAAAATGAAAACGAATCGTATAGTTACGTCAAACAATATCAGCCAGCAATCGAGTACAAAAGTATTGCCTAATTCAGAAATGTTGTCACGCCAGATTGAGAATTTGCGAATTGTGATGCGACGCATGAAAAATAACAAATCCTCTACGCTGAACTCGCTTATTAACCAAAAGCTAAAAGATCTGCAATAAGCCGAAGAAATTTACGCAGAAAAAAGCCGGGCACAAGCCTGGCTTTTTTGATCCCCAATCCCTCGGTACTAATCCCCATTCCCAGCACAACCAGGATAGCTCTCGCGTGCCAGCGGCCACGGCTCGGTGTACCAGGCCAGGTAATCGGGGATGTGGGTCTGCCAGTACGCTTCTTCGTGGCTGCCTTCGTTGAGAACCCAGGTGTGGGGAATGGGCGGAACGGCCGTTTCCATCGCCAAATGCAGCGCACGAATGTTGTGAATAACGTAATCATTGGCCCCAATGTCCAGATAAATGCGCAAATCCCCTAAATTTTGGCTCAAGCCGGTAACTTGCGGATCGACCTCTGGCCAGGCGTGGGTATCTAGCAGGGCGGCGCTGTGCCCGCCCACGCTGGCAAACTGCTCTGGAAAGCGGAACGCTATCTCCAGCGCCCAATAGCCGCCGCGCGACAGGCCGCCAATGGCTCGCCCGGCTGGCTCGGCCCAGGCACAATAGGTTTGCTCCACGTAGGGAATCAAATCGTTCATGATGACGCTCTCGTAGGAGCCAGGGCCACCGGAGCTGTTGTTGGCAATCCAGCCGCCATCAGGCAGCACAATGAGGAAGGGGGGCCACCTTTCAGCCACAATCCCAGCTTCGGCCAGCTCGTCTACGCCCAGGTTGTCCCAGATGGCGTCGGTGTGGCTGCTGCCGGGCAGCAGGTAGAGGGTGGGATAGGAACGGCCGTCTACTCCATAGCAAGACGGCAGGTAAATCCGGTAGGCCATCGGCCCGGCAGTAAGGCTGGGGAAGGTGCCGGTTTCGATGCGGCCAGGAATGGCGCAGGGTGTGGCGACTGGGGGAACAGTGGCCGTGGGTGTTGGCTGTGGGCTGGGAACGGCCGTTGCAGGCCAGGGCGTTACGGTTGGTGGGGTGCTAAGGGTAAGTGGGGCAACGGCCGTTGGCACAGGCAGCGATGTTTGGCACGCAGACAGGCTGATGATGACAAACACCCCCCAGGCCCACCAACGGCGCTTCATGCAGTTACCAGGGATATTCGCGGGGCGGATCGGACAGCAATTTTTTGTGCGCTCCGCGCCAGGTAGAGGCGTCGCGGGTCATTGATTTAATCTGGATGTCGGTGAAATGGGGGTAGAGTTCAGCCATTAGCCCTGGCGCTAAATCCCACGCTTCGTGGCGAATGACATCCTCCAGATTAGCGGCAATTTCGGCCGTCCATTTCCATTCGCGCATGAATCGCTCTGCCTTCATCCAGTAGTCCCGCTTCTCCCACGCCTTGGCCGACTGCTCCACGCCGTCGGCAATTTCCCAGAGCAGCAGGGTGATCATCGCTGCCATATCATAAGCTTCGGCGTCCATTTGGGGCTTTTGCATGAGCTGACGCAGCATTTCGGCAATGCTGCGCATGTTGCGGCTGCGAATTTTGGTGGGGCTGTCTGTATGAATAATTCGACTCATCGGTTTTCCTGTAAATAGTTTGCGAGTTTGCGAGTTAGCTGGTTTCTTCGGTGGGGCAACTGATGGTGACATCCCGGTAGAGCAGGAACCAGCGGGCGAAGCTTTGGTAGCGGTCGCGGGGCTGGTAGATGGGGCCAATATCGGCCTGGCTCACCTCGCTGCTGAGCGCGTAGGTGTAAACATGCTGGTGTAAAGTGATGGCGGGAACCTGATCGGCATAGATGCTGAGGAAGGTGTTGTAAGACGGCCGTCTTTCCGCCAACCCCCACACCTGCCGACCCGCCTCCAACGCTTCGCTGGCCCGGCGATTGTTCCAGCCGCCATAATTCTGCCCGCGAATAATCGCCTCCTGGCTCCAAAAGTCGTACAGATCGGGATCGATGGACGGGGTAATGTCTACCAAAGCGACATCGAAGTCACGCGCCGCCAGCTTTTCGCGCAAATCGGCAACGGAAACGGCCGTTTCCACCACCACCTCGACGCCCAAACCAGACCACTGCGCCGCCACTTCCTGGGCCAGGCGCTGCTGAACGGCCGTTTCCAACGTTAGCAGCCGCAGCGTAAACCGTTCGCCATCAGCCTGGCGCACGGAGCCCCCCTCCGGCAGCGTCCAGCCCGCGCTGTTTAACAATTCAGCTGCATTTGCGCCATTTACACCGGCGGCCGCAAAAATTGCCTGATCATTGGCCCAGGAATCTGGCAAATATGGCCCGGTTAAGGGAACGCCCTGGCCATTAAGCGCCCGGTCAATCAGCTGATCCCGATTTAATCCGGCTGCCAGGCCGCGCCGAACCTCCGCCAGGCGCAGGGCGGCAAAGCCACTATCGGTCTGGTTGAAGATGAGCTGGGTGTACTGCGGCGCAACGGTGGTAAAGAGGCGGGTGTGGGAAACGGCCGTTACCTCCGGCAGCATCTGGTCCGACACGGAATTGATCGCCTGGATGTCGCCGTTGGCAAAAGCGGTCAGCAAGCTGGCTTCGTCCGGGTAGAAGCGAAAATCGAGCGCGGCAATCTGAGTACCTTCGCGCCAATAGAGCGGGTTAGGCGTCAGGCGCAGGCTGCGCGTGGCGGCCCAATCCTGCCCGGCGGCGACCAACCAGGGGCCGCTGCCGACCGGCTGTTGGTTAAACGGATGGTCGGCCAGTTCGGCAGGGGGCACATCTTGCAGCAGATGAGCGGGCAAGATACCGCGCAAGGTTGCTTCCAGGAACGGGGCGTACGGCTCCGTCAGGACAAATTCAATGGTTCGCTCGTCGATAGGGTTGATGGTGACGGTTTGCCACAGGGTTTTTACGGCCGTTCCTGCCGGAAAGGCGTCATTTTGCAGCAAACCGTAGGTGAAGGCAACATCGGCGGTGGTGATGGGTGCACCATCGTGCCAGACAAGACCGCTGCGCAGGATGAACTGGATTGAACGGCCGTCTTCACTCACGACCCAGCTTTCGGCCAGCGCCGGAATAAAGCGCCCGGCATTGTCATACTGCACCAGGCCGTCGAACAGCAAATTTACCAATTCACGGTCAACCGGGAAAGGGTCGCTGAGCAGCGGATTGAGGCGCTGGGGTGTACCCACCATCCCTTCGGCAAAAACCCCACCAGAAGCTGGCACACGGGTGGTACACAGCCCCACCGATTGCACCTGGAAGGAAAGGATTGCCAGAATCAGGCCAAATCCCACCACTGCCAATAATAGTTGCCAACGTAAATGCAGCTTCATAAACGATAAAACGTGAATTGCCGGGCTAAAACAGCCCCGACCCTTCACGTTTCTGACAAAAAAGCAATTGGGTGGTGCGAGGCACTGGCCAAACGGTTCCAACCAATTGAAACTCCTGCGGCCAGTGCCTTGCACCTGAATTACTTAATTGCTTAATTACTCAATTACATCTTAAACAGCCTGACCCCAGGCCAAAAAGGAAAAAATGGTACAGACGAAAAAAGCGACGGCGCAGGCAATGGTCACTTTGTGCATGGTCGCTTCCACGCCACGGCGGGTACGGAAGCTGCCGCTGCTGTCGCCGCTGCCACCCAGAAAGCCGCCCAGATCGGAGCCTTTGGTTTGGAGCAAGACCAAAACCGTTAAGGCAATAGCCAGGATAATTTCTGCGATGCCCAGGTAAGGGGCTAATGGTTGTAAGCTCATTTGTATCTACCTCTATTTCTGCATTTGCAGCCAACGTTGGCTGCCCAAAAGTCTAGTTGAGTTGCGGCAATAAAAAACCAAGTATGGATTATATCAGTCTCATTGGGGTGCGTCGAATTAGCAAACGACTAACGTTTTCCGGCTGATCGGCTGGATAGCTTTTCAGCTACCCAAAGTTCGGTATCATTCAGCCAAATAATGCGCAGCAAAGGCAGGCAAATGAGCAAATCAGAGAATCCAGCCATGATTGAGGCGGCTAATTTAACGAAGCGGTATGGGGGGCATACGGCCGTTTCCAACCTCACCTTCTCCTGCCAGCCGGGGGAAATCGTGGGCTTTTTGGGGCCAAATGGCGCGGGAAAAACCACCACCATGCGCATCCTCACCGGCTACATGCCGCCCACGTCTGGCTATGCCACCATCGCAGGCTTCCACACCGTCAACCAGAGTATGCAAGCGCGGCAGCAGCTGGGCTACCTGCCCGAAACGGTGCCGCTCTACCCGGAAATGAGCGTGGAAGGCTACCTGCACTTCATCGGGCGGGTGCGGCGGCTGGAGAACGTCTGGGAGCGCGTCGATGACGTGCTGGAAGGGGTCGATCTGCTGGACCGGGCGGAGAGCTTCATTGGCAGGCTGTCCAAAGGAATGCGGCAGCGGGTAGGGCTGGCACAGGCGCTGCTGCACGATCCGGATGTCCTCATCCTGGACGAGCCGACGATTGGGCTGGACCCGGCCCAGATTGTGGAAATCCGCCAGATTATTGCCGACGTGGGGCGCAAACGAACCGTATTACTCAGCACCCACATCTTGGCCGAGGTCGAGCAGATTTGCAGCCGGGTGATTCTGATAATAGACGGCCGTATCTACGCCGATCTCCCCATGAGCAAGATCAAACAAGGCGGCAACCAGCTCACCCTGCAGCTGGTTAAACCAACCGGGCAAACAATCGAAACGTTGCAAACCATCGCCGGGGTAACGGCCGTTTTCTCTGGCGGCCCCAATCAGTTCCAGCTCACAGTGGATGGGCGGGATGAAACGAGGCTGGCGGTGGCAGAAACGGCCGTCACTCAGGGCTGGGGTCTGCTCGAACTCACCGCCCACCATCTCAGCCTGGAGACCCTCTTCCTGAACAAGCTCAAAGAAGCCCAGACCAGCCTCCCCGCCCCAGAAGAAACATTGGAGGCAGCATGAAGATCTGGAAACGGCGGTCTCAGAACCCGATCATTCGCAGCGATGGCTATTTTTCTCTGCGCCTCCGCGCCTTTGCGTTAAAAATCCTCCTGGGGGTGCCCCATGCATAATGTCTGGCAGATTGCCCGGCGTGAGCTGGGCGCGATTTTTGTGCAGCCGCTGGCCTACATCTTTGGCGTGGTCATCGTCGCCCTCACTGGCTACATTTTTGCCTCCGAGCTGTTCATCTTAGCCAGCCAGCCCGGTGCCTTGCCGCTGGACGTGCAGAGCGTGCTGGGTCTGTACAGCTTCCTCTATCTGTTTGCCATGCCCGCCCTGACGATGCGCCTGCTGGCTGAAGAGCAGCGCAGCGGCACGATGGAGCTGCTCATGACCCTGCCCATCCGCGACGGCGAACTGGTGCTGGGCAAATTCCTGGCGGGCTTCATCTTCTACCTGGCTACCACTGCGCTCACGCTCGTTTTTCCCATCAGCTTGTTCGTTTTTGGCAATCCCGACCCCGGCCCGATTTGGACGGCATACCTGGGCGTCATGTTATACGGTGCGGCGCTGCTGGGGATTGGCATTCTGGCCTCGGCGCTGTCGGAAAACCAGATGGTGGCCTTTATTTTGGCGCTGGGCATTACCCTGGTTTTGTATCTGCTGGTCATCCCGGCGCAGTCGTTTGCTTTGGGCGGAACGGCCGTTACCATTCTCAACGAACTTTCCCTGGCCAACCACCAGGGCAACTTTTTTCGCGGGCTGATTGTGGCGAAAGACGTGGTTTACTTTGTGGCGGTAACGGCCGTTTCCCTCTTCGCCGCCACCCGCATCCTGGAAAGCCGCCGCTGGCGATAGATAACGAGCCACAGAGGGCACAGAGAGTTAAGAGATTTTTTCTCTTTTCCCTCTGTGATCTCTGTGGCCAATAAAAATTATGAAGCACAAACTGGATCGAATTGCCCCTATTTTTCCAATTTTGGCCATACTCTTGCTGCTGGCCGGCGGGGCGGCCTATTTTGTGACGCGGCGCTGGGATTTGCTGCCCAACTTGCTCCTGGGCGGCGGCGGGCTGCTGCTGGCTCTCTTTGCCATCCTACAGCCCAATCAGATTCGCACCCGGCTGGGCGAGCGGGGCGGGCGATATGGCGGCACGCTGCTGGCGATTGTGCTGTTTACGGCCGTTGCCATCCTCCTCTACACAATCACCTACCAAAACCCCGGCTGGCGCTACGACACCACCGCCAACCGCGCCTTCACCCCCCTGCCAGAAACGATCACCTTGCTGGAGTCGCTGGCTGAACCGATTCACGTCCTCGGCTTCTACACCGCCCAGACCGCCTTCCAGCGCAGCGAGGCCGAAGCCAGCTTACAGGCTATGCAGGCTTACACCGACCAGCTCAGCTATGAATTTATCGATCCCAACGAAAATCCGCTGCTGGCCGAGCAGTACGATCTCTCCTTTGCCGGGACGCTGGTGTTTACCCGTGAAGACGGCCGTTTTGCCAAAGCCTCCACCCTCACCGACCGGGATTTGCACACTGCCCTATTGCGCACCCTCAACCCCACCGTCAAAAACGCCTACTTTTTAACCGGCCACGGCCAGCGAGATTGGCAAGATTTTGGCGTGGATGGCATTGGCACGGCCGTTACCCTCATTCAGGAGTCCGGCTTTACCGTGCAGCCGCTCAACCTGTTTACCAGCGGCGAGGTACCGGCCGACGCCAGCGCCGTTTTCCTGATTGATCAGCAAGCGCCGCTGGCTGCCGAAGAGCTGGAAGCGTTGATTCGCTACGTAGACGATGGCGGCGCGCTCTTCATCGCCCGCGACGCGGTAGACACCGAAGGGCGCATGGCGGCCGAAGCGGATGGCCTGCTGCCCTGGCTGCAAGAGAGTTGGGGCATTACCCTGCGCAACGACCTCATCATCGACGCCGCGCTGGCCCAGGCGGGGCAGACGATTGGCCTGACCTTTGTGGGGACGCGGTACGGCAGCAGCCCCATCACCCAGGGATTGGACCAGTTTGGCACCATTTTCAACGTGGCGCGATCCATTGCGGTAGAACTTGCGCCGGAGGTAACGGCCGTTAACCTCATCACCACCAGCGACCTGGCCTGGGGCGAAACCAACTTCGAGCGCATGATCACCGCCGGGGAGGTGGCCCCGGACGAAGGGGAAGACGCCACCGGCAGCCTCACCGTCGCCCTCAGCGCCCTGAACACGACCACGGGGGCTCGCCTCGTCGTCTTTGGCGACACCGATTTCCTCACCAATTCGTTCATCCAGCAGGGGGGCAACAGCTTCCTCTTTGAAAACGCCGCCAACTGGCTGGTGGATGATGTCGTCGCAATCGAGCTATCCGCCCGCGAATCGATTCAACGCCAGGTCACCATCACCCAAAGCCAGCTCAGTCTGTTGCAGCTGGCCAGCATCTTTCTGGCTCCTGGCCTGTTAGGCCTCGTCGGCATCGGTGTCTGGTATTCGCGGCGGCAACGGCAATAAAAAGAAGGAGTAAGTGAGACGGTGAAGGATTTGGAACTGGTGGAAACGGCCGTATCCCACGCCTTAGGTCCGGGGGCAACCATTCAGGAACGGGTACCGCTGGGTTTTCAGAGCAACCAGCTGTTTGACGTCTGGCAGAACGGCCGTCACCACATCGCCAAACATTTTTTGAAAGCGGACGAACTGGCCGACGCCCCGCGCCGCGAATTTGAGGCGCTGCAGCTGCTCGCCCCGCTGGATGTGGCGCCCCAGCCCGTTTTCTACAATCCCGCTACCGGCCCTGTGGTGATTTACGAATTTTTGGAAGGTGAAATGTGGGACCGCAAGCGGCCAACGGCCGTTCAGCTCCAGCAGCTGGCCGATTTATGGCTCACCCTCAACAACCTGCCGCCCGATGGCCTCTGGCTCTCGCGCGGCATGGAGCGCACCATGCGGGATGTAGCGTCCATGTTCCACAGCTATCTGCAAAATTACGAAACCTGGGCCGCCGAACATTTTCGGCCGGGGTTGGCAGGTGTGCCGCACTGCTGGGCCTTGCTACAGCGGCTGCCAGCCATTCTGGACTCGTTTGCCCAACTGCCAGAACCAATGCTGCTTTTCTGTCGCGCCGATCCGCGCTTTGCCAACGTGATTCAACGGCCAGACGGCCGTCTGGCCCTGGTCGATTGGGAAGATTGCGGCCTGCGCGACCCGGCCCGCGACGTGGCCGATTTGCTAACGCACCCCAACCAGGAAGATTTGTTGACGGATGAAGAATGGGTGGCTTTTTTACGGCCGTACACCACCGCTCGCCTCAATACCGACCCCCATTTCAACGAGCGTGTCCACCATTATCTGGCGCTGTTCCCACTTTTTTGGCTGTTGGGTTTACTCAACTACGGCGTGAACCATTTCAAAGCCGGTAATTCACTCGAAGGCTGGCAGCCGAACCGCATTCCCGTTAATATTCAGCTGCGGCGCTACCTGGCCCGGGCCACCTGCTGGCCAGCCAAACCAGCCGCCACCGATCTGGCTTCCCTGGCCAAACTTAGCTTCTTTCCAGACTAACTCTGGGCTTTTCCATCTGTCTTTCCCGCGAGGACGGGAATCATCTGGCCAATGAAAATGGATACCCGCTTTCGCGGGTATGACATTTGCAGAGTTCCAATTTCTCTGTGTAACTCTGTGCATTCTCTGCGAAGCTCTGTGTTCCGCTTTTATTTATAAGGAGTCGTTGTGAAACAGATACCCTTTCTCGGCTGGGACAACTGCATCCAGCTCAGCAACCAACAAGTTGAACTCGTCGTCACGACCGATGTTGGCCCGCGCATCATCCATTTTGGCCTGGTGGGCGATGAAAACGTCTTTGCCACCTTCCCCGACCAGCTGGGGCGCACCGGCGATGTGGCGTGGCAAAACTACGGTGGCCATCGCTTCTGGCTGGCCCCGGAAGCGATGCCGCGTACCTACTATCCAGACAACAACCCGGTCACCGTGGCAGATCACGGTTCGTTTGTCCGCTTCATTGCTCCCATCGAAACGACGACGCGCATGCAAAAAACGATTGATATCGCCCTCGATCCAGACTTGCCCAAAGTGACGGTGACCCACACCGTGCAAAACCTGAATCCGTGGGCAGTGGAACTGGCTCCGTGGGCACTTTCGGTGATGGCTCCGGGCGGAACGGCCGTACTCCCCCTCCCCCCACGCGGCAGCCACCAGGGCAACCTGCTGCCCACTGGCCACCTGATCACCTGGGCCTACACCAACCTGGCCGATCCGCGCTGGACCTGGGGCGAGCAGACTATTTTGCTGCGACAGGACCCAAACGCCACCACGCCGCAAAAGATTGGCAGTAATAATGTGGCGGGCTGGTTGGGGTATGTGCGAGACGGCCGTTTCTTCCTCAAACAGTTCGCGCCCCACAACCCACAAGCCACCTACCCGGACCGCAACAGTTCCAGCGAACTGTACACCGATGGCGACATCCTGGAACTGGAAAGCCTGGCCCCGCTGGTGCAGCTGGAACCCAACGCCACCGCCAACCACAGCGAAACGTGGCAGCTCTTCGCAAATACCCCCACGCCGCAAAATGATGCGGATGTAGTGGCGCATTTACTGCCGAAGTTTAGCAGTTGAACCAGGTAAAATCTTTTACGCAGCGGGACAAGCACAGATAAAAAGGGAGGCTGTAGTCATACTACAGCCTCCTCATGTTACTCGATGACGAACATAGTCAGCTTATCTAAAGACAATAGGCATTATTATTTGGTACCAAACACTTTTGGTAGCTGCCCAGGCTTGGGTTGATTCACCTGAAGTAGTAACTGATACTTCATTGATGATCATCTCGCCGTCTCCTGCGCTCGTTTGGACTGCAAAAGAGAGTTCAACCGGATCACTCATAAATGATTCTATGAGCAAGTCATCATCAACGCTCGGGATTGTCCCAGCACCATTGTAGTAGTAGGTATCTCCAGCCGTAGCATCGCTGTTTTCCGCACCAATCGTCCAATTGTAGCCAGTTGTATCACCGGTAAAACCACCGTATGTGAACCAGACAAAATCAGTTCCTTCCAAGAACCAGATTTGGAAGGTGCTTGTTGTGGCTGGATCGTCGTAATGAGGTACATCTTCCCATTCAAATACGCGGCAAATACCGCCAAAACAACCACCTAGCCGGGCAGTATACCAGTCTCCTGCGCTCGTTAAATTCAAATCACCCCACCAGGGTGCAAGTAAATTATTGGGCGCTGTTGCATTTGGCATATTTTGGTTTGTAGCCGTTGCACACACTCCGCTCGCAATACCTAATTCCAAAGTCCCATTCGTAGACCAAATAACGGAGTCATATGATTGACCCATGTATTGAATTGGATTTATACTCAACCCCCAGCAGCCATCATCAGCGTTAGCTGGTAAACTAAACGGTGTTACTCCCAGGCTTGCCAAACTAACATAATCCGTTATGTCATCCAGGGTAATAGCCATACCAGATGGACCAATTTCGCCCTCCCAGGTCATAACCTCTGTGCCATCACCATACACAACGTAGTTTAGTTCAGCAGAAGCTGTTCCAGAAATATAATCTGTGGTTTCTGGTAAGACATCTTGCATACTAAAAGTCCGTGTTACTGTTGCCGAGTTCTGAATGGTAATTGTGTAAGTGATTGAGCCGTTGGGCAATACCTCACTGAGACTGGCATCTTTGGCAAGTGTACCGACATCAGTACTCCCAGACACAAAGGCAGCCACAGGCATTGCCACATCTGGTGCCGCGCCATTGGCTTCTGTCCAGACAACGTGACCAAATGCCCAATCTTCAGATGGTAAACTTAATACATTCAAAACCAGATCAAACGTAACCGAAGCCCCACTGGCAATTGTAAATGAACTTGGTGAAATTGTCGCGTCGCCATCACCTATGTAAACGGCTTCCCAGGTCATGCTTATATCCGTGGGATTCATCACTGTACGAGACCAATTGCATGTTTGATAGCAGGTACCATCTTGCATACTTGGAATATTAAGTGTCTTAGGATCGCCACCTAAAGCCGGATCAGAGGCTAAATAATCTGCGACAGTAACATCTAAAACAAGGCCGGGCATTCCAGCATGTTCCAGATTTAACCGACCGGCACCTACATCAAACGGATCGGCTGGTGTGATACCATCTTCTTTACGCAATCCTTCAAATACAGACGTTGTCATCATCGCCGACTTGATTTGTGCCACAGTCCAGTCGGGATACAAAGCCCGCATTAAGGCAGCAGCACCGGCGTTATGTGGGCTGGACATCGATGTTCCACTCAGAAAACTATAGTCTGGCACTGCATCGCCGTCACTGGCATAGGCAGCCCAAATATCTACCCCAGGAGCTGTCACATCGGGCTTCAGAGCATCATTCCAACCAGACGGACCGCGTGAACTGAAGCCTGCCATAATGTCGGCATTGGATACAGAGAGATCGACAGCAGCTCCAGCAATTGTAGCCATTGTGTCTGAGTTGGCTGCGATCCAGGCTTTAAGGACAACGCCATCTGCCTGAGAAATGTGGACACCGGGCAGTACATGGGCATCACCCACTAAACCTGCCCCATTATCTGCCAATACATACCCGCCAGCACCAGCTGCCAATACATTGGCGCCTTTTTCAACCCGGCCAAACGTACCGCGATCACACACGACTATCTCGCCATTAAAAGTCCCAGAAGGCCAAGGGGAATTATAATCATCAATATCACCCACACCGCATAGGTTAGGTGTTGAAGTTAGCGTGGAGGCGTAGTCGCCAGCGTAAACAATTTTTGCTGGTCCATAGCCATTCGTGAAACCCAGTCCAGAAATATTGGCAAGCGAATCACCACTGCTTGTCATATTTACCAGGCCGTTCGCTAATTGACGATTATGGGTACTGGCGGCTACCGTCATAACCCAAGGGGAAAGATGTGCCACTGTGCCTGCACCCGGGCCACTATTTCCAGCCGATGCAGAAACAAAGATCCCAGCACTTGTTGCGGATAGAAATGCAAGTTCCACTGGGTCGTTAAATGGATTACTGCCACCTGAAATAGAGTAGTTGATCGCAGCAATACCGTTTGGCAGTATCATAGAATCAGCAATTACCTGGTTAACAGCAGCAAGCAAAGCTGATCCAGGACAGCCACCACCGGGGCCGGAGCCATTAAAGCAAACATCATAAGCAATAATATTCGCGTGTGGTGCGACACCAGAAATAGTGCCTGTTACAGCGGTAGTGGGAGCGTGTAACGTAGCAGTTACGGCATTCCCGGCAACCGTACTTGCCGTATGACTTCCATGACCATCACCATCTTCTGGAGAATTAGGATCGTTTCCGTCACCATCGATGAAATCATAGACACCAATCAATTTATCATTACATTGAAAAGCAGCCTGGTAATCAGGGTTCGTCGGGTCACAAACACCTAAATAGTTGCCTGACCCTAGCGGATTCGTATGGTTATAGCCATCCCCACCTTCAGCAGCAAAGGATGGATGCAAGCTGTTGATACCTGTGTCCAAAATAGCAACAACCAAACCTTCACCTTTAGTGCCGGGCAATCCCGATGTTGTCGTTCCATTCCAGATACCTGGAGCACCAATCCACTCTGGCCCGACATCTGTCAAGGGATATTCAATGGTTTCCCGGAATACATTTTGAACACCCGCTATTTTGGCTACAGAACTTGCCTCCTGAGGGGTTAGCACGACAGCCATACCATTAAAAGCATGTTGATAAGTGTACAGTGCCTCCACAGGTCGCCCTAGATTCAGTCTTGTGGAAACAATAAACTGTGCTTGTACATCTTTCACGTAATTTACGTAAGCTTGAGCAGCTGCGCTTTGAGTTAATCGTGTTGTCCCATTCACTGATGGCTTTGTTGCAGCTAATCCATTTATCCCTCCGCTATAAAGCGCAAGCGGTGGGGCTTCGAACTGGATAATGTAGGTAGCGGGCTCAGAATCACTCAGGTCAACAGCAGCTATAACTCCCCCACCATCAATCGGAGTGAGAGGCTGGGGGACTGATTGGGCCAACACACCAAAAGCTGATACAAGAAGCACGAATGTGAATATGACCATTGTCAAGGGTTTTTTTTTCATTGCAAATCTACTCCTTCAAAGGATAATCGACAGTTAAGATAAAATGACTTCTTCGTAACGATTCAGGTCTCAGAGATGCGCCACACTTGCTTTGTACCACGACAAGTGCGTCGCACCTGTGTAGCTACACTTCTTCACAGATTTACCTGTTTTGATACTATTTTTTCTAATAAGCACCTCCAAACGCAAACTTTCTGATTTCTGATGGTCAGTTAGGGAAACAAATAGGTGAATAGGGTTGAATCTGGGAGATAGGTAGATCTATAGTCTGACAGCAGGCAGTTGGAATAATCGCAATTACCACAAGAGTGGCAGCAGGTGCCAGGAAGGGGATATGGTAATTTTGCAGAGGATTGTTGCGTTGATGGTCCATGAAACTGCTTCAGACTATGCAATTGTGAACGAAACCAAACCAGGTTAACTGGTGGTTTCGCTATTGGCTTGGAACACAAACTAACCCGCAAGGTATGTTTGATTTATAGAGATAGGGGACTTGACTCCATCCCCGGTTAAGTTACTGTCTTTTGTCACCATATGAGAGTGACGTTCTACATGCCCTTTTATGACATTTGTCATATCCTGGGTGGCTACACTTCTTAGCAAAAACAGCCGGAAATTACTTTGGATATTTATTACCAAGACCGAGAGCCTTGAAGCTCATCCGTAAATTCTGAAGACCCAAAATAGTTTAACACATAACAGGATATACCTTATGAAATATGTTCAAACAATCGCTGCTCAGCTCAACGTAAAGCCCGGCCAGGTAACGGCCGTTATCACCCTGCTCGACGAAGGCAACACCATCCCCTTCATCTCTCGCTACCGCAAGGAAGCCACCGGCAGCCTGGACGAGGAGCAAATTCGCCAGATCAACGACCAGATTGGCCGCCTGCGGGCGCTGGACGAACGGCGCGAAACCATTTTGGCCTCCATCGCCAGCCAGGAAAAGCTGACGCCGCAGCTGGAAACCGCCATCAAATCGGCCAGCACCATGACCGAACTGGAAGATTTGTACCTGCCCTACAAGCCAAAGCGCCGCACCCGCGCCATGATCGCCCGTGAAAAAGGGCTGGAGCCGCTGGCGGAGTTGATTTTGGCCCAGTTGGTGAGCCGGCAAACGGCCGTTCAAATCGCCGCCCCCTTTATAAATGAAGAAGTTCCTACCTTGGAAGAAGCCCTGGCAGGGGCGCGGGACATCGTGGCTGAAACGATGAGCGACACGCCGCTGGTGCGCCAAAGCCTGCGCGACAAAGCGTTTCAGTACGGCCTGCTGCGAAGCCAAAAAATCAAGGACGCCAGCGACGAACGTGCCGTTTACCAGCTGTACTATGACTTTGAACTGCGCCTTGACCGGCTGCGGCCGCACCAAATTTTGGCCATCAACCGGGGCGAAGCAGAGAAAATCTTGCGCGTCAGCATAGACATCGCCGAGCGAGACTGGATTTTGGCCATTCGCACCAGCTTCCGCACCGACCGCCGCTCGCCGCTGGCAGAACAGCTCCAGCTGGCCATGGAAGACGCCGCCAAACGGCTGCTCGTGCCCGCCATCGAGCGGGACGTGCGGCGCAGCCTAAGCGAGCAGGCAGAAAGCCACGCCATCCAGGTGTTTGCCGACAACATGCGCGGCCTGCTCAACCAGCCGCCGCTGGGAGGGCACACCGTCATGGGCATTGATCCCGCTTTCCGTACCGGCTGTAAAATTGCCGTGGTAGATGCCACCGGGAAAGTGTTGGAGACAACGGCCGTTTACCCCCATCAGCCGCAAAACCGGCGCGACGAAGCGCTGAAAACGTTGGCCGCGCTGGTGAAAAAGCACCGCATCAGCCTGATCACCATTGGCAACGGCACCGCCTCGCGAGAGACGGAGCAGCTGGTGGCCGAGCTGACGCGCCAGATGGAAAACGTCCATTACCTCATCGTCAACGAAGCCGGGGCCAGCGTCTACAGCGCCAGCCCGCTGGCCAAAGCGGAGCTGCCGGAGCTGGACGTAACGCTGCGCGGGGCGGTCTCTATTGCCCGCCGGGCGCAGGACCCCCTGGCCGAGCTGGTGAAAATCGACCCCAAATCGATTGGCGTGGGGCTGTACCAGCATGATGTGAACCAGAAACAGCTCTCTGAATCGCTGGACGGCGTGGTGGAGTCTGTGGTCAACCAGGTGGGGGTGGATGTGAACACGGCGTCCCCGGCGCTGCTGACCCACGTGGCGGGTATTGGCCCCAAGCTGGCGGGGAATATTGTGGCGTATCGGGAGGCAAACGGCCGTTTCCCCAACCGCAATACCCTGAAAAAAGTTGCTGGCTTGGGAGCCAAAGCGTTTGAGCAGTCGGCGGGCTTTTTGCGAGTGCGTGATGGCAACAATCCTCTGGACGCCAGCGCCATTCATCCGGAGAGCTATGGGGTGGCAACGGCCGTACTCAAAAAAGCCAGACTCCGCCCCGACACGCCAGCTACCGAACGCCCCGCCGCCCTCAACCAGCTGCCGCCCGTGGCCGAGCTGGCCCAGCAGCTCAGCGCTGGCATCCCCACCCTCAGCGACATTTTGGAACAGCTGGTGCGCCCCGGCCGCGACCCGCGCGAAGATTTGCCCAAACCGATCTTGCGCAGCGATGTGCTCTCCCTCAGCGATCTCAAGCCAGGAATGCAGCTCAAAGGCACCGTGCGCAACGTGGTCGATTTTGGCACGTTTATCGACATTGGCGTGAAGCAAGATGGCCTGCTGCACCGCAGCCAAATTCCCCGCAATGAAACTCTCACCGTTGGTGATATTTTGACCGTTGCCATCCAATCCATCGATGCTGAGCGCGGCCGAATCGGCTTAGCCTGGGCAAAATAGATTCTACTGGCTTGTCTACAAAACCTGTTCAAACGAGGAAATCGCACAGTTAATTCACTGTTCTTGGTTAAATTCGTAACAAAACCTTCGCAAAATATAAACAATATCTTGACAAATCTGCACAGGTACGCTAAGATTCTATCCATCTTCTGCAAACAAAATCCTGACAGGTGCCCAGAACCGTGCACAAATTTATTCTAGGATTTTGAAAACTTAGGAGGAAAAGATGGCGCTGGAATCATTTGAATCACCACTCTGGGAAACCCGCCTGCTGCGTTTGGCCCACCATGCACTTGATCATCACAGTGACAATGAACCGATTCACAACGGCCGTGAGCATTTGGTCCAGGCTTATGAACATTGTGCGGCAATCACTAAACAGCACAGCCGCACGTTTTACCTGGCCTCTGGCCTCCTGCCCAACAAGCAGCGTCGCGCAGTGCGGGCGTTGTACGCTTTCTGTCGGGTCAGCGACGATCTGGTAGATGAAGAAGGGGACAACCAACATCAGCGTGTTTTGCAATGGCGGCAAGAAAGCCTTGCCAACCATCCGCCGATCTACAATTTGGTGGCCCTGGCCTGGGCCGACACGCGGACCAACTTCAATATCCCACGCCGCTATGCGGAGCAGCTGCTGGACGGCGTGACTTCTGACCTGATGCACTCGCGCTACGAAACGTTTGGCGAACTGGCCCAATATTGCTACGGCGTTGCCTCCACCGTCGGACTGATGGCGATGCACATTGTGGGGTATGAGGGGCACAAGGCGATTCCGTACGCCATCAAGCTGGGCGTGGCGCTGCAACTGACCAATATTTTGCGAGACGTGCAGGAAGATTGGGTAAACGGCCGTCTCTACCTCCCTCTCGAAGAATTACGCCTGTTTAATTTGGCTGAAAGTGACATTGCTCGCGGTGAAATCGACCATCGCTGGCGGGCGTTCATGCGCTTCCAGATTCGGCGGGCACGACAGCTGTATGCCGAATCCTTGCCGGGGGTGGCGATGTTGGGCCAAAGCGGCCGTTTTGCCATTGCCGCCGCCGCCGAACTGTACCGCGCCATCATAGACGACATCGAAGAACACAACTATGACGTGTTCAGCCGTCGCGCCCACACCACCAAACGAGAAAAATTGGCCCACCTGCCCGGCATCTGGTGGCGCTCCAAAACAAACAAATATGTTGAACTGGTAAACAAGCCAGTTCACACGCAACCCGCCCTGGTTGCCTGTTCACACGAACTCCCCAGCGAGGCAGACGCTTGCTACGCCCTGCCGCAGGGGCAGGGAAATTAGCCTGTTAGCCTGGGGCTTCAACCCCATGAAACGCGAATTCAAACATTAGCCTGGGGCTTCAGCCCCAGGAAAAAGAGAAAAGATGAAAGAAAAAGTAATTATCATTGGCAGTGGCTTTGGTGGCCTGGGGGCAGCAGCCCGGCTGGCCGCGCAGGGCTATCAGGTAGATATTTTTGAAAAATTAGACCAGCCCGGCGGGCGAGCCTATGTGTTTGAGCAAGATGGCTTTAAGTTTGACGCTGGCCCCACGGTCATCACCGCGCCGTTTATGTTTGACGATATTTTTAATCTGGCGGGGCGCAAGCGGGAAGATTACGTAGAGTTTGTTCCCTGCGATCCGTTTTACCGCATCTTTGACCACAACGGCCGTTTCCTGGACTACAACGACAACGAAGCGTTCATCCTCAACCAGATTGAACAGTGGAGCCACGCCGACCGCGAAGGGTACAAGCGGTTCATGGCCACCACCAAGGCAATCTTCGAGAAAGGGTTCAAGGAGCTGGCCGACAAACCGTTCCTCTCCGTCGGCGACATGATTCGGGTAGTGCCAGACCTGCTCCGCTTGCAGTCGCACAAAACGGTGTACAACTACGCCGCCCAGTTCATCGAGAATGAATTTTTGCGGCGCTGCTTCTCCTTCCATCCGCTGCTGGTTGGCGGTAATCCGTTCGACACCACCTCCATCTACGCCATGATTCATTACCTGGAGCGGGAATGGGGCGTGCACTACGTGATGGGCGGCACCGGCGCTTTGGTGCGGGCGCTGGGACGGCTAATTGAGGAGCTAGACGGCCGTTTCCACCTCAACGCTGAAGTAGACGAAATATTGGTAAACGGCAACGGCCGCAGCCGCCGCGCTACCGGCATCCGGCTCAAGGACGGCACCGTGCACCATGCCGACCACGTCATCTCCAATGCCGATGTGGCCTTCACCTACACCCAGCTCATCAACAGCAAAAATCGCAGCTTCCGCAACTCCGACTTCCGCTACAATAACCTGACCCGCTACAGCATGTCTCTGTTTGTCATCTACTTTGGCACCAAGAAGCGGTACAACGACGGCCGTTTAGCCCACCACAACATCATCCTCAGCGAACGGTACAAAGGGCTGCTGAAAGATATCTTCACCAACAAACAGCTCTCTGAAGATTTTTCCCTCTACCTGCACATGCCCACCCTCACCGACCCCAGCATCGCGCCAGAAGGACACGAAGGATTCTACGTTCTCTCACCCGTGCCACATCTTGGCTCTGGCATCGACTGGACCACCGCCGCCAAACCTTACCGCGACGCCATCATGCAGTTCCTGGAAGAAAACTACCTGCCCGATTTGCAAGCCAACCTCGTCACTGAGCACACCATCGATCCCTTGCATTTTAAGGGTACCCTCAACAGCCACCTCGGCTCTGCCTTCTCGGTCGAACCGATATTGACCCAATCCGCCTGGTTCCGCCCCCACAACCGCTCTGAAGATATCGACAATCTTTACTTCGTGGGCGCGGGCACCCATCCCGGTGCAGGCTTGCCCGGCGTGCTTTCCTCCAGCAAAATTGCCGAGGATTTAATCATGGGCGCACCGGTGGCCAGTGTGCAGTAATCAGTGAATCAGTGTTCAGTAGGCCAGTGTGCAGACTGATTACTGACCTACTGATTACTGACCTACTGATTACTGACCTACTGATTATTGTTTACTAAAAAAATATGACCTACTTCGGCTTTCTCGGCCTCTTTCTGGCCATTCCCATTGCAACACTGCTGGGGCTTACCTGGCGCGATGCCCGTTTGGGTCGCCAGATGCCCCGGCGCTTTGGCAGCTACTCGCCCTGGGCAATTTTGGCGCTGCATTTAGCGCTAGCCCTGGTTTACACCACGCCCTGGGACAACTACCTGGTGGCTACTTCCGTCTGGTGGTACGACGAGGCAAAAGTGACAGGCATCGTGTTCGGTTATGTGCCCATCGAGGAGTACACGTTTTTCCTGGTGCAGCCCATATTAACGGGGCTGTGGCTGCTGTTTTGGCTGCGGCGGCAGCCGGATGTAATGAAGCCGGGGTGGGAAAACGGCCGTTTCCGCCGCACCGCCCTCATCATTCTAGGCATCCTCTGGCTGGGCATGGTGGCGATTTTAGCCTCTGGCTGGGCACCCGGCACCTACCTGGCGCTGATTCTGGCCTGGGCGCTGCTGCCCATCATGCTGCAAGTTGGCTTTGGCGGCGATATTTTGTGGCGGCACTGCCGTCTGGTGCTGCTGGGGCTGGTGCCCGTTACCCTCTTCCTCTCTGCCGCCGACACCCTGGCCATTTACGACGGCATCTGGACCATTGATCCGGCTCAGACGCTCAACTGGTACCTTGGCGGCATCCTGCCGTTTGAAGAGTTCCTCTTCTTTCTGGTTACCAACACCCTGGTTGTCTTTGGCACGACCCTCTTTTTAGCCGCCGAAAGCCAGGAGCGGCTGGAGCAGGTGAAAACGGCCGTTGCCCAATGGCGTGCCAGCAAACTGCCTATAGCAAGTGAGAAGTAAAAAGTGAAAAGTGAAAGAGCTAGATCGCCTCTACTGAATACTGACTACCGATCACTGATTACCGACTACCCATCTCTCACCACCCTCCTCATCATCAGCTGGATATTGGCCATGATCGGCCTGCCCATCATGAAGTGGATTTGGGGGCCAGCGATTATTCCACTGGGGCTGACGCTGGGGGTGCTGCTGCAAGCTGCGGCCGTTTTCCTCATTCTGCGCGACCAGTGGGGCTGGCAAAAAATGACGGTTACGGCCGTTCTCATTGCCGCCCTCACCCTCTTTGTGGAATGGCTCGGTTCCACCACCGGCTTCCCCTTCGGCAGCTACCGCTACACCGACCTGATGCAGCCCCAAATTGCCCACGTTCCCGTCCTGATCCCCTTTGCCTGGTTTATGATGCTGCCCCCCGCCTGGGCCATCGCCAACCAGATTCAGGCGCAGCTGCCGCAGCGCTGGGCACACAACCGCTGGCTGTACCTGCTGCTGGCCGGGCTGGCGTTTACCGCCTGGGACCTCTTCCTGGACCCGCAAATGGTCGCCTGGGGGCTGTGGGTGTGGGACAATCCAGTCGGTTATTTTGGCATTCCCTGGAGTAATTATGCGGGTTGGTGGGTTACGGCCGTTCTCCTCACCACCCTCGCCCGCCCCAAAAATTTACCCATCAAGCCCCTGCTTATCATCTATACCATCACCTGGTTCCTGGAAACGGTCGGGCTGCTCTTCTTCTGGGAGCTCGTTGGCCCCGCCCTCGTCGGCGGTGTGGTCATGGGGCTGTTTGTCTGGCTGGGCTGGCGAGCGGAACTGAGTAAGAAGTAAAAAGTGAAAAGTGAAAAGTAGCGGCCACTTTTCACTTTTCACTTTTTACTTTTCACTAGAAATCTGGCAAACTCCCATCATGACCCAAACCCTCCCTCCGCTCCTCTTCACCCTCTTCGGCTTTGCGCTCGGTGCGCTGCCGTTTTCGGTGTGGGTAGGGCAGCTTGTTTTGGGCAAGGATATTCGCCAGTTTGGCGACAAAAATCCGGGGGCGACTAACGTTCTGCGGGCGGGTGGGCCGCTTCTCTTTGCCCTGGCCCTGGCGCTGGACATCACCAAAGGGGCGCTGCCGTTAGGATTAGCCCTACATATTTTTGGCCTTGAAGGCTGGTCCATTGTGCCGATTTCGCTGGCACCCCCGCTGGGACATACCTTTTCCCCCTTCCTCAACTGGCAGGGTGGCAAGGCAATTGCTGCTGCTTTTGGCGTCTGGATTGGCATCACCATTTGGACGATGCCGCTCATCTCGCTCTCGCTGCTGATTGTCTTCACGCTGCTAATTACTCCGTCCGGCTGGGCGGTGATGGCCGCATTGGCAGGAATGCTGGTCGCGCTGCTGCTCTGGTTCGACGACCCGGTTTTGCTGGGCGTGTGGGCCGGGCAGGTGCTGCTGCTGGCCTGGAATCATCGGGCGGATTTGGCCAAACGGCCGTCTCGGCGCCGCAAGCAATCCAAATAAATTTCAGGATAAAAATCAAAGATTTCGCAGATTAAACAGATTTTTAATTCGTTTAATCTGCGAAATCTGCTGATAAAAAATGCAAGCATGACTTCAACGATACTTGGGGGATTTATTTCATTGGCATTGGCGGTTTTGGCGGTTACGGCCGTTTCCAACCTCCTCCTCTTCCCGCGCCTGAAGGCCACACAGCCCGTCCAGCAGCCTAAACTTTCTATTTTGATACCGGCACGCAACGAAGCGGCCGTTATTGGCCAGACGGTGCGGACGCTGCTGCGACAAAGCTATGCCAACTTCGAGCTGCTGCTGCTAGACGACCAATCCGACGACGGCACCGGAGCCATCGCCGCACAGGCTGCTGCCGGGGATGAACGGTTCCGGCTGCTGCCTGGTGCGCCGCTGCCACCCGGCTGGCTGGGCAAAAACTGGGCCTGCCACCAGCTCAGCCAGGCCGCCACTGGCGAATGGCTGCTCTTTGCCGATGCCGATGTACGCTGGGCGGAAACGGCCGTTGCCACCCTCCTCTCCCTGGCCGAAACCGAACGGGCCGACCTGCTCACCGTCTGGCCCACCCAACAAACCGAAAGCTGGGCCGAACGGCTGGTGGTGCCGCTCATGCCCTTCGCCATTTTGTGCTACCTGCCCATTTTGCCCGTTCACTTCACCCACTGGCCCGCCTTTGCCGCCGCCAACGGCCAGTGCCTGCTCTTTCGGCGCACAGCTTATGAAACGGTGGGGGGACATACGGCCGTTCGCCGCAACGTCATCGAGGATGTGGCCCTGGCTAAAGCGATCAAAGCGCACCGTCTGCGCCTGCGCATGGCAGACGGCAACCGGCTGGTAAGCTGCCGCATGTACCAAAACTGGCCAGAAGTAAAGGCGGGCTTCGCCAAAAATATTCTGGCCGGGCACGGCGGCAGCGTGCCCTTTTTGCTGCTCTCCACACTGTTTCACGGGCTGGTTTTTCTGTTTCCCTGGCTCTGGTTCGGCGTCACGCTGGACCTTTGGCCCTTGATTTTACTGCTGGGAGGGGTGCTGCTGCGGGCGGGAACGGCCGTTTTCAGCCATCAACGCCCCCTCGACGCCATTTTCATGCCCATCTCCGTCCTGCTCATGAGCCGCATCGCCGCCCAATCCATCTGGTGGCAATGGCGTGGCACAGCCGAATGGAAAGGGCGAATTTTAGACCCCCATCCCAGCCTTCCCCCTGAGAGGGGGAAGGAGCAGACTCCCTCTCCCTTGCAGGGAGAGGGTTGGGGTGAGGGTGAATCAACATGAAAGAGATTCTCATCATCGGCGCAGGCATCGGCGGACTTAGTACAGCCATTCGGCTGGCCGTCGCCGGGCAGCGCGTCACCATCTACGAAAAGAACCCCCAGGTTGGCGGTAAAATGGGCCAGATTGTGGCCGAAGGGTACCGTTGGGACACCGGCCCCTCGGTTATCACCATGCGGCATGTCTTTGAGGAGCTGTTTGCTGCGGCGGGGCGCCGACTGGAAGATTACCTGACGCTGGAACCGGTCGAGCCGCTCACCCGCTACTTTTACCCCGACGGCACCCAGCTGGACGCCACGCAAAACCGCGAACAGATGGCGGAACAAATCCGCCAAATTGCCCCGCAAGACGTGGATGGCTATGAGAAGTATCTGCGCTACGCCGAGCAGATTCACCGCATCACCGGGCCGGTGTTTATTTATGATCAGCCCCCCACCTGGCGCAGCTTTTTGCGCGTCCCGCTGCCCGACTGGTTCAAGATCGACGGCCTGCGCACAATGGACAAAGGAATCGGCCGTTTGGTGCAATCCCCCAAGATGCGCCAGCTGCTGGGCCGCTTTGCCACCTACGTGGGCGGCAGTCCCTATTTGGCCCCGGCCACGCTTAACGTCATCGCCCATGTGGAGCTGGCCGATGGTGTCTGGTACCCACGGGGCGGCATCTATGCCATTGCCGAAGAGATGGCCAAACTGGCCCGCGAACTGGGCGTAACCATTCATACCAGCTGCGGCGTGCGGGAGATTGGGGTGGCAAACGGCCGTTTCTCCCACCTCATTCTGGAAAATGGCGAGATTGTGCGGGGAACGGCCGTTGTCAGCAACCTCGACGTCACCACGACACGACAACATTTGCTGAGGAATTTTTTCAACACAAAGGCGCATGCAATCCTGAATTGCCGCCTCAGAGGATTGGGTAACTGGTTAACAAAATTGATTTCGTCAAAGCGAACAACAAGCTCCCAAAACCAAATTAACAATTTACCATTCACCATTCACCATTCACCATTCGACTCTTCCTGCTCTGGTTTCATCCTCCTGCTGGGCCTCAACAAGCAGTTCCCCGAACTGGCGCACCACAACATCCTCTTCTCCTCCGACTACCCCGCCGAATTTGAAGCCATCTTCACGCATGGACAGCCACCTGCTGACCCCACCATCTACATCGCCATCACCAGCAAAACGGACCCCGACCACGCCCCCGCAGGCGGCGAAAACTGGTTTGTGCTGGTCAACGCCCCGCCGTTGACAAACGCTCCGGCGTTGACAAACGTTCCACCGCTGGGCGACGGCTACGACTGGCAGGCCAATCAGCAAAGCTACCGTGATTTGGTGCTGCAAAAAATGGCCAACTTCGGCTTCGATGTGCGCAACCACATCGTCACCGAACAAATCATGACGCCGATTGATCTGGCTGAAGGGAGCGGCGCGTGGCGCGGGGCGCTGTACGGCGCATCGCCAAACTCAGCCTGGGCCGCTTTTAAACGGCCGCATAACCGCTCAAAAAATATTCGAGGGCTCTATTTTGTCGGGGGCACCACCCACCCCGGCGGTGGCGTACCGATGGTCACGCTCTCCGGCAAGGTGGCGGCGGAGCTAGTACAGGGATTTTGTAAAAATGCGGGGTGCGAGTAAGCTGGTAGAATGCCAAAGAAATATGAAGTGAATCTCACACCCAAAGAACGGACCCATTTGCTGGCGCTTGTCAGCAAAGGCAAAAATAAGGCAGCGGTAAT
>JBGTCV010000042.1:0-5686 GCA_041748655.1 Promineifilaceae bacterium (SeqCode) | reverse complement strand
CCCTCGACTGGGAAGGCACAAGGCAAGCCCCTACATTTACAGTTACCCCACGAAATCCCAAAGACCCAAGATTTTATCTGCGAAATCTGTTGATAAAAATCCTTTCAGGTATCTGAGCGGGGATTGGCATAGATGGCTAATGCCCACTTTTCAGGCTGGCAGCCAAACTTGTGATCCACAACAAAAACATGCTAAACTGCTTGCCACTTCATTAACCCCATCATTCAAAAAGGAGCGTTTTATGCACACAATTATGCTGCGCAGCAATGCCCGCAAAGGCACCAGTGGCAGCACATTTACCATTGAAGTTATTGGTGACAGCCCCGTCAAAGATGATGTCCGGGCGGCCATCCAGGCACTGGAGCATCATCCAGCTAAAGCTTCGCGACGCTCGCTGATTGATATGCTCGGCCTGATTGAAAAATTCAACTTCCAAATCCGCTTTACCGAACGTTCTGCCACAGATGATGGCCTGGAGGAGTGGACGTTCATATTGCAGGGCTAGGTCTTTACCCCTTTTTATCCCGTTCGCATTGGAGAAAACCCCCGATGAAACCCCTCTCAAGCAAAATCAGCAGTATCCCCGCCTCGGTGACCCTGGCCGTCAACGACAAGGCGAAGGCAATGCAGCGCGCCGGGCAGGATGTGATTGCTCTGGCGGGCGGCGATCCCGATTTTGACACGCCGGATCATATTGTGGCAGCGGCCGTTTCTGCCCTGCACAATGGCCACACCCACTACCCCGCGCCAATGGTGGGTCTGCCGCAAACGCTGGAGGCCATCGCCAACAAAATGCGCGGCGACAACCAGATTCCCATCGACGATCCGCGCCACCAGATTATCGTGACGCCGGGCGGCAAGTGGGCGCTCTATCTGGCGCTGGCCGCCATCACCAATCCGGGGGACGAGATTTTGCTGCTGGAGCCGTACTGGGTTTCCTACCCGTCGATGGTAACGCTGACGGGCGGCACGCTGGTGCCCGTCAGCCTGCCCAGTGCCGACAACTTCCGCATCACCGCCGATTTGCTGCGAGCCAAAATCACGCCGCGCACCAAGGCGATTCTGGTCAACAATCCGTGCAACCCCACCGGGCGGGTTCTCACCCTGGCGGAGCGGGATGCTATCGCGGAAGTGGCCCAGGAAGCGGACCTCTACGTGATTGCGGATGAGATTTATGAGAAGTTGGTGTTTGACGGCCGTTCCCATCTCTCCCTCGCCGCTGCCCCCGGCATGGCCGAACGCACCCTCACCGTCAACGGCCTCACCAAATCGTACGCCATGACGGGCTGGCGGCTGGGCTGGCTGGTGGGGCCGCCGGAGATTATCCGGCTGGCGACAAAGCTGAACGGCCAATCGGTTTCCTGCGCTGCCACCTTTACCATGCACGCCTGCGTCGCCGCGCTGACGGGGCCGCAGGAGGCCATCGCCACCATGCGCGACGCTTACCAGCAGCGGCGGGACTTCATGGTAGACGCCCTCAACCGAATCGAAGGGGTTGAATGTCGCTCGATTGAGGGAGCGTTTTATCTGTTCCCCCGCTTCCCCAACAGCCAGAAAAACAGCCTGGAGCTGGCCGACGCGCTTTTGGAACAGGCCCAAATCGCCGCCACGCCGGGCAGCGCCTTTGGCCAAAGCGGCGAAGGCCACCTGCGCTTTGCCATCTCCACCGCCCTGGCGGATTTGGAGCGGGCGGTGGCGCGGTTGGCAAAAGTGGCGCCGGGTTTGTAAGCGGTGGTCGGTATTCGGTGAACGGTGAACGGTGCCCCGTAGGGGCGAGGCGGCGCGGGTCGCCTGACCCAAACGGCCCAACATTTACCGCGCCGCCTCGCCCAAAATGTTGACACGGCGCGGCCAAACCCCAACACCCTCCCCTCAATCCCCTCCCGGAGGGAGGGGAGGCCTGCGTTCCCTCTCCCTGTGGGGGAGGGCCAGGGAGGGGGTTGTTTTGCGCGTGGGCGAGGCAGGCCGGGGGAAGGCGATGCGCCAGACCAGGAGGGTGGCGGCCTGCCTCGCCCCTACGGGTGGCGTTTTGCGGGCGTGGCCCGTGGGGCGGTGGGAGCGTAGGGATGCTTCGGCGACCCCAGCTAGACTTGTCATTCCGACCGCAGGGAGGAATCTTTCTGTTGGCAGAGCGGATCGCCTGAATGGGGTGAAAGATTCCTCACTCCGAAGACTCCGTTCGGAATGACAGGGCTGGGTGGTTTGGGCGGCGGTGGGGCGCGGTAGGAAACCGCGGCTACGGGGACAATTTGGCCTCAATGGCGGCGAGGCTGTTGCGGGAATTGATGGTGTCTGGATGGTCTGGCCCCAGCTGTTTTTTGCGGATGGCAAGTGTCTGCCGTATTAGCCGGGCCGACTGTGCAAAATTCCCTTCATAATAAGCCAGCCACGCCAGATTATTGAGGCTGTTGGCGGTATCGAGATGGTCCGGGCCGAGGGCATTCTCACGGACGGCGAGGGCACGTTCGTAATACAGCCGTGCCCTGGCCAGGTCGCCCATGGCGCGCAGCAAGAAGCCCAGATTGTTGAGGCTGGTAGCGGTATCAGGATGGTCCGGGCCGAGGACGTTTTCGCAGATGGCGAGGGCGCGTTCGTAATACGGTCGTGCGGCGGTCAGGTCCCCCATGCTGTCTAACAAGGCCCCCAGATTGTTGAGGCTGGTAGCGGTGTGGGGATGGTCTGAGCCAAGAGTTTTTTCGTTGATGGCGAGGGCGCGTTCGTAATATGGTCGTGCGGCAGCCAAGTTGTCCATGTCATGCAGCAAGAAGCCCAGATTGTTAAGGCTGCGAGCGGTATCGGGATGGTTCGGGCCGAGAGTTTTTTCGCAGATGGCGAGGGCACGTTCAAGATATGGCCGTGCAGTGGCCAGGTCGCCCATAGCGCGCAGCAGGAAGCCCAAATTGTTAAGGCAGGTCGCGGTAGAGGGATGGTCAGGTCCGAGGGCTTTTTCGGAGATAGTAAGGGCGCGTTCGTAATACGGCCGTGCTGTGCGAAACTCTCCACGGAATTTAAGATAAAGGCCACTCCAGTTGTCCAAAAATGCCAGCCGTTCGGTTTTCAGTCCGGCGTTTTCTCCTAAGTTGGCTGCTGCAATCATGTGAGGCAATATCTGCGGCCCGGCTTCCCAGGCATGCAGGTGATGCCAATCTGGCAAGGTGGTAATTATGGTTTCAACAGCCGCTGCTGCCCAATCCTGGGTATGTGCCCTTCCCATTTGCATTCGGGCTACGGCCTGCACCAGCCGGTGCATGTTTATTTCATCATCGGTTCGCTGCATTAAGCTGTAGCGCCGCAGTGCCGCAACGGCATCGTCCAGTGCCAGCTCATCCGCCACAATCTCTCGTAGGGTCGAGGCGCGCCTCGACCCTACTTTGGCAATTTGCCGGATCAAATCCAGCGGGATGCTTTCCGGGTCCAAAAAGCAGCACAGGTTCAGCAAATCCAGCGCCCCCGGTGTCTTTTTCACCTCGTCAAAGGCCAGCTCCCAGGTGGTGGTAATGGTGGCGTGGTACCACTTCCGGCCTTTCCGCCCTCCGCCACAGCTCATCTTGCCGTTCCCGGAACAACTGGTGGTATCGGGCGTAGCTGCTGCCTTTACTTTCCACATACGCCGCCGCATGTTCCAGCGCCAGCGGCAGCCGCCCCAACGCCTCCGCCAATTCCGCCGCCGCCCCCATGCTTCGCTTCCCCTTTCCACCTTTGCCCCTCTGCGTTGAAAAAGAAACGCAACAGCCTCGTCCAAACTAAACAGCCCCAATTCCAACACCCGCCCCAGCCCGCCATAGTTCGGGTTGCGGCTAGTGACCAGCACGTGGCCATTGCCGCTACGGGGCAGGTACGGGGCCAGCTGCGGCGACGCAATCTGGTCGGCGTTGTCGTACACCAAAAGCCAGCGCTGGCTCGTTTGGCCCAGCCAGTGCAGCAGCGCCTGCACCGCCGCCTGCTGGTCAGTCACGTTTAGGGGCACCAGCTTCAGACGGCGGGCCAGGGCCATGAGGTCTTCAGCCAGCCCCGGCTCGCTGTCGGCACTCAGCCAGTAGATGAGATCGTAGTCGTTCAGATGGGCGTAGCTGTAGGCCAGGGCGAGCTGGGTTTTGCCAATGCCGCCCAGCCCGGCAATCGTTTGGGTCACGACGGTGGTCTGCCCGGCGTGCAGCGTGTCGGCCACCTGCTGCAAAATGTCTTCCCGGCCGGTAAAGTTGGGGTTGGGTGGGTGGGCAATTTGGTGCAGGGGGAAGGTTGGTTTTTCAACCACAGGGGCAGGGTGATTGTGAATATTAATGTCGCGCCCGGCAATGTTTTCGGCATTGACCGTGCCGCCACCCACGGCAGAACCGACCACGGGGCCGTGGAAATGGGTTGGGTTGTCGGGCGTTTGGTCGCTCATGGGCGGTAATCCTTGGGTGGCAGTTGTTGGCTGCCGGGATCGCCGGGGCATGATGGCGATTCAGAAATAAAATCGGTAATAAACCTGACGCTGAATCGCCTTAAATGAACCTGAAGTGTCTCAGTTGGCGATTGCCGATTTATTTTCTTCAGGTTCATAATGCCCCGGCTAGTTGTTGCGCCCCGTAAACGGGGCTTTGGGGCACAGGCAGTTTACGTCTGGGCGGATCTTGGCTAGAAGGAAACGACTCAGGTGCAAGGCAGTGGCCGCAGGCGCTTCAATTGGGTAGAACCGTTTGGCCAGTGCCTTGCACCACTCAATCAGGCTAAAAGATAGTTTGGACCATTTTGATCAGCCCGGCGATGATGGGCATGGCTTTCAGCGCAGCGGCACCGGCTTTGCTGGCGCTTTCGATGATTTCCTTCACGTCTTCCAGGCGGCGGCTGATGCGGCTGGGGCGGGGCTGTTCGTGCTGCACCTCGGCGATGGCGTTCTGGATGTCTGCAACGGCCGTTTCCGCATCCCGCGCCTCTTTAATCTCCCCGTTGGCAATCGCTTCTTTCAGCAGCGCTTCCAACTGCGCCAGCTGTGCGGCAAACTCTGCTTTATTGGTCGGTTCGGCGTAGTTGTGAATGTTGATATCCCGCCCGGCAATGTTTTCCGCCTGGACGGATCCTTGCCCAATGGCGGAGCCGGTCACGGGGCCGTAAAAGGTGTAGGTGTTACCGGCCTTGGCGGCAGGCTGCGCAGGATTTACGGGGGCAGCAGCGCCGGATGGGCCACCACCCATATTTTGGGCAGCCTGGGCACGCGCCTCTTGCACACTTTGTACGAGCTGATCGTACTGCAAATGCCGCTGTGAATATTCAACGAGTGCTAACGCTTTACCGCTCAAGCCTTCACCGCCCAAATTTTCAAAGACGATGTTTAAGTGAAAGCAAAGCGTCCTTAGTTCTTGCAGGTTGTAAGATTCAACAATCATTTTGTGCAGCTGTGGGGGTGTAACTGTTGTCATGGTGTGGAGCCTCCATTGGTGAACTGGCAAGAAATGGTGATTTGGCCAACATAATAGCATGAAAAACGGGGTGAATCCAGCGGGGAAAGTCGGCTAATCGCCTATTCCCTCATCGCCGGAGGCTGATGAAGATTAATTTTTTAGATCGGTAATAAACTATCTGTCATTCCGAGCGGAGTCTTCGGAGCGAGGAATCTTTCACCTCGGCCAACGCGAAGATTCCTCGCCGAAGACGGCTCGGAATGACAATTTCAGGAATACCGATTTATTTTCTTAACTTTCAT
>JBGTCV010000041.1:0-74068 GCA_041748655.1 Promineifilaceae bacterium (SeqCode) | reverse complement strand
TTTTTTCACTTTTTGGGGGTGTCCCACCCCCAAAAAGTGAAAAATCCCCGCCCACCTAACATCGCCAGGCGCGAAGCGCCGAGGCGACGGCACACCTGAAATGAGGCAAGAGTTGTCAACTCATTACCAGATTGAGAATTGCTGGAAAAATTTTGACAAGTGGTCGAAATAAAGTTTCTCTGTTTTAATTAGAGGGGGGAAAGCTAAAAATGTTCTACTAAAAATTGTTGTCAATTAATCAACTGGAAGGGGATTTCCACATGCAAATGCAAGATGTACTCGGGCTAATCTTAGGGGGTGGCGCTGGCACGCGCCTGTACCCATTGACCAAAGAACGGGCAAAACCGGCCGTGCCGCTGGCCGGAAAGTATCGTCTTATTGATATTCCCATGAGCAACTGTCTTCATGCGGGCATCGATAAAATAG
This sequence comes from Promineifilaceae bacterium (SeqCode), assembly GCA_041748655.1. GTDB lineage: Bacteria > Chloroflexota > Anaerolineae > Promineifilales > Promineifilaceae > Leptofilum. Next base: position 73,642 of record JBGTCV010000041.1, on the reverse strand, counting down.
CCATTCTAACCCAATTTAATTCGGTATCTTTGCATCGGCATATTCACCGGACCTATAACCGGGATGTGTTTTCACCAGGATGGGTACAAATTTTAGCGGCAGAACAAAAACCAACCAGCGCCGATTGGTACCAGGGCACGGCCGATGCCGTGCGCAAACAATCAATTGAAATTCGGCAGGCGGGTGCCAAATACACCCTTGTTTTGGCAGGCGATCATCTTTACCGGATGGATTATCGCAAGTTTGTGCAGCAGCATGTGGATTCTGAGGCGGATGTAACGGTGGCTGTGCAGCCAGTCCCTCGTGATGTAGCTCCTGGGCTGGGCATTCTCAAACTCGATACGCAGCACAATATTGTGGAATTCCATGAAAAACCCAAAACGGATGAAGCGCTGGACAAAATGGCGAGTTGGCCTGGGGCGGAACGGCCGTATATGGCCTCCATGGGCATTTATGTATTCAACACCGAGGTGCTTTTTGAACTGCTAGAAGGGCACGGCAATGATTTTGGTCGGAACATTATCCCTCAGGCAATGGGCTCCCACCGCCTGCAAGGGTTCATCTTTGAAGGGTATTGGGAAGATATTGGTACGATCCAACGCTTTTACCAGGTTAATCTGGATATGGCCCAGCCCGACGCGCCATTCGATTTTTACAGCCCCAACGCCCCCATCTACACCCGCCCCCGCTTCATGCCCGCCTCAGAGGTAGATGCCACAACCCTGGACAAGGTGCTGCTGACAGATGGGTGCCGCATTTCAAAGTCAATCATCAATAATGCCGTGCTTGGGCTGCGCAGCATTGTCAAAGCCGATACACGCATCAACTCAACAATTATTATGGGGGCCGATTATTATGAATCGGAGGAAATGCTGGCCGATAATGCCCAGAAAGGCATTCCAGACATTGGCATTGGCAAAGGCTCTACCATTACACGAGCCATCATCGACAAAAATGCACGCATAGGCCGCAATGTGGTTATTCGGGATGACCCCGACCGCCCCGACGGGGAAGGGGAGAACTGGGTTGCCCGAGAAGGCATTATCATTATTCCCAAAAATGCCGTTATTCCAGATGGTGCCATCATTTAGCTGCGCGACTATTTGTCCCTAAATAGTCAGCAGCTAGTTCAGGTGCAGAAAACGTTTCCGACAGGTGGCCATGTATTTGAGCCACCTGTTTTTCTGGATAGATGGTGGCGGGAAGCCAGCCATATTTGGGCAGCGGAGGATGAACCGCCCCCATGAACCCGCCATCTATCTTTTTTGGGAACTGCCAGATGACCCAATCACGCAGCAGTTTTAAATTGAATTTTGTTGGTTTGGCACTGTCAAATTTTAGCTGTGCGGTCTCTTTCTTGTCCACTTGTAATACTCTCCTCAGCATCACTTGTTTCTGTTATTCTGTTCCAGGCAAGAGCGCTTGTAAAACGAGGCTCGTATCGCCAAGGTTTTCAAATAGATGATCGGGACGATATTCGGCTAAGGTGGCGGCGGCGTGCCAGCCGCTGGCTACGGCAACGGCCGTTGCCTTTCCTGCCCGGGCACACAAAATATCTGCTGGCGTGTCGCCGATAATGATGGTGTTGCTGCCATCGAACGAGGTCCCTGTGAGCTGATTGGCCCTGGACATGCCAATGGCGGGCAGCTCGTTGCGATCGAGCGCGTCGGAGCCATAGACGCCAACCCTGAACTGAAGCGGGTCGATGCCCGCTGCCGCCAGCTTGAGCGGCGCCGTGAGTTGGGCATTGCCGGTGAGCAGCCCCAGCAACACATCCTCGCGGGCGTTGAGCTGGGCCAGCAGTTCTGGCACGCCCACACAAGCGGTCATCTCTTTTGCCGCAAAGATGTCCTGACCATGCTCGGCCATCAGCTCATAAATAGCGGGCAGGCTGTTTTTGATCTCTTTTAGGGGAATGCCAACGGCCGTTAACAAATCCGTAATGATGCGGGGGTCCGTTTTGCCGCTCATGTTATAGCTTTCCAGCGGCCCGGCGGTGCCGAACCGCTTTTCCAGCGCATAAGCCAGCGTCAGCCGCCCCGCCCCATTGCTGCGGATCAGCGTCCCGTCGATATCGAACAGTAAAAGTTTTTTCATGATTGTTCAAGCAACGGCCGTATCGCCGCCCACACATCCACTGTTGGCATCGGTCTCGGGGGAACGGCCGTTCCCATCTCAATGCCCCGCCCCGTCAAAATTTGCTTGATCGCTCCAATACGCGCCCCGTTGGGCAGCTGGGCCAGCAGCTGATTGATATGCTGCTGCTGCTCCTGTGCGCTGAGGAGGTCTCCCTGGAAAAAAGCCCGGGTCAACTCGACAAATGGTTCAGGAACGGCCGTACTCAACCCGCTGATCAAGCCATCCGCCCCCAGCGCCAGCAGCCCCAACGCCGCCGATTCATTGCCCACCAGGAAAATCAGATGGTCGGCTGTTGCAGCAATGAGCTGGCGCACAATTTGCACATCGGGGCGGCTGGATTTGATGCCCGCCAGTGAGGGCATTTCGCGCCCCAGGCGGGCCAGCAGGGCCGGTGAAATGCCGTTGACGGCCAGCTGGGGAATATCATACAGCAGCAGCGGCAGGTTGGGCACGGCAGCGGCAATCGCTTTGTAATAAGCGGCCAGACTATCATCGTGCATGACGTAGAAGAAGGGCGTGACGACGGCAATGGCGTCTGCGCCAATCTCGTCGGCGTGGCGGGAAAGGGCGATGGTGCTGGCCAGCTGGTTGGTGCCGGTGTGCAAAATCACAGGGGCACGGCCGTTTGTGGCGGTAACGGCCGTTTCATGCAGCCGCATTCGCTCCGCCTCACTCAACAAGACGCCTTCACCCGTGGTGCCGCCCACAAACAGCCCGGCCGATCCGGCATTGAGTAAAAAGTTGATGAGTTGGGGGAGAACGGCCGTATTCACCGTCACCCCATCCGCCAGCAGCGGTGTCGCCACAGCAGGCGACACGCCCCCGTGCAATTTTCCTATCAGCAGTCCGATTTTTTCGTCTATAGCTGTCATAAAATTTCGCTTATTTTTTCCTGGACCTTTGGGATTTCGTAGGGTTTGGCGTGAAACCCTTCGGCAGCCTCAGGGCAGGCTGTGAAGCGTGAAACGTGATACCTCGCTGGTCACGTTTCACGTTTCACGCATCACGGCTTGTCAACCCCCTGAGTTCCTAAAGAGCCTTTTCCCTTCTACAAAAATTTGGCTTCGGCGGCCGTCAGGGCGGCTTCGAAGATGTGCAGTCCTTCTTCAACCAGATTATGCGCTATGTTCAGCGGTGGCGTCATGCGGATGGAATTGCTGCCGCAAGGAAGAACCAGCAGACCATTTTCAAAAGCGTATTGAATCACATAATCGCGCAGCTCAACTGCCCGCTCTTTGGATTCGCGATCCTTGACAAACTCCATGCCGATCATCAAGCCCCGCCCGCGCACGTCGCCCAGGCTCGGGTGCCGCCCCGCCATTTCTACCAGCGCATCCATGATATGACGACCTGTTTCATCCGCTTGGGTCAGCAGATTTTCTTCTTCGATCACTTGCAGGGTAGCCAGGGCAGAAACAGCCGCAATCGGATTCCCGCCGAAGGTGCTGCCGTGGGAACCGGGCTTCCAATCCATAATTGTTTCCGGGGCAATAATGCCGCCAATGGGCATGCCGCTGCCCACCCCTTTGGCAAAACAAACGATGTCGGGCTGCACTGCCTCATGCTCGATGGCCCACCATTTGCCGGTGCGCCCCACGCCGCTCTGAATCTCATCCACAATGAGCAAAATGCCGTGCCTGTCACACACCTCACGCAGCCGGGTAAAGAAACCGGGGGCGGGCACAATGTAGCCCCCTTCACCCTGGATTGGTTCCACCAAAACGGCCGCTACATCTTCCGGGGCCAGCGTGGTGCGGAAAATCATCTCTTCCAGGTAGTCGATTACCGTGTCACCGTAGCTTTCCCCCTCTGGCTGTATCAAAATGGGACGGTACTCATTGGGGTAGGGCAGGTGGTACACCTTGACGCCAGAAACGTAATTGGCCCGCTGCACCGACTTGCTGGCGGTAAAAGAGAGGGAACCGAGCGTCCGACCGTGAAACGCGCCAAAAAAGCCAATAAAGCGGGTGCGGCCTGTTTTGTACATGGCCAATTTAATGGCCGCCTCCACGGCTTCCGTGCCAGAATTGCTCAGGAAAACGCGGGAACGGCCGTTCATCGGAGCAATGTCGCGCAATTTTTCTGCCAGCTCAATCGCCTGAGGGTAATAAAAATCGGCCAGGCAGATATGCCAGAATTTGTCGATTTGTTCCTTGACGGCCTCCACCACACGGGGGTGGCGATGGCCCACATTAAGCACGGCAATCCCGGCCATAAAATCGATGTAGCGACGGCCGTCTACATCCCAAACTTCAGACCCTTCGGCCTTATCGACAACCAGCGCATATTCGCGGGCGTACGAGGGTGAGAGAATATCAATATCTCGTTGGATCAATGCCTGGCCCACCGGGCCAGCGCCAGCCATACTAAATTTCATGTTGCCTCCAAAAATGTTGACTTGTGGAAATGTGGAACCAGCGTGACGGCCGTTGCAAAACGGCCGTCACGCTGGCTCAATGGTAAACTGGAGGGGGTACCCCTCCAGTTGGGCAGCAAAATGGGCTTTCCCCACCCGTTTTTTGGCCTCGCTCAGCGGCAAAACCGCCACCAGCGCCAGCCCGCTAAGGTGCGCCGTCACCATCACATGCTCTGCTTCCAGCGGGGAAAGCTGAAAAATCCGCTGCAAAATGATGACGACAAAATCCATCGGCGTCACGTCATCATTGTGGATCAGCACTTTGGCCAACCCTTCTTTTTCCTCTTCGGTTTCCTGGTCGAGAGTTGTGTCAACATCCCACTCCGTCTCGGCCATCAAAATGGCGATGAAATGGGCGGCACCCTCTGTCCAGACAATTTTCTCAATCTCCATACCGCCGCCCATTTTACCTCAAAGCAAGCTGCCAGCCATCACTTTGCTGCCGCGCCTGGCAACAAAAAAGGCTGGCCCAACCTGGAGCCAGCCCTTTATTACCTTCCTTTGGCAGTTAACAATTAACTGTTTTTACGGCCGTATTCATCCGGCACGCCCAGCACACCCACCTCGTCCAGCTCATCATAAATGGTATGAACATCTGCGGCCCGGAAGCGGGCCGCCTGCTGCGTCGGCGGCAGCGGCTCGTCGTAAAAGAATTCCGGCAGATTGTCATCCGCTTCCTCAAACCCGGCCGCAAGGTTAAATTCACGCTCCAGCAGCAAACATTCGTGGCCAATTTCGCGGAAAAACGTCGGGGCCAGATCGGTGCCCACAGCCGCATTAATCGCCTCGGCCAAAAATGCCACGTTGGGATTGGTCGTGGTACGGCCGAAAACGCACAGCCCAATCGAATCCACCGCCGCACAGGCAATCTGCGCCTCCAGGCTCAACCGCTTCAGCTCCGCCAAATCCTTGTCGCGTGAAGCCACCTTGGGCACGTTGCCCGTGGTGTGGTCTGCCCCCTGCGCCGAGGTCATCATGGAAATGCCCGTCACTTCGATAACGCGCGGATCGTAGGCCGAAATCGCCTGCTTCTTCACCACCGGCACGCGATGCAGGCCGTGATGTTCCCCTACCCGCGCCGTGCCCTGCGCCCAGAACCGGCCCTGCTCAGAGCCCGCTTGCAGTTCAGCAAACACCCGGCGCATAAAGTCGAGATCGCCAAATTCGGCCTGCCCGGCGTCCATCAGCACCGCAATCATCGCCCCGGTTTCAATGGTATCAATACCCAACTCATTGCAATACTGGTTCATCTCCGCCAGCTGATCGGGATCGCTCAGACCGCAGTTGGTACCCAGCAGCGCCAGCGTCTCATACTCCACCGGGGACGTCACCTCGTTGCCGTCGGCGTCCACATAAACATTGCTGCACTGGATGGTGCAGCCCGGCATGCAGGCGTGGCTGTGGTTGCCGCCGCGTGACGTGTTCAGCTCAGTGATATAGGTACCACCCATTTTAAACGTCTCTTTGTCATCGTTGATTTGCGCCCCCAGGGTAAAATTGTTCACCGGGATGCCGCCGATATGGTTGGTGTAATCGGCCATGGCCATGGTGCCAATGGGCCGGTAAGAGTTTTGAATCACCGGGTCTTCCTGAATCAGCTTGGCGTACGTACGCACCGAATCTAGCGTCTTTTTGCGGTCGTGCAGCTTGGGCATCTGGTGCAGCTCAATCACAATCGCCTTCACCTTTTTGCTGCCCATCACCGCGCCCACGCCGCCGCGAGCCGCCAGCCGGGAGGCCCGCCCGTCGCTGTCGCTGATGGTAATGCCCGCCAGCAAACCCTGATACTCGCCCACCGGACCACAGATGGCAAAGCTGATCTTTTTGCCAAATTTTTCGTAGAGCAGTTCGGCCGTTTCGCTGTTCAGCTTGCCCAAATAAGGCGTCCCGTCATGAAAGGTGAGGTGGCCCGCCTTGTCGATGTGCAGTACCACCCAGTCGTCTGATTGGCCATGCAGGGTAAAGCCAGCAATACCAACCCGGCCCATGCCGTAGGCCAGGGTACCGCCCGCGTTGGCTTCCTTGATGCCCCCGGTTAGCGGGCTTTTGCAGCCAACGCTTAGTCGATTGGCGTTGGAAAAGGTGGTGCCGGCAAACGGTCCGGCGGAAAAAATCAGGGGATTGTCTGGCCCCAGCGGATCGACGGTGGCAACGCCGCTTTCTACCAGGGTTTTGGCAATGAGGTAGCGGCCCGCTTTTACCAGCGCTTCGCCAGACAGAGCTTCGCTGGTCACGGTTTGGTCGTTTAAATTGATCTGTAAATAGTTGCGCATGGGTTTCCTCTTTTTGGTTCATCAGAAAAATGGGTTCGTTACAAGATTATCACAAAACGGCCGTTCCGTGTCCCATCAACCACAAATATTTTATCATTTATGATAAGATTCCAGCCATGAACAAAAAACCACAACTTTCCCTGGAAACGGCCGTTTCTCACATCAAAAACGGCGATACCATTCTCGTCGGCGGCTTTGGCATGACCGGCAACCCCGTCCACCTGCTGCACGCATTGGCAGAAACGGCCGTGCGCGACCTCACCTACGTAGCCAACAACGTCGGCGAGCCGGGACTGGGCGGTGGACGCCTGCTGCGCAACGGCCAGATCAAAAAAGCGATTGGCTCCTTCTTCACCAGCAACCGGGAAGCGGTTGCCGCTGCTCAATCCGGCGCAATGGCGGTGGAACTCATCCCGCAAGGCTCGCTGGCCGAAGCAATGCGGGCCGCCGGTGCAGGCATCGGCGGCTTCTACACCCCCACCGCCGCCGGAACCGTCCTGGCCGAAGGCAAAGAGACCAAGATGATCAACGGTGTGCTGCACGTCTTCCAACCTGCGCTGCGCGGCAGCGTGGCGCTTATTCGTGCTTGGAAGGCGGATGAGGCGGGTAACCTGGTCTACCGCATGACGGAGCAAAATTTCAACAAAGCAATGGCCACCGCCGCCGACCTGGTGATTGCCGAGGTAGAAGAAATTGTGCCGCTGGGAGCGCTCGATCCCAACCAGATTCACACCCCGGGCTGCTACGTCGATTTTCTGGTGCAGGCGCACACCACGTTGGACGATCTTGGCTCCTCCGCCGCCATCGACGGCGGGGCGAAGAAGGCGGGAGACAGCCGCATGATCATGGCGGAACGCGCCCTACGCGAGCTGAAACCGGGCGATATCGTCAATCTGGGCGTGGGTATCCCAACCCTGGTGGCTGATTTGATCACGCCAGCGCATGGCGTCATTTTGCACACCGAAAATGGGATGCTGGGCGTTGGCCCTGCCCCAGAAGCGGGTGGCGCAATGGAGTACCCGGTGAACGCGGGGAAAATTCCGGTTACGGCACTGCCCGGCAGCAGCTACTTCGACAGCGCCGACTCGTTTGCCATGATTCGCGGCGGACATGTGGATGTGGCCATCATGGGCGGTTTGCAGGTGGACGAGGCGGGCAATCTGGCCAACTGGGCCGTGCCGGGCAAGCCGCTGCTGGGCGTCGGCGGGGCAATGGATCTCGCTTCCGGGGCCAAAAGATTAATCATCACGATGACCCACGCCAGCCGGGAAGGAGAAGCCAAAATCGTGCCGGAATGCACCCTGCCACTCACCGCCCTCAACGCTGTCGATATGGTCATCACCGATCTGGCGGTGTTTGGCTTTGTGGACGGGCAGCTTACCCTGCTGGAGCTGATGCCGGAGGTGACGCTGGTAGAGGTGCGGGAGAAGACAACGGCCGTTTTTGTTGAAAAAGTGGGTGGTCAGTAATCAAGATGGAGAAAAATGGGACACAGATTTTCACAGATGAACACAGATAAGAGGATTTAATCTGCGAAAATCTGTGTCCTATCATTTTTGTGTCAGGCAGCTAAATCGGTAATCAGTGAATGGTGATTCGGTAAAGGATTGGATAGATGTTTGATGTGTTGGTTGTGGGGGCAGGTCTGGCTGGAATGATGGCCGCCAATGCGCTGCAAGACGCAGGCAAATCGGTGGTGGTGGTAGAGAAGGCGCGGGGCGTGGGTGGGCGGTTGGCCACCTGGCGGCTGGGGCCGGGGCGAGGCGACTATGGCGCCCAATTCTTCACCGTGCGCGATCCTCAATTTCAGGCAGTGGTTGATGCTTGGCAGCAGGTAGGGCTGGTTTTTGAATGGTCACGCGGCTGGGCAGATGGTTCCGCCGTCGATTCAGGACGTGAAGATGGCTACCCGCGCTATGCGATAACCGGCGGCATGACGGCCGTTGCCAAACATCTGGCCCAAAACCTCACCATTCACAGCCAGACAAAGCTGGGAAAAATAAATTTGGTGGAGGATGGCTGGGAAGTGGTGGCGGAAAACGGCCGTACTTACCAAACCCGCGCCCTGCTGCTCACCCCGCCCGTGCCGCAGTCGCTGGCGCTGCTCAACGCAGGCAGCGTGCCGCTGGCGGCAGATGATCGGGCCGCGCTGGAAAAAATCGCCTACGCGCCGTGCCTTTCCGGGCTGTTTTGGGTGGAGGGGGGCAGCACGCTGCCTGCGCCGGGGGCGGTGCAGCAACCGGAGCAAGCGATCAGCTGGATTGCCGACAACCAACAGAAGGGGATTTCACCAGAGGCCACGATTATTACAGCGCACGCCAATCCGGTGCAGAGCAAGTTGTGGTATGAAGCGCCGAAGGGGGAGCTGGTGGGCTTGTTTATGGGGCAGATACGGCCGTATCTGCCCAAAAACAGCGTCACCAAAGCGCAGCACATCCACCGCTGGCGCTACGCCCTGCCCACCGTCACCCATCCCGAACGCGCCCTGCTGGCCGCAGGGCTCCCCCCGCTCACCTTCGCGGGCGACGGTTTCAACGGTCCTCGCGTCGAAGGGGCGGCTCTTTCTGGTCTGGCTGCGGCAGAATCGCTGTTTGGTCGTTCCCAAAGTCAGCCAAATTCATGAGGAATCCCAAAGATATGAGTAATACAACAAAGCCCACATAGTTGCTCTGGAAAAAACGGGAAACCAAGCCAACACCAAATACAAGAACCCCCGCAGCAATAAACAAAGTGCCCAGATTATTTTGCTGCCATTGATATCGCAACAGCCACATCATCAACGGCAAAGCTACAATAATCTGTAATATCCAGAATGGGAATGGATCTAAAGGGGATTCGATAAATCCGGCCCCCACCAACAAAACGCCTACTGTGTAGCCTCGAATAGGATAATTTACCGTCACAGCTCCACCCGGATAGGCAAAAACATCATCAATAAAATCTGGCAGGCTCCATAAAGCAAAAGGAACAACAATGAGAGCCGCAACACAACCCGCAATAAAAAGATATTTCACCACTTGCCCAATTCGTTTGTCGTGAGGCAGCATAGAAAAAAGCCACAACGTGTAAAAAGGGGCAAAAAACCATGCAGACTGTTTAAGCGTACATACAAGTCCAAAGAGTACCGCCGAAAATAAAAACTGCTTTTGAGAAAGAGCAAGCCCCACAAGAACAAGTGGTAACAGGGCGATTACATCGTTCATGCCAATGATAACTGGCCCGGTCAACAAAGGGTTCAAGGCAACACCAGAAAGGAGCGCCAGTTTAAGAATGGGCGGCTCAACTAGTTGAGGCAACAGTAAGACAAAAAGTATATATGCCAGTAAATATATCCAGCGTTGATCATACAAAATATCTAGCCATGCAAAAATTTGGTGTGCTGGATAGGACAATATGAGAAGCCCTGGCAAATAAACAAAATGCTCAAAAAAAGGATTAGAGGGAAGTTCTATACCGGAAAAGCTATAATATTGCAAAGGTGTATCATCATACCGCTCAACATACGGATTCTTTCCATCCTTCAAAAAATCTAATGCCAGTTCTACCTGAACCGCACCGTCATGGATATTGGCATAGGCATCCAGGTAATCGGGTGAATCTGGTTCAACAGCCAATCTTGAATAAATGTTTGTGAAAGTGGGAATTATTGCAGCTCCGGTAACTATCACGAGCATCAAAAAAAAGCGGCAAAGAAAAACGATTCGCGTTTTGCCAAACTGAGTTGGCAGCGAACGATATAAAGTTAGGGGATGCCAAATTTCAAGTAAGAGGTAAAAAAACAGGGGGACAACTAAAAGAAAAGAGATGCCTTTCAATTCCATATGTGCCGGCACCACAACCAACAAAAAGAGTATATCAAGGGGTAATAAACGGCCGTTTCCCGCCCACATTTCCCCGCTATATCTCATTTTTAGAATCCTCTTCTTCATCGCTGTCATCAAATAGCGGGGGGTTGGAGAGGTAGCTGAGCAGATATTGCTTGAGAAACAGCTCCTGCTGCGGATCGTCTATCTCTAGCAGCAAATATTGAGCCCATTCGGGAAACTGCGTGGTATCAATGTCGCCGTTTTCCAGCCTGTCCAGGTAGCTCCAGTCAACGGCCGTTTTCCAGCTCAACTCATCTGGCAGCGCCGCCAATACCTCCTCGACACGGGCAATCAAATCCTCCTGCACCGGTACCGGCAGAACAAAACCATCCGGCAGTTTGTCCAAATCGGGCGGGATATGCTCAAACGGTGAATCGTATAAATCGGGGTCGGCGGCAAACTCGGGATTCACCTGGGCCATCATCTGCCGGTAGCGACGGCCGTTTGCCGAAGTTCGCGGTGGAATCCAAGGAATACGATCCTGGTACTCACGCCACCAACGGACCTCTGCCCAAAGGCGACGGCCGCTTTCCGAACCAGGAAATCGGGCCAGCAGCATCTCCAGCACATCCACCGCCTCAGCAAAATAACCCTGATCCGCATACAGATGCCCCACCCAGAGCAGCGCCACTTCTGGTTTGGCGGTACGCTTAAACGCTTCCAAAAAGATGGGCCAGGCCATCTCGCTCCCCCGCGATTGCCCCAGTAAATAATCTTGCAAAAGCTGCCTGCGCCCCTGGTCGAGCATCTCCCGCACGTCCTCAGGCATCACCTCATCACTGTCGATAGATTCATCATACTGCTGAAACTGCCCTTCCCAGCGACTGGTGTAGCGAAAAGAGAGTGCCAACCGCCGCCGCTGCTGCCACGGCCGATCATCCCACTCGTCCACATGCCGCCCAATCGCCTTGCGATTGTCCCGAATCAGCCACGGATTGCTAAACGCTTCCAGCACCAACTCAGCCGCTTCCGTCAGCTCCGGAAAATGGGCCAGCACTTCAAAACAAAGCGCCGCCGCGTCCATCTGACCGTAATCATCTTCTTCTAACAAAGCACGCGCCTGAGCCAGCAGCCGCGATATATATTCTGGATATTGTTCACTCATTTGATTCTCCACGCGAAAGTCTGCCTGGGATTATAGCAGGGATTGGCTAGAATTGAATGATGAGCAAAATCATGGATTTGCCCTTCATCAAAGGGCTTGATTTGTGCGAGCAATTTTTTCAAGAAGCGGTACGGCCGTTACTCAGCCACCACTTCCCCACCCTGCACTACGCCGCCGGAAGGCTGGGCGGCGGCTCCGATGTGCTCGGCTACGACACGCCCCAATCCCGCGACCATGATTGGGGGCCGCGCGGTACCTTGTTTTTGGCCGAAGCCGACTTTGCCAGCCTGGCCCCGGCCATTAACCAGATGCTGCAAAACGAGCTGCCGCTGACATTTCACGGCTATCCCACACATTACGGCCGTCACCCAGACGGCACCCTCAACCTGACATTTATCGACGCAGGCCCCGTCAACCACATGATCGAACTCACCACGGCGGCCCGCTTTGCCCAGGATTATCTGGCACTGGACATCAGCCAGCCGCTGCGGCCAGTGAATTGGCTCTGCCTGCCTTCCCAATCTCTGGCCACAGTGCGCTACGGCCGTCTCTTCCACGACACGCTTGGGGAAATAACCCGCCTACGCCAGCAGCTCCACTTTTACCCGCACGATCTCTGGCTTTACCTGCTGGCCGGGCAATGGACCCGTATTGCCCAGGAAGACGTGTTTGTCAGCCGCACGGGAGATGTGGGGGACAATCTTGGCTCGCGCCTCATCGCCGCGCGGCAGGTGAGAAATATCATGGGGCTGGCCTTCTTATTGGAAAAAGCATACGCTCCATACGCCAAATGGTTCGGCACCGCCTATGCCCAACTCGCCTGCGCTTCGGATCTGAAGCCCATGTTTGACCGCATCTGGCAGGCCGAAAGCTGGCAGCCGCGTGAAGCCGCCCTCAACGAGGCGTACCTCTATCTGGCCCACTGGCACAACCGGCTTCAGCTCACCCCAACGCTGTCTGCTGAGGTGGGTTTTTTCCATGAACGGCCGTACCGCGTCATCCACACCGACCAATACGCCGACGCCCTTTACAAGCAGATTCAGGACCCGCAAGTACACGCCCTGCCGCCCGGCCTGGGCAACATCGACCAGCTCTCCGACTCCACCGATATCCTTTCTGACCCTAAACGCTACCCCAAATTTGCCTCTCTGTTCATCTCTCCGTCCCAATTACGAGCTAAATCTTAACAAAACCATTGCATAACAAACACAAAACCAGCACCCAATCGAAACTCATGAACAAACACACCCTCATCATCGGTGCCGGGCTTGGCGGGCTGACGGCTGGAGCGCTGCTGCTCAAGGCCGGGCACCGCGTGACCGTTTTGGAGGCGCATGTTTATCCCGGCGGCTGCGCCGGCACCTTTTACCACAAAAAATACCGCTTTGATGCGGGCGCAACCCTGGCGGGTGGCTTCTCACCGGGCGGGCCACATGCCCGCGTGGCGGAAGCGCTGGGGCTGACCTGGCCCATCCACCCGGTTGATCCCGCCTGGGTGGTGCATTTGCCAGACGGCCGTTCCGTCACCCAATGGGCCGACCCGCAGCAGTGGCAGGCGGAACGCCAGACCGCCTTCCCCGGCACCGAGCCATTCTGGCAAACGCTGGAAATGTTGGCCGATATTTCCTGGGATGTTTCGTCACGGCCGTTTCCCTGGCCACCAGAATCACTACACGACATTTACACCCTGGCCCGCGCCCTGCGCCCCAAAACCGTGCGTGCCCTGCCCTACCTGCTGCGCACCATCGACAGCCTGGCCTCGAACGACGATCCGATGTTCCGCGCTTTTCTGGATGCTCAACTGCTCATCTCTGCCCAAACCACCAGCCGGGAAGCCAACGCGCTCTATGGCAGCGCGGCGCTGGATCTGCCGCGACGCGGCGTCAATCATGTCCAGGGCGGCATCGGAGCGCTGGCCGATACGCTGGTAAGCTGGATTCGCCAAAACGGCGGCGAGGTGCTGTTTCGCCAGCAGGTAACGAAAATCGAGATGCAAAACGGCCGTGCCGCTGCCGTTCACACCAACAAAGGGCTGCGGCTGGCCGCCGACACCATCCTGGCCAACCTCACTCCGTGGGCGCTGCGCGAGCTGCTGGGGGAACATGCCCCTGCCAAACTGGCCCGCGAGGTACGCCAGCGGGAGTCAACCTGGGGGGCGTTCACACTCTACCTGGGCGTGGCTGCCGCCAAACTGCCCCAAACCAGCACCGGGCATCACCAGATCATTGTGGATGAGAAACGGCCGTTGGGCGAAGGTAATTCCGTCTTCGTCTCCATGTCTGACCCAACCGATACCAGCCGCGCTCCGGCAGGCAAACGGGCCATCACCCTCTCGACCCACACCGAAATTGCCCCGTGGTGGCAGCTGCGCCACGGCAGCCAGGCAGCTTACCACGGCCGCCGCGAAGCATACGCCGAGCGCCTGCTCAGCGCCGCCGAAACCGCCCTGCCCGGCCTGCGCACCGCCATCGAGCTGTGCCTGCCCGGCACGCCCCTCACCCTTGAATTTTATACGAGACGGCCGTTTGGCATGGTAGGCGGGTTTCCCCAAAAATCAATTCTGCAAGCGCGTGGGCCAGCCACGGGCATCGAGAATCTGTGGTTGGTTGGTGACTCTATCTTTCCCGGCCAATCTACTGCCGGGGTCACGTTGGGTGGAATGCGGGTAGCCGCATTAGCATCAAAATAACCCCTCGGCATCATCTATTTCTAAAAATATTATGAATAGCCTTCAAGTAGGGGATGACAAAAAAAAATATTGGTGTAATATGTAGTTAAGCTCGGTTGGTTTAGGCCTAAGGAAAAAACTCCTCCCCCAAACTGGCACGAGAGAAACGCGACTGGAACAAGCTGATCGGGCTTACAGCAATGCCGCCGGCGAAAGCCACCCTCCTCCTTAGGTCTTTGGCAAAAGCTGGACCGCTCGATGCACACCCCTCCTGGTGCATGAGCAAACAATGAGAAACCGCTCTCTTTCACAAGGGAGCGGTTTTTTCTTTGGGCAAATGTGGAGACTGGGGATGAATCCCCCGGCTAACCAAATGTTTTTTTGGCTAAAAGTTGAACTTCTTCCCGTGAGACTGAGCAGCTACTTCTAAATGGAGAATTGCTGTCTTAATTCAGAAAATCTTGACTTTTTATTATGATTTTGATAGAAATCAACCTGTCGAGCTGACCAAATAGACAGTTATTGATTTTGAAAATTGATCACAAAGTAGGCTGACATTTTTACCCGCAAAGCCTGGGAATGGATGTCGGCCTTTTTATTTATGTTTATGGCGCATACACTTAGGGAATTTCATGCAGGACACCACACTTTTTTTTCCATTCATCGTTATTTTGCTCGCAGCGTTGGCTGCGGCCGTTGTTGGGCAAACTTCATGGTTAAAAGAGGGAAACGGCCGTTTCAACCTTACAACTTTTTCCTGGATTCTCGCAGCTGCACCCTTCACTTCGTTTATTCTTTTATTGTCCAAAATAGGCCCTGTTAACAATGGGGAAAAATTAACCGCCTCACTGCAATGGCTGCCCAGCGCCAACCTGAGCTTCAGCTTTTACCTGGATGGCCTTAGCCTTTTATTTGCCTTACTGGTCATTGGCATCGGCACCCTGATCGTCATCTATACCGGCTATTACTTTGCAAAAGAGCCATCTGCCTGGCGCTTTTTGAGCTATCTGCTGCTGTTTATGGTCTCAATGTTGGGGCTGGTGATGGCTGGCGACATTATTGCCCTCTTCATCTTTTGGGAAGGCACCAGCATCACCTCCTTTTTGTTGGTGGCCTACAAAACAGAGTATCCAGAGGCGCGTGCCGGGGGATTTAAAGCGTTGTTTATTACCGGCGGTGGTGGCATCGCCCTGCTGTTTGGCCTGCTGGTTGTCGCTGGCATTACAGGCGAAACAACGCTTCCAGCCATTCTGGCCAGCGGGGAACTACTGCGAGAGAGTGGGCTGTATCCACTGGCGTTGGGCTTACTCGCTCTAGCCGCCCTGACCAAAAGCGCCCAATTCCCGTTCCATATCTGGCTGCCCGAGGCGATGAGCGCCCCTACCCCAGCCAGCGCCTACCTGCATTCCGCCACCATGGTAAAAGCTGGGATTTACCTGATGGCCCGGCTAAACCCGGTGATGGGAGGCACGGAATTATGGTTCTGGCTGCTCAGTGGTGTAGGGTTGATCACGATGGTTTTGGGGGCATATTTAGGGCTGAAACAAAACGATCTCAAGGCACTGCTGGCTTATTCCACCATTAGCCAGTTGGGCGTGCTGATGATGTTGATTGGCCAGGATACAAGCATCGCTTTTAAAGCATTGGTGGTCGGTGTGCTGGCCCATGCGCTGTACAAAAGCGCCCTGTTTTTGGTAGCGGGCACGGTGGACCATGAAAGCGGCACGCGGGATTTACGCTTTTTGGGTGGACTGCGCGAGAAAATGCCGATTACGGCCGTTCTCGCGCTCATTGCCGGTTTATCGATGGCCGGATTGCCCCCATTGTTTGGCTTTTTGGCCAAGGAGACATTGCTGGCAACGGCCGTTAGCGAAACATTACCGGTCGTGACCAGTTGGGTTATTTCCGGGGCTGCCGTGCTGGGGGGTGCATTGATGTTGGCCCAATCTGGCCTGCTGGTAACTGGCACCTTTTGGGGCAGGCCGGGCGAAGCCGCCGCCAAAGCCCACGAAGCGCCCAAGCTGATGCTGCTGGCCCCTGCCATTCCGGCCCTGCTTTCGCTGGCCATTGGCGTGCTGCCGGAACCAGAATTTTTGGCCTCACTGCTGGCCAAAGCGGCCGAAGCTGCGTATGGCGGTGAGGTTAAAGTTTCCCTGGCATTGTGGACTGGACTTAACGTGCCGCTGCTGCTTTCTATTGTGGCCATCTCGCTGGGCAGCGTCTTTTTCTGGTACAGACAGCCGATACGGCGGTGGCAGCAGCAATTTGCGCCTGCGCTGGATTCGAACCGGGGCTTTGATGCCACTTTCCGGGGCATTGATTGGTTGGCTGATGGCGTGACGCGGTTACAAAACGGCCGTCTCAGCCTGTACCTTACCATCATCATTCTGGGCATGGTGGGGCTGGTGTTTCTGTTCGCCCAGGGGCAGTTCAGCCAGATTGCCGCCACCGTGGGAAGCTTCAGTTTCACCTGGACATTTCGGCAAGACTTTTTGCGACTGGTGGCTATTTTAGTGGCGGTAGGCGCAGCCATCGCCAGCGTTTTGCTAAAGCGAGATATTGCTGCGATTGTTGCCTTGGGAGCCTCTGGCCTAAGTATCGCTGTATTGATGGTGCTGGAGCCTGCTCCTGATGTCGCCCTGGTACAAATTGTCGTCGATATTTTGTCTGTGGTTATTTTGGTGCTGTCGCTGCGGCTGCTGCCACGCTTGCAGCGGCAAAAGGCTTTGGCGCTCAATTTGGAAGTAGGCAACCTAAAAAAGGTGCGCAATTTCATTGTGGCAGCCACCAGTGGGCTGGTGGTTACCATGATTACACTGGTGGCGCTCACCACCAGACCACGCGAAAGCGCCATGACCCCCTTTTTTGCGGCCAATGCCAAGCCGCTCACGGCCGCCAAAGATATTGTAGGCGCTATTATCGTCGATTTCCGTGCCCTGGATACGCTAATTGAGATTTCAGTCTTTAGCATGGCGGGGCTGGGCATGTATACCCTGCTGCGACACGCAACCCGTGCGTTGGGCGATACGGTAGGGGAAGCAGGTCCAACACCTTATGCATTTGGTATTTTTGGACGGCGTGCCTCTGTATTTGTTCAGGCGCTGGCCCGGCTTTCCTTGCCGTTGGCGCTGGTGATCGGCGCAACGCATGTTATGTATGGGCATGATCAGCCGGGAGATGGCTTTACGGCTGGTGTCATTATTGGCCTAGCGGTTGCCTTTTCCTACGTGGTTTTTGGCTACGAAAAGACACGAAAACGGTACAAATGGCTCAGCGCCCCGCTTATTGCGACTGGTATTTTGCTGATTTTAATTTCTGGAACAGCGGGCTTGCTGGTAAACGGCACCTTTTTATCCCCTGTAGATTTTGGGGCAGCGCTCAATTTACCGCTGCCCAGCGGTTTCTACTTTAGCAGCGCGTTCCTGTTTGAGCTGGCAATTTGCCTGAGCGTTTTGGGCAGCGTCTTTTTTATGCTCAACACGCTTGGTCACCCAGAGTTGGGTCAAACATCGGAAAATAGTTAGCAAGCGGAGCGTCGAGCTTGATTTGGTAGGAGAAGTAAGATGGAATTTTTAACAGCAATAGCGATTGGCACCTTGTTTGGCGTAGGCATTTACCAGATGCTGCGCCGCAACGTCATTCGCTCGGCAATTGGCCTGATTATTTTATCCAGCGCCATCAACTTATTTTTATTGAGCACCGGGGCTTACCTGGGGCTTGATCCCGCTTATGATGGCGCGAGCCAACCGAGTGATGCACTGCCGCAGGCCCTTATTCTGACGGCGATTGTCATCAGTATGGGTGGGCTGGCTTTTGTGCTATCGCTGCTGGCGGTCATTTCGGCCCGGTACCAAACCAGCAACATGGATGAAATTGACAGGTTAAAGCGATGACCAATCTTGTTTTGTTACCAATTTTAATCCCGCTTGTTGGCGCTGTTGGCGCTCTGTTTATGATGCGTTCGCCGCGTTGGCAGGGGTATTGGACGGTAGGGATGTTGGGTACGGCCGTTTTCAGCAGCGGCTGGCTTTTATGGACCGTGCAACAAACCGGAACGCCCATCGTATTTTACGGTGGCGGTTGGCAGGCTCCTTTTGGTATTGCCCTCGTGGGCGATCTGCTGGGCGCCTTAATGGCCCTGATGAGCCAGGTCGTCTTGCTGCTGGGCGCAGTTTACGCCGTGGGTGCCAAGGATAAAAATGTGAGCTATCCTGGCTTCTACCCACTCTTTTTAATGCTTACCACTGGCCTGACCGGCGCTTTTCTAACCGGCGATCTGTTCAACCTGTTTGTCTTTGCCGAGCTGT
Organism: Promineifilaceae bacterium (SeqCode); assembly: GCA_041748655.1. Classification (GTDB taxonomy): domain Bacteria; phylum Chloroflexota; class Anaerolineae; order Promineifilales; family Promineifilaceae; genus Leptofilum. Next base: position 54,868 of record JBGTCV010000041.1, on the reverse strand, counting down.
TGGTCATTTCTGGCACCGTACTGACGGCCATTTCCGATGACAAATCTGGGGCAGAGGCGGCCTACAAATATTTCTATATTAGTTTGCTGGCAGCCTCGTTTTTGCTGCTGGCCAACGGCACGCTGTATGTTTCTTACGGCACGCTAAACATGGCAGACCTGGCGGAGCGAATCGCCCTAGACCCAACAGCGCCGCTGCTCACCACAGGCATTGCCCTGCTGATGGCTACGTTTATGATTAAGAGTGCGATCTTTCCGTTTCACTTTTGGCAGCCAGATTTTCATACGGCCGCACCAACGGCCGTATCCGCCATGCTCTCTTCGGTGGTGGTGAAACTCGGCGTCTATGGCTTTATCCGCATGACCACCCTGCTATTTGTGGAACAGGCCGCCACCATTCAGGCACTGCTGGTAGTCCTGGGGATAATTGGCATCTTTTTTGGCGGCTTTTCTGCCATTGGCACCCATAACGTCAAGCGGATGCTGGCGTATTCTACCCTGGCGCAGATTGGCTTCATTTTGGTAGGCATAGGCTGGGGAACGCCGCTCGCCCTGGCCGCCGCGCTGATCTTTACCATCAACCACAGCCTGATCAAAGCCGCCATGCTGATGCTGGCCGGCTTTGTCGCCAGCCGGGCTTCCATCAAGTCGGCGTCGTTTGCCGTGGTGACGGGGTTGGGTAGGCAGCTGCCAGCAGCGGGCATTCTCTTTTTTGTGGGCGCGCTGGCCCTGGCGGGAATTCCGCCCACCAATGGCTTCATCAGCAAGATGCTGCTGTTCAACAGTGGCGTTGAGAGTGAGCAGCTGCTGGTATTGAGCCTGATGGCGCTGGGCAGTCTGGCGACGCTCATCTATACGATGCGAGCGTTTCAGCGAATCTGGTGGGATCCGCAGCTGGATACGGCCGTTACCCTCAAACCAGCTGGCGACAAGCTGATCGCACCTGCTTTGCTCATTGTGCTGGTCTTGGTACTGGGATTGTGGGCCGAACCATTGATCCAGCTGACAGAGGCAACGACGCTTTGGTTGGCCCAGCCACAGCCTTATATTACGGCCGTTCTAGGCGGAAGCTAAGGAGTATTTATGCACATCATCCCTTATATCATTCCCATCTGGCTGCTCTATTTATTATTAACGGGCAACTGGGCGCTTAACAACCTGGCAACAGGTCTGATTTTGGCAGCATTGGTAACATGGTTGATCCGTCCACGAAAACGTAATTTTGATTGGAAACGCCTGCCCGATGCCCTGGTGGCTACACCCATTTATCTTGGACGGCTGCTAATCGACCTGTTGATTAGCGGCGCCCAGGTAGCCCGCATTGTCCTCACGCCGTCGCTGCCTATCAACCCTGGCATCATCGCCATTCCCTCCCAATGCGAATCCGATCTGGGGGTGGCTCTGAGCGCCCATGCCATCACCCTGACACCCGGTGAGATGGTCATCGAAATTGACGAAGCGCGTATCATGTACACACATGTGCTAGACGCCAGCGATCCGGATGAGCGGGTAGCCGCAGCCCAACGAAAGCGGCGCGAACTGTTGAGCCGAATTTTTGTCTAAGATTTTGAAATTTTGGTGGAATGGAGTTACCTGACATGGAAACAATTATTAATGTTGTGCTGCAAATCGCCCTCTTTGTCCATACCTTGCTGCTCGCCTTTGTCGTATTTCGAGTTTGGCGGGGCAAAGAAATCATGGAGCGGCTCGTTGGCGCTGATCTGGTCAGCACCATCACCATTGGGATTCTGGTATTAACAGCCCTGATTCAGCGAGAGAGCATTTATATTGATGTGGCGCTTGGATTGGCGGCCTTAGGTTTTGTGAGTACCATTGCCCTGGCTAAATATGCGGCCGAAGAGCAAATGTTTTAAGGAAGTACAATGATGATTTTTATACAGATTTTGGTGATTACGGCCGTTCTCATCGGCACCTTCTTCTCTGTGGTAGGTGTGCTGGGCTACTATCGGCTGCCCGACGTTTATACCAAGCTGCACGCCTCTGGCAAGGTAGGCGTTTTTGGCGTCGTCTTGCTGCTCATCGCCGCTATTCTCTGGACACCACTCAGCTTTGGACGCGGTCTCGTCCTGATTCTGCTGCTCTTAATCACCGGCCCGGTAACGTCTCATGCCGTCAGCTCTGCCGCTTACCGGCTCAAAGTTCCCCTGCGCCAGACCACAAGAGATGATCTGGCCGACAAAACCCCTTAACCTGGAGGAGTCCCCAACTTGGAAAGCTTCATCGACATTCTTATTATTGTTATTTGCGTCATCGGTTTGTGGCGCGGTGCAGAACTGGTAGTGAACTCCGCTACCCGTATTGCCCGCAAAATCGGTATGTCCGATCTGGTGATTGGGTTAACCGTCGTCGCCATCGGCACCTCTGCCCCTGAATTTTCCGTCACCGTTGTTGCTGCGCTGGCCGGCCAGTCCGACATTTCTGTTGGCAATGTGGTGGGTTCCAACATCTTTAACCTTGGCTTCATCCTGGGTGGGCTGGCCTTATTCCGTGGCATTGCCACCACAAAAATAATGGTGTACCGGGATGGTGGAATGCTCATTGGCACAGCTATTTTGCTCATCATCTTTCTCTACGACTTAACCTTAACCCGTATTGAAAGCACTTCATTATTAATCATCCTGGTCATCTATATTGGCTACCTGATCTACCGCAGATCAGAAATTGAAGAACATATCCCCGAGGGAACGTTTAACTGGAAAGATGTGCCCCTATTTTTACTAGGTCTCACCATTATCGTCATCAGCGGCCATTTTTTTGTGGACTCTGCCTCTACGCTGGCTCGGCTGATGGGCATTTCTGAATGGGTCATTGGCGTCACCATTGTGGCCGTAGGTACCTCTGCCCCGGAAATTGCGACCTCGCTGGTAGCCCTGCTGCGCGGTCAGACGGGCATGTCGGCAGGCAACTTGATAGGCAGCGATCTATTTAACCTGCTGGGGGTATTGGGGCTCGCTGGCCTGCTCAACCCAATGACCGTTGATCCGGCGGCACAAAGCAGCGTCTTATTGCTGGGTGGCATGGTGGTGCTGGTTGTAATTATGATGCGCACCGGTTGGCGTCTGTCGCGCGGGGAAGGTGGTTTGCTTGTATTTATCAATCTGGTGCGCTGGGTAATGGATTTTATGCGCTGAGAGATGGTATTTAGTAATCGTCTGAAATTTACTTACCGAGATTGGTCCAATCTTGAAGATTGGACCAATCTGAAAACTAATAGAATTAGAAAGATTCCTCGTCGAAGACCCCAATGTTGACCCAGTCATCGAAAAAGCTGCCCGATCCAGCTAAAAATACCCAATAAATCAGCCGCTGAGACGGCAACCACAGCGATGAGCAGCCAGCGGACAAAGTTGGCCCCACGCTCCACCGCCATGCGGGCAGCCGCCCAGGCACCCAGCGAATTCCCCACCGCCAGCAGCAGCCCCATCCCCCACAACACCTGGCCGTTGAGCATAAAAACAAGGATCGAAGAGATAGTAAAGGCCAGAATAATGAGCACCTTAACGGCATTGGCCCGGACCAGATCGTAGCCGATGCCTAAAACCAGCCCGGCCAGCAAAAAGACGCCAACGCCTGCCTGCAAAAAGCCGCCGTACATGCCGATGAAGAAGAAGATGGTGAGCTGGAGGGGAGACGGCCGTTCCCCCATCTTCTCCAATTCTCCCTGCAACCACCGCTTGGGGCGCAGCAAAATCACAAACAGCATCACCACCATCAGCACGCCAATCGCCTGCCGCATCAGCCGCTCATCCAGCCCCACCGCAATTTGCGCCCCGATAATCGAGCCCAGGACTGCCGGTACCGACAAAATCAGCCCGCCGCGCACGTCAAGCATCTTTTGCTGCCTAAAACTGCCCACCGAAACAATATTTTGAAACAGCACCCCCACCCGGTTGGTGCCGTTGGCCACGTTGGCTGGAATCCCCAAAAAAATGAGCAGCGGCAGCGTAATAAGCGATCCGCTGCCCGCTAATGTGTTAATAAAGCCTGCGCCAAAACCGGCGGCCAATACCGCCAGATAGATATACCATGCCATAAGTTAACTCCTATGTTTTTAGATTGGGCCAATCTTTGAGATTGGCCCAATCTTGAGGTTGCGGGGATTATAAACAGTCTGATAAATGTGGCGATGGATTGGGACGGCCGTATTCGTACATTTGGCGTAATCATGATAAAAATCACGCTAAATGAAGCAAAATGTCAGGAGGTAACGCATGTACGATTTGGTGATCAAGGGGGGGACGGTGGTAACGGCCGTTGCCACATTCCCGGCAGATATCGGCATCAACGGCGAGCGTATCGCCGCCATCGGCCAAAACCTGGACGGCAGGCAGGCGCTGGACGCCACAGGCAAGCTCGTCACCCCCGGCGCAGTCGATATGCACGTCCATCTGCAAATGCCTATCGGCAGCTTTACCTCCACCGACAGCTTCTACAGCGGCACGCGAGCTGCCGCCTTTGGCGGCACCACCACCATCGTTGATTTTGTAGAAACCCCACCAGACGAAACAATGGCCGAAGCCATCGCCGCTCGCCGCGCCCTGGCCGACCCCAACGTCGTCATTGATTACGGCCTGCATATGACCATCGGCCCCGGCGACATGGCGAAATTGGACCAGATTCCAGACGCATTTGCCGCTGGCTGCACCAGCTTCAAGCTGTACATGGCGTACGGGCTACGCTTACGGGATGATGAGTTATTAAGGGCGTTAACGGCCGTTCGCAACGTCAGCGGTATCCCCGTCGTCCATGCCGAAAATTGGGACGTGATTTGCGAACTGGTGGCTCAAAATATCGCCGCCGGGCGCACCAGCCCGCACTGGCACCCGCGCAGCCGCCCCGCCCTGCTGGAAGCAGAAGCCACCGGGCGCGTCATCGACATTGCCACGTTTGTCGGTGTGCCCGTGCACATCTTCCACGTTTCCTGTGGCGAAACCGTGGCCCGCATCGCCACCGCCCGGCAGCAGGGGCTGCCCGTGACGGGCGAAACCTGCCCCCAATATCTGTTCCTCACCTGGGACGCCTACGATGCACCTGGCGTGGCCGGGGCGCTGCCCGTCTGCTCGCCTCCCATTCGGGACAGCGCCGCCCAAACTGCGCTGTGGCAGGCGCTCAGCCAGAACGAACTGCAAATTGTCACCACCGACCACTGCCCGTTCACCAGGGAGGAAAAAGCGACCGGGCTGGGCAACTACAGCCAGATTCCCGGTGGCGTCCCGTCGATTGAGATGCGCTTTGCCGCGCTCTATTCGCAGGGGGTGCGCCAGGGCTGGCTCAGCCTGCCGCAGTGGGTGGCCCAATGCTGCACCAACCCGGCCAAACTGATGAGGCTGGACCAAAAAGGGGAAATCATCGTCGGCTATGACGCTGATCTGGTAATCTTCGATCCAGAAGCAGCGCATATGCTCACCCCGGAAACGCTCCACGAAACGGCTGGCTGGACGCCTTACGCAGGCCTGACGCTGCAAGGCTGGCCACAAACTACACTTAGCCGGGGCAAGATTGTGGTGCAGGATGGGGCATTTTTGGGTGAGATGGGAAACGGCCGTTTCCTCCACCGCACCACCAGCAATCTTTGATCGATACCTTGCCGCCTGTCACAAGAAAGCGGAGCGCTACCACCTTTGCCCACAATCAGCGGGTCAATGTTATAATCCGGTTTACTATGAACCTGATTCGCCTCGACAATCTCACCCACCATTACAGCGACCGCATTCTGTTTGATTCCGTCAATCTGCTCATCAACGAAGGGGACCGCATCGGCCTGATTGGTCGCAACGGCTCTGGCAAGACCAGCCTGCTGCGGCTGATTGCCGGGCTGGAAACCCCCGTCGCCGGCGAAATTACCGTTTGGGGCAGCGTGCGCGTTCAATATCTGCCCCAAGAACCAGACCTGCCCCTGCAAACCAGCGTGCTGGACTACATCTTTCAGGGAGACGCGCCCCAATTGCAGCTGCTGCGGCAGTATGAGACCGTCAGCGAAGCGCTGCAACAAGCGCCTGCCAACGCCGAGTTGCAGGCCCAGTTTGCCACCATCACCCAGGAAATGGATCGCACACACAGCTGGCAAGCCGAAGCAGAAGCCAAAGCGGTACTGACGCGGCTGGGAATCACCACCTTTCAGGCGAAATTGGGCACGCTGAGCGGCGGGCAGCAAAAGCGGGTGGCCCTGGCACGCGGCCTCATCAACCCCGGCGATTTGCTCATTTTAGACGAGCCGACCAACCACATCGACGCCGAAACGGTGAGCTGGTTGGAACAATTTTTGCTCACCATGCCGGGCGCGCTGCTGATGGTGACCCATGATCGCTACTTTCTGGATCGGGTAGTGAACAAGATTGTGGAGCTGGATCGGCGGGCGTTGGTGAGCTATTCGGGCAATTACGGCCGTTACCTTGAACAACGCGCCACCCGGGAAGATCAGCTCAAAACGGCCGAAACCAAACGTCAAGCCCTGCTACGCCAGGAACTCGCCTGGCTGCACCGGGGCGCTCAATCACGCACCACCAAGCAAAAAGCCCGCATCCAGCGCGTCAACGAGCTGCAAACCATCGAATATGACAAAGGCGACCAGCGGGTAGCCCTGGCGCTGGCCAGTCGGCGGCTGGGCAAGCGGGTACTGGAAGCCACCAACCTCAGCAAAGCGTATGGCGATCTCACGCTGTTTAGAAATCTGGATTTGCAGCTGGATCCCGGCGACCGGATCGGCATCATCGGGCCAAACGGGGTGGGCAAAAGCACCCTGCTAGACATGCTGGCAGGCAAAACCTCGCCAGACAGCGGCCAGATCATCTGGGGCGATACGGTAGAACTGGGCTATTACGACCAGCAAAGCGAAGATTTGCAGGATGATAAAACGCTGCTGGATTACATCAGCGATATTGCTCCGCTCATCCGCACGGCCGACGGTGAACGGGTGGAAGCCGCCCAAATGCTGGAATGGTTCCTGTTCACCCGGCCCGAACAGCGGGCCAAAATCGGCAGCCTCAGCGGCGGCGAGCGGCGGCGGCTCTACCTGCTGCGCACCCTGGTGAGCCAACCCAACGTGCTGTTTCTGGATGAGCCAACGAACGATCTGGATGTACAGACGCTCACCGTTTTGGAGCAGTTCCTGGACCAGTTTGAGGGCGCTCTGGTGGTCGTCAGCCACGATCGCTACTTTTTGGATCGCAACGTCGATTTTCTGCTAAGTTTTGAGGAAGGGGTGTTGGGCACGCGCTACCCGGCCCCGTATGAAACGTATCAGCGGCTGCGCCAACAGGAAACCGGGGTGACTGAATTCCCCCAAAAACCGTCGCCCCCAGCAGCTGCCCAAAAGGGAAACGGCCGTTCCCGCAAACTCACCTGGAAAGAACAGCGCGAGCTTGAAGCCGTCGAAGCCAGCATCGAAACGCTCACGGACCAGGCAGCCACCCTTGCAGCCCAAATCAACGAGATTGGTTCCGATTATGCCCGGCTACAACCGCTGGTGGATGCGCTGGAACAGACGAAAGCCGCGCTGGAAACGGCCGAATTCCGCTGGCTGGAACTGACCGAAATTGCGGAAAATAGCCGTAATTGAGTAATTGAGTAATTGGCGCTCAAGGACTCAATTACTCAATTACAAAAGTTTACGCCTCGGTAAACTTCTCTTGCAATTCCCGCTTGAGGATTTTGCCAGCGCCAGAAATGGGCAGCTCTGGCAAAATTTCGATGCGTTTGGGTACCTTGAACGGGGCCAGATTGTCCCGCATTTGCTGCATCAACTGCTCAGCGGTGACGGCAGCCTCGGGTTTTAACACCACACAAGCCAGTCCCACCTCCCCCCACTTGGGATCTGGCAGGCCAACCACGGCACACATGTACACGTCGGGATGGCCGTACAGCGCTTTCTCAATCTCGGCCGGGTAGACATTCTCCCCACCAGAGATGTACATATCTTTCTTGCGGTCTTTAATGGTGAAGTACCACTCTTCATCGTAGACGGCCAGGTCGCCGGTATGGAACCAGCCGTCGGCGTCTGTCGCTTCAGCGGTGGCTTCCGGGTTGTTGAAGTAGCCAGAGGAGGCGCTTGGCCCTTTAAGTACCAATTCGCCAATCTGGTTGGGGCCGAGCGGCTGGTTGTTGTCGTCCACAATGCGGGCATCGATGTAAAAGTTGGGGCGGCCAATGCTGCCCGCCTTGCGGATGGCGTCTTCAGCGGCCAGGGCAAAGATGCCGGGGCCAAATTCCGTCATGCCAAAGCCCTGCTTAAACTTGATATGCTTCTCCTGAGTGTATTTTTGCACGAGGGGTACGGGCAGTGGTGCGCCACCGCTGGTGCAAAAACGGAGACTGGTGAGAACGGCCGTTTCCCAATTCGCCGCTTGGGTTAAAAGCTGGTACATCGTTGGCACTCCGGCAAAAACGGTGACCTGCTCCTGAGCGATGAGGTCCAACACCTGCGCCGGATCAAACTGGCGCAGCAGAATCACTGTGCCGCCCAGGATAATTTGTGGCAATGTATACACGAAAAGCCCGCCGGTATGGAACAGCGGGAAGACGTTCAGATAAACATCATTGTGCTGCAAATCGTGGATGACGGTGTTGAGCGTGTTCCAGGCGATCATGCGGTGGCTAACCTGGGCCGCTTTGGGCAGGCCGATGGTACCGCCGGTGAAGATGAGGGCGGCGGTATCTTCTTCGGTGAGGGTTGGGGTGGAAACGACCGTGTCCGCCCCACTTTCCATTACCTCAGCAAACAAGACGCTGCCCGACACGCCCGCTCCTTCCACATGCACAAAATGGGTCAGCGATGCCGCCTGCGAGTCATTTTGCAGCTGGCTCACCATCTCGCTAAATTCGTCAGAATAAATGAGCACCTTAGGCGTGGTGTTGGCCATGATTTCGGCCAGTTCGCGCCAGTGCAGCCGCCAGTTCAGTGCCGTGTGGACGGCACCCAGCTTGCCGCAGGCAAAAAAGGTGTCCAGATGCGCCACACCATCCCGCGCCAAAATCGCTACGCGGTTCCCCTGGCCAATGCCTGCCGCCGTGTGCAGCCAGTTGGCCAACCGATTGGCGCGGCCGTTCATTTGGGCATAGCTCAGGCGCAGTTCCGGCTGCTGGCCCGCATCCACCACCGCCAATCTATCCGGCGAATAAATCGCCCGTCGTCCCAGGTAATCGCCGATGTACATTTTTGCCGTCCAGTGTTCAGTAGATCAGTAATCAGTAAGTCAGTATTCAGTAACTGACCTACTGATTACTGGCTCACTGAATACTGATTACTGTTGTCTGTCAAACAGTCCATTCCCACACGTTACAGGCCATCGAAATGCCGCCGCCGCTGGCGATGAACAGCACTTTATCGCCGGGCTGGGGGCCGCGCCCCTGCTCGATGGCGTCGTCCAGGGCCATAGGGATGCAGGCGGAGCCGGTATAGCCCCATTTATCCATGATCCAGTGCGTTTTTTCCAGCGGCTGCTCCAGAATTTCCATAATTTGCTTGATGGTGTTCAGGTTGAGCTGGGTGAAGTAGTAATGGTCAATCTCGTCGAGCGTCAGCCCTGCTTTTGCCACCGTGCCCTTGATGAGCGGCGGCCAGTTGTCCGAGTTGAAGGTGGCGGGGAAGCGCTTGACAAACTGCACACGGGGGATGCCGTTGTTCTCGTCGGCGGGCGTCACCGGGCAGGCGACCCCGCCGGTGTAGATGCCGAGCGCGTCGTAAAAGTCGCCCCGCGCCAGCCGCTTGCCTGCCAAAAAGCCAGGTTTGTCGCCCACGCCAACCAGCACCGCCCCTGCCCCATCGGCAAAGAGGGTGCAGGTTTTGTGGTCGGTGTAATCGACAAAGCGGCTCATGCCGTAGGCCCCAACGACCAGGACATGGTTGGTATCGTCGTCGCTGGTGATGAAGCGAACGGCCGTTTCCAAAGCCGTCACCCAGCCCGCACAGGCGCAGTTCACATCGAAGGTACCCGCGTTGATCGCGCCCAGCTTGGCTTGCAGCACCGTGGCCGTCGCCGGACTGAAATAGTCGGGCGTATCCGTGGCCACGATGATGAGATCAACTTGTTCCGGCGTGAGATTGGCGCGTTCGAGCGCTTCTCGGCTGGCGTGCAGGCACAAATCGCTGGTGGTTTCGTCTTCGGCCATGATGTGCCGGGTTTTGATGCCCACATTTTTCACCAGCCAGGCGTCAATGTCCCGCTCTGGAAAGAGGGCATCAAAGTAGGCGTTGGTTAACACTTTCTCCGGCACGTAGCGGCCGGTGGATAGAATTTGAGCGTATCGAGTCATAGTTTCACCGGGTGCAATTACCCAATTACTTAATTACTCAATTACGGTAATTGGGTAATTGGGTAATTAGGTGCCAATCACAATCCCGCCATCCACGCGCAGAACGGTACCAGAGATGAAGCTGGCTTCGTCGGAGGCGAGGAAAGCATAGGCGTTGGCGATATCTTCAGGCTCACCCAAACGGCCGATGGGGGTGTGGCCGCGCATGCCGTCGAGTACTTTTTCGGGCATTTTGGCCACCATTTCCGTGGCGATGAAGCCGGGGGCGACGGCGTTGACGCGAATGCCGTAGCGGCCCAGTTCCCGCGCCCAGGTTTTGGTCATGCCGACAACGGCCGCTTTCGTAGCCACATAGTTCGTCTGGCCAAAGTTGCCATCGAGCCCCACCACGGAAGAGGCGTTGAGGATAACACCACCGCCCTGCTTGATCATAATGGGGGCCACGGCCTGGGTGCAGTTGAACACCCCTTTGAGATTCACGCTGATAACCAGATCGAAAGCATCTTCGCCCATCTGACCCACCAGTTCGCCCTCTTTCACCTTGACGAGTTGGGCGTCGCGGGTGATGCCTGCGTTGTTGATGAGGATGTCGATACGGCCGTACCTGACCACCACATTCTCCAGCCAGCTTTGCACTGCCTGCCGGTCGGCCACGTTTACGGCCGTAAACGACGCTTTTTCGCCCAGTTCAGCGGCCAATGCCTGCCCATCGGCTTCGTTAAGATCACAAAAAACGACCGTGGCTCCTTCAGCTGCAAATTTTACGGCCGTAGCCCGGCCAATCCCCGCCGCGCCACCGGTAATGAGACAAACCTTGTCTTGAAATCGCATGAAGTTCAGCTCCTGTTTGTAAAAATTGTAGGAGTTGGAGTGTAACATAGCAGAGTTGCAAAATAGGAACAGTCGCAAATATGCGAGTGAGCGGACAAACTTGCTTCACTCGCATATTTGCAAACTGCTGCGCTTGCTCTATAATCCTCAATTGTTCGGGGCATGGCGCAGCTTGGTAGCGCGCTTCGTTCGGGTCGAAGAGGTCGTCGGTTCGAATCCGGCTGCCCCGACAGGTGCAAAAAAAACGGCCGTTTCTCAGTGAGAAACGGCCGTTTTTTATTGCCCAGGTATGATCATGCAGGCATCTTGACCCTACGCTATCTTAACCACAACAGACGCCTGCGGCGGCAGCGCCAGCGGCCAATTAAAGGCCAGCAGCGCCGAGCGGGCCAGCAAGCGTACCCGCCGCCACACTTCACTGCGCCGCAGCTCTACATCCGTGCAGGTGTGGCCTGCTCCATGGCAAATACACATCAAGTCGTGTCGCAGCGAGGCCAAAGCAGCTTTTTGTGCTTCCGTCAATCTACCATCCGCCTCTGCCACAAAGAACGGCTCTAACTGTTCAAACTCCTGTATCAATCGGCTCACTGTGCACGCTTCGTTGGGATACAGGCGCAGTTGACCAATCACGGGCAGCGCCAGCGCTTGTAAAACTGATTGTAATTGATTTTGTTGCCTATTCATTGTATCCCGTCCTTTGTAAGTAATTGGGTAATTGAGTAATTCGACTTAATTACCCAATTACTCAATTACACACTCGCTGGCACTTCGCCATCCAATCCGTACACCTTCTGCCGCTCGTCGCGGAACTGCTTGGTGTACAGATTGTAATAATGGCCACGTGCCCGAATCAGCTCAGCGTGGGTGCCCATTTCAGACACACCACCATTTTCAATGACCATAATGCGGTCGGCGCTCTTAATGGTAGACAGCCGGTGGGCGATGATGAAGCTGGTACGGCCGTTCATCAACAGCTCCATCCCTTGCTGAATCAACGCCTCCGTCAACGTATCCACCGAACTCGTCGCCTCGTCCATGATAAAGATGTCTGGCTGGGACAAAACCGCCCGTGCCAGGCTGATGAGCTGCTTCTGCCCCACAGAGAGCAGCACGCCGCCCTCGCCTACTTCGGTCATAAAGCCCTTCTCTAGCTTCATGATGAAGTCGTAAGCGCCTGCCATTTTGGCCGCTTCTTCTACTTCTAAATCGGTGGCATCAAGACGGCCGTATCGCAAATTCTCCATCACCGTACCCGAAAACAGATGCGGCGTTTGCAGCACCATCCCAATCCGAGACTGAATGGCGTGCTGGGTCAACTTGGTGTAGTCAAAGCCGTTGATCAAAATCTGTCCCGCCGTTGGTTCATAGAAGCGACAAATTAGATTAACCAACGTCGATTTACCCGCACCGGTCGGCCCCACCAGAGCCACCGTCTCCCCCTGCGGAATCCGCAAAGAGAAATCCGTCAACACCGGCTTGCCATCCTCGTAATGGAAAGACACATTGTCAAACACAATGTCACCCCGGATACTGCCTGGATCAACTGCCCCTGGCGCATCCACAATTTCCGGTTCCGTGTCCAGCAGCGAGAAGATGCGCTCGCCAGAGGCCACCGCCTGCTGCATGCTGGCATACACGGCCGCCATCTGCTGAATCGGCCACAACATGAAGGTGACGTAAGAAATGAACGCTTGTAAACCACCAATCGTCATGCCACCCGCTTCAAATTGCGCCCCACTAAACCAGACCACCACCGCAATACCAGTGGCGCTCACCAGCTGCACCGCCGGTAAAAACAGCGCCGACAGCCACGCCGCCCGGTAAGACGCCTGGTACATGTCATCGGTCAATTCGTTGAATTGACTTAGATTTTCATGTTCACGCCCCAGCGACTTCACCACGCGAACCCCGGTAATGCTCTCGCTGTACGAACCCGTAATCTTAGAGTTCAGCTTCCGCACCCGACGGTACTCTGTCAGGATTTTTTGCTTGAAGGTGATCGCCACCTTCCACAGCGCCGGTATCATGAGCAGTACCAGCAGCGTCAGCTTCCAGTTGATGACAAACATAAAACCGAGCGCAGTCAGCACACTGGTGATTGTCCAGGCTGTATCCAGAAAACCCCAGGATACCAGGTCGCCCACGCGCACCGCATCAGACGTTACGCGAGACATGAGCCAGCCATTGGATGTGCGGTTGTAGTAAGAAAGCGGTAATTTTTGCAGATGGTTAAACATCTGTTTGCGCAAATCGTACTGCACCAGATGACCCAGATAGCCAGCGGCGCTGATAAAGCCAAAAACAAACACCGCAAAAATCAGGAACCACAAACCGTACTGGATAGCCAAAGAGCGTAAGGCATCCAAATCACGGGCGACAATCCCCTCATCGATCATGCGTTTGGTAAGGTAGGTAAAGTAAGATTCAATGAGCGCAACGGCCGTAATACAAACCAGAAACGTTGCCATAAACGGCCAATGGGTTAACCCCTGCCGCAAAATGCGGCGAATCGTTTCACCATTTACCTGACTATCAAATTCTTCTTCTTCAAAATAATGTTCAGACATAAGATTTCTCGTTGTTGAGTAATTGGGTAATTACGTAATTACCCAATTACCGAATTACAAGCTTTCAGTCGCCAGCTTGGGGCAGTTTGTAATATCCGTTTTGGCTGCCATTCACCGTCGCCGCTGACAAATCCGCTTCCAGCTCATCTTCGATCCGCGATTGCAAATCGTAGATGCGTTGGTAGGTGCCGGGCACGCTCACCAGGGAGTCGTGGGTGCCCCGCTGAACAATACGGCCGTTTTCCAACACCAGCACCAGATCCGCATTCATCACGCTCTGAATCCGGTGCGCAATCAGGAAGGTCGTCCGCGAGGCCATCAACCGGTCCAACGCCGACCGAATATCCGCTTCCGTCTCCGTATCCACCGAAGAGGTGGCGTCATCCAGAATCAACAGGCGCGGATTGCGCAAAAAGGTCCGGGCCAGCGTCACCCGCTGCTTCTGCCCACCAGAGAGCGTCACGCCCCCTTCACCCACCGTCGTTTCATACCCTTTCGGGAATCCCAGAATCACGTCATGCACCGCTGCCGCACGAGCTGCCGCTTCGATCTCCGCTTCGGTCACTTTACGGGTGACCCCGTAGGTGATGTTGTCCCGAATCGTCAGCGAAAAGAGGAACGGTTCCTGCATGACAATGCCAATCTGCTCGCGCAGGTAATCACGTGGATAATCCTTCAGCTCAACGCCATCTAGCAGGATACGGCCGTCTGTATACTCATAAAAGCGGGGCAGCAAATTCACCAGCGACGTCTTGCCCGAACCCGTGCCGCCCAACAGCGCCACTACCTGACCCGGCTCCACCGCAAAGGAGATGTCGTACAGCACCTGCTCTTCCTCCCCTTCGTAAGTGAAGTTGACGTTTTCAAAGCGCACTCCACCACGCACCGGTTTTTCTGGGCGATGGGTTCCAGCGGTGATCGGTTCTTGCTCCTGGTGGACGATTTGCAGGATACGGCCGTAAGAAACCAGCCCCGTCGAGACATCCGCAATCAACCGACCTAAATTTCGAATCGGCCAGATAATCTGCGTCACAAAGCCCACATAAGCAATGTAAGAGCCCGTGGTAATCGTGCCATCAATCGCCAACTGCGCCCCCAGGTAATAGCCCAGCAGCATCTGCATGCCGCACAAAATGTCCGTAGAAGGCCAGTACACCGCGTGCATCGTCGTTAACCGACGACCCCGCTGGTATTTTTCCCGGTTCTCCAACTCAAACTTATCCTTCTCAAACTCTTGTCGGGCAAACGCCTTCACCACCCGCACCCCGGCCAGATTCTCTTGCAGCCGGTTAGACAGCGTCGCTTCCTGCTCCTGGAAATGCTCATACGCCTCCCCCACCTTGATAAAAAAGTAGTAAGAGATCACCAGCACAACCGGAATCACCACCACAGACCAAAAGGCCAGCGGCACATCAATGGTCAACAAGGCGATAAAGTTCACAATAAAGAGCAGAACAATCCGGCCAATACCCACCGTCTGCTCCGCAAACAGCCGCCGCACCGCGTCCACGTCAGACGTAGATCGCTGTAGAAGTTCACCGGTTTGCATATTGTCGTGGTAACTAAAGGTCAGCCGCTGAATATGATCGTACAAAAAGTTGCGAATGCGCAGCGTCGCCTTCTCAGAAGTTTTGGCCGCCAGCCGCCCACCGCCAAAAGTAAACAACCCTTGCAGCGCCGCCAGCGCCACAAAACCCAGCGCCACCCACGGCAGCTGCTGCAGCATATTTTCAGCGGGCAAAATGGTGTCCACAAAGTAACCCAGAAAGTAATAAATACCTGTTTGGGCCAGCGCCGCCACACCGATGCTCATAATGGCAATTACATAGATGAACTGATACCCTTTCAGCAACCGCCACAATCCCACAAATTTGTTTTCAACAACCGTCTCTTTTAAGTTAAACGTTTCCATTGTCATGATAATTCCCATCTTTTTGGATTGCCCATTGGTCAATCCGCTCTTTCTTGCAGAATATCAACGATTGTTGACACCCTTTGTCCGGTATAAAAATCCCCGAACGCTTTACTCACAAAATCACCTATTTGGAAACCCCCCAGCCGTTCGAGGAACAAAAAACGCCACAGGGTATACCCGTGGCGTTCCTAGCGGTAAAACAAAAAACGGTCACGGGCTTGTATGCGCCGTGACCGCTGCTGTCAACTCTTGTTTGTGAATAAAATCACAAAGGAGGTGCAGGGGCACAGGCGCAAAGGTTGGCACTGCCACCAACGGCGTTGCTGTAGTCGATGATCATGCTGTTGAAGAATAAAGTATTCATTTGCGCCTATCTCCTTTAAGATTTTTTGCTGATTTTTCACAGCCCTGGCAATATAACATAGGTTGTTTTGAGCGTCAAGGCTGAATTTTGAGGCAAATTTCTCATGCCAAAAGTTAGGTAGGTAATTGAGTAGTTGGGTAATAGGGTAATTGAGTAATTGCGAAATTACCCTATTACTCCTCATTCCCTATAACTCACCGGCGATATACGCCTCGGTCAGTTTGCGGGCTTCATCGTCGGTGAACTGTTCCGGCGGGGTCTTCATGAAGTAGGAGGATGGAGCGATCAGCGGGCCGCCGATGTTGCGATCCATCGCCAGCTTGGCGCAGCGCACCGCATCGATCATGACGCCAGCGGAGTTGGGGGAATCCCACACTTCCAGCTTCAGCTCCAAATTGAGCGGTACATTGCCAAAGGCGCGGCCTTCCATGCGGATGTGGCACCATTTGCGGTCTGTCAGCCAGGGTACATAATCGCTGGGACCTACGTGCACGTTCTCTGCGCCCATGTCGTAGGGCAGTTGGCTGGTAACAGCGTTGGTCTTGGAAATCTTCTTCGATTCCAGACGCTCCCGCTCTAGCATGTTGTAGAAGTCCATGTTGCCGCCAAAGTTTAGCTGATAGGTGCGGTCCAGATGAATGCCGCGATCCTTGAACAGATTGGTGAGGACACGGTGGGTAATGGTTGCCCCGACCTGGCTCTTGATATCGTCGCCGACGATGGGCAGACCGCGCTCGGCAAAGCGCTTGCTCCAATATTCTGAACTGGCAATGAAGACCGGAATGCCATTGACAAAGCCGCAGCCAGCTTCCAGCGCCTGCTCCACATACCATTTGGTAGCCATTTCTGAACCAACCGGCATAAAGTTTACAATCACGTCCGTCTTGGTATCTTTGAGGATTTTGACGATATTGTCTGTGGGGCCAGGCGCTTTTGTCACCATCTTTTTGACGTATTTGCCCAGGCCATCGTGGGTCATGCCCCGGTGTACCGGCACGTTGAGGTGGGGCACGTCGGCAAACTTGATGGTATTGTTGGGCTGCGCCCAAATCGCTTCGCTTAGATCTTTGCCCACCTTGCCTTCTACCACGTCGAAGGCAGCCGAAAATTCGATATCGCGGACGTGGTAGCCACCTACGGTGGCGTGCATCAGGCCGGGGATTTCAGCATTGTCGGCCGCATCTTTGTAATATTGAATACCTTGCACTAAAGATGACGCGCAGTTACCGACACCGATAATGGCTACGCGAACTTTTTTTCTGTCTGACATAGTTTCTCCTAATTTTTTTGGGTTGATGCAATAATTCTAGGGAGGTGATTATACTCCCGCTGGGGCAGATAACAACAGGCATTATGTCAACTTCTAGAACCAGGTTCTGGATTCTTTCAGAAAAGTGATGACCTGATTACGGCCGTTTCCATCCCCCACCCCAGCGCCAAACGGATCGCTCCCCTCAGGCAAGCACTCCAAAATGATTGGCACCTGGGGCAAAGATTCCAACGCCCAGAGGTGCATCCCTAACTTGAGGTGGCCGTGACCAATCGCCTGCCGGTTGGAATCGGCCATGTAAAACAGGGCCAGGCTATCCCCGGCCAGCTGAATGGCAGCGGCGGGGTCTTGCTCTTCCAGGTTCATGTGGAAGGCGCTGAGGGTGAGGCCAAGATTGGGACGGTTCAAGCGGCTTAACATTGCCAGGGTAACGGCCGTTTTCACCCCCAAAAAGCTCTCATACCGGTTCACCACATCGACTGCCAGCCGAATGTTGCGCTCGGCGGCAAAGGTGGCCAGATCGGCTACGGCCGTTTCAAACAACTGCTGCTCCTCGGCGGCGGTGCTGATGGGCCGGAACCGCCCTGGAAGGTTGCGCAGGGTGACGAGGGGAGTTTGCAGGGCAGCGCCCGTTTCAATCACACTTTTTATGTGGGCGATGGCGGGTTGGCGAACGGCCGTATCCGGATGCGCCAGATCAACCGGATTTGGCGTAAGGCCAAAGCAGGTGAGTTGGTTTTCCTGCAATATCTGTACCGCCTTGGCGGGCGTTTCAATTTGGGCAAAGGGCAAAACGACGCCATCGACCTGCATCTCGGCCACCAGCGGCGCGGAGGCCGCCAACGGCATCTGGCCCAATGACCAGAGCGCAACGCCCAGTTTGGGGCGTGACAAAATTTCCATCTTTTTCTCCAAATTTGTACACTATGTTTGCACTTTTGTCGTTTTATCAAAAATTGGCACCAAATTCACTCGAATTTTCACGAATTGTGGCTTTTTTCGCGTAAATTCGTGCTAATTCGTTGCCGATTTGGAAAACTGCAAAGTTAGTGTTGTATATAACCAGTCGATTCATCAGCAGATTGGACAGATTTAATCCCTTTAATCTGCGAAATCTTTGATGGCTAACTCCAAAATCGTCGGGAATCCAGACGCTGCAAAACCAACAGCGCTGTTCCCAAAAAAGCCAGCAGGATGAGGCCAGCGGCCGTAATCCACATCCCCAGTTGAAAACTGCGCGGAGCAAAGGTGAACACAACGTCATGCTCGCCCGCAGGCAGCAGAACGGCGCGAAACAAACCATCCACCTGGAGCAGCTCGGCCGGTGAGTCATCAACCATAACCCGCCAGCCGGGGTAATAGGCGTCGCTGAGCAGCAGCAGCTGCGGCTGGGCGCTGCGAGTTTGGACCACCACTTGCTCTGGTTCATAGCGAATAATGGTGGCTGAGGCGGTCAGATCCGCCTCACCAGCGTGATTTTGGCCGCTGCCGAGCAGAACGGCCGTTTCCCCCACCACAAAACCAGGTTCCTGCATCGCTGCCAAAACGGCCGTTAAATCTGGCTGCCAGCTCCAGCCAGGCAGCAAAAAAGCGCGGGGCAGCACGTCCAGATTCTCGTAAATCTTCACGTCGCCGGAATGAATGAGCCGGTATTGGCCAAGGGCTAACGATTGAAATGTTTCATCTACCGTGTTAACCAGGGTTGCTGCCTGTAAAACGGCCGTTTCTCCAGACGCTAACGGATGCACAGCAATCTGGTTCAACAAAACGGGCCGGGGGTCAACCAGTACCCGGAAAAGACCCGGCTCAATTTCAACCGGTTCGCCTAAAATCCGACGACCATCGGCCAAATTCAGTTCAACCAGACCCGGCTGCCCGTCAACAAGCAGCAGCAGCCGATCCGCCGCAAATCGCGGCACAAAACCAATAGCTGCCGGTTCGCTCAGGCTGGCCACATGCTGCCGATCAAAAAAGACGCCATCGTGCCAGGTGTCGCCCACCTTGTCGGTGATAAGGTAGCGGCTGTTGACCAGATCGAGCCAGGGGGCTGGAGGAACGGCCGCTAAATGCTCCCGCAAACGGCCGTCTGTCGGGCGGGTCTCTGCCGGCAAAACGAGCTGCACAAACTGGCTATACGAATTTGTTGGTAAAATGCCGCCATCAAAGCCATCTACCGCCGCCAGGCCAAAGCTCAGCGGCAGGTTGGGGCCGATGATCTCTTTTTGCTTGATGGCGATGGTGTAATCATACTGCGCCTCAGGCGAGAGCTGGTCGCTGTAAATCGTGTCGATTTCCGCCTGGTCGCCCACATCGAAGAAGATGCCCGACAGGCTCAGAAAGCGATCCGGCGGCCGATCACAATTAGCCTGTGCATTATTAGCCTGTGCCTTCAGGCACAGGTCTTCTGAAATCAGCCGGGCCAGCGGCGGGCGCAAATCGAAATACGCTTCGGGCGTGGTGAGATTGTTGTAGGGATGGCTGCGCGTGCCCCAAAACAGCAAGATCGCCAGCAGCGGCAGCAGCAGCCAGGGGGGCGCAGGCTGGCGCATTTCCAGCTTGAAGCGGAAGCGGTTCTCTGGGGCGTAAACCAGGCGCTGCCCCATGATGAGACCAAACAGCAGCGCCAGCTCCAGCAGCCAGAGCAGCAGCGTACCTATTCCGGCGGCTTCAAACGGCGCTTCAGGGCTTGTGGGGATAAAAATAGTGGCAAGATTGGCCAGGGCGTTCCAGCCGATTAGCCCGACCAGCAGCCAGATGGCCCAGCGAAACGGCCGTTCCAGATGCCACAAATTTTCTTTGGCCCGCAGCGGAATGGTGCGCCAATCCCGCTGCCGCACTAGCCAGCGGTCCAGCACCATTTGCCAGCCCAATCCCGCCAGCAGCGCCACGCCCAGCCCGTAGACCGCCAGCCAGCGGGCCGGAACGCGAAACAGGTTAAAGCCGGGCAGCCGGGCCAGCAGCCAGTTGAGCGGGTTAAAGATGCCCAGCGCCAGCAGCAGCCCCAGCAAAACCAGGGCAACGACCGGCAACACGCCGCGCCACTGCCGCCACTGCCACGCCGCCAAAAAGGCCAGCAGCAGCGCCGTCAGCGGCAAAATGGCGACGTATTCGCTAAAGAGCGACTGGCCGTAGGCGGGCAGCAGCGCCCGGTTGAGCAGCAGGGGATGGAGCGAAAACGAAAGCACTTCGTTGGGGGTGAGGCCGCCCTGGCGGCTGGATTGCTGGATTAGTTCAAAGGTGGGCAGGAGCTGAACGGCCGTTAGCAGCAGCGCCAGCCCTCCACCCATCAACAGCACCAGCGGCAGCCGCCGCACAAAGCGCCACCATTGGAACGACAGCCCCAGCCCGTGCGGTGAGTTGCGCAGCAGCCACGCTTCCAGCCCGTGTGCCGCCCCCCAGACAAGCAGCATCACCCCGGTGATGAAGCTGGTTTGGGTGTGCCCGGCCAGCAGCTGCAGGCTGAACAGCAGCGCGAAGCCAACGGCCCCCTGCCCCACCAACACCCAACGATTGCCCGTCTTGCTGCGAAAAACGAGGGCAGCAACCCACAAAAACCAGGGCATCCAGGCCAGCCCTTGCAGCTGGTTGATATGCTCTACCTGGGCGGTGAGATAACCACCGAGGGCGAAGAGAACGGCCGTTACCAGGCCACCCCAGCGCCCCAGCCCCAGCGTGCGCCGTCCGGCCAGGTACGCCCCCAGCCCGGCGATGAGCAAATGCAGCAAAATTGAGGCGCTGACGGCGTACGGCGTGGGCAACAGCAGCCAGACGGGCCAGTTGAGCGGGTAAAAAAAGCCAACCTGGCTGTTGGCCAGAAAGGGTGTGCCCATGAACAGGTGGGGATTCCAGAGGGGGATACGGCCGTTGCGCAGCGCTTCAGCCGCAGCCGACCAGTATGGGTAAAAGTAGAGAAAGATGTCGCCGCGAGCCAAGATGAGGTTGCTAAAGGCCATCTTGTTGAAAAAGATCGCCAGCAGCACCGGCAGCCAGACCAGCGGCGGCAAGCGCTTTAGCCACTCCAGCCGCTTCATATTGCTGCTCCTGAATTAACCGCAGAGAGCGCAGAGAACGCGGAGGTTTTTTGGCTTATTCTCTGCCACGCACATTGAAACGAGGATGGTAACGGTTCTACAAGTTTTGAATCAACAGATTTCGCAGATTGTCCAGATTTTTTTATCTGCGTAATCTGCGAAATCTGTTGATAAATAATTTCATACAGGATGATTTGGTCGGCGTAGGCAACGGCCGTTAGCGTGAAACCTGCCTCCTGCACGGTGCGGATGATGGGTTGGGCAACGGCCGTATTGGGCAAAGCGAGATAGCGTGGCGAATCCGACTGGCCAAAGGCGGCCAAATCGGTAGCGAGCGCGTCGCCGTGGGGGAACCAGCTCACAAAAACGCGCTTATCGAACAGGTGGTAGCGCCACTGCCAGCTAAACCAGTGATCGTACAAAACGGTGCCGTAGGGCGCATCGGCCAGGACGGCGGCAATTTGTGCCGCGCCCTGGTCTGCCTGGGGGAAGCTGCCGAGTGGGGTACGGCCGTTTCTTGCCTCCCAGGCGGTGGGCGTGAGCAGCAGCAAAATGATAAACGCGCCGTAATCAAGTGCCAGGCACGGGGCAAACCATCTGGGTTTAGCCAAAATCTTGCGCCCCATGCCTGGCACTACAAGTGAAAGGAATCGGGCCAGCAGCAGCGCCAGCAGGGGCAGCAGCGGCAGCAGGTAGCGGTCCCACACGGGGATGGCCCACAACCAGTGGAACAGACCATAGGCCAAAACGAAGATGAGCAGCAGGCGGTCAGTTTTTTCCGCGCGGAGGCGCAAAGGCGCGGAGGGCTTAGTTTGAGGGCGGAGGTGTTGGGCAGTAAACCAGATAAAAGCGGGGATGAGCAGGTAGAAGATGAGGGGGGAAACGGCCGTTTGCCACAAATCGACCCAGGCCCAAAAACGGGGAGCCATTTCCCACGACCAGCTCAGCCGCACGCCGCCAAAGTTGCTGATCTGGTTTTGCCAGAGCAGAAAGGTACCGCTGCGGGCCGCTTCCCAGGCAAAAAGCGCCATAAGCGGCGGCAGCAGTCCAGCCAGCCAGCGCCCCCATCGAGCCAAACGCCAGCCGAACAGCCAGCCCAGCGCCAACAGCAGCGGCAAAAATAAAACCGCCTGATATTTGGTTGCCAGGGCGAGGCCAAACAGAAAGCCAGCCCAGGCTGGTTTTTGGCTGGCAACGGCCGTTAAAGCAGCAATCAGTAAAAAAGTGAGCAGTGGGTCAATGAAGGCGGTGGGGCTGAACTGGATGGCTAGAGGGAATAGGGCGAGGAGGGCGGCGGCGAGTACGGCCGTTCCCGGTCGCCGGTACAACTTCCATGCCAAAATGCCGGTCAACGGCACCAGCAGCAAGGAAGCGATCCAGTTGGGCCAGCGGGCGGCAAATTCAACGGGGCCAAACAGCGGGTAAAAGAAGGCTTGCAGGTAAAACAGCAGCGGTGGCTTGTCGAGGGGCTGCATTTGCAGCAGCGGATCGCGCCAGATGGCAATCTCCCGGGCCCAGGTGGCAAACAGCGCCTCATCCGCCTGCCAGCTGTTGGCAAATAGACCGGGGGCGCGGAAAACGGCCGTTAGTCCGGTGAGTAGCAGGAGGGGGAGCTTGGGGAAACGGGGCATTGGGTAATTGAGTAATTGAGTAATTGAGTAATTACTCAATTACTCAATTACTTCTTCAATCCACAAACCGGTACTTCAACAAATAATAAAGCGCTTTCGGCCCTTCCACCCACGGATTGAGCTTTTTGCCTTCGTCAAACTCACGGCCGTTGTAGGAAATGGGCACTTCGTAGATGCGGTGGCCGCGTTTAAGCACTTTGGAGGTGATTTCTGGTTCAAATTCAAAGCCGCGTGAGCGCAGCGGAATATCCCGGATGACATCGGCGCGGAACACTTTGTAGCACGTTTCCATGTCAGACAAAATGGTGTTGTAGACGATGTTGGTGACGAGCGTCAGCAGCTTGTTGCCCACCATGTGCCAGAAGAACATCGTTTTGGTAGGGCCGCCGCGAAAACGGGAGCCGTAGACAACGGCCGATTTACCTTCCACAATCGGCCGAATCAACGCCGGATAATCACGCGGATCATACTCCAAATCGGCGTCCTGAATCAGAAAAATATCGCCGGTGGCGTGGCCAAAGCCGGTGCGAACCGCCGCCCCTTTGCCCTGATTTTTCTCATGTAGATAGATTTTGATCGATTCATCCAGCGCCTGAATGGCCGGATAAAGGTCTCGCGTGCCGTCGGTGGAACCATCATCAATCAGAATAATCTCATCGGCCAGCTCCACTGCCAGCACCGCTTTTACCGACTCTTCCAACGTTTCCCGCTCATTGTAGACGGGCATGATCACAGATAATTTCACAGAACTCTTCCTAGACTGGACAAGCCAGAATAAATTAAACGCAAAGGCGCAAAGCATTCAAAGACACAAAGGCAACCCTTTGCGACTTTATTCCCTTTGCATCTTTGCGTCAAAAATTCTTGCTCAACATATAAGCCTCTGACTTGAAAATAGTAAAAGTTGATTTTGCCTGCGTTCAGGCGGGTCAATTGTATAACAACCATGGCCTAGATGCCCATTCGACCCATCTACCCATTGCCCACGCATCCGCTATAATCGGGTGCATGAAGCATATCAGGAACCTCATTTTGGACATGGACGGCGTGCTGTGGCGTGGGGAAACCCCGATGCCGGGCCTGGCCGATTTTTTTACCACCCTGCACCAGTGCGGCATTCAGTTTGTGCTGGCGACCAATAATGCGTCCAAAACGCCGCAGCAATATGTGGCCAAGCTGGCCCGCTTTGGCGTCACGGTGGCGCAGGACCAGATTTTTACCTCGGCAGAAGCGACGGGGGATTATGTGCAAAGAACGTACGAAGCGGGGGTGAACGCTTTTGTGGTGGGGGATGTGGGGCTGCAAACGGCCGTTCAAACACGCGGCTTTCGGTTATTGACCATTGAAGAGGTGATGGGTGGGGAAACGGCCGTATTTGTCGTGGCCGGCTTTAATCCCAATGCCACCTACCCGCAGATGGCTGCCGGGGCGCTGCTCATCCAGAAAGGGGCAGCGTTCATCGGCACCAATCCCGACCTCACCTTCCCCAGCGAGTACGGCCCCCTGCCCGGCGCAGGCTCCTTCCTTGCCTTTCTCCAGGCGGCCTCGGGCGTAGCGCCGGTAGTCATCGGCAAGCCCGGCCCGCTCATCTTCCAAATGGCGATGGCAAAGCTGGGCAGCACGCCACAAAACACCGCCATGGTCGGCGACCGCCTGGAAACCGACATTGCGGGGGGCAAGGCAGCGGGTATTCAAACCATCCTCGTCCTCTCCGGCATCAGCCAACTGGACGATGTCGCCAAAGCCAATGGCCTCCAGCCTGACTTAATTTTTGAAGATATTCGCGAGATTGCCAGTAAATTTACGACAACAGCCCCGTAGCTGCGGTTTTTTACCGCGTTTCTGGGGCGTGATTGCAGGTAACGGCCGTAGCCCAAAATGTCTCTTTCACTTACCCAAGACAGATAGAAAAACTCAGTGCCAGATAAATTTTCATATCGTATCTTCTATATCATTAATTCCTATTGTTAGTTGTGATTGCTTTATTTATGCTGATATAAAATCTCGCGGGTTATTTATGGCATTCAACTCAGTCAACTTTTTAATTTTTTTTCCAATTGCCGTTGTTCTTTATTTCTCAGCCTCTTTCCGTTGGCGCTGGTTGGTTTTGCTTTTAGCCAGCTATTACTTTTACGCAGGTTGGAAACCAGAATACTTAATCCTCATTTTATATTCCACCCTTGTTGATTATTTTATTGGAATAAAAATTTCTCAGACAGATGATATATCTCGTCGCAAACGTCTGTTAACAATAAGTTTAATATCAAATTTAGGCTTGTTATTCATCTTCAAGTACTTTAATTTCTTTAGCCAATCATTACAGGAAACATTCAATTTACTCAAAATTTCTGTTGATTTCCCAACTGTAAATCTAATATTACCTGTGGGGATTTCGTTTTACACTTTTCAAACATTGAGCTACACCTTCGAGATCTATCGGGGAAATATCAAACCAGAGAAAAATCTTGGCATTTTTGCTCTTTTTGTTTCTTTCTTTCCTCAACTGGTCGCAGGCCCTATTGAAAGACCACAGCATCTATTGCCACAATTTAGCCAAAAGTTCAACTTTGATTCAGAACGAATCAGCAGTGGGCTCAGACTGATGCTTTGGGGCATGTTTAAAAAGGTAGTCATCGCGGATCAATTGGCACGACTTGTCAATTTAGTCTACAACGAGCCAACGAATTGGTATGGGCTGATGGTTATCGTCGCTACATATGGTTTTGCTTTTCAAATATATTGCGATTTTTCAGGCTATTCAGATATTGCTATTGGAGCAGCAAGAATTATGGGATTCGATTTGCGGCTTAATTTCAAGGAACCATATTTAGCCCAATCAATTGCAGATTTCTGGCGACGCTGGCACATTTCCTTATCGACCTGGTTTCGTGATTATTTGTATATACCATTAGGTGGCAATCGGGTATCCAAAAAGCGTATGTATTTCAACCTAGGCTCTATATGTGTTTTAAGGTGATGATAGAAGCAACTCCAATAAAGACGGCAACAATGACCTGCCGCGTTGTCGAACGTTATGAACAAACTCAAAAAAGCCGAGATAGCTTGGCAATTTCGTTTGCGAAATGCCGCGATGTGGCCTGAGCCACGACCTTAACAACGACCAGATGCCTTCCATTGAGTTGACATGCACTTCATGGAAGCCGTCTCCGTCTTCATCACGCGCATACTCGCCTTGAGAGTGGTTAACCGTCTTATGTTGATAGCCCCATCGCTCCAGACGGTCGTAGATGGCGTACTCGTCGGTGAATATCAACGTGCCTTCAGCAACGGTCGCTTTAATCACGGGCTGGATGGTCTTTTGTTGCACATCGGAGAGCATTTGCAACACTACCTGACCACCGCGCTGCACCATGCCAAAGATAGGCGGTTTGTCACTAGCGGCTGTGCCACGTCCGCGTTTGCCTTTCAAGCGCCTACGCCGTCCTTCACGGTTGCTCTTCTTGACCATCTCCGGTTGTCCTTTGTGACCGGCAACGACGTACACTTCATCAAATTCAACTTCTTCACTCAAGACAGTAGGCTTTTTTTGACCACGATCCCTTCCCGTAACTGGGTTGTCATGGCTTGCACATCATCTTTGTTGAGATTCAACTCCGCCGCAATCTGCTGATTGGACAGATTAAGTCCCATGAAATAGAGGCAAATCACCCACACTTTGAGAGACTGATGATGTCCTTCAAAAATGGTCCCTGTCAAATCGTCAAAATTTATGCCGCACTCTTGACACGTGTAGCGCTGCCGATGTTTCTCGGTGTTGTGGAAGCCACGCTTGTTGATTAGGACACTGTCACAATGGGGACAACGCACACGCTCTGGCCAACGTAAGTCCCTGACGGTTTTATAGCACTTTGCATCGTCTATCAGGTCTTGTATGCTCAACATGGGATAGTCAACTCCAACAATTCATTTTGGCTCAACAAGACTATTCTTGTTTGTCTTGTTGGTCAAAAACTGATCACCTTGAAATCCATATTGAGCCTTTTTATTTATACGAACTAAATGCCGATCACCGTAAACTACAATCGATGGTGGAACTCGTTGAAATCTATCAAGGAGATGGTATTGATGTTATTTTTTATATCTCGCCTATCGATTATCAAATTGGGGAGCATTATTTTGAAGAACAGTTTAGTGAACAAGTTGTTCAGAATATTGCTGTAATAACCGCAACGCTTCAAGAAAAAGATGTCATACTACTTGATTTGTCTTTTAGCCTAACATCTGACTTTTTTGACTGGATTCGCTATCCTAATGAGCATCTCAATGAACATGGGCGAAATTTTGTAGCTGAACAACTTTTACAGGAATTAAACCACCTCCAAAATTAGACACAGCCGTTTGCAATTTTATTATGTAAAACAGCGCAAATAAAAGCAAAACCTTGCCATTTCCAGCGTGGCATATTTTGGCAACGGCCGTTTCCGAGTCAGTTAGCCTGTTTATCACGCCTGACAAGCCAAAAGTCCAAACATAAGCGCCAGGGTCGGTTAACAGAAAATGTATTTATTGGTTTTTCCACTCATAGCTATCATCTTTTTTGCTTTGATCGTTGCTTCTTGGGTGGCAGATACTTACGAACAGATCAAGCTAGCAGGCATGTGCGGAGCAGGCGTTATCAGTTTGTTTACTTTTTACCGTATATGGATTGTAGTCAACGCCTGCAATTCGTGTCGGCAAACAGATTTGGTGGGGATGTGTTGCGAATGGACCGGTGTCGGTGTCGTAACGCACAGCTTTCTCGGATTCATAGCGTTATTCATTTATGCAATAATTTTTCATTTACTGAGCAGATCAACCAATCGTGCTGTTTGATGTAAACGGAACCAAACACAATACGGAATGAGCGTAACCAACAAATGTAAACGAACGGCCGTATCCCCCACAAAAGTCGTGTATAATTCGGCGTAAAGACGAAAATGGCAAGCTGCGAATTTTAGAGAGGACAAAATCATGAAGCAATGGGAAATGCTTGATGTCATTGAGCAAAACCCAGATTTAGTAAGTGGGACCTGGGTTTTTAAGGGAACCCGTGTGCCGGTAGCTGCCCTTTTTCAAAATCTAAAAGATGGTGCAACAATAGATGAATTCCTGGAGTGGTTTCCTGGTGTCAAACGTGCCCAAGTTGAAGCTTTACTCAACGAGGAAAATGTAGCGGGTCTACTACTGCTAACTGAATCTTCTCTAGCTCAAGGTTGGGAACGACCTGAGGAAGATAAAGCGTGGTCAGACCTAGAGCAGCTTCCACCCTTGTAATTATGCCCCTCTTACACCTACATACCACTTCAACAACTCTTTAACCTGCCGAAAAATCAATCAACCTTATGGAATCAAAAAGAACAAGCATTTATGATTTAGAGTTCGAGGAGCTTGTAGGGCTTCTAGCCGAACTGGGCGAGCCGAAGTTCCGGGCGCAGCAGGTTTGGGAGTGGCTGTACAAAAAGTACGTCACCGAATTTGCCGAGATGCGCAACCTGCCGAAGAGCCTGATTGAGAAGCTGGAAAACAATGCCGTTATCCACAGCGCCACCATCGCCAGTGAGCAGCATTCCAGCGACGGCCGTACTCAAAAACTCCTCTTCCAACTGCCAGACGGCCAATTCATCGAAACGGTGCTCATGCGCTACGACAAGCGGCGCACCCTCTGCATCAGCACGCAGGCGGGCTGCGCCATGGGCTGCGTCTTTTGCGCCACCGGGCAGATGGGCTTCTTCCGCAACCTCACCGTCAGCGAAATCGTGGCCCAGGTGCTTTACTTTGCCCATGAGCTAGCCCAAACCGACGAACACGTCACCAATATCGTGATGATGGGCATGGGCGAGCCGCTGCACAATTACGACAACACCCTGGCCGCCGTTGACCGCCTGACCGACGAAACCGGTTTCAACCTGGGGGCGCGCAAAATTACCATCTCCACCGTGGGGCTGGTGCCCGCCATCCGCCGCTACGCCGATGAGCAGCGCCAAACGCCGCTGGCCATCTCCTTGCACGCCGCCACCGACGCCGAGCGGGACAAACTCATCCCCATCAACAGCCGTTGGCCCATTGCCGACCTGATGGATGCCTGCCACTACTACATCGAGAAGACGGGGCGGCGGCTCACTTTTGAATGGGCGCTTATTTCCGGCGAAAACGACACGATTGAGCAGGCCCGAGCCCTGGGGAATCTGCTGCGCGGCATGTTGTGCCACGTCAACCTCATTCCGCTAAACCCCACCGCAGGCTACGGCGGCGGACCCTCCTCCAAAGAGCGCGTCGAGGCGTTCAGAGACGAGCTGAGCCACTACGGCGTCAGCAGCACCGTCCGCGTCCGGCGCGGCATTGATATTCAGGCGGGCTGCGGCCAGCTGCGCGACCGAGTAGTCAGTAATCAGTGAATCAGTAAGTCAGTTTTTCATCACTGAATACTGATTACTGACCTACTGATTACTGGTTCAGCAGCCGATGTACCAACACGGATTATCCCGGCTGTTGTTGATGCGAATCTCGAAATGGATGTGTGGGCCGGAGGAGTTGCCGGTGTTGCCCGATCCCCCAATGACGTTCCCCTGATACACAATTTGCCCCGGCCTTACATTGAAGCTGCTGAGATGGCCGTAGAAAGTCTCATATCCATTACCGTGGTTGACCACAATCAGATTGCCATAGCCCCACGCGTTCCAACCAGCAAAAGTAACCGTGCCGGTGTCTGCGGCGTAGACGGGCGAGCCTTCAGCCAGGGCAATGTCCAGCCCTGGATGTCCATACCAGAAGAATTGGGTGTAGTTGCGGGAGTTGACGGGGTAGATGAAGGTGCCCGTCCCCACGATGATGGGGCGCACGCTGCCCCCTTCGGAAGAGGTGCCGCCAACGGAGGCAAGATCTGGTGGGGTCCATTTAAACACTTCACGCACTGCGCCTGGCACCAAGATTTGGGTGTCTGGCTGCAAGCGATAGGGAAACTCCAGGTTATTTGGTCCGTAGGCGATGATCGCTTCTGTGGAGATTCCGTATTGTTGGGAAACACTTTCCAACGTGTCCGCTGGCTGCACATCGTGCAAAACGCCATCGAGCGGCAAAATGACGAGTTCCGTACCGACCTGAAGCAGGCTGGACTCTTCGCTAAGGCGCGGATTGCCGCCGAGAATTGTTTCTGGCTGAATGCCGTACTGGTCGGCGATGCCGTTGGGGGTTTCGCCCCGCACAACGGTGTGGGTGATAAATTCGTGTTCGGGCAATTTGCCCTCGAAGGTGCGTGGATTTGGGGCAGGCACCAGGCTGCTGTCGTCCAGCACGGGCAGATCGCCTGCGCCAAATTGGAGCGGGCTTAGGGTGGCGTCTGGTTCTGCGGTGGCGGTGAGGAGGGATACGGCCGTATCTCCCCCTCCCGCTACCGCCACTGCCACAATATTAGGGCGCAAACCAATGCGCCATATCAATAAAATGAGTAAAGCGATGCCCACAATGACAATTTGCCCTTGCCAACGTCGCCAGATCGGTCCAAATTTGTTCATAACAATACTCGTTTCCTAAAGCGCATTTTTCGCATTTTTCCGGAAACTTCCAATTTGAAGCGCTAAACAGCTATGCAGTTTCCAGGGAAATAGTTTGCGATTAATCTCAGGAGCAGTTCTGGTAGCCACCACCCAAACGGTCGAGGGGATTGATGCGGAAGTCGTTGTCGCGGATTTCAAAGTGGATGTGAGGGCCGCTGGAACGCCCGGTATTGCCTGTAAAACCAATCAGCTCCCCTTGCGTCACCGTTTGGCCAGGGAAGACGCCAATGCTGCTGAGGTGAGCATAAAACGTCTCAAAGCCGTTGCCGTGGTTGAGAACGATGAGATTGCCATAGTCGTAAAATGTTCCGGCGGCAAAGCTGGCGTAAGTGACGGTGCCAGTGTCGGAGGCGTACACGGGTGCGCCTTCGCTGGAAGAAACATCCAGACCAGGGTGGAAGCCGTTGTAGAACTGGGTGATGCAACGGCCGTTTATCGGCCAGATATACGATCCTGTCCCAAACACCTTCCACTGGGGCTGCCCCGCCGCATTCGTCGCCACCGATTTGGGGGCCGTAAAGAAAAATTGGCCAATCGACGCCCCCGGGATGACCAGTTCAGACTCCGGCACCAGCCGGTAAAAAGGAAATTCCAGATTGTTGGGCGCATAGGCAATAATGTCAGTTGTCGAAACCCGGTACAATTCGGCAATGCTTTCTATGGTTTCGCCCGCCCGCACCTTGTGCAGCACGCCATCCACCGGCAAAATCACCAGCTGTGCCCCCACCTGAAGCTGGTTCGACTCCTGGCTGAGCCAGGTATTGCCCCCCAACAGCGTTTCTGCCGAAATGCCGTACTGCCCGGCAATGATATTGGGCGTTTCGCCACGGGCTATTACATGCATCTGGAAGTTGTGGGCGGGCAGTTTAATCTGGTAGGTGCGGGGATTGGGCAGCGGGGCCAGGCTGCTATCGCTGATGATGGGCAGCGGGCCTTGCGGGAGCGGGGTAGGGGTAACGGCCGTTTCTGCCAATTGGGCTTCAGCCTGGGTATCGTCAGCGGGGAGAGGGGTGGAAACGGCCGTAGCCATAGCCAGTTCCGTCTCAGCCATACCCCCCCACTGAAACTGACCCAGCGCCATAAGAATTAACGCCCCACCCGCCAATATAAGATGCCCGCTCAAACGGTGCCAGAAACGCTGCTCATTTACCATAGCTCAAGAGCAGGATGCTATCACAAAGCCAACAGACAGCAAAAACGGGCCTGCCAACAGGTCCGTTTTCTTACAGTGCGTTCAGTTTCGTTCTAAATTTCCCCGAAAACTTTTAGACAACAACTATTCTAAAGTACAGTTTCCGGGGAAATGTATGTCCTGCAACCGCATTACATCATATCTTTGGTCAACGTTTCCAGGAACTCATAATTTGTCTTCGTGCCGCGCAGACGTTCCATCACCGCACCCGTGGCGCTGCTGATGTCATAGCCAGGCGTATCCATGAGATGGCCCAACATGCGACGCATCATGTAAACCCGCTGTAATTCATCGCCAGAGAGCAGCAAATCTTCGCGGCGGGTACTAGACCGTTCGATATCGAAAGCAGGGAAGACACGGCGTTCTTGCAAACGGCGGCTTAAGAGCAGCTCCATGTTACCGGTACCCTTAAACTCTTCGTAAATCACGTCGTCCATACGGCTGCCGGTGTCCACCAGGCAAGTGCCGATAATCGTCAGGCTGCCGCCAAACTCCAGATTCCGCGCAGCACCAAAAAAGCGCTTGGGCGGGTAGAGCGCTGTCGGGTCCAACCCACCAGACAGCGTACGGCCGCTCGGCGCAACCGTCAGGTTATAGCCACGTGCCAGACGGGTAATCGAGTCCAGCAAAATAACCACATCCCGGCCAGCTTCCACCAGCCGCTTGGCCCGCTCCAGCGCCATTTCTGCCACTTTACAATGTTGGCGAACGGGCTCATCAAAGGTAGAGCTGATCACCTCGCCGTCAATCGAGCGGTCCATGTCCGTGACTTCTTCGGGACGCTCACCAATCAGCACAACCATCAAATGCACGTCTGGATAATTTTCAGAGATACCGTTGGCAATCTCTTTCAACACAGTCGTTTTACCCGCCTTAGGCGGCGACACAATCAAACCACGCTGGCCGCGCCCGATGGGGGCTACCAAATCCAGCAATCGTGTTGAAAGAATATTGGGTTGGGTTTCCAGCTTTAATTTTTGGTCGGGGAAAATGGGGGTGAGGGTTTCGTAACGCGGCCGTTTCTTGGCCAGGTCCGGGCTCATACCATTAACAGACTCAATCCGCAGCAAGCTGTAATATTTTTCGTTATCTTTGGGGGCACGCACCTGCCCCATTACCCAATCGCCGGTACGCAAACCCAGGCGGCGAATTTGCGAATTTGAGACGTAAATGTCGTCGGGGCCGGGTAAATAATTTTTAGCACGCAAAAAGCCCATCGTTTGCTTGTCATCATCTACTATTTCCAGCACACCGCCTCGGAAATCGTAGCCTTGAGATTGGGCATTGGCACGCAGAACTTCATAGACAAGCCCTTGTTTTTTCATGGTGCTAAAGCCAGGGATGTCCAACTCGCGGGCCATATCTCGCAGTTCAGTAATCTTTTTTGATTCTAATTCGCCGATATCCATACAGTTTTCTCCGCATTACACGAATTTGTGTTTAATATGCAAATGGTATCTTTCAGCTAACCAGGAACATCATCAGCGATGTTGGCTAGCAGTCGAGTTAATATTTAATAAGATGGTAAATTTGGGTATATTGCGTATGCAATTGCTTTGGGATCGAGCATGAAGTTGTACTGATTCCAATGATGTCATATAGGGGAAACGCCAATTTACGTCATACCTGTTCGCCTTGCGGGTAAGGCATTAACATTCATTCTTTGTTGAATATTCTATTCTCGCCAACGGTTGAAATAATTAAACAATATTTTTATGGCTTCCACAAATTCAGGGGAATTTACAGTGCAGGCTTAATTTCTAAAACAGGTTTTAACTTTCAATTTCTCTGGATTAGGGAGTTTACAAGGCATCCTATTGCTAGGCGAAAAAAGTATAACACGCCCTTAAAACTCCGTCAACGTTCGTAACCAGTGGAATTTAAACCGGGTTTCAGGGTGATGTGTGGGGGAAACGGCCGTTTCCCCACCACCTGCCTTATCCATCCTTAATATTAGCTGCTTCCTACCAAATCTGAAACAGGTCGTTCTTCCTGCAAAAACCGCTCCAACTGGTATACCAAAGAACGATTGCCCACATACAATGGCGTACGCTGATGCAAATCCGTTGGTTCAATATCCAAAATAGATTCATAGCCATTAGATGCATAGCCACCCGCCTGCTGCGCCAGGAAAGCTAACGGGCTGGCTTCGTACAAAAGACGAATCTTGCCATTTGGTCTGTTTTGCTCTGCCGGGTAGCAAAAAATGCCCCCGCGCATCAAGTTCCGATGAAAGTCTGCTACTAGCGAGCCAATATAGCGCGATGATAGCGCTGGCCCTTCCCAGCCCTCGCGCCCCTGCAACCAGCGTAAATACCGCTTGACTCCGGGCGACCAGCGCTCAAAATAGGCATGGTTAACGCTGTAATAAGCCGGTGGTTCCGGTAAGCGCATGTTTTCATGGGACAACAAAAATTCGCCTAACTCTGGGTCGAGCGTAAAGCCATTAACCCCCTGCCCGGTTGTATAAACCAACATGGTGCTGGAACCATACAGTACATAGCCAGCCGCCACCAGTTTGCGGCCAGGCTGCATGACATCCTCAACCCGTCCACGTAAATCCCAATCCAGGCAGCGATAAATACCAAAAATAGTGCCGATACTTACATTGACATCGATATTGGAAGAGCCATCGAGGGGATCATAAACTAATACGTAGGAGCCTTTTTTATACTGCTCAGGAATTTCAATAATATTGTCCCGCTCTTCCGAGGCCATGGCGCACAAACGTCCCGTGTGGTCGCAAACACGGTAGATGATGTCATCGGCAAAAACGTCCAGCTTTTGCTGCTGCTCACCCTGAATGTTGGTAGCACCAGCACGCCCCAGAATATCGACAAGTCCGGCGCGGTTTGTCTTATGAGCAATCACTTTGGCTGCCAGGGCAATGTCATATAGCAGGTTGGTAAATTCGCCACGGGCATAATCGGGCTGATAATCTAAAATAAAACGCTCAATCGTCACGATTTTAGACATGCTTTGTACCTCCTAACACGATTCTATGTAAAAGTGGGGAAAATCAGATACGGCGAGACATTAGTTGTGGGAGAAGCCTCGCGGCTGTAAATCTTTCGTGATGCCGAACGGTTACAAAAACAATAGTGCCAGGTAATAGCCAATCGCAACAGTCCACATGAGCGAATCAATGCGATCCAGAGCGCCGCCATGACCTGGAAAGAGCGTGCCAGAATCCTTTACCCTCGCCTCACGTTTTAGCAAGGAAATACCCAGGTCGCCTACTGTACCAATGGTGGAAACCAGCAAGCCAAGCAGCAAGGCGGGTAAAAGCGCAATATTTAGTAAATACCCAATTAGCACTGTAAACAAAGTGCCTAAAACGATGCCCCCAATAAAGCCTTCAACCGTTTTGTTGGGGCTGAGCCTGGGCGAAAGTGCATGTTTGCCCACCACCTTTCCGGCAAAAAATCGGCCAACCAGGTAGGCTCCGGAATCGGCGATCCAGGTGCCAAGCATGGCCAGCATCGTCCACTGCCAGGCCATGTCTGGCAGTGAGCGTAGCCGAAAAAAATGTCCGCATACCCAGCCAAACAAGATGAGTCCGGCTACAGAGGCAAACCAGTTGGCAGGAACCGTTTGGCTGCTGTTGGCTTCATATTGCCACAGAGCGTACGCTGTGACAATAAGTAAGCTGATCAAAAGCAGTGGCCCAAACAAGGATTGAGCTGGCCATTGGGCCAAAATCCATTGGGCGACGACAATAGGAACAAGCAGGAGGGGCGGCGCGTGCCAGCCAATGTTTTTAACCAGGTTGCTGTATTCTACAGTCGCGAGCAGCAAAATAATAGCAAGGGGGATGAAATAGAACAGACCACCGAGGTAAATTAAATATAAAGCGACCGGACCCAGGGTAAATGTGATTAAGGCACGTTGCAGGAACATAGTTTAGAAGGTGAATGAATAACGGCCGTTTCCCCAAATAATCAGCGGAATATCAGGACGCTTCTGTAACCAGACCGAAACGGCGCTCGCGCTGGTTGAAGGCCACAATGGCCTCGTACAGCTCGTCGCGGCCGAAGTCTGGCCAATAAACCGGAGTCGGATAAAACTCCGAATAGGCAGCTTGCCAAATAAGAAAATTACTGATGCGCAGTTCGCCACTGGTGCGAATGACCAGATCGGGGTCAGGCAGGCCGCGCGTGAACAGGTAAGAGTTGAACAGGCTTTCCGTCAACGTCTCAGGCGCAATCTGATCGGCCAGCATCTGGCGTACGGCGTGTAAAATTTCGGCTCTCCCTCCGTAATTAAAGGCTACATTAAGAATGAGCCGATCATTATTTTTGGTCAGCTCTAGCGCTTTATGCACCTTGTCTTGTAAATCTTGCTCAACCCCGGCCATATCACCCAAATGGTGTAAACAAACTCCTTGAGCATGCAGTTCGTTTAGTTCCTGATCCAGGACGCGGGCAATAATTTTCATCAGAGCACGAACTTCACGCTCAGGACGACCCCAATTTTCTGTGGAGAAAGCGTAGATGGTTAAGATTTTTACGCCAAATTCTACGCTGGCATTGATGATGCGGCGCAGGTTTTCAGCCCCGGCACGATGCCCCGCATATCTGGGCAGGTTGCGTTTTTTAGCCCAACGGCCGTTGCCATCCATAATAATAGCCACATGCTGCGGGATACGATACAGTTCCAAATCCAGGGGCTTTTCATTGTTTGCCATACCAACCACTATACTTCCATTATCTCTTTTTCTTTCTGGCTACCCAACCCATCTATCTCTTGCACATATTTATCTGTCAGCACCTGCAAATCGTCCTGGCCCTTAAAAAACTCATCTTCTGTGATCATCGATTCATTCTTGAAATCGCGCAGATCATTCAACGTGTCGCGTCGTACATTGCGTACGGCAACCTTGGCGTCTTCTACGCGCCGCCCGAGCAGCTTGGTTAAATCGCGGCGGCGCTCTTCTGTGAGGCGGGGCAAATTGAGGCGGATGATTTTGCCGTCATTGTTGGGCATTAGCCCTAGATTGGATTTGAGAATGGCCCGTTCGATAGCTGAAATGGAGGTGGCGTCATACGGCCGTATCGCCAACTGCATCGGTTCTGGCACAGAAATGACCGCCATCTGAATCAAATTCATTACCTGACCATACATCTCCACCTCAAGCTTTTCAATAAGTTGGGGCGAAGCGCGACCCGTCCGGTAGCCAGCCACATCTGCTTCCATAGATGTAATTGCCCCACGCATACGACTCTCGGCATCTTGTAAAAGCTCACGTATCATTTCAACCTCCTGGGGGAACAGTCAGAAAACAAATCCTGCTACAAGTATACCGGCTATTGGCACTTCTCACACACTGCAAATTGTGGTGCCAATGGATTCACCCAAAAGCAGCCGCTTGACGCTGTCCTTCTGCCAAAAGTTCAAAACCACAATCGGCAAATCGTTGTCCATACAGAGTGAAACGGCCGTACTATCCATTACCCGCAGCCGCATATTCAGAAAATCAATGTAGGAAATCTTGTCAAACCGACGAGCCGTGGGGTTTTGAATCGGGTCAGAATCATAAATTGCGTCCACCTTGGTAGCCTTAATCAGGACATCTGCATCAATTTCCATTGCCCGCAGCGCCCCGGCAGAATCAGTGGTGAAATAAGGGTTGCCCGTACCGCCGCCAAAAATCACCACGCGCCCTTTGTCCAGATGGCGAATCGCCCGCAGGCGAATATATGGTTCAGCGATGGCACGCATCTCAACGGCCGTTTGCACCCGCGTCACAACGCCCGCCCGCTCCAGGGCATCCTGCAAAGCCAGTGCATTCATCACCGTAGCGATCATGCCAATATGGTCGGCTGAAGGACGAGCCATGCCCATAGCGCTGCCCACCGAGCCACGCCACAAATTACCCCCACCAATAACTAAGGCAACCTGAATCCCCAAATCATGAATATCCTTTACGATCTGCGCCACTTCTGTGGCCCGTATGGGATCAATACCATACCCGTTGGGGCCAGCCAAAGCTTCCCCACCCATTTTCAGCAAAATTCGTTTATAGCGAACCGATGACATTTTGAGTGACTCCAATTTTGTGGATTATGAACTGAAACTGCCTGTACTGATACAGGAAACCAAGAGGGTATTGCTTATTACCAACCTCGAAACGCTATTTCTGGAAGCAACCTAAAAGCGGCAAT
This sequence comes from Promineifilaceae bacterium (SeqCode), assembly GCA_041748655.1. Classification (GTDB taxonomy): domain Bacteria; phylum Chloroflexota; class Anaerolineae; order Promineifilales; family Promineifilaceae; genus Leptofilum. Next base: position 17,079 of record JBGTCV010000041.1, on the reverse strand, counting down.
CGACTTCAACCCAGTAGAAATGTGCGTCTAAAAACGGGGCGCTCATGCGAGCGCCCCGTTCTAACAATTATTAACCAAATTCGGGTTATTCACCCAACTCATAGCGGGCAAATCGCCGTACTACGATGTTTTCACCCGTTTTGCGAATAACGTCGGTGATCAGGTCTTTAATTTTGACCTTGTCGTCCTTAACAAATGGCTGTTCCAACAGACAAAACTCTTCGTAGAATTTGGTCATCCGGCCTGCAACAATTTTATCAACAACTTGTTCCGGCTTGCCTTCAGCCAGGGCCTGATTCCGCAGCACTTCGGTCTCGCGGTTAAGCTCATCGGTTGGCACTTCATCAGCATTGATATATTGCGGGTTCATCGCCGCAATGTGCAAGGCCAAATCATGAGCCAGTTTGGAAAATTCCTCGTTGCGGGCCACAAAATCAGTTTCGCAGTTGAGTTCCAAAATAACGCCAACCCGGTTGCCGGGATGAGCATACAGTTCAATGACACCTTCGCTTGCTTCGCGGCCAGACCGTTTGGCGGCGCGAGCTGCCCCTTTTTCACGCAGGGAGTCAACCGCTTTATCAAAGTTGCCGCCAGAGGCTTCTAGCGCTTTCTTAGCGTCTAAAACACCAGCGCCGGTTGCTTCGCGAAGTTCTTTTACCATTTGAGTCGTAATATTCATAATTGTTGCTGTGCTCCTAAACTATGCTTCCTGAACGGCCGTTTCTTCGGCGGTGTCGTCATCATCACTATCTTCTTCGTTGTCGTCTTCAACTACCACAGCTTCGCGCAGTTTGGCCAGGGTAGATTCGCCCAGCAGCACTTCGTCGTCTTCATCTTCCATACCGTCGAAACTGCCACCATAGCTGCCTACATCGGACACTTCCTCATCCATGTTTTCCTGACGCAGCGCCATGCCTTCTATGGCGGCATCGGCCATCTTGCCCACAATCAGCTTAATGGCGCGAATGGCGTCGTCATTGGAAGGGATGAGGTAGTCGATGGGGTCGGGATTGCAGTTGGTATCTACCAGGGCGAGGACGGGAATACCAAGGATGTTGGCTTCACGAACGGCCGTTTCTTCATGGTTAATATCGACGGCAAACATCAAACTCGGCAGCCCTTTCATCTCGCGGATACCACCCAGTCGCAGGTTCAGCTTTTCAATTTCCCGCTCAACCCGCAGCCGTTCACGTTTCTTCAGCAGATCAAAGTCACCTTCTTCCTGTCGCTTTTCCAGGCGCTTTAAGTAATCAATCCGTTGACGAATGGTTTGCCAATTGGTCAGCGTACCGCCCAGCCAGCGCTCATTTACGTAAGGCTGTCGAGACCGGGCAGCCTCAGATGCCACCGTATCCTGTGCCTGACGCTTGGTACCCACAAACAAAACAGAGCCACCTTCTGCAACGGTGTCCCGAATTACATTGTAGGCATCTTCGATCATGCCTAAGGTTTGCTGCAAATCAATAATGTGGATGCCGTTTCGCTCCGTGAAGATATAAGGTTTCATCTTCGGATTCCAACGACGGGTTCTGTGTCCAAAATGCACGCCAGTTTCCAGCAGTGCTTTCATTGAAACAACGGCCATGGGGGATATTCTCCTTTGATTGTTTTGTCGCGTACCGTTCAAAAATTTCGGCACGCGCGTCCACACCGTTCATCCAGACAAAAAACTCGCATGGCCAACAAATGCACCAGGCAACCAGAGGAAATCCAAGGCTACCCTGGCAAATGAATGCGAGCACATTTTGCCTGTCCGGGTGTGTGTGAAATTGGTAAATGATTCTTTTGGGAATCTTTTTAAGTTTACCTGCTTTAGGGTTGCAGGCAACGAAGAATTATAGCAACTGTCCGTTTTTAGGCAAACGTACCGGCAAATTTTTGGGAACCAGAGGATAAATCCCCAGGCTAAATTGGGCAATTGGGTAATTGGGCCAATTACCCAATTGCCCAATTACCCATTTTTATACCGCTCAGGCAGGAACGGCCGTAAACCGTTTGGCCGCCTCGCGCAGCTGCTCTGCCCTGTTGGTGTTTTCCCACGGGGCGTCAATGTCATTGCGACCGAAATGGCCGTAAGCGGCCGTTTTGCGGAAAATAGGCCGGCGCAAATCCAGGTCACGAATAATCGCACCCGGGCGCAGGTCGAAATTTTCTTCTACCAGCGCAACCAGCTGCTCAGACGAATATTCGCTGGTGTCAAACGTTTCGACATTGATACTCAGCGGCTCGGCCACTCCAATGGCGTAAGCCAGCTGCACCTCGCACCGCTCGGCCAGGCCAGCGGCTACCAGATTCTTGGCCACCCAACGGGCTGCATACGCCGCACTGCGGTCTACTTTGGTGCAATCCTTGCCGCTGAATGCGCCACCACCGTGCCGCCCCATGCCGCCGTAGGTATCCACAATGATTTTACGACCAGTCAGACCAGCGTCTCCCATGGGGCCACCCACCACAAAACGGCCCGTTGGATTTACAAAAATGCGCAGTTCATCATCTACCAGGTTGGCTGGCAAAACAGGCATAATCACATGCTCGATGATGCCCGCCCGAATCGTTTCATTGTCAACCTCTGGGGCGTGCTGGGTGCTAACAAGCACGGTGTGAACCCGCTTTGGCTTGCCGTAGCTGTACTCGATGGTGACCTGGGCTTTGCCATCTGGGCGCACCCAGGGCAGCGTGCCGCTGCGGCGCACTTCGCTCAGTTTTTTAGTAAGCAAATGGGCCAGATGAATGGGCAGCGGCATGAGCGTTTCGGTCTCGTTGCAGGCAAAACCAAACATCATACCCTGGTCACCGGCACCTAACTTTTCAATCTCGTCTTCTGGAATGCCGTTATTGCGGTATTCCAGTGCCCGGTCTACGCCCTGGGCAATGTCTGGGCTCTGGCTGGCAATGGCCGACTGCACGCCGCAGGTATTGCCATCGAACCCTTTCTCGCTGCTGTCGAAGCCAATATCGATCACGACCTGGCGCACCAGCTTGTCGAAATCGACAAAGGCGGTGGTGCTAATTTCGCCCAGGAGCAGAACGAAGCCCGTTTTAATGGCCGTTTCGCAGGCAACGCGGGCGGTTGGGTCTTTGGCCAACAGCGCATCCAAAACCGCATCGCTGATTTGATCGCACATCTTGTCTGGGTGACCTTCGGTAACGGATTCCGAAGTAAACAAGAGGCTGGGTGCTTGCATAAATGTTGTCATCTATATTACCTCCATCGGTAAATTGTAAATTGCAGCGAGATATTTTTATGGCTGCAATTTACCTACATAAGCGCAATGCTCATATTTGTTTATTGGCAAAAAAAAACCTCTTGGCAGGCAAGAGGTTAGCAAAATCTGCATCTACCTCTTATCTCTCAGCATTTGCTGACGGACTTAGCACCTTCCCAATTTGGGGGTTGCTGCAGCTTCACCGGGCCGATCCCTCTGCTGCTCCTGATAAGATTGTGAATGAATTTAAGCTGTTACTGAAAATAACAGACCAGATGAGTATAACGAAATGGTTAAATGTGTCAAGATGGAATCTGCCGTCTTACAACCAGGTTTCCGGTGGTTCCGGCATGCCCAAAATGTTGTAGCCTGCGTCCACGTAAACCACTTCGCCCGTCACGCCGCTGCTGAGATCGCTGCACAGCCAGAGGGCGGTTTTGCCCACTTCTTCCTGGGTGACGTTGCGGCGCAGCGGGGAACGCTCCTCGGTGTATTTGAGCATTTTGCGGAACCCGGCAATGCCCGCAGCGGACAAGGTTTTAATTGGGCCAGCGGAAATGGCGTTGACGCGAATGTTTTGCGGGCCTAAATCGGCTGCCAGGTAGCGGGTGCTGGCTTCCAGGGCGGCTTTGGCCACGCCCATGACATTGTAGTGGGGCACCGCTTTTTCTGCGCCGTAGTAGGTCATGCTGATGATGCTGCCGCCATTGGTCATCAGCGGCACGGCGGCGCGGGTGAGGGAAACCAGGCTGTAGACGCTGACGCCCATCGCCAGATGAAAGCCGTCGCGGCTGGTATCAACAAAGGTGCCGGTTAGATCTTCGCGCTTGGCATGGGCAATCGCATGAACCAGAATGTCGATCTGGCCGAACTTGTCGGCGGCTTTTTGAAAGACGCTGGTGATTACCTCATCGTCTTCAATGTTGCACTCTTCTACAAATTCGACGCCCAGCTCTTCGGCCAACGGCCGTACCCGTTTTTCTAGCTGCTCAAAGCCATAGCTAAAGCCAAGCTCTGCCCCGTGGGCGTGTAACGTCTGGGCAATGCCCCAGGCGATTGAGTTTTTATTGGCAATGCCAAAAATTAATGCTTTTTTCCCTTCTAGTAATTTCATAGCCTCTCCTGCTTTTGCATTTTTTGGCCGCGAATTTCGCGGATTTCCACGGATTTGTGCCGCTATTTGGAAACAAACGGGTTATCTGCCAGCCAGTAGCGCCAGGGGATCGAGAACCACGGTTCTGGCGTTTTGCCCAGGCCGATGCGTGGGCCTGTGGCTATCTGGCTTTGGGGAACAGCGGGTGCATCTTCCAACCATATAACCCCGTCCGACTGACAAAGGTTTGCCCCGTTGAAAGATTTGTCGATGGCGAGGGCCTGGGTGAGTTTAGCGGGGCCGTTGGTGAGTTGGGTCAACGGCCGTTCCCCCCGCAGCGCCCGCATCACCTCAATGCCATCTACCGGCTCCAGGGCACGAATAAGCACGGCGTTGGGCTGGCCTGGCTGCCCCGTAACGACATTGAACAGCCAATGAATGCCGTAGGTAAAGTAAACGTAGGCAAATCCGGCGGGGCCAAACATAACGGCCGTTCGCGGCGTGGGCTGCGCGTTGTTGACTCGTTCACCGTGGCAGGCCAGGTCCGGGGTGTCGCCGTCGCAATACGCTTCGGTTTCTACGATGATGCCGCTAAGGAGACGGCCGTTTAGCCGACGCACCAGCTTTTTACCCAACAATGCCTGGGCCACGGTGCGTGCCGGTTGCGCATAAAAAACAGCTGGCAGCTTAGGCGACATTATGCTGACTATCCCGGTTTGCGGTTGACGACACCAGCGGCAGATGCAGGGTAAAGCAGCTGCCAACCCCGACCTCGCTTTCGAGAGAAATATCGCCGCCGTAGCGGGTTAGCAGCTCTTTGACAATGGCCAAACCCAGGCCATTGCCGGGCAAACCGGACTCTATCACGGCCGCACCACGGAAAAAACGGTCGAAGATAAACGGCCGTTCCGTTTCAGGAATACCAGGCCCTTCATCACAAACCTTAATTTCTAACAATGCCGGATGCCCTTGCCTATCAATGGACACCTGGATTTCCCCACCCTCATTTGAATAAGCCAGGGCATTTTCCAGGAGGCGGGCCAAGACTTTATCCAGCTGGTACGATTCCATAAAGACCGTTAGCGCACCTTGCTCCACATTCTCTGGCAGCGTCACATGCAGCCTTCGGTTTGCCCGCACCGCCCGCTCAGTAAACGGCGACCAAAAAAGCTCCCAGAAATCATAAAAATCAGTCGCCACCTCAGGGCTTGGGGCCGCTTCGGCATCCAGCCGTGAAATATCCAGTAAATCCTGAATAAGCCTGGCCAGACGATCAATTTCGTGGTGCAGCACAGAAAAATAGCGGGGGGAATTCTCCGGCTTGCCCTTGTTTAACAAGGAAACATACGTTTTTATATTGGTCAGCGGCGTGCGCAGCTGATGCGACACATTGGCAATAAACTCTGTTTTTAGCCGTTCCACCTCTTTCAGGCGGGTAATGTCTGACTGTACGCTAACATAGCCGGTCACATCGCCATCAATATCTATAATGGGGGTAATTGTCACAGCCACATCATAAGTGTGGCCATCCTTGTGTTGGTTGATCAGCTCACCAACCCATCTTTTCTGATTCGATAATTCTTGCCACATGTCAGAAAATCTGCTTTTGGGTACCTGGCCACTGCCAAGCACGCGGGGATTTTGGGACAGCAATTCAGTTCTGGAATAGCCACTTTGGCGCTCCATAGCCGGATTTACATAGAAGATGTGGGCGTCTGTATCGGTTAGAATAATGCCTTCACCGGCGCTTTCTAAAATAGCAAACAGCCGGTCTTTCTCCAGTTTTAGTTCACTGGTGCGCTGGGCAACCTGCTCTGCCAGGCTTTCGGCCTGAATGCGCAAAGTTCCATACAGGCTGGCTCGTTCCAATACGGCCGAAATATTACCAGCCAGGGTTGTTAAAAAGTCAATATCCCGGCTAGAAAACGCGTCGAGATCTGGGCTTTCCACATTGAGAACGCCTATAACTTCGCCATTTAATTTAATGGGCACAGCGATTTCAGAATATATATTTTCGTTAACTGGGAAGTAATACGGGTCCTCATAAACGTTGGGGGCATAGTACGGTTTGCCACTCAAGACAGCATGACCAATAATGCTGTTTTCCAGAGGGATTTTTGCCTGTTTTGCTTCTTCAGAAACGCCTGCATAAGAATAATGGGGATGCAGCTCCCTGGTTTCTGGATCGTAGAGAATAAAGCCAAAAATGCGAGGGAACAGTTCTGTACTAATGATTTTTGTAATTTTTTCCAGAAAATGGTCGATATTTAGGGAAACGGCCGTTTCCTGTGACACCTGGTTCAAAATAGCCAGCTCTTTTGCCTGACGCATGGTTTCTTCATACAGGCGAGCATTTTCAATGGCCACCGCCGCCTGGTTGGCAAACGCAGCCACCATTTGGCCATCCTCATCATTGTATTCGCCCGGTATGGCATTGTCTAAACTTAGCAGGCCAATTTGTTTACCTTTGACTGCCAACAACGCCCCGATCCAGGCTCGAATTGAGCCCATCTCAACCAAATGCAGCCAGGCAGGTTCTGTCAGCACATCTTGCAGCACATTCCAACCCCGGGGATTGTTGATTTTTTGCCGAACATTGCTCGCGGGCAGCAGAAATGCCTTGTTGTTTAGCATTGCCCGATCCAGGCCGCGAAGTGAAACCAACACAAACTGGTCGTTTGCCTCATCAAACAAAAAGAGTGAGGCTGAATCAAAAGAAATGATCTGGCCGAGCAAATCAAATATTTGTTCATAAACCTCTTCAAGCTGCAAGCTGGTGGTTAATAATGCACCGACTTTTTGCAAGGTTCTAGACAAGTTGAGCTGTCGCCGTTCATTGGCAAACAGGCGAGCATTTTCAATGGCGATAGCAGTCTGATTGGCCACTCCTTGCAGCAAGGCAATCTCTTCCACCGAGAACTGTCGCGGCTGATGCCAATGGTGGATATGCAGAGTGCCCAACGGTCTATCCTGAATTCTTAAGGGAACGCAAACAATGGCTCTCAACCCTTTTTTTGTTAACCGGCTGGTAAATTCATTGATAAAAGGGACATTCCTGAGATCAGACATCACAACGGGTTCGTTACTCCGTAAAGCCAGTTTCCCAGTAAATGTATCCTCTATATCTACTCGCTCGCCCCTGGGCAGCAGGGTGTAATCATCATCGACCCACCAGGAGTGAATGGATTCCAACTGTAGGCCATCGTCCGTAACCAAGGAGATGGAGCAGTTATGGACATCATCTAAATAAAGCCGCAGAATTTCCATGACTCGCGCCAATATTTCATCTCTGTCCAGGCTGCTCGAAACAAATTCAGCTACATCCAGTAAAATTTCTGCTTCGCGTCGTCGTCTGGCTTCAGCCTGGAACAGCCGAGTCCGCTTAATGGCTATGGCGATTTGTCGGGCAATCGTCAGAATCAGCTGCAAATCATTTTCACTAAAGAGACGTGGGGCACGGCTTTCTATTAATTCAAGACAGCCCAAAAGCTCGTCTTGCTCTAACAATGGCACATATAAAATGGTTTGGGCTTCGTGGTTTTGCAAATGAATGCGCGCCCGTCCCGATAAATTGGTGTCTGGCCTGTTTAACAGGATAGGTTGAGAGGCTATGTGTCCACCGAAACTTTCTATTAAATCAGACAGGAGTTTGCTATCGGCCTCTTTTTCAGCCTGCTGCAGTTTTCCAACCGGGTGTTGGGCTAATTCTGTGGCAACATTCCAGGCAGGGTTCCACTCAAGAATTCTAACGGCCGTTACATCAAATATCTCACACAATCTGGCAGCGAGCTGACTCAAGCTTTGCTGAATGTCTAAATTAGTCGTAAGCAGCGTCACAATTTCCAGAAAGATGCTGGTGTACCCTGGGGTAGCTGATTGAGGATGAACGGCCGTCTTAAACTCGGTTACATCCTTCATCATGCCGCAAAGCAAAAAACGGCCGTTATCTGGCACCAGGCAGACTTTGTCCCGAAACCAGAGCGGCACACCATTGGCCGGAATCAGGCGATATTCAAAGGAAAGGGTTTCCTGGCTGACAACCGCTAACCCAAAGCGATCCAATACCCGTTCCCGATCGGCTGCATGAAGGTGATTTTGCCAGAAATACGGCCGCAGCCACTCCGCCATTGGTATATCCAACACCTTCTCCGCATGTGGGCTCACATACACAAGCTGGTACGAAACAGGATCGGCTGCCCAAAAAATAAGGTTTGTGCGTTCAGCAAACGCCTGAAACAGCGCAAAATCGGGCTGAATTGGTGCGAATGAATCGACGGGCTCAACACTCATATACTTTTTCCAAAAAGTGCCTCGTCTCAGAGGTGCGGCGCACTTTCGTTAGCAAGTTTTGCTGTGCTTGACACCAGGACAAGTGCGTCGCACCTGTATGGATACAAGTTTGATAAGAATAAATGATCTGAAGTATCATAAGCAAAGATAGCTTAAATGAAAAGCTCACAAGGAAAAAAGCAATGGTCCAAGAACGTTCCCCTATTACCCGCCTGGTTGTTTCAATCACCACGTTCACTGTGGCTGTCGTGCTGCTGTATCAATATGGTGAACGCTGGCTCCGTTCACTGCTGCTCTATTTATCTACAGCCGATTGGGCACGCCACATCGCCACTAATTTCCCCCTGGCCTGGCAAGTTGCCAGTCGGTTCATCGCCGGGGAAACAAGCCAGGATGCTATCCGGGCCTGTCAGGAAGTGAACCAAAGCGGCTTATCTGCCACCCTCAACTATCTGGGTGAAAGCGTCGCCACCGCAGAAGATGCCACAGTTGCCCTGGAAGCAATCATCCAGCTGCTGCAGCAGATACACCTGAGCGGCGTCAACGCCACGCTTTCCGTAAAACCAACACAGCTGGGGCTTCACGTGAGCCCAGCAGTCATCCACAGTAATTTGCAGCAGCTGCTCACCGCCGCCGAAAAATATGATACACGCATCCAAATTGATATGGAAGACAGCAGCGTAACCGATACAACATTGCAACTCTATCGAGGATTGCGCGACGACGATCAGTTTGGTGACCGGGTTGGCATTGTCATTCAGGCGTATCTGTACCGTACCGAAGCCGACATTCAAGCCTTGATCCAGGAAGGTGCCTGGGTACGCCTCTGCAAGGGGGCCTACAAAGAGCCTCACGAAGTCGCCTTTGCCCAAAAAACAGAGACGGATGCCAACTTTTTGCATCTTGCCAGGCAAATGCTGAGTGATGAAGCTAGAAGCCGGGGCATGTACCCCTGTTTTGCCACCCATGACGAAGCCATGATTCGCGCCATTGTGCAGTTTACTCGCCAACATCAAATTGATAAAGATTCGTTTGAGTTTCAAATGCTGTACGGCATTCGACGGGATCTGCAGCAAAAAATAAGTGAGCAAGGCCACCGGGTGCGGGTTTACATTCCCTATGGCACCACCTGGTATCCCTACTTCATGAGACGCCTGGCCGAGCGACCGGCCAATTTGTGGTTCTTCCTGAACAATTTACTCCGGTAAATTTTTAGCCGCCAAACAGCCGCTGCCACAAAGGCGGCCCCAGCAGCAGCAACCCAATCACAACGGATCCCAGTGCGCCAACCAAAACGGCCGCTGCCGCCACATCCTTGGCCAATTTAGCCAGCGGATGAATATCTGGCATGGTCATATCCACCACAGCCTCTATAGCCGTATTCATAAATTCTGCTATCCAGACAGCCATGACGGTGAGAATGAGCACGGCCCAGTCGCGCAGCGGCAGGCGAAGCCACAAGCCCAAAGCCACAACTGCCACGGTAATGAGCGCATGAATCCAGGCGTTGTGCTGCGTGCGCAATACAAACCACCATCCCTCAAAGGCATATTGAAAACTTTTGGCACGATCGTACAGCTCTGAATGTTTCTCTGTGGACAAGATGGTTAATCCTCTGGCGGGCGTGTGATTTCTGCGCCCAATTGGGCCAGAATGGACGCCTGGACCCACCACATGCGGTCTTTTTCGTCTGGCTCTTCATGATCGTAGCCCAGCAGATGCAAGGTCCCATGCACCGAGAGCAGCTGAAGTTCTGCCTTAAGGCTGTGACCCCCTTCTTTAGCCTGGCGTTCGGCCATTGGTACAGAAATTACAATGTCGCCAAGATACGGATCATCTTCCTGCATTCCTGGCATTTTTTCGCCTGCTTCAAAGCTAAGCACGTCGGTGGGGGCATCGATGCCCCGGTACTCTTTATTGAGCCCCTGGAGCTGTTCATCATCGGTTAGCAGCAGCGTAATTTCTGCTGGTGGTCGGTGCTTTTCATGGCGCAAGGTGACGGTTACGGCCGTTCGCAACGCCGCCGCAATCGAATGAACCACTTTCACTTTTTGCTGTACGTGAATCTGATAAGATGCCACTAGGATGATTCCTCACTTATTTGGGCTTGGGCGGGCACTTTGTTGGGCTGGGAAACGGCCGTTTCTATCCCCGCTTGATCCTGTACCAACAAAAGATCTTCATTCCCTGGATATTTTACCCGCACATGAAAACGCCCTTTCAATGTCTGGATAAACGATTCCCGAATCTGCCGAATATCCCCCAGCGTCAGGCCAGATTCATCCAGCTGACCATCGGTTAAATCTTCATCAATCAACGAGTTAACCAGCTTTTCAATCGCCTTTTCACTGTTGGGCTGCAAAGCGCGGGAGGTCGATTCAATCACGTCGGCCAGCATGACGACGCCGGTTTCCCGCGAGCGCGGTCGGGAGCCAGGATAGCGGAATTTTGCCGGGTCTACCGTTTCACCCTCAGCCGCCTGCTCCTTAGCCTTGACATAAAACCCCTTCACCAGCCGCTTGCCGTGATGCTCGGCAATGAATTGATGAATCCGGTAGGGCAGCTTATACCGTTTGGCCAATTCTAGCCCGTCGGTGACATGGCTCAGAATGATGCGGGCGCTGGTTTGCGGATCAAGTGCATCATGCGGATTAACCCCTTCCTGATTTTCGCTAAAAAACGGCGGGCGGTTCATCTTGCCAATGTCGTGATAAAACGCGCCAACGCGAACAAGTGCGCTGTTGGCCTTGATTTGCTCGGCTGCCTGTTCGGCCAGATTGGCCACCATGATGCTGTGATGATAGGTTCCCGGGGCACGGCGCAGCAGCTCTTGCAGCAGCGGATGATCCAGCCGCGACAGCTCTTGCAGCTGAAGGGTGGTGGTAATACCAAACACGCTGCCCATGATAAAAAGGCCAATCAGCGTCAGTGCTGAAGACAGCAACCCGTTTACAACTGCATATCCCATCTGCTCCAACATATTGAACACATCAAGGCTGTCCTGGTTGAGGCGAAAAATAAGAATGACGGCGCAGTATCCAATGGCAGCCGCCAAACCAGACCGGAAAAAAGCGTTGATGCGCTGCACATCTTGCAAAGTAAGGCTGGCCAAAAGACCGCCAACGGCCGTATACACGGCCAGCTCTAGCGAATTGGGCGCCAAAAAGCCAATCAACGCCGCCATCACCAGGGTAACCATCAAAGAGAAGCGAACATCATAAATAACGCTCATCATCATGGAAAGCGCCGCCATCGGGAACATATAGGTCAAAAAGCCGCCCCCGGTAAGCATCAGCTTGGCAATGGCAGCAAAGACCAAAATGAGGCTGGCCAAACCGGTGAGAAAACGAACATGATCCCGTACCTGCGGCCAATAAAATTGGTGCCAATACATGGTAATAAGCGCCACAGCAAGCAGCGACGCCACAAAAATGGCTGCCACATCCCGCCAATTCAGCTGGCTTTGCAGCAAGCCCAACTGCTCCAACTTCTCAATATCTAGCGCGGTGACAATTAATCCCTGCCGCAAAATTCGCTCATTGTTGGCAATTGTTACGGGGAACGAACCAACTGCATCGGCGGCTGCTTCACGCAATACGGCCGTTGCCTCTGGGTCTGGGAACACGGTGGGGGTAATAAATTGAGGCGCCAGATTGGTTACCACATTTTCCTGCCGGGAAGTCAATTCCAGGCTGGCTTCACGCCGGGCAATAATCTGGTATTCACGCAGCTGGTTTTCACGAATATCTTGCCGCATCAGGTCACCCACTATGCGAGAAATTTCGCGCTTTACCACGTCATAATCGACCGCAGACAGCTCAAGCATATCCAGCCCCACTTGCTCCTGGATGGTTAACCTGTTGATTGCTTGCAAATAGGAGAGCTGTATTTCTTTGGTTGCCAGCGTATCTGCTCGCACCACATCGGTAAAAGAGAGGACAGAACTCACCAAATTGAGCTGATTGCGCCCAATATCGTTGCCGTCGCGCGTGTACTGCTCCGGCACAGAGGCGCGGGCAGTTTCGCGGGCAGAGGCCAGCAGCACGGCGCTGTCGTAAGTAATGGACCGAGGCGCCAAAATATCCTGGCCAGCCGGTTCACCCAGCGTCACCTGAACTTCAGTGCCAGTGACCAGCGTGAAGCTAAAAATTACGGTAAGCCCAAGCGTAACAACTACGGTAAATACCCAAAGCAAAGAGCTCTGGAGCAGTTTCCGCCAATGGGGTTGTTCCTCTGTTTTTGCGTTCATTTTTCCAGGTGGGGCTATTGGCTTTGCAGCAGATCGCGCACAACGTCATTGACAAGACGGCCGTCTACTTTTCCCTTCACTCTGGGCATGAGTTTCCCCATAATCTGCCCCATTCCTTTGGCATCGGTGATGCCCAACTCCGCAATGATTTCGGCCGCAATCGCCGCTACTTCCTCACGCCCCATTTGCTGCGGCAGGTACGATTCAATTATCGTCAGCTCTGCCTGTTCATTGGCAACCATTTCGGCACGTCCTGCTTTTTCATAATCGGCAATGCTCTCACGCCGCTGCTTGGCCTGCTTCTGCAAGACCGCCAGAACGGCCTCATCATTGAGCGTGGTTCGGCCGTCTACCTCTTCCTGTTTGATGGCCGCCAGCAGCAAGCCCAGCGCGTTTCGTTTGGCGGTGTCACCTTCGCGCATGGCGGCAATTCTATCTTTTTGGATTGTTTCTTTAAGGCTCATTTTGCGTTCCTCCGCGTTAAGATTGTAGCATTGGCAGAGTGGGTGTCAACACGGTGTACAGGCTCAGGTTGCCTTCTTTGCCGTCGCTGCGAAACTGATCCAAAATTGTCAGCCTGGCCGCAGCGGCCAGTTCGGCCGTTTCAGCTGCGTCAATGTGGCAGGCGTAACGCAGCGCAAAGCCATTCCGCTGCCACGCCAGCAAATAATCATTTGGCTCTACCTCAGCGGCTGTCAGGCCAATTTCGGCCCAATCCTGCACCTTGCGTCGCTGCCGAGGGCTGTCCATAAACTGCCAGTTAGAGATGAGCAAACGGCCGTTCTCCCCCAAATGCGCCCGAATTTCCTGCAGCAAGCGCAGCCGGTTGGCCTTGCCCGGCAGATGGTGCATCACGGCCAGGCAAGAGATGGCCGGAAACTCTCCCAGGCCGTCCAGGCAGCCGGGCTGCAACAAATTGCGCTGGTAAAAAGTGCCAACCGCATTTTTGGCGGCATCGGCCAGCAGCTCTTCGCTAAAATCGACCCCCACAAAATCGCCAATGCGGTTGTGGGATTGGAGGAACTGGGCGAAACGGCCGTTGCCGCAGCCCACGTCTAAAAAGCGGGGGCACGGTTCGGGCAGATAGGGCAGCAGCAGGGCAAACCCGGGCTGAGCCGAAACGCGGCTGCCGGAAAACGAATCCGCCTGCGCGTCATAAAATTCCTGGTTCAAATTCAGCAACCGCTGAACAACTTCCTCACGCATGATTATTTTGTCCTGGGACTGAAGCCCCAGGCTATGGGCAATTCAAGATCGGTTGTCATGCTGAGAGCCTGTGCTGAGGCTGCCGAAGTATCCTCCGAAGCATCCCATCCGGTTGGTAATCAGCGGTACTCCGTTTCAGCCAAGGCCCTGGCCATAGCTTCCTTGCGGGATTCTTCGCTTCGCTCAGAATGACAACAGCGGCTTCAGTAAAATCAATATTTGTCGGCATCCAACTCGCCCGCCAGCCGAATCCGCCGCCGATTGGTGACAAACCAGGAACGGCCGCTCAGCGTGCGCACCCACACCGCCGGGGTCTGATGGGCCACCACCACCCCAGGCAGCCAGATTTGCTCGCCCAGCCAGATTTCAACGGCCGTTCCCACCGCATATAATTCAGTCAATCGATCTGCCATGATGATGGTTCTACTTTCAAAGGGCATAAACTAGCGTTTTTGGGGAAATTGGAGACTGGTAAACTCACTGTCCATTGCCCCACTCAGCCAACCGCGCCAGCCGTGCCGACTCTGCCACTACCAGCCAGTCTAGCTGAGATAGTTCCTGGTATGCCTGGGCGAAAAACGGCCGTGCTTCTACCTCACGCCCCAACGCCAGTAAACATTCCGCCAATTCCTCGTAGACAAAACCGTCAGTCTGGCCAACTTGTTGCTGTTCGGCCAGCAATGCCTGCTGAACGGCCAACGCTTCCGGCAGGCGGTTGAGCGAGCGAAGCGTACGGCCCACACACCATCTGGCTATGCGAATGGTTTCTGGCTTGTCTTGATGATGGGCTTCTCGCCAGGCCAACGCCTTCGCAAAAATGGCCAACGCTTTTTCGTATTCACCCATGTCGTGATAGGTCCAACCGATATTGTTGTACAGTGAACCACGCCAACCACCCGCCCGCTCATTTGGGCTGGCTTCGGCCAAAGTCAAGGCAGCCTCGTTCCATTGCAGCTGATTCACCGGCAGCGGTTCGGCAACGGCCATCATGTGTGCTGCGTCGATGGTGTGGTAATCGGCCTGGGTACCAACGGCCGTTCCCAAACCAAATACCTGCCGAAACAGCGGCAAAGCCCGCTCAGGCTCGCCAGCCGAGTTAAAACAGCGCCCCCGCTCCAGCAAGCAGCGCATTTGGGGCAAAATCAAGTCGTCGGTTAGCAGTGCTTCCGCCCGATCCAGCAGTGCGTGTGCCTCGTCGAACTGGCGGCGCAGGCTGTGGGTGCGGGCCAACTGGCTCAACAGCGTCACGTGGTAGCCGCGATTACCTGACGCTGCCACCACAGGCAGCAGTTCTTGGAAGCGAACGGCCGTTCCCACCGGATCATTGTAATCCCACAATGTATGCAGCTCAGGAAATTCAGTCATGATTACTTTTTTACCGCAGAGAGCGCAGAGAAAAATAAAGGAGAAATCTCTGCGTCCTCTGCGCTCTGCGGTAAAAAATGAGATATGTCAGTCAACCAGAAGTGGTTGGTTAATCTCCAGTCTCCTTTCATGTGCGATAGTCGGCATTGATGCTGACATAGTCGTGGCTGAGATCGGTGGTCCAAACAACGGCCGTTTCCTCCCCCATCCCCAAATCCAGCCGCACCTTAAACTCTGGCTCGGCAAAAACGGCCGCCGCCGCCGCTTCCTGGTACGCCGTCGGCGTGCCGCTGGCCACCAGCTGAAGTTCGTTTGCCCGATGAACACCAATCCATAAATTGATCAGCGTCTGGTCAAAGGGAACCCCGGCGCGACCTGCGGCCATGAGCAGTCGGCCCCAGTTGGCATCGCTGCCCGCAAAAGCGGTTTTAACCAGGGGTGAGGTGGCAATCGTATTGGCAATCTGGTGGGCATCCGCTTCGCTTTGGGCACCCTCCACCCGAATTTCCACAAATTTAGTAGCCCCTTCGCCATCGCGAACAATCATTTGGGCCAGGCTGGTGCAAAGCTGATTCAGGGCGGTGCCAAATTGCACGAGGCTGTGCGGGTCAGAAACGGCCGTACCGCTCATGCCATTGGCCAACAACAGAATTGTATCGTTGGTACTGGTATCGCCGTCGATGGAAATGCGGTTGAAGCTTTGGTTAACGGCCGTTCGCAGCAGTCCATCCAATACATCGGGCGCAACGGCCGCATCGGTGGTCAGCACCGCCAACATCGTGGCCATATTGGGATGAATCATGCCCGCCCCCTTGGCCATACCGCCAATCGTCACGGGGCCACCGGGTAGCTCTACGGTGATGGCCAGGTGTTTGGGATGGGTATCTGTGGTCATGATCGCTTCGGCGGCGAAACGGCCGTTTGCCGCCGACAATCCGTCCACCCCCACCGCAATCCCTGCCACCAGCCTGTCCATGGGCAGCTGTACCCCAATCACTCCGGTAGACAGAACCAATATCTGGTTAGCCTCACAGCCCAGCGCCCGGGCAGCGGCTTGCTGAATGGCCCGGGCGTTGGCCAGCCCTGGTTCGCCGGTGCAGGCGTTGGCATTTTTGGAGTTAACCACCACAGCCCGCAGGCGGTTGTTGTTGGCTACCAGCGTCTCCCTGTCCACAATAACAGGCGCGGCAACCACCTGATTTTGGGTAAACATGGCTGCGCAGCTGCAATCGGTTTCTGAGACAACAAGGGCCAGATCAAGCTGGTTTTCTTTTTTGATCCCGGCGGCAACGGCAACGGCCGTAAAGCCTATCGATGAAGTTGTACTGCCATCTAGTTGAATCTGAAATTGGTTCACAGAATAACTCCTGACCCTAGTTGACTGACATATCTCAGATTTTTACCGCAAAGAGCGCAGAGGACGCAGAGTTTTCTCTGGGAAAATCTCTGCGCTCCCCGCGTTCTCCGCGGTTAAATATGTTTTGTCAGTCAACCAGCTCCTGACCTGAACAAGCCAGAACCAAATAGGATTTTTGGTTCTTTGGGAATACATGGGGTACACCCAGATTTGGTGGTGATGTAGAATGGCAGTTATTTTCAAAAACGGAGTGAAACCAATGCCTATATCTATCCCTGCCAAAATTAGTTTTCCCCTGGATATTGCTCAGGTT
>JBGTCV010000040.1:0-92421 GCA_041748655.1 Promineifilaceae bacterium (SeqCode) | reverse complement strand
GTTGACCCAATTTGCGCAAGATAACGCCATGAATCAGCAGCCTATCCAGGCCACTTTTCGCCTGGATGCTGGCTTTGGCACGTATGAGAATGTGGCCCTTCTGATAGAAATGGGGTACGAAGTGTATACCAAACCACTTAGAGCGTGTTTTAAAAGTTATGTTAACAAAAGAATCAAGCCCAAATGCGAGAATTGTTGCCTAATCGCCGAAGCATCAAATGAATCATGGCCAGGTAAATGAATGCTTCACTGCTTTCAGGCAAAACTTCATAGTCTTTGCTCAAGCGACGGTACCGACCCAACCAGGCAAATGTCCGTTCAACCACCCATCTCTGCGCCTGAACCACAAAGCCTTTCTGCCCTTCTGGCCGCTTGACCAATGCAAAGACCCAATGGATACGAGTGGCCAGCCAATCGAGCAACGGTTGGCTTTCATAGCCGCCATCAGCCAAAATCAATTCGAGCCTGTCAAACCCTTTGGCGATCGCTTTGGCCAAAACCCATCTGGCCCCTTTCCGGTCTTGCGTATTGGCTGTATGCACAACAACGGCCAATAGCAATCCCATGGTATCGACCAAGATGTGCCGCTTGCGACCTTTGACTGACTTGTATGGGTCGAGACCTCGCTCACCAGCCACACTGGTTGTTTTGACGCTTTGTGAGTCGATCAAACCCATACTTGGCTGTGCCTCTCGTCCGGCCTCGATTCGAACCGCTTCGCGAAGCGCATCGTTGATTTCTTCCCAAACATGCGCTTTTTGCCAGGCACGAAAGTAGCCGTAGACGGTTTGCCACGGTGGAAAATCATGCGGCAGTAAGCGCCAAGAGCAACCACTACGCAAAATGTAGAAGATGGCGTTCAAGATTTCTCGAGGACAGACAGCCCTGCCACGGCCACCACGTTTTGCCGGTGGGATTAAAGGTTCTATAATGAGCCACTGGGCATCCGTTAAATCTGTAGGGTAAAGTTTTCTTACGTTCACAACCTACAAGGATGCCCAATTTTTCTCCTTTTGTTAAGTTTACATAACTTTTAAAACACTTTCTAAATACTGGCACCATTTGGCACTGTTTTTCATAGACCTGGCAGTGAAAAAAGCGGTATATTGCCTTCATTAACCGTTATCAAAATGGAGGTAACCAAATGCAATCCCGAACAATTTTTACTCAAGAAGTTCAGCATACAAACGCAACCTTGTTGCGCCGCGTCTTGTTGAGCAACGCTCTCTTTTCCCTTATCAGCGGCCTCGCCTTTATCTTTGCGGCTGGCCCGATTGCCCGCTTCCTTGGCCCGACTGTTCCTGCCTGGGCAGTTGTGGCGATAGGTGTGAGCTTTCTGCCTTTTGTCTATGGGGTGTACTGGGTGGCGTCACAAGATGTGATAGAGCCTCGATACGGCCGTCTGATCACCTTCATGGATTTCACCTGGGTTTTGGGTAGTTACTTGCTGCTGTTTTTGGGCTGGTCGCTGTTTAATGTGGCGGGGCGCTGGTTCATTGGCATTCAGGCAGAGGTCATATTTCTCTTTGGCGTTTTGCAAATTATCGGGCTGCGCCGCCTGCGAAATTAATTCCAGCCTGGCATAAACGTTTTGCGTAAACGTTCTTTAGGAGAGCCTGCCGCTAACTGGCAGGCTCTTTTTCTTGTGTGCTATACTTCGCCCTGTTCAAAAGTGAGTCCACTGAAAAAACCAACGCAAAGGCGCGAAGAAACCAAAAAGAAACGCAGCGTTCTCCGCGTTCTCTGCGGTAAAATGACCCTTTTCAGTGAAGCCAAAGATGATCAAAAATTAGATTGAAGGACGTTTCATGAGATTGAAGAATGCCAAAGCAATTGCCCGAATGCGTGAATCTGGCCGAATGGTGGCCGAATGTTTTGCTTTGCTGGAAAAAAATATTCAGCCTGGCGTCAGCATCCGCATGCTAGACCAGATGGTGGAGCAGTATATCGCCGACCAGGGGGCCGAGCCGCTTTACAAAGGATACAAGGGCAGCGGCAGTAATCACCCACCTTTTCCTGGCGTCATTTGTGCCTCGGTGAACCACGAAATTTGTCATGGTCTGCCCGATGACCGTATTTTGCAGGAGGGAGATATCATTGGGGTGGATATTGGCTTGAAGTACAACGGTTACTGCGGCGATGCCTGTTACACCTTCCCCGTGGGGCAAATTTCTCCTGCGGCTGAGCGTTTGTTGGAGATCGCCAGGGAAGCATTGGAAGTCGGCATTCAGGCCGTAAAACCGGGTGGCTATTTGAACGATATTGGCCGGGCTATTCACGATTTGGCTGATGCCAGAGGCGTTTCTGTGGTGCGGGAGTGGGGCGGGCACGGCATTGGCCGCGTGCTGCACGACTCCCCTTCAGTGCTGCACATTCGCCAATCTGGCAATGGCCCCAAGCTGCGCCCAGGCATGACGTTCACCATTGAGCCGATGATTAACCAGGGTGGGCATGAATGGATTTTGCTCAAAGATGGCTGGACGGTGATTACGAAGGATGGTTCACTTTCGGCGCAGTATGAACATACCGTGGCAGTGACTTTGTCTGGGGTAGAGATATTGACCAGGCTGTAGCGCTGCTTATTTGCTGGTTTGGGCCTGGGTGGTGGGGCTGGATTCGGCCGTTTCCTCATCAACACTAATTATTTTCGAGGCCATGTTGGTATCGTTTGCCCATGGATCTAGCTTGAACAGCTTAAAGTAGGTGTACCGGCTAACCACGGCAATGGAGCCAATTACTGGCACGATAACCAGCGCCGTCAAAACACCAGCTAAGGAGAGCGAAGCGACAATAGCAATAAAAATAATCGCGGGGTGGATGTGTACGCTGGAACTCATGATACGGGGGCGCAGCCAGATGTTTTCTATTCCCTGAATAGCCAGGTAAAAAGCCAAAATTATCAACGCAAAAATTGAGTTTGATACATCCAAAGTATTAGAGCCAGCCAGCAGAGCCACAAATGTGGCAATCACCATGACAATGGCTGGACCTACCGAAAGCAACACATCGAAAATAGCCGAGAAGACCCCAAATAAGATTGCTCCAGGCAGACCCATAATCAACGAGCCAATGCCTGTTAGCAAGCCCACAATGATAGAGAGCCGCAGCTGACCGCGAAAGTACCGATTCCAAACGAGCTTAATTTGTTCGTACAGCCTGCGAAAATCTGATTCAAATGGGTCTGGTGCCCAGCTAAACAGCCAGTCGCGTAATTTGCCCCAATCTTGCAGCAAATAATAGGTTGCTACCAATACGACCAATATCCAACCGAGGTTCGTGGTGCTGGTGAGCAGTAATTCCACAATAATATCTGCGCGAATGAAAGAAGAGACCAGATCGGAAAGATTTGTTTCCGGGAGTAGGTCATCCAGGTGGATTTCTGTGTTGAGTATGATGAGAGGTTCACCAAAAAAATCTTCTTCTACCTGGGCTAATCTAACTTGCATTTCTGCCAGAAAGCTAGCTGTTTGTTCTGGTATAGTCGAGAAAAAGATGATGGTCGTTGTGACGACGGCCACCAGGGACAGTAGGTAGACAAAGAAAACGACAAGGGGGCGGGCCACACGTGCCCGCTCATTGACCAGCGTAACGAGGGGGTTTAACAGGTAGGCCAACAAGGCAGAAATGGCGATGGCCCCAATGAGCGCCTGGGCAGCTGTAACGAACCAGATGCAGCCGGCTAATACCAGGGCAAAAACAAAATACCGTGTTGTTGTACTCCACTCTTTATTCATAAACTCCACAATGCTTTTCTGGATTTTTACTGCAATTAGACAAGATCGGAAATAAGAATTGCTCCACAGATTAACGCAGATTTCGCAGATTTTTTGCCTTTAATCTGCGTGAATGATTCGACTTTGCTCACCACAAGCCTGTGAAATCTGTGGATTATTTTTTGACATAACGTTAATTCCAATAATGTCTATTATTCACAGCTGACAAAAAACGTAACAGGATTTTAGTCAATATAGGGTTACTCGCCAATACCATTGGGCTTTTGGTGATGTGAGCCAAACTCAATAGAACAGAAATTTGGTGGATCCGTCTTCAAAATAGGCCAGGCAGTCCAGTATATCATTTTGCTTACCGTTGACCGTCTTCCGTATCCCAAACATAGCCTTTCCACAGGTGGCATCCCCGGCTCAGATGGGTACAATCAGCCCGCTATGGACGAGAAACGTTGGCTGCGCCTTATACTGGGTCTGTTCATCATTCTGGGCAGCCTGTATGCCCTTATCACCCCCGTCTTTGAAGCCTCAGACGAGCTGTGGCATTATCCCATGATCCGCCACCTGGCGGATGGCAATCCGCTGCCGGTACAGGTGTTTGATCCGGCTCAGGCTGGCCCGTGGAAGCAGGAGGCCAGCCAGCCGCCGCTTTACTACTACCTCGGCGCGGCGCTTACCTTCTGGATCGATGCCAGCGATATGGAAACGGTTCGCTGGGAAAATCCGCACGTCGATAACGGCATTCTTACGGCCGATGGCAACATCAACCTCACCGTGAAAAATCCAGTCTGGAATCCGTGGCAGGGCACGCTGCTGGCGGTGCGGATTGTGCGCCTTTTTTCCATCTTGCTGGGCGCAGTGACCGTTTACCTGACCTACCTCATCGGCAAGGAACTGGCTCCCAACCGGCCCGAAATCACTCTGGGGGCGGCTGCCCTCAATGCCTTCACGCCCATGTTTCTCTTCATCAGCGGCGCGGTGAATAATGATAATTTGGCCATTCCGCTCTCCTCGTTGGGGATTTTGTTGATGATACGGGCGGCCAGTAAACAGTATTCAGTAGGTCAGTATTCAGTGGGTAAGGCCAAAACTGATTACCGATTACTGATTACTGATTACTGGAAAACCTGGCTCCAAATCGGCGCGGTCATCGGCCTGGCGATTCTGACCAAAGAGGGCACGTTTGGACTGCTGCCGCTGGCGTTGGGGACGATATTTATTACGTATTGGGGGGAGAGGAACACAGAGTTACACAGAGGTTCGCGGAGGGGCACAGAGAAGAGAGAGGGGTTTTGGGGGGAGATTTTGAGGACGGTGGGGTGGACGGCCGTTTCCTTCCTCATCCTCTTGCTGCCCGTGATTTTAATCGCAGGCTGGTGGTATTGGCGCAACATTGTGCTGTACGGTGATTTTCTGGGCTGGAATGCGTTTATTGCCGTGCTGGGGCAGCGCGGCCATTCCGCCTCGCTGGCGCAGCTGTGGAGCGAGCGCTGGGGGTTCATGCTCTCCTACTGGGGCTTGTTTGGCGGTGTTAATGTGCCCATGCCACTTTGGATTTACCACGTTTTGAATGGCGTGGTGGTGGCTGGTGTGTTGGGGTTTGTGGTTTATTTGGGGAAGGAAATTAGAGATTGGAGATTAGAGATTAAGCTCAATCTCCAATCTCTAATCTCCAATCTCCTCAATTTTGTGGCGGCCAAATTTGCCCTCGTCGTCTGCCTGCTGTTTGTAACGGCCGTTATCGTTGGACTCATTCAGTGGGCCACCACCACCTGGTCTTCGCAGGGGCGGCTGGTGTTTACGGCGATTTCGGCCATCAACGTGCTGCTGGTGGCGGGGTTGATTGGCTGGCTGCCCCGGTCGCTGGGCCAGAAGGTGATTTTGGGCGTGGTTGGCTTCCTGTTTGTGGTGGCGGCGCTGGCGCCGCTGGCCTGGATTCGTCCGGCGTATGCGCTTAACCGGACCACCGCACCCTGGCTGGTGCAGCAGCCGGCCAACGAAAATTTTGACGATAAGCTGCGGCTGGTGGGGTTTGAGATTGGGCAAACGGCCGTTTCCCAACAAAAATCCACTTACCGGCCCGGCGACACGGTTGATGTGCTGCTGGAGTGGGAAGTTTTAGCGCCGATGGACCGCAACTGGAGCGTTTTTGTCCACCTCAATGATCCGGTGATTGGTGTGCCCATTGCCCAGCGGGACATGTACCTGGATCACGGGCTGCGTCCGACCACGCTGCTGAAGCCGGGCGAGCGTATTTTTAGCCATTACCAGCTGACGATCCCGGAAACGGCCGTTGCTCCAGCAGACCTTCAGCTAAGTGTGGGCCTCTATGATTTTTATGCCGTTGACCAAGAGCGATTGCCCTTGACGAATGGCAATGATTCGGTTGCTTTAACGAGGCTTGCGCTGGAACCTGCACCGGGCGATCTGCCCAATCCCACGCTCGTGAACTTTGAAAACCAGCTGGAGCTGATTGGCTTTGAGCTCGATCCACGGCAGGTGGCGGCGGGGGAAACGGTGGATTTGACTTTGTACTGGCGGGCGAAACGGCCGTTAACCACCGATTACACCCTTTTTGTACAGGTTGTCGATGAAGACACCACCCGCTGGGCCAGCCAGGATTTGGGCCAGCCGACGGCAAGTTGGGCTGCAGGCGAGCGGCAAACCGTGCAGCTGTCCCTGCCGCTCAGCCCAGACACGCCGGGCAAGGTGTATCCGATTATTTTGGGGCTATACACCGTGGCGGATGGCCAGTTTGAGCGCCTGCAAATCATCGCCGCAGACGGCCGTCCCACCGACAACTTCCTACGCCTGACCCTGCTGCGGGTTGTCCGGTAGAGACTCCTCTCGTTCCACGCTCTGCGTGGAATGAAGGGCGCAGACGCTCCGCGTCGCACGGAACGCTCTGCGTTCCAAGAGGCATTCCCACGTAGAACGTGGGAACGAGGCAGAACTTGTCATTCTGAGCGAAGCGAAGAATCCCGCAAGGGCACGATAGCAAGAACCTTGCCCAAACCAAGGCTTTGTGAATTTCCAAGCGGGCGGGATGCTTCGGAGGACCTCAGCATGACAAGTTTATTCCTCTCGTTCCACGCTCTGCGTGGAATGAAAGGCGCAGACGCTCCGCGTCGCACGGAACGCAGAGCGTTCCAAGAGGCATTCCCACGTGGAACGTGGGAACGAGGTAGAAACCAAGGCTTTGTGAATTCCTAAGCGGGCGGGATGCTTCGGAGGACCTCAGCATGACAAGTTTATTTCTCTCGTTCCACGCTCTGCGTGGAATGAAGGGCGCAGACGCTCCGCGTCGCACGGAACGCTCTGCGTTCCCAAAGGCATTCCCACGTAGAACGTGGGAACGAGGCAGGAACGATGGAAAAACTGTACCAAATCACCCACGGCCTCATGAAACGGTTCCCCAACGGCAACGATCCGTTCCAAATGGTGACGCGCCTGGCGGAAGAGTGCGGCGAACTGGCGGCACAGGTGAATCACTTTGAGAGCAGCGGCGTCAAGCGGCAAAAGTTAGGCGAACCAGATACAATCAAGCTGGCCAAAGAGGTAAAGGATGTGCTGCGCTGTGCCCTCACCCTGGCTGTGCATTACAACATCGAAGCAGAATTGGCAGACTCGATTGAGCAATCGTACCAAAAAATGCAGACTGAAGGACTTATTGATTGATGGCAACGGCAACCCAGGAACCTGAAACTGAAAAAAGCTGGCTGCGAAACACCGATGTTGTGAATCCGACCCGGTCTCCCTGGGCGTTGGGGCTGTTGCTGGGCGGTACGGCCGTTCTCGGCGGCATCATTCTCGGCTTTGGCGGGCCATTGGCCGGGGCAGCCTTCATCATCGCCATTCTCACCGCCTTCGTTGTGCTGCGCGACATTGAGATTGGCTTTTGGGGCGTCATTGCCGTGGTCTGCCTGCTTCCCTTCGCCACGCTGCCCATCGACATCGGGGTGACGCCCACCTTCCTCGATCTGGCACTGGGGGCGGTGATTGGCGTCTGGCTGTTGGGCATCGTCACCGGGCAGCAGCGAGATTTGGTGACAGCGCCCATCGCCCTGCCGCTGCTCGTTTTTATCCTGGTGGCCATCTTCGCCTTCATTTTTGGTCTGAGCAACGGGCCGCTTACCCCCACACTACTGCGCAAGTTTGCCGAACTGCTGCTCAGCCTCGGCTTTGTCTACATCATCGTCGATTATTGTCGTTCCCAGGAACGCCTGGAGCGATTGGTGAGGGTGGTTTTGCTGGCGGGGGCAGGAGCGGCCGTTTTGGGCATCGGTCTCTGGCTGTTACCGGAAGACACAACCAACACCATTCTCAACTTCCTCACCCGCGTTGGCTACCCCGGTGGCTGGGTCATTCGCTACATCGAAGAAAACCCTGAGCTGTCCGAGCGGGCTATCAGCACCTCGGTGGACCCCAACGTGCTAGGCGGGCTGCTGCTGATGATTGGCGCATTGGCCGGGCCGCAGTTGGTGGCGAAACGGCCGTTATTTCCTCGCTGGCTTACCTGGGGCATTGTTGGCTCCATTTTTCTCTGCGTGATTCTCACTTTTTCCCGTGGGGCGATGTTTGGTCTGGCGGCGGGACTGGGCTTCATTGCCATCTTGCGTTACCGGCGACTGGTTCCCTACATGCTGGGCGGTGGCCTGCTGTTGCTGCTGCTGCCCGTGGCCCAAACCTATGTTCAGCGCTTTGCGGAAGGTTTTCAGGGGCAAGACTTGGCCACCCAGATGCGCTTTGGCGAATACCAGGACGCCATCACGCTGATCCTGCGCTACCCCATCATCGGCGTTGGTTTTGCCGGCGCGCCCGACATCGACATTTATCTGGGCGTGGCCAACGTTTACCTCACTATTGCTCAGGTGATGGGCATCGTGGGGCTGCTGGCTTTCTTTGCCGTCATCGGCACGCTGTTCTTCTACGGCCTGACGCACCGCAAAATTTTGAAGGCGCATGAAGAGCTGGACGCGCTCTGGCTGGGGCTGCACGCGGCCATCATCGGTGGCCTGGCGGCAGGCCTTTTTGACCATTACCTCTTCAATCTGGAATTTCACCACGCGGTGACGGCGTTTTGGCTGCTGGTGGGGTTGGCGACGGCCGTTACCCGCCTGGGCGTCGAAGAAAAGAATGGGACGCTGATGAACGCAGATAAACGCTGATTTTTCATAAGTTAGCAATTGAGTAATTGGGTAATTAAAGCGGTCAATTACCCAATTACCCAATTACTCAGTTACGAACTGTTTACTAAGATAGCCTGCTGGATGGCAGCCGTTGTCGTGAGACGAGAGTAGTTCTCAGCAGCCAGCGTATTGTGTACGGCCGTTTCCAACCGATCCGCCACCTCCCCCAAACCCCAGACAAAGCGGGCCAGCAGCGCCGTGCTAAGCACCGCCGCCAGCGGATTGGCAATGCCCAGCCCGGCAATGTCTGGCGCAGAGCCGTGTACCGGTTCGGCAATGGCCAGGCCGTCCCCCCAGTTGAGTGACGCCGCCAGCCCCAGCCCGCCGCCCCAATGCGCTGCCGCGTCGGACAAAATATCGCCAAACAGATTGGTCGTTACAATCACATCAAAACTTTCTGGCGCTGCCACCATTTTTAGCGCGGCCACGTCCACCAGCAGTTCGTTGATTTCCGTTTCTGGGCTGAGGCGTTCAAGTTCCTGGCGCACCGTGTCCCGAAACAGCCCGTCGGTGAGGGGCAGCACGTTGGCCTTGTGTACGATGGTCACTTTTTGGCGCTGGAGCTGCTGCACCAGTTCGGCCGTTTTTCGCCCAATTCTGCTGCTTGCCTGGCGGGTGATGATGCGTTCGGCAACGGCCGTTTCGCCATCCGACTGCTCCCGACCCACATACAAACCCTCACTGTTTTCCCGCACCACAATCAGGTTCACGTCGGGGCGGGGCGAAACGTGAGGCCAGCTTTGCACCGGGCGAATATTCGCATAGAGATCGAGTTCCTGGCGCAGCGTCAGGATGGCGCTTTTGTAGCCTGCCACTTTGCGCGACGGCGACGACACCGCGCCAAACAGTCCGGCACCGCAGGCCCGAATTTTGTCGAGCGTCTCTTGAGGAACGGAAACGCCGTGCTGTTCAAAGCAGCCCCAACCCGCTTCCGCCTCCACAATTTCCAGGTCGGGCAGGGCGGCTTGCAGGATGGCGACAGCTGCTGGAATCACTTCCTGGCCGATGCCGTCGCCGGGCATAACGCATAGTTTAGGCATGTTAGTTTCCTCTCAATGAAATTCGGGTCAACATCAATTAGTGTGCTGGCATAATTCATAATCAAAGATTTCGCAGATTTACCAGATTGTTTAATCTTTTCAATCTGCGAAATCTTTGATAAAAACCTCTTTTGGGTTCTGACCTGTCCGGGTTAGGCTACTTCGCCAGGGAAACGGCCGTATGCCCGCACATACGACACAATGCCACCCACCCGCATGATTTCCCGGGCAAACGGTGGCAGGTTGGGCAGCGACAGCGTAACGTTGGCGGTTTGCAGCTGGTTACTGGCCAGGTCAAGCGCGGCCTCCTCGCCGTCATTTACCAGGCTGTGCGCCTCGCTGGAGACGTACAGTGGAATCCCCAGGTTGATTGCGTTGCGGAAAAAGATGCGGGCGAAGCTGGGGGCAATGATCGCTCCAATCTGGCGGCGGCGCAGCGCCTCTGGCGCATACTCGCGGGATGAGCCGCAGCCAAAATTCTCATCCGCCACGATGATGTCGCCTGGCTGGGCCTCGGCGGCAAAGTCAGGCCGTGCCTCGCAAAAGGCATAATTCTTCACGTCCTGCCCCTCCTTCAACATGTACGGCGCATACCGTCCAGGGACGATTTGATCGGTATCTACATCCTTACCAAATTTCCATATTCTTGCCATTGTAAAATCCTTTTTAACGCAGAGGCGCAGAGACGCAGAGGGAAAAATCTGTGCTAATCTGCGAAATCTGCGGATGATCAAATCTCGCGGGGATCGGTGATGTGGCCGGTAACGGCCGTTGCCGCTGCTACCGCCGGGCTGGAAAGATAAATTTGCGAAGTGGGATGCCCCATCCGCCCGCGAAAGTTGCGATTGCCGGTGGATAAACAAACATCGCCCTGGCCCAGCGTGCCCTGATGCCGCCCCATGCAGGGGCCGCAGCCCGGCGTTGTCAACGTTGCGCCCGCTTCCAGCAGCGTGTTCAGCGTGTCGTCGGCGATGGCGCGCTGCAGCTCCCAGCGGCTGGCCGGGCTGACGATGAGCCGCACGCCGTTGGCCAGCTGCCGTCCGCGCAAAATATCGGCGGCGGCGCGCATATCTTCATAACGGCCGTTCGTACAAGTCCCCAAAAAGATCACGTCCACCTTCGTGCCGGCCACCTCGCCCAAATCCACCACGTCATCCACCGAATGCGGTATGGCAATTTGGGGCTGCAAGGCATCCAAATCAATTTCAATCGTCTGCTCGTACATTGCGTCGGGATCGACAAACAGCCACTCCGGCACGTCATACCGTGCAGCCACCTCGCCTAACGGCGGAAAGATGCCTGCCTTGGCTCCCAGCTCAATCGCCATACTGCTGATGGTCTGACGGCCGTTTAGTGGCAGCCACTCCAGCCCATGATACTCAACCGATTTGTAGGTTGCCCCGCCAATACCCAAAATGCGGCATAGTTTTAGGGCGAAATCCTTGGCATCGACGCCGGGTTGGAAACGGCCGTTGGCCTGCACCCGAACAGTTTCCGGCACGCGCAGCCACGTTTTGCCCGTGGCCCAGGCCAGAGCAATGTCGGTTGAGCCCATGCCGCTGCCAAAAGCGCCAACGGCCCCGTAGCTCGTGGAATGGGAATCCGAACCGATAATGACGCGGCCCGGTTGGGCAATGCCCTCTTCTACCAAAACCTGATGGCAAATGCCGCGACCAATTTCAAACAGGCGCACGCCCTGTGCCTGGGCAAAGTGGCGTACCTTGTTTTGGTTGTCGGCCACGCCTATGGTGGCGGCCGGGGCGACGTGATCCATCACCAGCACCACCTGCTCCGGGTTGTATACCTGTTCTGCCTTGATCCGCTCTTGCATAATTTGAATGATGCCGGGCGACAATGAATCGTGCCCCATAGCTACGTCTGGCTCAATGACGATGAGATCGCCGGGGGAAACGGCCGTTCCCACCTTTTGCCCTAAAATTTGTTCTGCCAATGTTTGTCCCATGACTGTTCCTTTTCCCTTTCTCTCTGCGAAACTCTGCGCCATCTCCGCGCAGCTCTGCGTTCCGATTCTTAATCAACGATTGCCATTGGTTGCTGCTCAGCCGCTTCATACAAATAGCGATCCACATCATCGAGGGTGATACGGCCGTTATCTGCCATCGTCTTAATCTGTTCCGCCAACTGCTTTAACTGCGCCTTATCCAAAGCCAGCCCCAACTGATCCGCCCGACTTTTCACCGCGTTCCAGCCCGTCAGCCGGTGGGCCACATGCACGTATCGCGTCAGGCCAAAATCCTCCGGGCACAAAATCTCGTAGGTGCTGGGATTATTCAGCACCGCCTTGGCATGAATGCCCGCCTTGTGAGTAAAGCTGGCAAAACCGGTGATGTAGTTGTTAAACGGAATGTCCACCTGCACCAGCCGCGCCACCGTCTGGTCCAGATTGCGAATGAGGGGCAGATTGTACTTTTTTACCAACGCCTGGTCTGTGGCGTACAGCCGGGCCACCAACCCACCCAGCGGCGTGATGCCATTGCGTTCGCCAATGCCCAAAATGCTGGTGTCGATATGCGTCGCCCCCGCTTCCAGCGCTGCGTAGGCATTGGCAATGGCGCAGCCAGAATCGTTGTGCCCATGAAACTCAATGTCACAGCCAATAGTTTGCCGCAGCGTGGCAACAATCTCGTAGATTTGGCGTGGCGTGCCCACACCCACCGTATCCGCTACCCCCACACGATGCACGCCCAGGGCATCGACCGCCCGGTAGATTTGCAGAATGTCGGCAAAATCGCTGCGCAGACTGTCTTCCGTGCTGAACCGGGTTTCCACATTTTGGCTTAGCAGATACGCCACCACTTCCTGCGCCAGATCCAAAATCGCCTCGATGCTCAGGCCGTGGCTAAACTCCCGCAGCAGCGAGGAAGTGCCAATGACCACATCCACGCCGTCCACACCGCAATCGACGGCCCGTTTGGCATCTTCCAGGTTGCAGCGGGTGTGGGTGAGAATCCGCGCCTTTAGCCCCAGCCGGGCGATGGTGGTGCAATCTTTGGCGCTTTGCGGCGAGGCCAGCGGCGACGTCAGCTCCAAATATTCCACGCCAAACGCATCCAGCAGGGTAGCAATCTGAATCTTTTCCTCAATGCTGAAAAAGGCATTCACAAACTGCTCACCCTCCCGCAGCGTGGATTCAATGATAGAAAAATTTTGTATGCTCATGTTCTTCATTCCGTTTAATCTGTAGCCGAGGATTCCAATCCTCGTTTCGCGCGCTAAGAAAGCGCGGCTACAGATTGGCTAACATTGTTTGCAGCACTTCAATCGCCTGCAAATACTCTTTGATGACGATGTGCTCATTTGGCGTGTGGTCCAACGAGCTGTCGCCTGGCCCGTAAGCGACGATGGGGCAGTTCCAAATTGGCCCCACCACGTTCATGTCCGACGTGCCGGTTTTGTGCTTGTAGCTGGGCACGCTGCCTGCCTGGCGGATGGCTCGATTAAATACCTGCGCCAGTTGGTTGGTACGCTTGCTCTGAATGGCCGTTTCATGCGCATAGGTGCGAATCGTACCCGCTTCCCCGGCCGTTTCCCGCAGCCAGTTCCCAAAATCAGCCACGTCAAAATCGGGGGGCAGGCGAATGCCCAGCTTCATTTCGAGACGATTTTCCAGGCCGTCACTGCTGGTGTGTAGTTCTCGTACCGAAGGCATCAGCTGGTCAAACAGGCGCGTTTTGTCAGCGTTGAATTGAGCGACGTACATCATTAACTCGTTGTACCAGGCCAGGCCAAGTTCGGCTGCGCCGGTATCGGCTCCGGCGGTGTGGCTCATGGGCCGGGTA
This sequence comes from Promineifilaceae bacterium (SeqCode), assembly GCA_041748655.1. Lineage (GTDB taxonomy): Bacteria > Chloroflexota > Anaerolineae > Promineifilales > Promineifilaceae > Leptofilum. Next base: position 78,664 of record JBGTCV010000040.1, on the reverse strand, counting down.
AAGCAGGCGTCGATGAGCAGCCGCCCCTTGTACCCCAGCGTAATGCCGTTCCAGCCGCTTGGCTCGCCGATAATGCAGGCAGTTGGGTGATACTGACCGGCGGCGTACCTTGCCCCTTTGGATGTCGCTGCTTCTTCCTCCACCGCCCCCACCACGATGAGCCGGATGCCGGGTTGCAGTTCCGCTCGGGCCGCCGCAACCACAAACGTGGCCAGCGGCCCTTTGGCATCCACCGCGCCACGGCCGTACAGTTTGCCATCTTCCTGCCGCACGAGAATCTCGCCGGGCACGGTGTCCATATGCCCCAGCAGCACAATTTCTTGCTGAATACGGCCGTTCCCATCAAAAACTTCCCGTACCCCCACAGCGTTGCCCGCAGCGTCCACCTGCGCCGTGAAGCCGGATTGGTTCATTTGGGCGACGATGAGGTGGGCAACGGCCGTTTCCGCCCCAGACAAGCTCGGAATTTCCACCAGCCGCTGCAAAAAGCGCACCGCGCCATCATCGGTGTTAAGCGGGAAGCTGTTCACGCGCTGCGCTCCTTCCTTCGCTGGTCAAAACGTGGGCCAGAGCAGCAACCACGCGATCCAGCTCCCCAGCGGTGATGGTGAGCGGCGGCAGCAGGCGGATGACCGTGCTGCCCGCCGTCAGGGCGATGATGCCTTCGTCCATCAGCGCCTGCACAAAGGGCATGGCCCGCTGGCGCAGCTCAATGCCGATCATTAGCCCCAGGCCGCGCACCTCGCGTACCAGCGGCAGGTTAAGCGCTTCGATTCGATGGCGAAACTGATCCCCCAGCACGGCGGCACGGGCGATCAAGTCGGTTTGCTGGAAGATGTCCAGTACGGCCGTTCCTGCCGCACACACCACTGGATTCCCCCCAAACGTGGAGCCATGCAGCCCCGGTGCCAGATTTTGCACCCGTGGCCCAATTCCCACCGCCCCCATCGGCAGGCCACCAGCCATCGCCTTGCCCAGGCAGATGAGGTCTGGCACCAAATCGTAATGCTCGCAGGCAAATAGTTTGCCGGTACGGCCGTAACCCGTCTGCACCTCGTCGATAATCAGCAGCGCCTCCCGTTCGCGGCAGAGGCGGCTGGCGGCGTGAAAGTAGGCGGGATCGGTCAGCCGCACGCCCCCTTCCCCCTGCACAATTTCTAGAATCACAGCGGCCGTTTCTTCGGTGATAGCCACATCCAGCCGTTCTATGCTGCCGAACGGCACGTGGCTGAACTGGCTCACCAGCGGCTCGAACGGCTGGCGGTACGCTTTGTTGTGCGTGGCGGACAGCGCCCCCAGCGTCCGGCCATGAAAGCCGCGCATTGCGGCCACAATGCCGGGGCGACCGGTGCTGAGGCGGGCAAACTTAATCGCCGCTTCCACTGCTTCCGTGCCGGAGTTGCCCAGGTAGACGCGGTCCAGGTCGCCGGGCAGGGCGGCGGCTAATCGGGCCTGGAACTGGCTGCGCTGGTCGTTGTAGAACATCTCCTGGCAGGTGATGAGCTGGTTGGCCTGGGCTGTAATCGCCGCCACCACCTGCGGATGGCAGTGCCCCACGTTGGCGACACCAATTCCGGCGGCGCAATCGAGGTAGGCACGGCCGTTTTCATCCCAAACCGTCGTACCTGCCCCACGCACAATGGCCACCGCCCGCTTGCCGTAAACACCACTGCCAAACTGATTTTCTTGCTGGATGGTTCTGTTCATCATGCGGTTACCTGTGCCTGGCTGATGACCGTGCCCTGTCCATCCAGTGCGCGCAAAATGGGCTGATTGCCCCGCGCATCCCCCAGCATCACACGGCGGACGCCCAGGGCCAGCGCTTCTTGCGCTCCCAGCAGCTTGATGCGCATCCGTCCCTGGGCGTGGTTCTCGGCCACCTGGTCAATCTGGTCGGCGCTGAGCTGGGGGATAAGGCTGTTTTCGTCGGGGAAGTGGCGCAGGACGCCGGGTACGTTGGAGAGGATGAGCAGCTCTTCAGCGCGGAAGGCGGCGGCGGTGGCGGCGGCGGCCCGGTCGCCATCGACGTTGATCGCCTCACCCTCAAAGCTGATGGCGGGCGGGGTGAGCACCGGCAGACAGCCCGCGTCGAGCAGGGTTTGCAGGAACGGGCGGTTGACCTGGGTGACTTTGCCGGTGAAGTTGTTCCGCAGTAGGCGGGTACGGCCGTTTTCCACCACTTTGATCACTTTTTTACGGGGACCTTGCCAGATACGGCCGTCTATCCCCGACAGACCGACCGCGTTTACCCCCCGCCTTTGCAGCCGCTCTACCAACGTTTTGTTGATCTGGCCGCAGTACACCATCTGGAAAATTTCCAGCGTGGCCCGGTCGGTAAGGCGGCTGGTGTAGCCAGACGGGGAAGTAACAAACTGGGGCGGATGCCCCAGCGCTTCCGCCAGCTGGTTGGTGCGGTGCGAGCCGCCGTGGATGAAGATGAGCCGCTGCCCTTCACGCCACAATTGGGCGATGTCGTCACAAATGGCGTCGTAGTTGATCCCTTCGCCGCCGCCAACTTTAATAATAATCATGGTACTTCTCCTAAAATTTATCCGCAGATTTCGCAGATTTCGCAGATTACGCAGATTACGCAGATAAAAAAGAAATAAAATCTGCGTAATCTGTGTAATCTGTGGTTTCTCAAATTGGGTGCAGGCCGGTGAAGGTGAGGCCGGTGGTTTCGGGATAGTCCAGCATCACGTTCATGGACTGAACGGCCGTTCCCGCCGCACCCTTCATCAAATTATCAATGGCGCTCAACACCACCAGCCGCCCGGAGCGCTCGTCTTTGGCAAAGCCGATGTCGCAAAAGTTACTGCCCGCCAAAATTTTGGGTTCTGGGTAGCGGTAGATGCCTTTGCGCTCCTTCACCAGCCGCACAAACGGTTCAGCCCCATACGCGGCGCGGTACCGCTGCCACACATCTTTTTCGGTTAAATCCTCGGTCAAAAAGAGGTGAGCGGTACACAAAATCCCGCGCACCAGTTCAACGGCCGTTGCCGAAAAGTAAAGATCAAACGCGCCGAGCTCCTGAATCATCTCCGCCTGGTGGCGGTGGCCGGTGGGGGCAAAGGAGCGCAGCGCCCCACTCCGTTCTGGATGATGGCTGGCGGCGCTGAAGCTGTTGCCCCCTTCGGAGGAACCTACTTTGACTTCGATCACCGCCTGCTGGATGAGCCCGGCGTTCGCCAGCGGAGCGAGGGCCAGGTTGACGGCCGTTGCGTTACAGCCTACACCGCTGGCATAGTTCGCCTCGCGCAATTGCGCCCGATGCAGCTCTGGCAGTCCGTAGACAAATTTGTTGAGCCATTCGGGAGGGGGATGGGAACGGCCGTACCATTCTTCGTACAGGGCGGGATCATTCAGGCGAAAATCGGCCGAAAGATCAATGATACGGGGTGCCAGGGTGGCAAACCGGTTGATTTGCGCGGCAGCACGGCCGTGGGGCAGCGCCAGAAAGAGCAGATCGCACGGTTCCAGCGCCTCGACGGGGCTGAACTTGAGCCGGGTCGCCCCGCGCAGGTTGGGATGCACACCATGCACAAAGCTGCCCGCGTGCTGCTGCGAGGTGATTTGCTGCACCGTCACCTGGGGATGCCCCAGCAGCAGCCGCAGCAGTTCACCCCCCACGTAGCCAGAGCCGCCAACAATCGAAACTGTCAGGCTCATGGGGTGGCTCCATTGGGAACGGCCGTTACCAAGGCTTCTGGCCAAACGGCCGTCTGTTCACCCACTTGCAGCACGTAATCCACAAGCCGCCCCGGAATATCAACGCCGGTGGGGGTGATGCTGTTGCGGAACTCCATCGTGTAGTTGACTTCGTTGACGAGGAGACGGCCGTTGGCATCCTCCAGCAAATCGACCGCCACCACGCCGCCGCCCACCGCCCGTGCCGCTGCGCGTGAAAGCGCGTCCAGCTCTGGGGTGACGGGGCAATTTTCGGCCGTGCCGCCCCGCGCCGTGTTGGTAATCCAGTGGGCCGAGTGGCGGGTGATGGCGCAAATCGTCTCATCCCCCACCACAAAGCTGCGGATGTCCCGATCCGGCTTGGTGATATATTCCTGAATGTAGAAGATGGAGTGCTGGTAGGAACCGAGGGTGCTTTTATGCTCCAAAATCGCCTCGGCCGCTTCCCGGTCGTTCACTTTGGCCAGCAGCCTGCCCCAGGAGCCAACGGCTGGTTTGAGGACGACGGGGTAGCCCATTGCCTCAATGGCGGCCAGGGCGGCTTCTGGCGTGGTGGCAATTTGCACGCGGGGTGTGGGCATGCCAGCGGCCATGAGCGCCAGCGAGGTTTCCAACTTGCTGCCGCACACCTGGGCCACGTGGGCGTTGTTGACGCAGGGAATGCCCCACGCACCCAGAGTTTGCAGCGCTGCCTGCGCCTGCGAATGGCTGACGCATCGCTCCAGAATGACATTGTACTGCTGCCAGGAAGACGGCCGTTCCAGATCAAACACCGCCTCACGCACATCAATCAGCTCATAAGCTACGCCTCGTGCCTCCAGCGCCTGCACGATTAGCTTTTCTTCTTGCCGAATCCGTGAAAATAATATGCCAATACGCATCGGTTACTCTCCCCAATCCTCTTCAACTTCTGGGGCAAGAGCCAGGGTGACGGGATTGTTGTTCACCACTTCCAGCTCTGCGCCACATTCAGGACATTCCAAAATTTCGCCAATCATCACATCATCAGCGATTTCCACTTCACCAGCACATTCCACACAATTTACAGTTTTCATGATTTAAAACCTCCATTTGGTTTGAAAATATAAGCCCATGAGATTGGTCCAATCTGCCAGATTGGACCAATCTTGCCAAACAAAAAGGCGGGTTCACCTTTTTCTAGTGAGCCCGCCCGAAAAGACGTTTCTTGCGGCAAATTTTCAGCCAGCAAGACTCACCAGAAATGATCTGGCTTGTTCTTCTTGTTCTGCTTCTTGATGATGAATTGTTGGTTCATTTTGTTTTTGAACCTCCCGCAGGTTTCATCCAAGGGGAGGCTGTTGGACGGAACCTGCGGGAGGTTGATCCGTCAGGTAAATAAAAAGCGCCGCACTGGTCAACCAGTGCGGCGCTTGGGAAATTTATTTCAGGCAAGCACAACTACCAGATGACGCTTTGGTCTCCGTTTTGCTTCTTGGCCTTCTTCAGGGTAATGGTTGCGCTTGAATTTGTGTTCATGGGGCGGCAGTTTAGCAAAGGCAAAGGGGATTGTCAACTAATTGCAGGTAAAGTCTGACACAAACAATTCGCGTTCCACCGCCTGACCATCCCCAGAAACGATTCGACCGATGCCAATAACGGCCGCACCATCGCCACTTCTGACCTCAAAGCCAAAGCCATCCCCGGTTGGCCCGCCCACTTTTTGGCCGTTCCAGTAGAAGGTGTAACGGCCGTCTCCGCCTTGACCCTGCATGTAGACGGTGCGGTATTTCATGGTACCCTCGCAGCGCGCACCGGGCAGGGGGTAGATGGCCATTGTCAGGCTGGGGCAGGCGGCCCCGGCGCAGCTGTTGCTGGGGGCAGCTGTTGCGGTTGTGGTGCTGGCAACGGCCGTTTCCGCCACCACCGTCAACGCTTCAAAATCCCCCGCCCATGCCAGCCGAGGCCCAAAGACAAAACCAGCTTCGCCTGTCTCCGTTTGCACGTAGAACCATTCGCCCAACTCCGAACGCCCCAATACCGTCACAACCTCGCCCACGCCAATGAAGGTAACTTCTGGCGCATCGCTGTCCGGGTCGGCATACAGGCTGGAGGAAAGCAGCGCTGTGGCTGTCGAGGCGTGGGTTGTTTCCGTTTCGACAGCTGCGGCAGCTGTTGGTTCGGGTGAATTTGTGGCCGTTGGCAGCGGTGTTTCGGTTGGTTTGCTGGTGGCTGTTTGGGTGGGAACGGCCGTTGGTGCCAGAGCGTCAGCCAGACTGGCCGTTGTGGCAACGGCTTCTGTATTTGTTGCGCCAACGAGAGGCGTTGTGTTCTCTGGGTTGTTGGCCAGATTTTCAGCCCCCACCTGCCACGGCTGCCCGGCCAGCATCACAATGATGATAGTGGCTAGCAGTGCCAGACCGGCCAGCCATAAAGCTGGCCGCTGCAATAGATGGGTGATGGGGGGAGAGATCCCCCGTTCAATCATATCATCACCCCGTTTAGAACCACCCAATGCGGCCGAATGCAGTTTCTCTTGTTCAATAACCTGGGCAATTTCATAATTTGGATTGCAGGCAATGACCAAATCAGAAGCTTCCTGGTAGGCAAAAGGAACCCATTTTCGTGGCATCTGTGAGGGCATTTCGGAATAGATTTGGCTCAACTGCTGCTTTACATAAGCAAACAGGTCATCAATTGTGATCTTGCCATCAAGGTCAGAGTCTGCTGCACCGCTGAGCAGCCCCTGCACAAAATGCTCAGTAAACAGTGAGGGCTGTGCTTTGCCCCGCACACTGCCTTTGGCCCAATTATACTGGGTGCTGTCGTTGGCAGTTACCACAACCCGCTTAAAGCCATTGTGAGCAAACGTGTCAGATGTGTTCACATTTCGCCCAATTGTACTGGACGATTCAGCCGGTATTGTGTCGCTGTAATAGCAGTCCATGACCAAAATTTGCTGCTCAGACAGGCTGCTGTCCATCTCGTCGGCAATGAAGCGGGCAGGGATGGCGGTACCGCGCAGCAGCTCATGTTCGGTATCTTTTACGGCCAGATATAGTTGCCCGCGTGTGCCCAAAGCTGCATGTCCCATAAAGTAGAGCAGCAGTAAATCGTCTTTGCTGCGATCCGTAAAAAATTGGGAGATGGCTCGCCTTACGCCATCGGCCGACTCGTTGATGAGCGTATTGACTTCGCGGAAGCCGCCCACGGCCGGATTTTGCAGCACATAGGCCAGGGTGTGAATGTTGGCTGTTGGTTTAATAAGCTGGGATAAGGTGGGATCATCATATTCATAGTTGGCAATGATGAGGGCGTAACGTTGGCCAGGCGCTTTTTCTGCCAGGGTAAGCCCACGTGCATCTCCCACACTATCAGACAGTTCTTGCAGAACGGCCGCAAACTCAACGGCTGTTCGGTACCGATATTCTTTTTGCTTGGCCATCGCCTTCACAATCACTTCCTGGCAGGCCATTGGCAAATCAGGCGATATTTCTTGCAGATTGGGCACTGGCTCAAACATATGCTTGACAGCAATGGCAATGGGAGTATTGGTCTGGTACGGATGCTTGCCTGTGAGCATTTCAAATAAAATGACACCCAGTGCGTAGATATCGGAACGGCCGTCTAGCTCGGCCTCGCCCTGGATTTGTTCCGGACTCATATAAGCCGGTGTTCCTACCGCACCCCCGGTATCTGTCAGCTTGGTATGGGCAAATTTCAGTTTGGCCGTACCAAAATCAGAAATATAGGGCTCATTTCGTTGATCAAACAGGATGTTGCTGGGCTTTAAATCGCGGTGGATGACCCCATGCGCATGAACCTCGTCCAGCGCCGGGGCCAACTTCTTCATGATCCGCGCTGTTTCCGCAATCGAAATTGCCCCTTGCCTGAGCCGTTCCCCAAGGGAACCCCCAGTCATAAACCGCATAACCAGGAAAGGTTGGCCATCTTCCTCGCCAAAATCATACACCGGCACAATGGCAGGATGATCCAGAGACGCAACAACCTTTGCTTCGCGTTCAAATCGGCGACGGAAGGTGGGTTGGTGGAGTAGTTCGAGAGGCAGCAGTTTAATGGCCACATCGCGCTCAAAGCGCGGATCGTGTGCCAGATAAACTGTTGACATCCCGCCACGACCGAGTTCTGCTTTGATTCGGTAACGACCGATCGTTTTAGGTATCATTAATCCAAATTATAAGTTCCCTAAATTAGGACACAATGGATATTCGCGTCTTGTTCACGTACCCTGTTAGTACATACGTCCTAATGTTTGACAGGAACCCTATAAGGCTAGAAATTTTGTCAGAATTACATACTAATGTCCACAGCTTTGACTTGTGTTATCAAATTTAGTATGGTTATGTTACCTTAAGGTCATTATTGCTTCTTCAAAAATCAATTTGTCTCTGTTATAATCAAATGGATTATGTTTATGACGTATTTCTAACAGGTGTATTGGGATGTAGCGCTTGTTGGCAAATGAGGAGATAGTATGCGTAAATTTCTATTATTTTTTATGCTTTTGATACTTGCTGCTGCTGGTTGTAGCCAATTACAGAGCCAGATTAATGTTGATGATCGGGAAGGGCCTGTTGATGCAGTGCAAGAAACGGCCGAACAAGAAGTGCCGCGCGTGGAGGTTACGGCGACACCTTCTTTGCCCCCCACCTATACGCCTGAACCATTGGGGTTTGGTGGGCATATTGCCCCGGTAAGCACCCGTGCCATTCATATTGTACAGTCTGGTGAAACGTTAGGTCAGATTGCCCGTCAGTATGGTTTAGAAACGAAATTCCTGGCAGACTCAAACCGAATTTATAATTATCACCTGATCAAAGTTGGCCAGACGCTTTATATTCCGCCTTGCGAATAAAGCAGCTTAGTCAGGAAATGAAAAAGCCCTGGTATGTTTTACCAGGGCTTTTTTATTTAAATCAGATGTTCTTTTACCAGATCAGGTTGCGGGCAGGACCGCTTCCTCTTCCTGTTTTAGGACAATGACATCTTCTTCAACATCGATGCAGACCACATCGTTGATGGCAAAGCGACCAGCCAAAACAGCATCAGACAGCCGGTCCTCTATTTCGGTTTGAATCAGGCGACGCAGCGGTCTGGCGCCAAATTCAGCGTCGTAGCCGTGTTCGCCCAGCCAGTCTCGTGCAGCGTCGGTGGCGGAGATGGTGAGTTCATGCTCCACCAGCCGTTCATTCACCTCTGTCAGAATGATGTCTACAATTTGGCGAATGTTTTCTTTAGCCAGCTGACGGAAGACCACAATGTTGTCTACACGATTGATAAACTCTGGGCGGAATTTGCGCTTGAGTTCATCCATCAATGTTTTGCGCATTTCTTTGTGCTGCTCTTGGGAGACTACAGCGTCATCTCGCTGAAAAGCAAAGCCCAAATTGGGTCCACGCCGAATGGTATCGGCGCCCACGTTGGAGGTCATGATGATAATGGTGTTACGGAAGTTGATCTTTTGCCCTTTGGCGTCGGAAAGATGGCCTTCTTCCATAATTTGCAGCAAGATGTTGAAGGTTTCTGGATGGGCTTTTTCGATCTCGTCGAACACGATAATGGAATACGGCCGTCTCCGCACAGCTTCCGTTAGTTGGCCAGCATCTTCATACCCCACATAGCCGGGAGGCGAGCCAACCAGGCGAGCCACATTGTGCCGCTCCATGAACTCAGACATGTCTAGCTGAACCAGAGCATCTTCACTGCCAAACAGGAACTTGGCCAGCGCTTTGGTGAGTTCCGTTTTGCCTACACCCGTTGGCCCCAGGAAGATAAAGGAACCGATGGGACGATGGGGATCCTTCAGGCCAGCACGAGCGCGGCGAACTGCTTTGGCAATCGCTTCGATGGCTTCGGCTTGCCCCACGATGGCCTTATTGAGTTCAGATTCCATCTCCAGTAGTCGGGCAGATTCTTCCTGGGTGAACTGGTAAATGGGAATGCCTGTCCACATAGACAGCACCTCAGCAATATCCTCGGCGGTGACGCTGACCGATTTTTCTTGCTCGGCGCTGCCAGCACGCAGCTGGTCGAGCTGGCGCTGAATTTCTTCTTCGCGTTCGTTCAGGTGGAAGACATCTTCGGTACGGCCGTCATCTTCAGCCATAGCCCGTTCCGTCCGAATATCCCGCAACGTGTCGTACGCTTCCCGAATGTCCGCTGGCTGCGGCACCCGGTACATACGCACCCGCGAAGCGCTTTCATCAATCAGGTCAATCGCTTTGTCGGGCAAGAAACGCTCGGTGACATAGCGGGTGGAAAGATGAACGGCCGCATCAATGGCCTCTTCGGTAATAAACAGATTGTGGTGCTTTTCGTAAGCACCTTTAATGCCATGCAGAATTTCGATACTTTCTTCTGGCGATGGTTCGTCAACACGGACCGGCTGGAAACGACGTTCCAGGGCGGCATCGCTTTCGATGTATTTGCGGTACTCGTCCAGGGTGGTGGCACCGATTGTTTGCAATTCGCCGCGAGCCAATGCTGGCTTCAGAATGTTGGCGGCATCTACGGAGCTGCCGGCTGAGCCAGCGCCCACCAGCATATGCACCTCATCAATGAACAGAATCGCATCGCTGGATTTTAGTTCTTCAATGACGCGCTTGAGACGCTCTTCAAACTGGCCACGGTACATGGTGCCAGCTACCAGACTGCCTACATCAAGCTGGAGTACCCGTTTGTTGTGCAAAATATCGGGCACGCGGCCTTCTATGATGCGCTGGGCTAAACCTTCGATGATGGCAGTTTTACCAACACCGGGCTCCCCGATGAGGGCCGGGTTGTTTTTGGTGCGGCGTGCCAGAATCTGAATAACGCGCTCAATTTCGGTGCTGCGTCCGATAACGGGATCGAGCTTGTTTTCTTCTGCCAGCGCCGTGAGATCCGTGGCTAGCTGGTCCACCATTGGCGTTTTACTCTTTTCTTTTTTGGCGCTGCGGCGTGGCGTGCTGCTGGGGGTGCTTTCACTGGTGGCAACAGGGCTTTCGCGCAGCATCCGGCGGGTTTGCCGCCGAATTTGCTCGGCGCTAATGCCAAACTTGCGCAAGACATCAATGGCTAACCCTTCGTTTTGCCGGGCCAAACCAAGCAGCAGATGTTCTGTGCTGATGTAATGCTGCCCCATGCGGCGGGCCTCTTCAACAGCCAACTCCAGTACGCGCTTGGTGCTTGGGGAAAGCTCGATTTTTGTAAAGGGGGTCCTGGTACCGGGGCCACCGGACAATCTTTCGACCATGGCCTGAACACGCACAGCATCCAGACCTAGCTCCCGCAGCACTCGTCCCGCAACGCCACCTTCTTCGCGGAGCAGCCCAATAAGGACATGCTCACTGCCAATGTAATTATGATTTAATCGTTCGGCTTCTTCTTGTGCCAAACTTAGCACGCGCCGGGCGCGCTGCGTAAAACGTTCCCAATTTTTAGAGTTCACCGGTGCTCACCTCGGTTCTCACCATTCGTGACTGCGGACCAGGTGAACAACTATACCAATGTCAGTGGCTACGGCCGTTTTCAAACTGCTTTGCGGCTCCCCCCACTTCTGACTATTCTTGGATAGTTGTTAATTTTTCCAGGTCTGCTTCGACGAATTTGTCAGAAACAACTTGCTTTATACTTAAACCCAACTGTCGTTGGTCTTTGTCCACACGAATAATGCGGACGGTTACAGTTTGTGACGGTTGTACTACATCTCGTGGATGATTCACGTGACTCTCAGACAACTCTGATATATGAATCAATCCTTCGAGGGCGTATTCATCATCCAGTCGAGCGAATGCGCCATATTTGGTTAATTTAGTAATGGCTGCCTCAAGTAACTGCCCTACCTGATAATATTCGTCAATGATGGTCCAGGGGTCTGGTTCCAAACGCTTCAAACTGAGCGCCAACCGCTCCCGGTCCTGGTCAATATTTAATACGTAGACTTCAACTTCATCACCAACTTCTAAAATGTCGGCTGGGGCGTTAACTCGCTTCCAGCTAAGCTCAGAGAGGTGAACCAACCCTTCAACGCCACCTACATCGATAAAAGCACCAAAGTCGGCCAGGTTGATGACGCGCCCTTTCAAAATGCTGCCTTCGTCTAAACTGTTGAGCAGTTCAGCCCGTTTTGCCTGGCGAGCTTCTTTTTCGGCGGCCCGTTCAGATAAGATTAAACGGCCTCGCTTACGATCCACCTCAATGACTTTGGTTTGTATCAGGTTGTTTGCCGGTTTGCCTTTTGGGTTCTCATCATAATTGCGCCGACGGCTAATTTGCGAATTGGGAATGAAGCCGCGCAGTTGACCCAGCTTAACCAGGATACCACCCTTGTTTTGGCCTATTAATTTACCTTTGTAAACATCTTGCGAAGCCAACAGCTCTTCGGCTCGGGTCCAATCCTGCTCTTCGGCCGCTTTGGCGTAAGAGACGATCACATTCCCGTGCTGGTCTTCTGTATTAACGACAAAAACCGTGACCTCGTTGCCTATGGCAAGTATCTCACGGGTATCATCGTCCATGCTTTGTAATTCAGCGCCAGAAATGACGCCTTCTGACTTCGCACCAATATCTACCAGAATTGCATTGTTACGATGCTCGATAACCCATCCTTGACGGGTTTCACCGATTTTGGGCAAGTTGAGCTCTTCAGCTAGAAGAAACTCCATTGGATGGCTTTGTTCGCCTCCGACTAAATTTACTAGGTTGTCACTCAAAACTCTTGATCCTCACTTTCTTTAACCAACATGGGCATTTTCTCTGATTATACTGGGTTTGATGTTGCTGGCAATATAACCTTACTCCTGTTAACGATGTTCATACGATGGCCAGGCTGTTTTGTTTAGCTGTGGTTGGGTTTGATTGAAATATTATTCGTCTGTTAGGCTTTGCGCTATGATTGTGGAGATGAGATCGTTTTTGCTGCGGCAACGGCCGTTCCCCCCCCATCATTCTCCTTTTTTTGCCCTTTTGCTTTTTGTTGTGGCTCTGCTGCCTCGTCTGGCAGCTTTGGGCCAATATATCACCCCGGATGAGCTGAACTGGGTACATCGCTCGGTGGTTTTTCACCAGGCGCTGGGGCAAGGGCAGTGGGCGGAGACGTTGACGACGGGGCATCCGGGGGTGATGATTACCTGGCTGGGGGCGTTGGGGATTCAGGTGCAGCTGTGGCTACGGCCGTCTGACCTGGCCATCTATGATTGGATTACCCATCTGGCCTGGCTGGCTCCGGAAAATACGGCCGCTTTTCCCCAATTAGCCACATTTTTAAGCGCAGGGCGAATTGCCGTGGCGGTGGCCAACAGCGTGGGGTTGGTGGCCATCTTCTGGCTGGCGCGGCGGCTGGTGGGGGAGTGGCCCGCAGCGGTGGCCGTGGGGCTGTTGGCGCTGGACCCGTTTGTGGCGGGCCTTTCTGGTTTGCTGCATGTAGATGGCCTGATGACCACCTTCACTACCATTTCCCTTTTACTGTTGGCTGTTGTGTTCACCCAGTTAGCAGGAATTAGCCGCGCCCCATTTTTGTTTACGGCCGTTTCTGGTGCCGCCGCCGGATGCGCCATTTTAACTAAATCGGCGGCCCTGGCGCTGCTGCCGTTTGGTGCGCTTGCTTTTGGGGTGGCGCTGCTGGTGTGGCGGGCGCAGTGGGCCAGGCTGGTACGATTCGGTTTGATTTGGCTGTTGGCGCTGCTGAGCGTTCAATTCCTGCTGCTGCCTGCTCTGTGGAGTTCCCCCGTTGGTACGTATGAAACAATTATTGGCACTATTTTTCACGAAACGGAGGAAGTGCTGCCGCACACTTTTTTTCTGGGCAGCGTGAGCCAGTCTCACGGCGCGGGATTTTACCTGTTGGCGCTGCTTTATCGGTTGAATCCGTTGGTGTTGGCGGGGTTGCTGTTGGGCGGCTGGTTTGGTTGGCGGCGGAAATGGCCAGAGGGTTGGTGGCAGCGGCCGTTTCTTTGGCTGGCAATTGGCTGGCCCATCTTCTTTATTTTAATGCTGAGTTTGGCCACGCGGAAATATGACCGCTACCTGCTGCCTGTGCTGCCCATGCTTTTTTTGCTGGGCGTACTGGGTTGGGGGCTGCTGCTGCGGCAACGGCCGTCCTGGGTGCAAAATGTCACATGGGGTGGAGCTGCTGTGGCGCTGGTTTTTTTGGCAACGGCCGTTCCCTACCTGCTCAATGCCTATAATCCGCTGCTTGGCGGTGCGCTGACTGCCCAATATGTGCTGCCAATGGGCTGGGGCGAGGCGGTCAGTGCCTCGGCGCAATGGTTGGCGGAACAGCCGGATGCTGCTGGGAAAACGGCCGTGGTCGGCATTGCCCCCGCTTTTGCTCCCTTTTTCCCTGGCCAGACCCTGCTGCGCGATGGGGACAATTGGCGGCAGGCCGATTATGTGGTGGAAACGTTGGCTGGTCATCAGAATTCGCCGTTTGGTCCCCAGCATTTGCGCGCTGGACAAACGCTGCTGCACACAATTCGTTATGGCAGTCTAGATCAGGCATGGGTTTTTGCGGTGGACAATCCGGTTGAGCCGGAGATTGGCTGGCAGCCGCAGACGAACCAGTTTGGTGACCAAATACGATTGGTGGCGCTGGGTACGGCCGTTCAAGACAATCAGCTCGACGTTTTTGTGCAGTGGCAGCTGGTTCAGCCGGTAAACGGCCGTTTCAACGTGCAAATTCGCCTGCTGGACGAGGCCGGGCAGCTGTGGTCGCAGGTAGAAATGCCGCTCCTGAATGAGGTCTATTTTTATGCCGAACAGTGGCAGCTGGATGAACAGCCTGTCTGGCGTTACCCACTGGCACTACCGCCGGGGCTGCCGCCTGCCCGGTATCACATCGAGCTGTCGCTGTTTGTGGCGGAGAGTGGGGCGCAGCTGGCTGTTTTAGCGGCGGACGGCCGTTTCGCGGGCGTGGTGCAGCCTGTGACCGAACTGGATTTAGCGCCACCCCCGCTGCTGCAAACCGGGCCGCTAGAGCTGAGTACGGAACCAGAAACGGTGCTGGCGGGGGATTTGCAATTTTTGGGACAAACTGATTTACCAGACAATGTGCTGACGGCCGGGGATTTTACCGTTGAGCTGTTTTGGCAGGGAACGGCCGTTTTGCCGCAAAATCTCCAACTAGAATTTAGCGCCAACGAAGTGCCGTTGACCACGCTGCCGTTGAGCCGGTTTGACAGCGGTTTGTGGCAGGCGGGGCAGGTGATTCATGAGAAGTACCGCCTGCCGGTTCCGGTGGATTTGGCAGCGGGGGCGTATGTTTTGCAAGCAGAACTGGTGGATGGGAACGGCCGTTCCCTGAACGCGCCAGTAATCTATTTCGGCAGCCTGAATGTTGTTTCGCCAGACCGGTTGTTTGCCCTGCCAGACGACATTAGCCAGCCCCTGGCCCTGCGATTTGGCGATTTGGCCAGCCTGCGCGGCTATGATTTACAAACGCCAACAGTCGTGCCGGGTGAACCGGTACGGTTGACGCTTTTTTGGCAGGTGGAGCGGCAGCCAGACGAGATTGTTTCGACGTTTGTCCATTTGGTGGAGCCAGACGGGCAGATTGTGGCGCAAGGAGACCAATGGCCGGGTGGTTTGCCTGGCAATATCTGGACTGCCAGGCAGGTAATTATCGACCAATACACCATCTCGCTGCCCGAGGAAGCGCCGCTGGGCAGGTACCAAATTGTGATTGGGCTGTATTTGCCAACCAGCGGCGTTCGCCTGCCCATCGTGGCGGAAGCTGGCCAACCCTTGCCCAACGACCAGTTTGTCTTGCCCATGCCGCTGGAGGTCATTGCCCGATGAGCCGCACGCAGCGTCTTGGCCTGTTGATTTCACTTCTGCTGCCTGCGTTTTGGCTGCGGCTTTACCTGTTGGATGCTCAAAGCTTGTGGTGGGACGAAGGGATTAGTCTGCATCTAGCCACTTCCAGCTTTGTTGACATTGCCGCCAATCGGGTGACGAACATTCACCCGCCGCTCTACTTTTTTTTGCTGAAAGTGTGGGTAACGCTGACGGGAACGACTGTCTTTGCCGCGCGGTATTCCTCGGTATTGGGCAGCTTTTTGCAGCTGGCGCTGGTGTATGGGGTGTTGTGTCGCTGGCTGGGTCGGGGCACGGCGGCGGTGGGGGTGGTGTTAACGGCCGTTTGGTCCCTCAGTATCATTTATGGGCAGGAAGTGCGCGTTTATGCCTTTTTGCCGCTGGTTTATTTGCTGCTGGTGCTGCTGGCTTGGGAGATTGGCACGGGCAGGCCAGGCCGTCGCGCCTGGCTGGCGCTGGGCCTGGTGGAGTGGGTGGCGCTTCATCTCCATTACAATTCGCTCTTTTTGCTCATCTTTTTGAATGGCTGGCTGGTGATCCAGCTTTGGCGCAGGCCCTATTTTGGCACATGGCTCAAGGTGCAGATTGGTGTAGGTCTGGCCAGCCTGCCCTGGGCAGTTGGGGTGCTGTTGAACTGGCCAGCGGTGCAGGCAGAGGCGAGCCTGGCGGGCTTTGCCACGGAGCTGCCGGCCTGGGAGTTTGTGCTGCCACAGGTGTGGGTTTTTCACCTGACCGGGCTGGTGAATGTGCTGGATGATCCATTGGTGGCGCTGCTGAGCCAGGGGCTTTTTTGGCTGTTGGCGGTGCTGCTTTTGTGGCACTGGTGGGGAGAATCACGCAGTTCTACGAGGCGGCTGTTATTGTTCTGGCTGGGGCCGCTCTTTTTGGGGTTTGCCGTCTGGCTGGTGCGGTCTTACTCCCATCCGCGCTACATTGCCCTGTTTGCCGCCGGGTTGGTGCTGCTGCTGGCCTATTTGCTTACGCCGCGCTTGTCCCGACTCGACCGCTGGGCGAGTTTGGGGAATCTGCTCCGGGTGACTACGGCCGTTCTCTTCATCTGGCTCTCTGGCTTGGGGCTGCACCGTTACTTTTTTGACCCGGCCTTTGCCAAGGACGACATGCGGGCGGTGGCCGCGACGCTGGAAGAGATGGCGGAGCCTGGCGATTTGATTCTGCTGCCGTACGCGGGATACGCCTTTCAATTTGAATACAACGGCGACACGCCTGTGGTAATGCCTGAGCAAGTCCGCCCAGACACGCTGTGGCCAGACCTGGCCGATTGGTCAGCGCAGCAGCGCCGCCTGTTCCGCATCATGGACAAAGCGGACATCACCACCACGGCCGGGCTGCTGCCCTTTGCCCTGGAATCAGGTGGTTGGCTGGTGCAGCGGCTGGACTTTGACGGCATTCAGGTGGCGGTTTACGAGCTTGAGGAGGCGATTAAACCGCCTAGCTTTCGACCCGAATCGGCAAAGTTTGGGCCGCTGCGGTTAACAGGTGTGTGGCTTGAGCAGGGGGCGGCGGCGGATACGGCCGTTTCTATTGCACTGGCCTGGCAAAAAACCGAGGCGAATGACCAGCACTACAGTGTCGCCCTGCGGCTGGTCGATGGCGATGGCCTTTCCCTGGCTCAGTGGAATGAGCCGCTGGTGGACGCCCTCAATCGTCCAACCGGGTTGTGGCTGCCCGGCGAAGAGGTTATCACCTACCATCGCCTGCCAGTTGTGCCAGGTACACCGCCTTTAACGTTTGCCGTGGACCTCTCCCTCTACCGGGAAACGGCGGCGGGCATTGAACCCGTCGAGCGGGTGGATCAGGCGGGCCAGCAGGTTGTTTTGGGCGAGACCAGTCTGTCCCGACCGCTTGGCGTGGCCAATCCCTACCAACTGGCCGACTCGCTGGCGCCCTTGCCTATGCCTGAAGTTTTTGCCGATAGTCTGGCGCTGCTGGCCGCTGGTGTGGACCGGCAGGAGATTGCCCCAGGGCAGTCGCTGCTGGTGGTGCTGAAGTGGCAGGCGCTGCAGGGGGACCTGCCCGCGATGGAGCCGCGTGTGGTGCTGCTGCAGGGCGACGATGTGTTGGCGGAATCGGTCACTGCGCCCGCGTTGGGCCGCTATCCGACCAACCTGTGGCAGTCCGGCGAGGTGGTGGTAGAGCATCGTTTTTTGGCGATTCCGGCTGAAGCCGAAGGTCTGGCCCAGCTCGTTGTGGTGGTGGCGGGTGAGCCAACGGCCGTTGCCGACATCACCATCACGGCCACGGCGCGCCAGTTTTCCCAGCCGTCTGTGGAGGTACCAGTGAATCAGGCGTTGGGGGATTCGGCCGTTTTGGTTGGGTACAGTTTGCCACAAACTGAGTTTGCTGCCGATGAAGCGCTGCCGGTGACTCTGGTATGGCAGGCGGCCGATGTGCCGTTTAGCAGCAGCTACACCGTTTTTGTGCATCTGCTGGACGAGGCGGGCAATTTAATCGGCCAACATGATGGACAGCCGGTAAACGGCAGTCGCCCCACTACCAGCTGGCTGCCCGGCGAATACCTGGTTGATGGGCACGAAGTTCGCCTGCGCGATACGGCCTTTACCGGACGTGCCAAACTGGTGGTTGGCCTGTATGATCCGGTAAATGGGACGCGGCTGTTGGTGGAAAACGGCAGTGACTTCATTCCGCTAGAAACAGAGATTCTGATTACCGTCGATGATTAAAAGGCAGTTTTTTTCGACGCGCTGGGCCATTCGCCTGGCTTTTTTGGTGCTTTTGCTGGTGACCGTCTGGCATTACCAGTCGGCGCTGCACTTTGGTTTTTGGTGGGATGATCCGGTCTGGTACAGCCACATGCCGGGGCGCAGTTGGTGGGAGCTGCTGCTGCCCATTCCTGAGTTCCAGTATTACCGCCCCGGATCAATGCTCTACGTAAGCTTTTTCCTACGTCACAACGGCACGTATGACGTGTTTGCCCTGCACTGGCTGCAAATTGGCTGGCATTTGCTGCAGGTTGCCTTGAGCTATGCCATTGTGCGACTGCTGAAATTACGGCCGTGGCCCTCATTTTTTGTGGCGCTGCTGGTGGCGCTGTTCCCATTTTCCTACCAGGCAACCGCCTGGGCCGCACCAAACCAACCGATGGCCGCTGCTTTTCAGGGTGGTGCCTGGCTGTTGTTTTTGCTGGCTTACCGGTGGCAGCGCCGCAGGTGGTACGGGGCCAGCCTGCTGCTCTTTTTCCTGGCGATGATGCTGCAAGAAAGCAGCGTGTCCCTGGCCTTTGTGCCGATGTTGCTGCTGTTGGTGGTCAAGCTGGATGGGCTGACTTTTTCACAAGCGTGGCAAAACGGCCGTGCCTGGCTGCGGCATCCGCTGCAGAACGGCTGGCAGTGGCCGCTGTTCTACCCGCTGGTGGCCCTGCTGTTTGTGGCGGGTTGGTCACTGGCTCCACGACAGGCGGGCATTACGGGGCTGAATTTTGAGGGAGAGACGGCCGTTTACCTGCTGCAAAGTGTGGCTTATCCCCTGTTGGCCCGGCTGAAGGGGTACGCACCGGATCATCAGGTAACGGCCGTTGTAGCGCTGGCCTCCGTGGTGCTGACTGGTGGCGTGCTGCTGTGGCTGGCGGCCAGGCAAAAGCGGTTGGTCCTGGCCAGCGTGGGCTTGGGCTGGGCATTGATGAGCCTGCTGCCCGCCATCGTTGGGCTGCGATTTAGCTACGTGAGTTTGGCCTCCCGGCTGCTGCACATCTCTGCACCGGGCCTTGCCCTGCTGTGGGTAAGTGCGCTGTGGGGGCGAAACGGCCGTCACTGGCTGGCCTGGCTGGGGCGACTGCTGCTGGTGGGAATTGCCCTGCAAAGCAGCCTGCTGCTGCGCCAGTTTGAGAATTTGTACGCAGTGGGTGCCGATCACCTGCAAGAAGCCATCGCCACGCTGGCAGAGGCAAACGGCCGTTTGCTGTTCATCAACTTTCCCGACCGCTATGCCCCGAAACGGCCGCCGTTCCCGGTGGGGTATTGGGGTATGACGCTGGCCCCGGTGGTGGTGGAGCTGGACGACTTCCTGCCGCTGGTGACCACTGAAACGGCCGAATCTGCCACGCGCAGCATGCCCTGGGTTGATCAGATGCGGCAGGCCGAAGTGTACGATGTGGATTTGCGCGGGGTGATTATCCAGCCCTCTGAGCTGGCGCGCCTGGCGTCCGGGTATGATGCTGTCTATTTGACCCGGTATGGGGTGGACGGCCGTTTTCAGCTGCAAGAAGTCGGCCGTTTTTCCGCGCTCAATTCGCAAGATTGCGTGGCGGTTTTTGCGGAGACCATTTGCCTGCAAGAAGTGGCGCTGCGGTCGGGGCCGGACAAGTTGGTGGTGCGCTTAACCTGGTCTACGGCCGCGCCGCTGCCGCCGGAGTACACCGTTTTTATGCATTTGGGCCAGGCAGGTGTGCCCCCCGTGGCCCAGGCCGATGGCGATACCTGGCTGGGGATGCTGCCGTTAGCGGATTGGCCGGTGGATACGGCCGTTATCGACCTCAGAACCCTGCCGCGACCAGCAAACAACGAGCCGCTGCAAATTCGCGTGGGTGTGTACCACCGGGTGAGCGGGGCAAGATTGGCGGGGGTAGATGCGGGGAAACGGCCGTTGCCGGACAATGCGTTTGTGGTTGTTCCCTGAAAGTCTACGTTGTAGAAAGACGGCTGACGCGAGTGAAGTTACTCAGAACCTGAGTTTTCCCAATACCAGCAGCAAGAATCCAGACCAAAAATTTGGCTCATATCAGCTGGTGGTTGCCCGTTAAGGAAGTCTAATCTCACAGATTTAGTCAGATCACCATCTAGAAAGTTTTGAATTATCCACAAAGCATGTTGAGCATTTGGTGACCAAACGTGTTCCCGGTAACCTGTTTCATTTTTAATTTCGCCAATGACTGCCAGTTTCTGTGTCGCTAAATCTAGGTCATAAAATATGCCTAAAAACGGATCTTCAACGCGAACATGATTCGTTGGCAATGGGAAAAGATTTGTGACTTGGAAAAGATTTTCGCCTGGTGGGGCTGCATGAAATTCATCTGCCAGGAATTGTTCATCGCCTGATCTTATCTGCCAGATGCGCACCATACCATCCATTCTGTAATGGAGGATACGTGTCTCGTCCAGCCAGACCGCATTGTCACTCAATGGCCCTAATGCTGAATCAGGTAATTGGAACGCTAGATTCGTATCGCGCTCAATAATCTGAAAAACGTCACCCAACTCGCCCGGAAAATTTTCTATCGCTAACAGAAAACGGCCGTTTGGCGACCATTGGTAGGGTATGTAAATTGTTTGAAACGGAATAGATCCTTTATCTTGTTCGTCCGGGTTCATGGGTGGAACTAAAACAGTATTGGTGCTGGCAAAGATCCCCAGACCGATTGTTATGGGTGTTGTCTCTAAATTAGCTATCCATATGCCACTTGGCTCCATCCAACTCAATTCATTTGCAGTTGGCCAGGTCAAAAATTCAAATGGCCATTCAAAACGCATAGGCAATTCACGAGTGAACAATTTTTGACTGAGCGCAATTTGCTGATTTGAAGTCTGAATTTTGTGGGCGAACAGGGTAAAAATGCTCGTCTCTTCATTTTGGAGTACATAGGCAAGCCAACGGCCGTTTTCCGAAACAGTGATCGGAATAGAGGGTGCTACATACGTGCTTACACCAGATAAAGCATTTTGGAGTTCCCTGGCTGGTTGCCGCAGAACTTCAACTTCTGTTCGCGTGGGAATATGAAAAACAATGAGTGCATACTCCTCCTCTGGCACCACTTCTCGCATGAACACAACAATGTCCGGTGCATAGATTGGGTTATTGACGCCTTCAACCAGCAGTTCAACCTCGTTGGTTTGGGGCAGCCAGCGGTGCAAAGCGTTGTCCCGCACAAACAAGATGGGGGTTGTGGGCCAGGCGGGTTCCGGCGTGTTAGTGGGCAGGGGCGTGGTTGTGGGTGTCGCGGTGGCCGCAGCAACTTGTGTTGCGGTGGCTGCGGGTGGTGGGGTGTTGGTGGTGGGAACGGCCGTACTCGTCCCCGTCGGCAATGCTGTCACCACCATCGGGCGCGTCACCGCCACCGGCTCACGTGCAGGCAAGCAGCCAATCAAACCCCCAAGACAGATGAAAAAGAGAATGAGTTTGGTACGCATAAGAAAAAAGGAGAAGGCTGGTTGTGGCCTTCTCCTTGTCATTTTAGTCTGATTATTCAGTTTTGCTGTACGATTGGCAAATGAAAACGCTACCAGTGGACAATCACCTGCTATAAATTCCAAAATTATCCAGCAAACTTTGCAGAACACCTTTGTTTGTCATTTCGAGGTCCTCCGAGAAATCCCTCTGAATTCGCAAGGCCTAAACGGTCAAATGGCCTCAGGGATTTCTCACTGCGTTCGAAATGACAGCGGAAGGTAGCTGGTGATTCGCCGCTTACCGCAGGTCTAGCTAGCTGACACAAAAATGATAGGACACAGATTTACACAGATTTTCACAGATTAAACCCTCTTATCTGTGTTCATCTGTGAAAATCTGTGTCCCATTTTTTCCCTCTTGAATTAGTGTCGGGTGGCTAGATCGCAGGTGATTGTCATCTCAGGCGATGGATTAGAACAACCCCACCACCTTGCCCGTTTCCAAATCCAGGTCGATGTCGTAGAAAGACGGCCGTGTTGGCAAACCAGGCATCGTGCTCATCGCCCCAACCAGCGGGTAGAGGAAGCCCGCGCCCACACTGGCCCGAATCTCACGAATCGGCAGCGTGAAGCCGGTAGGCCGACCCTTCAGGTTTGGATCGTGGCTCAGGCTCAGGTGCGTTTTAGCCATGCAGATCGGCAGCTTGTCGAAGCCCAGCCGGTTGTAATCGGCAATCTGCTCCTCCGCCTTCTCTGAATATTCCACACCGTCCGCGCCGTAAATCTCTTTGGCGATTGTTTCGATTTTTTCTTTAATCGAAATGTCCAGCGGGTAGAGGAACTTGAAGTTGCTCGGCTTTTCGCAGGCAGCCATGACGGCTTTGCCCAGCTCAATCGAACCTTTGCCCCCCTCAGCCCAATGATTGCTCATCACGGCATCTTCCGCACCTGCTTCCAGGGCGATTTTTCGCACCAGGGCCACCTCGTTGTCGGTGTCGTCCTTGAATTTGTTGATGGCTACCACCACCGGAATGCCAAAGCGGAGCGCGTTTTCGATGTGGGCCACCATGTTGACGCAGCCTTTTTCCAACAGCTCCAGATTTTCTTCCACGTATGCCTGATCGAGCGGCTTGCCCGCGATCACTTTGGGGCCGCCGCCGTGCATCTTCAGGGCGCGAATGGTGGCGACCAGCACGACAACGTTGGGAACCAGACCACTGTAGCGGCATTTGATGTCGAAGAATTTCTCCATGCCAATGTCTGCGCCAAAGCCGGATTCGGTCAACACGTAGCCATCGGGGCCAACGAGCTTGAGGGCGATCTGGTCGGCGACGATGGAGCTGTTGCCGTGGGCGATGTTGGCAAATGGGCCAGCGTGAATCAGGGCCGGGGTACCTTCCAGCGTTTGCATCAGCGTGGGCATGATGGCATCCTTCATGAGCACCGTCAAAGCACCACCCACGCCCAAATCATCGGCGGTGATGGCATCTCCGGCCCGGCTCTGGCCAATGACCATGCTGCCCAACCGCTCGCGCATGTCTGGTAGATCGGTGGTAAGGGCCAAAATGGCCATGATTTCACTGGCCACGGTGATGTCGAAGCCGGTCTCCCGCTCGATTTTTTCGGCAGGGCCTCGGCCCACCGTGATGCCGCGCAGGAAGCGATCGTTGGTGTCCATGACGCGCCGCCAGGTGATGTTGTCGGGGTCAATGTCTAACCGGGCAAATTGGCTGCGCTCTTCGGCCGTCAGGTCGTTGGGATTGGTTTTGTCGATGCCCAGCTTTTTGAGCCGTCTCAGCATGATGGGGGAGAATTTGCGGCTGCCGTCTTTACCAGGTGGGCAAAGGGCGTTAAAAAGCCGTTCGTCATCCTGGTACGATTCGTGATGCATCCGGACATCGATAGCGGCTGCCAGCAGGTTGTTGGCGGCGGTGATGGCGTGGATGTCACCGGTGAGGTGGAGGTTGAAATCTTCCATCGGGATGATCTGGCTGTAGCCGCCACCCGCCGCGCCACCCTTGATGCCAAAAGTTGGCCCCTGGCTGGGTTGGCGAATGCAGGTAAACACTTTCTGGCCCAGATGAGCACCCAGTGCCTGGCTAAGGCCAACGGTGGTGGTGGTTTTGCCTTCGCCCAGTGGGGTAGGGGTAATGGCAGTGACATCGATATATTTGCCGTTGGGATGATTTGCCAGGCGGTCACGCACGGAGAGCCGGACTTTGGCTTTGTCGATGCCGTAGGGGACCAGCTCTTCGGGCAGCAGACCAACCTCGTTGGCAATTTGGCTGATGGGCAGGGGGGTGGCTTCCTGGGCGATGTCGATGTCGCTGGGAACGGCCGTTTTCAGATTCTGTAACTTGTGGGGCATAGTGGTTTCACTCCTTTAGTAAAAATTTAACGCAGAGGCGCTGAGGCGCAGAGAAAATAATTTTAAGTGGGTCACATGTGACCAACGCCAAGTTTGCCAAATTTTGGTTTGTTGCCAAGTGACAAATGTCAATACTTTTGGTCGTCTCTCGTCGCACCTGATTGACGGACAAATTTTAGATTTCTCCGCGGTTAAATAAGTTTTGTCAGTCAACCAGATCGTCGCACTCATTTTTTAATTCCGGCGGCGGCGACGTTCGCGCCGCTGGTTGGCTGCCGGATTGGCGGCTTCATCGATCTCGGGCCGATTGGCCTTGATCCAGACCGTGCAGTTTTCGTCGTTGCCGTTCATGACGTCGGCCACCATGATTCCCTGCATGATTTCGTGTTCGATGGGGTTGGTGATGGCGGAGGTGAGGCCGTGGGAGATAGCCATCGCCAAAAAGTGGGCGTTGAGCGGCGCACGGTTGGGCAGGCCAAAGCTGACGTTGCTGGCGCCGCAGCAGGTGTTGACCTTGAGTTCGGTCAGGCAGCGGTGGACAATGCGGAAAACCTGGCGTCCGGCGTAGCGCATCGCCCCAATGGGCATGACGAGCGGGTCGATGAGGACATCTTCGCGGGGAATGCCGTGGTCCATCGCCCGCTCCACAATCTTCTTGGCCACGGCAAAGCGTACGTCGGGGTCTTCCGAGATGCCGGTTTCGTCGTTGGAGATGCCGATAACGGCCGCGCCATACTTCTTGATCAGCGGCAGCACCACCTCCAGCCGCTCCTCTTCGCCGGTGACGGAGTTGACCAGCGGCTTGCCTTCGTACGCCGCCAGGCCGCTTTCCAGGGCGGCCACAATCGAGGAGTCGATGGAGAGCGGCACGTCGGTGACGGACTGCACGATGCGGATCGCTTTGGCCAGGATGGCGGGTTCGTCGGCTAGCGGAATGCCAGCGTTGACGTCGAGCATGTGGGCTCCGGCGGCCACCTGGGCCAGCGCGTCGCTGATGACGCGGTCGTAGTTGTCGGCGGCCATTTCGCGGGCCAGGGCCTTGCGGCCAGTTGGGTTGATGCGCTCACCGATGACGGTAAACGGCCGTTCCGGCCCAATAATCACGGTTTTGGTTTTTGAACTGATGATTGTTTCCATACTTTTCCTTTTGTGGGAACACAGTAATCGGTAACCAGTAATCAGTAATCAGTAGTCAGTAATCAGTAAATCAGTTACTGACCTACTGACCTACTGAACACTGACCTACTGAACACTGACCTACTGAACACTGACCTACTGACCTACTGAATACTGACTTACTGATCACTGGTCAATTTTCTTTTTGCGCAGCCGCGCCTTCTCCTGCCCACCATCAAAGCCTAACTGCATGGGGCGAGGCAGCAAGCCAGATTCCTGAATAATTTCGGCCACTAGCTCTTCCTGCCGGTAGGCCATCACATGGACACCGGAAACGCCTTTGATCTCGCGCACTTGCTGAATGATTTCGACACAAATCTTTTTGCCTTCTTCCCGTTTTTTTTCTTTAGGCGTTTTGCGCAGTCGTTCCACAATTTCGTCGGGGATGTGGACGCCGGGAACTTTGGTGCGCATGAATTCGGCCGTTTTTTCTGAGCGCAGCGGGCCCACGCCAACCAGAAAGAAAACCTTCTCATGCAAACCCAAATCGCGCACCCGCTGCATAAACGTCTGGAAGCGGGGCACGTCGAAGCAGTATTGTGACTGGATGAAATCGGCCCCGGCCTCGATCTTTTTGGCCAGGCGGAGCGGTCGCCAGTCGAATGGCTGCACGAAGGGGTTGGAAGCTGCGCCTAAAAAGAGGCGGGGTGGCTCGGTGAGTTTACGGCCGCTTAAAAACATCCCCTCATCCCGCATAATTTTGGCCGTGCGCAGCAGCTGAATCGAGTCGAAGTCGAAGACGCGCTTGGCCTGGGGTTGGTCGCCCGCCGTCACGTCGTCTCCGGTGAGGCAGAGCACGTTTTTAACCCCCATTGCCGCCGCGCCGAGCAGATCCCCCTGAATGGCGATCCGGTTGCGGTCGCGGCAGGAGACCTGGAAGACTGGCTCATACCCGGCGCGGGTGAGCAGGGCGCAGATGGCGACGCTGGACATGTGGCAGTGCGCCCCGGAGGCATCGGTGGCGTTGATGCCATCGCACACTTCAGACAGCACCAGAGCCGCGTTGTACACCTCCTGCGGATCAGCGCTGTCGGGCGGGTTTAATTCGGCCGTTACGGCAAACCGCCCAGAGCGTAAAACGCGCTCAAGACGGCTGCCGGATTTGTATTCTGTCATTTCGACTGTCCAGTTTTCAGTATTCAGTAGGTCAGTATTCAGTTGGTCAGTAATCAGTAGGTCAGTATTCAGTAGGTCAGTATTCAGTAGGTCAGTCGCTGACTCACTGATTACTGATTACTGGTTACTGGTTACTGATTACCGACTCACTGATCACTGGAATGGTAGAGATGCCCACCCAGCCCTTCGGCGTTTCCATGTCTACGCCGGTGAGCATGGTGATCCAGGCGGATTCGCCTTCCAGCTGCCGATTGACCGGAGGCTGGATCCACAAAATTTCGTCACCATAGGTAGGCATCTGGCGGGAGCGTTCAAAAGCCTGGACCCAGATGCATTTCATCTCTGGCTTCACTTCACAGTGGCCGTTGGCCCGCACGCCGCCGCAGGGGCCGTTGCGCAGATTTTTGGGGCAGGTCATGGGGCAGGTCATGCCGGTGGAGTGCAGGATGCATTGACCACACATGCGGCAGTCGAAAACAGCTTTTTTGCCCCACTCTTCGCCCCCTTTCAGCCAGCGGTTGGCCCGTTCGTAGCCAATTTTGGCGATGAGGGGGTGCAGGGTGGATACGGCCGTATGCGTCAACCCATACACTTTTTCCAAAAAAGCCGGATATTTTTGCAGGCGGCGCAGCAGTCCCATGATCTTACCCTTTGTGATAAGACCCTAAGGGTTTTTGGTTTCTAAATTTGACCCTGCTAGAGGCCAAACCCTTAGGGTCTGTCTTGATTAACCTTTGGCCCGACGAATATCCATGAACTTTTTGGCCGTATCGACAGCAACGGCCGCATCTCGGCAGTAGGCGTCGGCTTCAATATCTTCGGCAAACGCTTCGTTAAGCGGTGCGCCGCCCACCAGCACGGTGATTTTGTCGCGGATGCCCTCTTCTTTCAG
Source organism: Promineifilaceae bacterium (SeqCode) (assembly GCA_041748655.1). Classification (GTDB taxonomy): domain Bacteria; phylum Chloroflexota; class Anaerolineae; order Promineifilales; family Promineifilaceae; genus Leptofilum. The sequence continues at coordinate 51,513 of JBGTCV010000040.1, read as the reverse complement.
CGCGTTAATGACCACGCGCATGTAGGGCATGGTGGTGGTCAGCAGGGCGCTCATCCCCAGAATTTCCGGGTTATGCTCCTTGATGGCGGCAAAGAAATCATCAACGGAATTATTGATGCCGATATTGATGACTTCAAACCCGGCTCCTTCCATCATCATGCTGACCAGGTTTTTGCCGATGTCGTGGATGTCTCCCTTGACGGTGCCGATGACCATGGTGCCCATTTTGGGTGCGCCCGTTTCGGCCAGCAACGGCCGTAAAATAGCCATCCCTGCCTTCATTGCCTTGGCCGCCATCAATACCTCAGGTACAAACAGGATGCCATCGCGGAAATCGACGCCGACGATGTCCATACCCGCCACCAGACCTTTGGTCAGGATAACATACGGCTCCACGTTACGGCTGAGCGCTTCGTTTACCTCTTCCTCGATCTCTTCGGCGTAGCCATCGTATAAATCTTCATGCATCAATTCATATAGTTCATCGTCTGAAAGCTCTTCCAGGATGATTTCGTCTTTGTCTTCGCTCATGGATTTTTCCTCTTTGATTATGAGATTAGAGCTTGGAGATGGGAGAAGTCAATCTCTAATCTCCAAGCTCCGGTTTTCTTGTTTTGCGGCGACGTTTCCGGTCGGAACGGCCGTTTCCAGCCATTGCCACTTGCGCTGCGGCTTCTGGCAGCAGGCCGTTCAGGTGTGGGAAAGCATCGCTGGCGTGGGGCAGATGAATCGCGCCCACAAATTCGTTTTGAAAATCGGGGTGAACGGCCGTTTCCAGATACGTCACCCACTGAGAAATGCGCTGCGCTTCCAGCCGCTTGTGCCGGTTTAGCAGGGCGATTCTGGCCCCATCCCCGGCGGCGTTGCCAACGGCCGTTACCTTTGCCAAATCACAGTCGGGAATTAGCCCCAAAATCATGGCGTATTTGGGATCGATGTAGCTGCCAAACGCCCCAGCCAGCACGATGCGATCGACGCTGGACAGGTTGGCCTGGTTCATCAGCAGCTTGGCCCCGGCGTACAGCGCCGCTTTGGCCAGCTGAATGCCGCGCACGTCGTCTTGCGTTACCAGGATAGGGCTGCCGGTGGTGGTTTGCTCGGCGTTGGCCAAAATATATTGCCCGCGCCGCCCGTCCCAGGAAATGCGGTCGTGGACGAGGTTGGGGTTGAAACGGCCGTCTGCCAGCAAAATCCCCGCCAAAAACATCTCTGCCACCACTTCGATGATGCCAGAGCCGCAAATGCCCGCCGCCAAATGGCTGGGCTGCGCTTCCGCCGCCGCATCTGGGCCAATTTGCCATTCATCCGACCATTTTTCCTCGCCAATGACGCGGAAGCGGGCCTCTTTGGTGATTGGGTCGATGCGCACCCGCTCGATGGCTCCCGGCGCGGCCCTCATGCCGAAGCGAATTTGGGCACCTTCAAACGCCGGGCCAGTAGGGCTGGAGGCGCTAAACATCCATTCCCGGTTGCCCAGCACAATTTCGGCATTGGTGCCCACGTCCACCAGCAGCGTTACGGCATCCTGGTTATACGGCTCTTCGGCAATGAGGACGGCGACGTTGTCGGCCCCGACGTGGCCCGCTTCGGCGGGCAGCACGTGGACGTTGGCGCTGCGATGCAGACGCAGCCCCAGCTCGCGGGCCTTCACGTCCATGCTGTCCCGGTTGGCCAGGGCAAACGGCGCGCCGCCCAGCTCCACGGGGCTGATCCCCAGCAAAATATGGATCATGGTGGTATTGCCCACGAAGACCGCTTCCTGAACCTGACGGGGGCGAATGCCAGCCTCACGGGCGGTGCTGGCGGCTAAACGGTTGAGGGCTTCGATAACGGTCGTATGCATCTTCTCCAGCCCGTCAGTGTGCATCATGGCGTAAGAGACGCGGCTCATCAAATCCTCGCCGTAGGTCACCTGCGGATTCATCATCGAGTCGGTGGCTAAAATTTCGCCGGTGCGCAAATCGCACAAAAAGCCCGCGATGGTGGTGGAGCCAATGTCCACCGCCAGCCCGTACACCCCCTCGCTGTAGCCCGGCTGCACGTCGATCACCTCTTTATCCTGCCACAGCGTCACGGTGACGGCCCATTTCCCTTTGCGCAAATTGGCTTGCAGCTCACGCAAAACGGGCAGATCAATGGTCAGGTTGTGCAAATCCCATTTGCTGGCCAGAGCATCTTGTAGACGGCCCCAATCGCCGCGATGCTCACCCATTTCAGCCTGATCCACTTCGACAAAGACCTGGCGGACGGCCGGGAAAAGGTCGATGACCCGTTCGGTGGCGGCCTTGCGCACGATTTGCTTGTGGGCGCGGCTTTCTTCGGGCACAAAAATGAGAGCGTCGTTGCAGATGCGGGCGTTGCAGGAGAGGCGGCATTCGGGGCTTTCCAGCTTTTCTAGCAGGCGGATTTCTTCTTCGGTGGGCGGCGAGAGGTGGTGGTTGGCGGAGGTGATGCCGTGTTTGGCAAACTGGCCTTCTTCGACCCTGATCCGGCATTTGTTGCAGGTAAGCCGCCCGCCGCAGATGCTTTCAATTTCCACGCCCAGCTGGCGGGCGGCATCCAGCACCAGGGTCCCTTCCGGCACGCGACCACGCCGCCCAGAAGGCATAAAAATGACGAGGGGTTCGTTCTGATTTTTGTCGGTCATAATCATTTAGCCTGGAGATTCATCCACCCTTAGCCTGGGGATTCATCCCCAGGTTTTCGACGGTTTGTCGCCAATCAATCTTGGTGAATTGCGCGTCCAATTCGGCCGTTACCGCGTTCGCCACCGCCTCAGGCGTGCCGTCCCGCTCCTGCATCTCGCTCCAGTGAAAGCCATCCAAATACGCATCCGTACCCGTCAGTTCCGCCGCCATCGCCGCGTTATCTACCGCCACCAGGAACCGCTGCGGCAGTTCCACGCTCACCCGGTCGCGCCGTCCCCCGGCGCGCACCTGCACCGGAATATCGTGCCAATACATAATTTGAAACTTAGCCATAGAAACTATTTCCACCCGTTTGCAAAAAGTGCAATACAAAAACAGCAATTGTATCAACCGTGAAGGTGTTTGCCGAACAGAGAACCAATTGCTACTCAGGGCAATCGCATGAAAGCAAATTATCGCCCAATCCGCCAGGCCGTAAACGACCTGGCTACAAGATGGAAGCCCCAAAGGGGCTAAACAAAAGGCCCAACGGGCTTTCCATCTCGTAGCCGGGGGCTTTAGCCCTCGGCGAAGCCGTTCATGCAATTGCCCTGAATTGCTACTTTTTTAATTCGGTAATGAGCGCTGGTAAAATCTCGTGCAGATTTCCCACGACGGCGTAGTCGGCTTTGGTCATCATGGGGGCTTCGGGATCGGTGTTGATCGCCAGGATTTTCTTGGACCCTTTGCAGCCGACCCAATGCTGGATTGCCCCGCTGATGCCACAGGCGATGTATAAATCGGGGGCGATGCGGGTGCCGGTTTGCCCAACCTGGTCGGCATGGGGTCGCCAGCCCAGGTTGGTGACTACCCGGGAGCCACCCACCGCGCCGCCCAGCAGGTCGGCCAGCTCATCGAGCACGGCAAACCCCTCGGCGCTGCCCACGCCGCGACCGCCGCCCACCACCAGCCTGGCTTCGGCCAGCGATACCTTGTCCCCTTTTGCTTCTTCTCGTGAGGCAATGCGTACCCGAAACAGTTTGTCGCTGAGTTCAGGCACAAACGTTGCCACAGTGACGCCTGGCACAGCAGATTCACTAACCGGCAGCGTCAGCGGGGCCACGGTGAGCAGCTTGATTGCGCCAGAGAGGCGGGCTTCTTCAAACAGGCTGCCGCCCCAGCGCACGCGGGTGATGCTGTAGCTTTCGCCCACGGTCACCTGGGTGACGTTGGCCGCCATGGCCAGGTTGAGCCGGGCAGCGATGTGGGCCAGCAGTTCGTTGCCCCGGTCTGTGCCTGTGGCCATGATAGCTTTGGGCGCTTTGGCCTGGGCCACTTGCACCACTGCTTCGGCCCATGCCTCGGGGGCATAGTCGGCCAATCCCGCGTGGCTCACCACAATGGCTTGACTGACACCGTAGGCGGCTAAATTGTTAGCCAACGGAACTGCGGGATCGCCGATGAGTACGGCCGTTACCCCCACACCCTCATCCACCGCCACCTGCCGCGCCATCGTGAGCATTTCCAAAGATTGGTTGTTTAACTGACCCCGGTCGTGTTCGATTATTCCTAGAATCATGTTGCCTCACGAAAAACAAAAAACGGAACACAGAGCTGCACAGAGAACCACGGAGCTGCACAGAGATTTGGAGAGATTTTTTCTTTATCTCTGTGCAACTCTGCGTCTCCTCTGCGAAACTCTGTGTTCCTTCTTAAATTCCTATCCATCACTCAACAAACTTGAGTTCGCGCAATAAATCAATGATTTTTGGCACAGCGGCCGTTCCCTCCCCCAAAACCTCCGCCGACTTGCTTTGCTCCGGAGGGGTGACCAGCTTTACCATTTCCAGACCGCCGCCGTTTTTCTGCGGTGCTGCGGTTTCCAGCGGCTTTTTCTTGGCCCGCAGCCGCCCCGGCACAGAGGGGTAGCGGGGCAAGTTGATGCCCTCTTTTACGGTAACGACGGCGGGGAGAGAAAGTTCGTAAATTTCAAAGCCGCCGCCAGCTTCTCGTTTGGCTGTCACAGCGTCACCCGCAATTTCCAAAGCCTTTACGCCCGTTACGCAGGGCAAATCCAGCGCGTGGGCCACGCGCACGCCCACCTGGTAATTGCCGCTGTCGGCCGCTTCATTGCCAAACAGGAGCAAATCAAACGACTCGCCGGACGCTTTTATCGCGTCCACGATGGCGTTGGCCGTAGCCACCGGATCCCAATCCTGACCATCTGTTTCCAGCAGGATGGCTTTATCTGCCCCGACGGCCAGCGCGTCGCGCAGCTGCTGGGCTGCTTCGGGAATGCCCAGGGTGAGCACCGTCACGCTGCCGCCGTGTTTTTCCACCAGCTGCACCGCCTCTTCCACGGCACACTCTTCATGCGGGCTGACGGTGAAGCCCAAATTGCGCGTCTCAATCGCCCGTGCATCAGCCGTGAGCACAATTTTGGCCCCGGTGGTGGGGACGCGCTTGATGCATACTAGAATTTTCATGTTTCACCTGTGTGAAATTGGGTAATTAGGTAATTGGGTAATTAGATTTAGCAAAATTACCCAATTACTCAATTACTTCTTCATTCTTTCATTTTCCGGGTCGAACAGCGGGCGGCTGCCGACGACGGCCACCGTGACCGGATACAGCTCTGTCATGTATTCCACGGCCAGCTGGGTGCCTTCTTTGGCCAGCTCGGGGGGTAAGTAGGCCAGCAGGATATGCTTGCCGACGGATGGGCCTGCTCCGGCGCTGGTGACGTAAGACGGCCGTCCCTTCCCATCCACAATTCGCTCACCGTCTGGGGTAACAATCGGCTCGCCGCCGTTCATGTACCGCTTGATGCCGCTGGCGGAGGTGTGATCGTCCACCGTGAGCGTGCAAAGGATGGCGGCGGGGCCTTCCTCGCGGGCATTGAGGTAGGCTGCTTTGCCGATGAAATCCGCTTTCTTCACCAGCCGTCGATCCAAACCCGCTTCGACGGGGGTGTATTCCCCTTCCAGTTCGTGACCCATCAGCCGGTACCCTTTTTCCAGACGGCCCGTCGTGCCGTAAACGCCGATCCCCACGGGCACAATGCCATATGTTTGCCCCGCTGCCCAGAGCGTGTCCCACAGCTTGAGGCCATGCTCCATGTTGGTGGAAATTTCCCAACCCAGCTCGCCCACGTAGGAGATGCGGAAGGCAACGGCCGGAACGCCGTTGATGACGAGGTTTTTTGCCGTGCTGTAGGGAAACGCCTCATTGGAAACATCGTCGTCCGTGGCGGCTTGCAGTACGTCGCGGGCGTTTGGCCCCCACAATCCCACGGTGCAGATGGCGGAGGTCAGGTCGGTGAAGGTGACGGAACCATCGTCCGGCAGGTTGTCCATGAACCATTTTTTGTCCCGCCCGCCGTCGCTGCCGCCGGTGATGATGCGGTATTGGTCTTGGGCCAGGCGCAAGATGGTGAGATCGGACTTGAAGCCGCCATGGGGGTTGAGGATGGGGGTGTAAACGCCACGCCCAACGGGCACGTCCATCTTGTTGAGGGCCATCTTCTCAATGTACTCAACCACGCCGGGGCCGGCCACGTCAAATTGGGCAAAGGCGGTGAGATCGACCATGCCGACGCGGTCACGCATAGCCAGATGTTCGGCGTTAATGATCGGTGACCACCAGCGGGCGTCCCATTCATGCGGCCGTTCCTGCACGTGATCCTTATATTCATCCAGCAGTTTGGCGTTGCTGTTGTACCACTGCGGCCGTTCCCAGCCAGCCGTCTCGAAAAATTTAGCCCCCAGTTCTACCTCGCGCATGTAGAAGGGGCTGACGCGCACGTTGCGGTTGGACGCCCACTGCTCGCGGGGATGGATGATGCCATAGGTTTTGTTGAACGCTTCGGAGGTGCGGGCGTTGACGTGATGTTTGGTACGGCCGTAATCATAAAACCGGGCAATATCCGTGCCATGAATGTCAATCTCAGACGCCCCATGCGTGAACCATTCTACGGCCGCTTTGGCAAAACCGGGAGCCTCCTTAATCCAGATGGCCGCCACCGACCATAAATTTTTCACTTCCGTCTCACCAATGAGCGGCGCCCCGTCTGGCGTGAGGGAGAGCAGGCCGTTGATGGCGTGGCGGATGCCCGCCTTTTCGTCGCCCAAAATTTCCGGCATCAGCTCTAGCGCCTGCTCCAGCTGCGGCTCAAAATCATCTTCGGTGAACGGCAGCTCGGTAGGGGACATGGCCGACTCTTCGATGGAGGGGATGTCGTTGGCGTCCATGAGGATGGGGCGATGGGCGTAGGAGCCGACTTCCATATCGTTGCCGTTTTGCCGTTCGTAGCAGAAGGTGTCCATGTCGCGCACAATGGGGTATTCGATCTCGCTGGTGGTTTGCTCCATCAGGGCCAATGGGCCGACGCTGATCATCTGGTGTACGGCGGGGGTCAGCGGAATGGTGGCCCCTGCCATTTCGGCCAGGCGCGGGCTCCAGACGCCGCAGGCAATCATCACGTACTCTGCTTCGATTTCACCCCGGTTGGTTTTGACGGAATGGATACGGCCGTTCCGCACCACCAAATCTTCTATTTCCGTATTTGGGAAGACAGTCAGCGCCTCCTGTTCCATGGCATATTCACGCATCAATGTGCCTGCCCGCAGCGAATCAACCACCCCCACGCTGGGGGTGTAAAAACCCCCTTTGATGATGCTTTTGTCGATGTACGGCACTAGCTCTTCCACTTCATCCGGGGTGAGCAGCGACGAGTCGATGCCCCACGCCTTGGCCGAGGCCATGCGCCGCCGCAGTTCTTCCATCCGTTCGTCGGTTCGGGCTACTTCAATGCCGCCGCTTTCAGTGAAGACGCCCAGTTCTTTGTATTGGCGCATGCTGTCCAAAGTGATCATTGTCATCTCTTTGGAATGATCAACTGGGAAAATAAAGTTGGATGCGTGTCCGGTAGAGCCGCCCGGATTGGGCAGCGGCCCTTTGTCTAGCAGCACAATCTCTTTCCAACCATGTCTGGCCAGGTGATAGACCAGGCTGTTGCCCACAATCCCTGCGCCGATCACGACGATTTGTGCTTTTTGAGGTAAATCACTCATTTTTGGAAAACTCCTTTTAAGATGGGAGTAATTAAGTAATTGAGTAATTTACTTACCAATTACCCAATTACTTAATTACTTTCTTTAAAACTCCGGTTTGATCTCTGCTTTGCGCTTAGTCATGAAGGCTTGCAGCGCCTCATCGATGGCTGGGTCGAGGGTGGGGGCTTCGTACTGGCGCAGCAGCTTTTTATAATGGGCATTGGCTTTTTCGATGGTGGTTTTGCCCCCTTCGTCGCGCCACTGCTCAAACGAGTTGTAATCAAAAATTTCGGCGCGATGGAACGCCGTGCGGAAGTTTTGCATCGTGTGGGGCGTCCCTAGATGATGCCCTGTCACCGGCACTTCCCGAATGGAGTCCAGCGCCATGCCGTTGTCCGACAAATCCAGCCCCTGCAAAAATTTGTGGCACATGCCCAAAATTTCGCAATCCATCACGAATTTCTCATAGCCAGCAGCCAGGCCGCCTTCCAGCCAGCCAGCGGCGTGCAGGACGAAGTTGATCCGGGCCAAAATGGTGGGCTGCATCATGTTGGCAGATTCGTAAGCGCCCTGGGCATCGGCCAGCTTGGAGCTGGCCAACATGCCGCCTCCCCGGAAGGGGAGACCGTGCCGCCGCGCCAGCTGCCCCGTGGCGTACAAAGCAATCTGGCTTTCGGGTGAGCCAAAAACGGGTGCGCCGCTTTGTAGATCGATGTTGGCCTGGAAGGAGCCGTAAATGACCGGCGTGCCGGGATTGACCATCTGGGTAAAGACAATCGAGGCCAGCGCTTCAGCGTTGAGCTGCACCAGCGTCCCGGCAATGCCTGCTGGCCCCATTGCCCCGGAAAAGATGAAGGGGGTGAGCAGCAGCGCCTGGTTGGCTTTGGCATAGACCTGGAGTGCGCCCAACATGCGGTCATCCAGCCGCCGGGGGCTGCTGATGTTGATGAGCGAGAGCAGGGCGGGCGTCTCCCGGATTGTGTCGGCGCCAAAGACAATTTCGGCCAGGCGCACGCTGTCGGCGGCGTTGTTGGCGGAGGTGACGGAGCCCATGAACGGCTTGTCGCTGTATTTGATGTGGCTGTAAACCATGTCCAGATGGCGGGTGTGGGTCGGTTCGTCCAGCGGTTCGACGATGGTGCCGCCGGAATGGTGCAGGTAAGGGCTCATGTAAGTCAGTTTGACGAAGTTGCGGAAATCTTCCAGGGTGGCTTCGCGCCTGCCGCGATCTTGATCGACGACAAAGGGGGGGCCATAAACGGGGGCGAAGCAGACGTGGTTGCCGCCGATGACGACATTGTTTTCGGGGTTGCGGGCCAGCTGGGTGAACTGGCTGGGCGCTTTGGCCACGTATTCGGCAATCATTTCCCGGTCGAAGAAGGCGGTGTCCCCATCCAGGCGAACGCCATGCTTTTTCAGGGTGGCCTGGGCTTCGTCGTCGTAGAAATCCATGCCGACGTCGGACAGGATTTCCAGGGAGGCGGCGTGAATTTTTTCGATGCCCGCTTCGTTGACCAGCTCGTAGGTGGGCAGGTTGTTGACGGGTTGGCTGATTTTGGCTACGGCCGTTCCTTCTGGGTCTGCTGGACGGCGGTCGCGGCGGCTTACGCGGCGTTGGCGTCTATCAAGGCTCATAGACGGGTACCTCCTAAAAGGTAGTGGGTGTGTGGCGGCAAATCAGGCTGTTTGGAGCTTCACCGATTTGCCTAAGATGATGTTTTCAATGTATTGCTGATACACCTCAATATGGCGGCGCATCAGGGAGACGGCATCCTGGGTGGCTCCTGCTTGCAGCGCCACCATAATTTCGCGGTGTTCGACGATATGTTTGTACTCGATGATGGAATCTTTTCTGTCGCCCAATTTGGAGAGGGCAAAGTGCCACATACGCAGGCTGAGGGGAAACAGGGCGCTTAAGGTTTGGGCCAGAAACTGGTTGTCGGCGGCCTGGTAGATGATGCGGTGGCAGCCTTCGTCTACGGCGATGAGCTGTTCGGGGGAGATGGGAGTGAGGTCGTTGATCTGGTCCAGCACGCAGGCCATTTCTTGCCAGTGAACGGCCGTTCCCCGCTGCGCCGCCAGTTCGGTAGCCAAACATTCCAGGTTAAGCCGAACTTCATACAACCGCTGCAAATCGGTCAGGTTGATGGGGGTGACAAAAATACCGCGCCGGGGAATGATGGTGATGAGGCGTTCCAGCTCCAGCCGCTTGAGCGCCTCGCGGATGGGCGTGCGGCCCAGACCAAGTTCCTGCTGGAGCAGCGCTTCATCAACGACTGAGTTGGGAGCCAAATTGAGCGTCACAATCCGCTGCCGAATCTGCTCATAGGCCTGCTCGCTGAGTGAACGTTGGGGGAAGCCGGGTATACTCATGTTATTTACCCTTTTTTAGCTGTGTGTCGAATCGCTCAAATTGATATATCAGAGATATATCTAGCCGCAACGCAATAGTAACACACGATTAATGGCGTGCAAATGATTCGCGCTGCCCCTGAATAACCGGAAAATTCGGGACACAGATTTCACAGAGGAACACAGATAAAAACCAATAAATCTGCGAAATCTGCGTTAATCTGTGGATCAATTCTTATTTCCGATATTGTGTCTATTATCTACGTCCTGTTTTTTTACGGCCGTTCGTATGGTCTTCGGCACGCTGGGTAAGCTGCTGCACGATGCTTTGCCGGTCGGTGGCAAAATATTTTTGCACCAGGAAGTAGCAGAGCAGAGCCGGGATGACAAAGATTTGAAAGGCGCTTAGCCCCACGGCGTAATTGTCTGGTTCGGGCAGGCGTCCGGTGAGGCTGGCAAAGAGCCAGCCGGCCAGCCATACGCTGAGGGCGTGGCCAACAGCGCGGAAAAGGCGGCTGATGCCGATGATGGTGCCGCGATGTTCGGGCAGGTTGATGTCGGTGATCATGGCGGCCCAGTTGGGTGGGTCGGCTGATTGGAAGGTAACGGCCGTAAACGCCACCACAAACGCCAGAATGACCCAGCCATTGCTGAGGAAAGCGAGCAGAACGGCCGTTGCCAGTTGCAAAAAGCTGGCCGGTTCGGGCAGCGCCAGATTGCGGAACGGGATGAAGTAGAGCCAGATGTAGAGTGGTGCCGACAGCAGCAGCCCCATCATGGCCAATTGGGCACGCCCTTTTGGATTCCGTTTTTGCCAGCGATCGCCGAGATGACCGGAGAGAACGGCCGTAAATCCCCCCAAACTGAGTACGGCAATGATGAGATTGCCCACAATGGTGGCCGTTTCCAGCGTGTAGCCTTCAGCCTGCACCCTGGCAATGGCCCAGCGCGGAATCCAGACGGTGGAGCCGTAGGCCAGGGCATAGAAAAAGCTTTGCAGCAGCAGCCAGCGGTTGGTCGCCTGCCGCAAAATCAGGGCGATGTCGGCGCGGCTGATGCGGTAATCGTACGTTTTGCCCTGGACAAACATCGGTTTGAGCTGGGGTTCCGCCTGGCCCCGCAGCGGCTCCTGGGTAAACAGGAAGAGGATGGCAAACAGCAGCCCGGCGGCAGCAATGATCCAGAATGGATAGCGCCAGTCGAACGCGCCCACGGTGCCCGCCAGCAGTGCCCCCAGCGAAGCGCCGATGCCTTGTGAGACGCTCCACAGGCTCAGGGCAAACCCGCGCCGGTGGGCGGGCACCAGATCGCTCACCACGCTAAAGCCCAATGAGCTGATGCCTCCTACGCCAACGGCCGTTACCATCTGAAAAATTAAAAAGGTGGTGAAATTTTGGGCCATCGAGGTCAGCAGCATCGCTGCTACCCAGACCAGCGTGCCCCAGAAGAGGAGCGGTTTGCGGCTTTTCTGGTCGCCCCGGTAGCCCCACAAAATGGCGGAAATGGCGACGATGAGGATATAAACGGCCGTAACTGACCCTAACGCCGCATCGCTGGCCTGTAAATCGCGGGCGATGATGGCGTAGAGCGGGGGCAGCACGCCTGCCGCTGCATTATCCAGCGAGGCGAGGATGATAAAAACAGTGAAGGCGAACAGCTGCGAGAGGCGAGGCTTCACCGCCATTGGTGTGCCAGGCTACCGTTTGCGCAAATAGGTGATTACCAATCCGGCCCCGATGAGCAGTCCCAGCCCCAGCAGCAAAATGCCGGTGCGGCTGCCACCTGCTTCGGATTGGGCGGGAACGGCCGTTGCGACTGGCGTGGGGGTATCTAAGGGAACGGCCGTTGGCTGCACAATCGGTGCGTCGGTGGGGCGCACTTCGGTGGGTGGCGGTGGCTCGGTGGGGGCGGTTGTGGCCGTTGCCGCAGGCTGCGCTTCGGCTAACTCAGCGGCGGGGGTTGACGTGTTGGTTGGCGGTGGGGTAACGGTGCAGAACGGAAAGGGGGTCGGGTTCCAGGCTGCGCCCGGCGTGGGGGTGATGCCATTCAGCGGCGGCGCCTCGACGATGGGGATGATGGGCGTGTACCCCTGCACCAGCACGATGTCGTTGGCCACCCAGCCAAACATGCCATTGTTGAACTGGATCAGCCACCATTCGGCCGACTCGGCCCGCCCGACGATGTAGCGCACTTCCAGATAGACCAGCTGCCCAATGACCTCATACTCCAGACCTGGGCCACTGCGCACGTTGGTTGCGCCCAAGGTTTGGATGGTAGGGCTGCTGCTGCAGGGAACGGCCGTAGGTAAAAATCCTCCCACCGGCGTTGGGGCAATCTGAACTGGCAGCAGCGTAGAGGTTGGCGTCGCTTGTGGCAAAGAGGTGGGCATGGCCGTTGGATTATTGCCGTTGCTTGGCGGCGTGGCTGTGGGCGGTGTTGTGGGGGCTGGCGTAGGGGTGCGGCTAGGTACAGTTTGCGCCCTTTCCAGACTCCAGACTGTCTTTGTGTATCGTGAACTCATCATTGTGCCTAGCGCTAGAAGCGCAACGAAGATAACAGCAGCCATTTTCTTAGTCATAAATTTTGTCCTGGTTGACAAAGTTTACCCAACGATCTGGGATTCTTGAGACAGTTTCATTTTTACCTGAGCTTCGATCCATTGGTATGTTTCTGCTAACCCTGCTTCAAGGGAAATCTGCGGTTCCCAATCCAGCACTTCGCGCAAGCGTGTGTTGTCGGAATTGCGTCCGCGAACCCCTTGTGGCCCAGAAATATGGTTGATCTCGATGGGTATCCCGGCAATCTGGGCAATTATATCAGCTAATTGATTGATCGTAACCAGACGGTCCTGCCCCAGATTGAGCGGCTGCGTGTAATCTGATTGCATCAATTTGTAAAGGCCGGTTGTGCAATCGTCGATATAACAAAAGGAGCGTGTCTGTTCCCCATCGCCCCAAATATCTACCCTGGGGTTGCCGGTGAGCTTGGCAATGGCAATTTTGCGGCACAGGGCAGCGGGCGCTTTTTCGCGGCCACCGTCCCAGGTGCCCAGCGGTCCAAAAATATTGTGAAAACGGACAATGCGGGTTTCGATGGGGTGTTCATTGTTGTAATGGGTACACAACTGCTCTACCACCAGCTTTTCCCAGCCGTAGGCATCCTGGGGTTGGGCGGGGTAGGCGTCTTCTTCTTTAAGCGGCAGCACGGAGGTTTCCAGCTGCTTGTATTCGGGATAGACACAGGCTGAGGAGGTGAACAGATAGCGCTTAACGCCATTGGCGCGGGCGGCTTCCATTGTGTGCAGGTTGATGAGCAGATTGTTGTGCAAAATTCGGGAATGGTTGGCGGAGATGAAGCCCATGCCGCCCATGTCGGCAGCCAGGGAGTACAGTTCATCGATATTTTCGGTTGCTTCCAGGCAGTTTTCCCAGCGCCGTAAATCTAGCAGCTTGAACTCGTCGGCTTCGGTGGGGACAAATTCTGGTTCTTTGATGTCTACGCCTCGCACCCAATAGCCCCGTTCTTTCAAGAAGGTGATTAAATGGTGGCCTATGAAGCCACCGGCTCCTGTCACCAATATGCGTTTTTGTGTCATTTGCTATGCTCCTGATAAGGTCTTGTTTTGGGGGTCTTTATCTTTTTGATGATTGTTTCAAATTGATCCGTGATTTTTTCGATGTTGAAATGGGTTTCGGCGTAGGCACGGCCGTTTCTGCCCAACCGTTCCCGCCACGCCCCATCTTGCCGCAAGCTGTCTGCCGCCTGAACAAAAGCGGCCGTATCATCCGGGGATGTTACCAAGCCTGCTTCATGCTGCGCCACAATTTTAGCAGCTAAATTTTCCGGGGGGACGGCGAGGAGTAACGGCCGTTCCGCACACAAATAAGAGAGCACTTTCGACGGTACTGAGAAAACTCCCGCGTCTGGTTCCAGAATAGCGATCAGCACATCGGCTGTGCCCAGCACATTGGCCAACTCGTTAAACGGCTGGTAAGGCAGCAAGACAAGGTTAGCCAGGCCCAATGCCACCTGCTTCTCGGCCAGCCAATTGGCCCCCAGACCTTCCGAAATCACCACAATCTGAACCGTTTCGTCTGCCTGGAAATGCAGCGCCAGCGTTAGCAGCATTTCCGGGTTGTGCTTCATGCCCAGCGTGCCAGAGTAGAGAAAGCAAAATTTGTCCGCCAGCGTGTGCGTCTGCGCCCACGGGTTGGCTTTGGGGCGCACCGGCAAATCGGCCAGAGTGGCCCAGTTGGGAATGACGTGAGTTTTGGCCTGCTCAATGCCCCACTCAGCCAGCAAAGGGCGAAAATCTTCGGTAATTAGCACAATTTGCTCGCTTCGCCGCAGCAGGTAGCGATCCAGCCCCAGATAAATTTGCCCCACCAAACGGCCGATTCCCGGCAGTCGTTTGCTCAAAATTTTGTTGATGGCAATGCCGTACATATCCTGCACCCAGAAAAGAAAGCAGACGTCGCTGCGGCGAAAGCGCCAGTAAACCAGGGACATCGCTTCAGACGGGGTGTTGGCAAAAATGACGACATCTGGCTGAAACGCTTTTATTTGGGCGATGAGCAGCTGGCTGTACTTAATTTCCTGGAAAATTCGCTTGAAGAAAGAATATTTGGCGAACGGTTTGTTTAGCTGGATACTAATGATTTCCAGATTATTGGGATCAACTGCCGTTTTCTGCAAATTCCCCCGTGGACTCTGAAAAAATTCACCGTAGCAATGCTGGACGGTGTGTCCTCTTTGGGCCAGGTGGCGGCTGAGCTGAACTTCAAACGGATGGCCAGGCCGATCATTGAGCAAAATGCGCAAGACGTGTCTCCAATAAAATTACGAATCGAAATGCAGGGTGAGAAGCGTATCTTCAACCAGCTCAAAGGTGAAGGTGACGGTACGGCCGTCTATAACCGGTTCCTGTGGCGCCTGGGCGTCTAACAAAATGGCTCCTTCGGGCAGGGTTACAGAAATTGTCACCATTTCTGGTGCAGCGCCTGCCTGTTTACGCAGCCAAAGCTGGTAGAGTTGCCCATTGTCTTGGGGCTGAACGGCCGTTTCTGGCAAAAGATACGCCACTTCTGTCGTGAGTATCTGTCTGCGCGGCACCATCACAAAATTGGTAAACGTGGTGAAATCGACAAACTCATTGATTGCCTGCCCGCGGCGCTCCCAGGGAATGCCCAGAAGCATCATCTCGCCCGGAATCATGTGCTGCGTCATCCAGTTGAGGCCGCTGCCGGGTGGGGCATAGACGCGCAAAAAGTTGAAATAACATTGGTCGGCCACTTCCTGGTAGGTAGGCGCATCGTTATAAGCAACCGACTGAAAACAGGGAGCGTCGTTGGCTGGCCCGGTGTGGCGATAGGTGATGGTCAAATGAGCCTGTGGCTGGCTGGTCGTCAGGTCTACCGCGTAAGCGAAGCTGCGTTGGATGTGTAGATTGGTTTTGTTGAAGCCCATATTGGTATCCAGCACCAGCAAGAAATCTTGACCAGGTGGGTTTACCAAACGGCCGTCCCAATCTAGCTGGGTGAGTACGGCCGTTACCTCCGCATCCATCATAAAAAGCTGCAAATGACGCTGGTTCATCGCCGCATACAGGTTCCGCACCAGCGTCGCCATGTCCAGCGAGGCGGGGTCCAACTCGATTTTTTCCCGAATGGCAGCGGAAAAGGTAGACAAAAACGCCTTGCGGTTCTGGAACCATTCCGCATTGGTTTGACCCTCTTTAATGTTGAACGCATCCCGGAAGCTTTGTACCGTATTGGCCGCACTGATCACTGTGTCTGAACCTGCCACTTCAATAGGGCCGGTGGCTTCCACCAGCATAGCAATAAACTGCTGATCGAAAGCAATTACCCCGTCGATGGCTGTGTCTGTTTCCACTAGCTGGTACAGCTCCATTGCTTTTTGGGCCGAAATGGGGAAATCTGGCCAATAGTTGGTGTCGCGCAGCAAAAGATAGTCTGCACCCATCAACTCTTGCAGCGGCAGCGGCGGGTAATCATACGCCGAAGAGTTAGCGATTAAGGCTTCCCGGTCGAAGGGGGAAGCATCTTCAAAATCCAGCCCCAAAATATCCCCGTTGTCTACAGTGAGCAGGCCAACGCCAGAGATAAACCCGCCGGTGGCTCGCAGCTCATCCTCGTTTTGAGCCAGCAGCAGGTAATTGCGCGGTCCGTCGTGCCCTAAAATGTTGGGCAGCACCTGAACCATCACCAGGCCATCCTGCGCCAGCGGCAGCCATTCATCAAAAAGCTGGAAGGCGGTCTGGATGCGTTCAGGAAATTCGGTCTCGCGGCTGATTTGGCTGCGGGCGGCAGCCACCCGCTGGAAAGAGTGCTGTGCCAGGGCCAGATTGGGCTGTGCCTCGGCCAAAATAGTGACCAGCTGCGGCAGGGGAGAACCAACGTTGGCTTCATCTTGCAGCAAGGTGAGCGCGGGTTTCAGACCTTCATAGGCGTAAACGGCCGTTTCCGTTCCCGCATCAGCCATTTCCATCAGGTGGGTGGCGTTTACAGCCAGGGGGCCAACCTGTGGCAGCCAGCCCAGGTAGGGAGTGAGGGGCATGAAGACGGCCGTTTCATCCCGCAGCGTCACCACATTTTGACGAATGGTGACCAACATCTCGTCCGCCTGGGCCGGGTCGATGTTGGTGGGACCGTTGGCCAGCAGTGTTTCGGCCACGGCCTGCTGCCCCAGCAGCGACTGTACCGCCCGACCTACGCGCCACCCCTTGACGCCCAGCCACAATACCAACAGCGCCAGCACAATGAGCAGCAAAATCCGCACTTTGGCCCAGGTAAGCAGCGGCGTCCTTGTGGTTAGCACCTCGGTGGGGGGCAGATCGTTGGCTTTTGTTGTCATACTACGGTTCCTCTACACAACTATTGCGGGCAGAAAATTCGCCCGCTTCTCCTAAACTGACCGTGCAGATCGGCCGCTGTGCGCCATTGAGCGCCCGAAAAGCGGGCAGATCATCGACATCCAGCCCTTGCAGCGCAGGATAGAGCGTTTTTAGCCTGCTGCGGTACCAATCAAATGCAAACAGCTGATCATCGACTAGTATCAGGTCGGGTCGCTGCCCCTCTACGAAATGAAAGTACCAAAAGGCAAAAATGTCTGGGTCGCCAGAGGTGAGTAAGATGGCATTGGCTGGCGAACGGTTCAGGATTTGCCCGGCAAACGGCCGTATCTTGTGAATATCTGCACTATTGATCGCGTTGAAGTTTAACAAAATGAGGGCGAACGGCAACAGAAACCCCCAACTGCCCAGCCGTTTGAAGGCAGTTGCTAATGCCAAACTCAGCAGCAGCCAGGCTGGGAGGGTAAGCACAAGTGCGTCGGGGGTGTTGTAAAAGAAGGCGTATCCCAGGTAGGCAACGGCCGTTCCCACCAACCCGAACCAAACCTTCTGACCTTTCTCCTGCCAGCCGCTCCACAGCAGCACTCCCCAGCCCACAATCATCAGCTGCCAAAGCCAGACCTGGCTCCAGTGGAACAGACGAGCCAGCCATTGGTTGGCGGGCAGCCCCAGCTGATTGGGCTGGTAAATCTGGGCGCTCACCAGCCACCACCAGCCAGCCACGGTTGTGGGATTGCCCCAGACGACCGGGCTGTCTGCCTGTGCCAGCCAGGGCAGCAGCAAAAATGGCGTCAGGCCCAGAGTAAAGCCAGCCGCGAACCGGGGCCACGCCGTTTTGGGTATGATCAGGATGGCCAACGGCAGCAGCAAGGCAGAAGTCAGGTGGGTGGTGAGGCTTAATCCCAGCAGTAGCCCGGTGAGCCAGGACGGCCGTTTCCCCAACAGGCTCCACAGAAAAAGGGCCACCAGCGCCAGGTTCAGCGCATACACTTCTGCCACCACCGCCTGCTGCCACACCAGCGGTACAAAAGCGACGGTTAGCCCCGGCAGCGCCGTGCGCCAGCCCGCCAACCCGAGCGAACGGCTGGCGGCGCTGGCTGTGCCCGCCGCCAACGCGCCACAAAAGGCTGAAAAAAGGGAGAAGCGGTAGGCAATCGGCGTGACGGGCAGTAGGGCCGCCAGCTTGCCCAGCAGCAAGTAGGTGGGGTAGCCGGGTGGATGGGGAGTGCCGCCGGTGAAAACGGCCGTTATCAACTCTCCGCCGTCTCCGCTGGAAAAAGCAAAGGTGAGGTCGGGAACGGCCGTAATCCCATGTACCAGCAGCGTGACCACAAAAACCGCCAGCGGCGGGGGTATTTTGCTGAACTGTCGCCAAAATTTGGCTGTGGGATTGTTCACGCGATCACGCTTTAGGCTGCTGCCAGCGCCAGTTGGTGCGGCTGGCGGCTAATCCGCCCAGCACTATTTTGGGCAGCAGCACAATCAGATGATACACCACGGCAAAGCTCACGGAGATGGCCTGGTTGGTCTGGCCAAACTGGTACAGCACCAGCACCACCGTGCCTTCAAAAATACCCAGCTGTCCCGGCGTGCTGGGGGCGGCGGTGGTGAGGCTGAGTGCCGAATCGACGACGGCCGCTTCGGCCAGCCCCAGCGGAATGTGGAAAGCGTGGAACAGCAAATAGGGGGTCAGCAGCGACAGCAAAACCAGCAGAACCGACGAGACCAGCAGCCGACCCAGCGCCGATCGGGAGCGCAGGGAGGCCAGCCCTTCCAGCCCGCCAATGAGCAGCTTGGTGAGACGCATTTCAACGGCCTGGGGCAGCAGCTGAAACAGGCGGCGCAGCTGGGTGATGACCCAGTTGGTCTGGTAGGCAACCAGGCTCAACCCGCCAATTGCCGCCCCGGCAATGAGCAGAAAGGTTTGGCCGCTGCCCTGCATATTTTCTGGCAGGGCCAAAATGGGCAGCAGCGCCAGCAGCACCAGCCCCAGCATGATTAGCTCCAGGCTTTTTTCGACGACGATGGTACTCAGCGCCCGCATCTTGCTAAAGCCGGTTTGCTGGTTGATGGCGTACGCCCGGCCAATTTCACCCAGGCGCAAAAAAGGGAGGATGACGTTGATGAACTGCCCCAGCCAGATGGCCCAGAAGACGGCCGTATACGGCACCTCATCTTCAGCATCTGGGGCGAGCAGCACACGCCAGCGCCACGCTTTCACGCCGCCATTGAGCACAAAACTGAGCAGCGCCAGCGCCATCAACCAGCCGTTGGCGGTGGTTAGCGCATTTTGAACATCGCTGAACTGAATGGTGCGGGAGAGATACCAGAGGCCGCCAATGAGTAAAACGGCCGTTAATCCCCCATTCAGCCACGGCCACAGCCTGCGCCAGCGGGAAGGGGTTGGGTTTAATTCAGCTTCTGGGGTGGGGGACACGGTGGGTTAACTGCGGCGACGGGTGTACATCAGCATTGCGCCGTACACCGACATCGAGAAGATGAGCAGGGTGATTAAAAAACCGGCCCACAAAATGGCCCGGTTGCGCACCAGGGCAGTTTGGCTGATGGGCAGGTTGGGAACGGCCGTTGGCGCGACCGCTCCACTGCCAATGACCGTTTCCGGGGCCGATTCTTGCAGTGGGGCGAGGGTGGGAGCGATGTAGGCTTCGTCTGCAGCTGCTGAGGTAGGGATGGTTGGCTGGCTGGGATACCCTTCCTCTGGCTGGGCTGGGGTGGCAGGTGGCGGATAGCCGTTTTGTGGCGTGCCTTCTGGTCCGGTTTGGGCACGAGCAGATTCCCTTGGGGCCAAAAGCAGGCCGGTCAGCATGAGTAGTAAGCAAAACCAGACGAATAATTTTTTCATTGCAACTTTCATTTGGAACTTCGCAGTGCGGCAATCAGGTTAAAGAGTGCCCAGGCGGTGAACAGCAGCCAAACGGCCGTTTCCCACCATCGCGCACTTGTAAATACCAGCCCCAGCAAAACCAGCAAAAAGCCAGACCAAAACAGTCCGGCGTAGGGCGGTTGTTGATTGATTTCGGCCAGACTCCGTGGTTCGGTGCGAGACAGCCAATAGGTATAGCTGAACGTCGCCAATAAAACGGCCGTTCCCAAAATCCATAACCCATTCGTCCACACAGAGCGCCAATCAATCACGGCGAAAAAGTATAGCATATGTTAAAATCGCCACAACTTGATTAAGAAGTGGAGAAAAATATGGCCAAAAAACGATCCCGCTTTGTGTGCAGCAGCTGCAACCGCGTGACCGCCGCTTACGTGGGCCGCTGCCCCCAATGTGGCGAATTCGACACGATGGTGGAAGAAGTGCTGGTGGAAGAAGTGCCCGCCAGCCAGCGCAACCGCCGCGCCGCCGGGCAAAGTGACAGCCTGCCCCAACGCCTGGCAGACGTAACGGCCGACGGCTTTGAGCGGCTCCAGCTGCCGCTGCCTGAATTTGGCCGCGTGTTGGGTGGCGGCATCGTCCCCGGCTCGCTGGTGCTGGTGGGGGGCGATCCTGGCATTGGCAAATCGACCCTGCTGCTGGACGTGGCGGCGATGACGGCCAACGCCCACGGCACCACGCTCTACGTCTCCGGCGAAGAAAGCAGCCGCCAAATCAAGATGCGGGCAGACCGGCTGGGGATCACCGCCAACGATCTGTTTTTGGTGACGGAAACAAAGCTGCAAGCGATTTTGAACCATGTGGAAAAGCTCCAGCCCGCCCTGGTGATTGTAGACAGTATCCAAACCACCTTTGCCGAAGATTTAACTTCGGCGGCAGGCAGCGTGAGCCAGGTGCGGGAATGCGCCAGCCGCTTTCAGGAGCTGGCCAAAACGACGGGCGTCGCCATCTTTTTGGTGGGGCACGTTACCAAAGAGGGCACCATTGCCGGGCCACGGGTGCTGGAGCATATCGTGGATACCGTTTTGTATCTGGAAGGAGATCCATTCCATCGCTACCGCCTGCTGCGCAGCGTCAAGAATCGCTTTGGGGCCACCAGCGAAGTGGGCGTTTTTGAAATGGTGGAAAAGGGGATGGTGGAAGTGACCAACCCATCTGAGGCGTTTTTGGCGGAGCGGCAGATTAATGCGCCCGGCTCCACCATTGCAGTGACGATGGAAGGGACGCGCCCGCTGCTGGTGGAGGTGCAGGCGCTGGCCAGCACGACCACCTTTCCCAATCCGCGCCGCACGGCGAATGGGATTGATTATAACCGGCTGCTGTTGATTACGGCCGTTCTCACCCGCCGCGTCCGCCTGAAGCTGCATGATAAGGATGTTTTTGTCAACGTGATTGGCGGGCTGCAAGTGGATGAACCGGCGGCCGATTTAGCCGTTGCTATTGCCATTGCCAGCAGCGTGAAGGATGAGGCGGTTCATGCCGATATGGCCTTTGTGGGGGAAGTGGGCCTCAGCGGTGAGCTGCGGGCGGTGAGCCAACTGGAAGCCCGCCTGAAAGAGGCGGTGAAGCTCGGTTTTAAGCGGTGCGTTATCCCCAAATCGGCCCAGCGCCGCCTGACGGAACCGCCGGAAGGGCTGCATCTGATCGGCTGCCGCAATCTGGCAGAGGCGATTGACGCAGCGCTGGTGAAGCAAATAGGTAATTGAGTAATTGGGTAATTATGTCAATTACCCAATTACTGCAATACTGTTAGTTGTCGCGGATTACGGCCGTAATCTCCATCTCCCCCGCATTTTCAAACGTCAGGGTTATCGGAATTTCCGTACCGGCTACAAAGCCCACCAGTTTGCCCAGGCACATGACGTGCAGGCCGCCTGGCTTTAGCTCGGCGCTGCCTCCGGCTGGAACCGGAATAGAGCCGCTTTCCACCGGCCGCATCCCCATAACGCCTTCGCCCTTGTCGTACATTTCATGCAGCTCCACCGTGCCGCACGCATCCGATGCCGCCGAAAGGAGGGCGTCGTCGCTGCTGCTCTGGTTGTTGAGCATCATGTAAAACGCGCCATTTTCGGCCACGGCTGGGGAAGTACGCCCCCACGGATCGGTGATGGTGATCGCTTCGTTGCTGCTGCTGGTGGTGGTGCAGGCAACGGCCGTTAAGGTAACGGCCGTAATTAACAAAATTGTAAGTAAAAACAATGCTTTTTTCATTTGTTTGTCTCTAGTTTAGTAAAACTTCATTCGTTTTTGAATAGACAATATATGGCTGGTAGGTACTAATCCCCTGATTTCCTAAACGCCATTCCAGGCAGAGACAGACGAACGAGGTGGTGGGGAAGGGGGGCGCAGGCATAATTCCGGGTAGCGCTGCCGGGGTGGGATGAGGCGGAAATAGATACCGAATGTGATGAGAATGGCAGTTGTGGGGGCTGTGGGCTGGGCATGGTTGGTTTGTACGGCCGTTTCCCCCAAAGTTGTCTCGCAAGAATGGGTAACCTGGCCAGACACAACCGTCTGGCAGCCAAAGCCAGACAGTGGCGACCCCACTAGAATTACTGCCAAAAGCATGATGGCCCAAAATGTGTACAGCAAGTTGGCTAAATTGCGCATTGGGCGGAATTATAGCAGCCCGCTTTGCCAGGGGAAACGGAGATTTCTTGAATCTTTTAGTTTTAGCCTCGCCGCGCGATCACAACCAGAATGCCGCTGGCCAGCAGCAAAATGGCCACGGCTGCCATCAGCAGCCAGAGCAGATTGCTGGTTTGTTGGGCTGGATTCAGGGGTTCAGGCGTGGCAGAAACGGCCGTTGCCACCACACTGTCGGTCACTGCGGCTACTGCCTGGGTCGGAACGGCCGTTGGCGGTACGATGGCGGTGTTGGTGGGGGCGGGAGTATGGGTGGAAACGGCCGTTGGTTCCGCTGTGGCCGTGGCAAGTACCGTCACCTCCACAACGCTCAGCCCCAGTTCTGGGTCTTCAGACGAGCCACCGATGGTGGCGGGCTGTGGCCGTTTGCCCACAATCACTTCCTGCCCTAGCTGAAGCAGCGCTCCTTCAGCCAGGCCGCTAATTTGGTACAGTTCGTCCAGCGTTAAATCATAGGTGGCAGCAATGAGCAGCATTGAATCGCCCCCACCCACCAGATGCACAATGGTGCCGTCTGGCTTGACGCGGGCGTCGGGGAAGCCTGTGAGTGGGGTGGAGCCATCGGGCAAAATAGTGTAGCCGATGACGAGCGACTGGCCTACCGAAAGCAGGCTGTCGGGCAGCAGATTATTCCAGGCGTATAAATTTTCCAGCGAAACACCGAACCGGCCGACCAGGGTAATGAGGGTATCGTTTGGCTGGACGGTGTAGAGGATACGGCCGTCTGGCTGGGCCGTGGGGGAGGCCAGCGGTGTGGCGCTGGGGAACGGTGATGGCGTCAGGGTCGCGGGCGGCGGCGTGGGGGATGGCCCCGGCGTGGGGCTGGTGGTTGGTGGCGCGTTCGGATCAGCTGTGGGTGGTGCAGGGGGTGGTGGTGGGGCGGCAATGCTGCCACTTTTGTAGGCGGCGCTCAATTCGGCCGTTAACTGCAAATAAAAGTTGCCGTACTCCACGCTTGGCTCTATCTGGCTGCCCTCTTTCCATTCATTAAATGAGGTGATGATGAGCATATCGGGGGCGCTGGCGGCCGCTCCGCCAAACGTGGCGCGGTAAAAATCACCGTTGGCCCGGTCGCGAGGCGCGGTGCTGGACCCCACCAGATCGGCGTTCCAGCCCGGCATGGCAGTACCTACCCAATATTTGTAGCCGCCATAGGTGGTTGCTGCGGCCCGCGTGTTGGCTGCCCAGGTAGCGGCCGTTCCAGCCGGATTGCCCGACCAGGCGATGTTGTATAAATGCAGCCCGTCGAAGGCGTCCAGGTATTTGGTATCGCCACCCTCGGCAATCCAGATGCTGTTCCGGTCTGGGTCTACCGTGGTGCGAATCGTCACCCATTCGGCTGGCGATAAAATCCAGTTGGCCCAGAAAAATATGACGGGCTTGCCATCCACCCTCAGGTAGGCGGGATGAGTCGCATGGGTGGTTAATAAAGCCCGCAGGGCGTTGATCCGGTCATCGTTGTTGGCAAAGAAGGGGCTGGCGGTTTCAAAATCCACCGCCGCCTTAAAGCCAGACGCCGAAGCAATATTGAGCAGCGTCTGAAAGTTAGTTTCGGTTTGATTATTCACCGTTTCTGGCCCGTACCAGCTTTGCACAAAGCCATCAATGCCGGCTGACTGGGCTTCACCCACCTGTCGCTGGATGGTGCCTGCGTCGGTTGAGAAATAGGGAGAGACCGGTTGGAATGGGGTCAGACCTGGGCCAAAGTTGCCGGGGCTGTACCAGGCGTAATAAAAAGCCAGCACCAGCCGCGTTTGCCCTTGGGCTTCTGCCACCGGGGGAAAGTTTGGTCGGTTTAGCAGCAAGTTCAGGCAAATGAAACCGACCAGGAGCAACCCAAAGCGGAAACCGTACATTGTTTGCTTATTTTTTGCAATCATAGCGGTTGATTATAACGTTTGTGTTGCGACCTGTCAGTTAGACCTATTAGCGGTCAGCAATCCTCAATCTGGGCTTGGTTCAAAATAAAACGGCTTTCCTGCCCAAATTTTTTCGCCACGATGCGTTGCCTCTACTAGCCCGCACGAGGGTGCTTCGCACCCCGTGCGGGAATCTTGTTTGGGGTTTTTTCACTTTTGGGGGGTGGGACACCCCCCAAAAGTGAAAAAACCCCGCCCGTCTCGCCCCGTTTGGGGCACACCGGGTCTGGGCGAGACGGCGCGGCAGTGAGGCCATTTTTTTTCCCAAGGCCATCCCGCCCCTACATCATAATTGGAATTGCTGCCTGTCAGGTTTGCAAAACCGGGCAGGTCTGCTATCATCCTTTCCCGTTGCACAGCAAAAATTTTATACATCTGCTGCTTTCCGCTCTTAAACGAAATTAAGGGCAGAGCTCGCCAGAGTAATTCCAAGGAAAGGAGGTAGGCAACGTGCGAGAGTACGAAGTTACCGTTATTTTTCAGACAAAATTAGATGATGAGGCCCGTTCTACATTGATAGAGCGCGTTTCTGGTTGGTTGACCCACGGCGATACCGATGGCGATAAGCCGGTACAAAATGTTTGGGGCCAGCGTCGTTTGGCGTATCCTATCCGTAAACATGCGGAAGGGTATTACATTCTATTCGATGCGAAATTGGACCCAGAGCGCCTGAAGGACATTGAACGCAATATGCAATATGTAGAAGATATTTTGCGTTACATGATTGTGCGTAAAGAAGAATAAAAAAGCAATTGAGTCATTGGGAACTCACCCAATGGCTCAAAGAAAGTAAGCCTGGTTTTATCTATTTCAAGCTGTGCAATGGTTGTGAATCGGGCAAAAAACATTTTACAAGTGAACAAGCGGGTAAATCCCCCCTCATTGTTGGGAGTGTGTCATGAACAAGGGGCTGAATAAAGTTATGATTATTGGTTGGGTTGATGGAGAGCCAGAAGTGCGGCAAACGCCCAATGGCCGATCAGTCGCTTCATTCAGCGTGGCTACTTCTCGCACCTGGACTGCCTCAGATGGTGGTCGGCATGAGGAAACGGAATGGTTTAACGTGGTTGCCTGGGGCAATCTGGCTGAGATTAGCAGCAAACGCCTGGGACATGGCCAGCAGGTTTATGTGGAAGGGCGGCTGCAAACGCGCAGCTGGGATGACAGCGGAGGGCGCAAGCATTTTCGGACGGAAGTGATTGCGCATGAGCTGATTGCTCTGGCAGAAGGCACGGTTTGATTATCCGTTTGAGATGGAATCCGCTTTTTTGAGTTTAAGAGGATATAAAAATGCGTTCAACAAGAACAAAAGCTCCCAGTAGGAAACGTTCCTGCACGTTTTGTGTAGATGGTGTGAAGTTGATTGATTACAAGCAGCATGAGATGTTGAGCCGGTTTGTGAATGAATACGGCCGTATTCGTCCCCGTCGCCAAACCGGAACCTGTGCCAAGCATCAGCGTGCCCTGGCTATAGCCATTAAACGCGCCCGTCACATTGCTCTGCTGCCTTTTGCAGACGAATAATCGCCCAAACATAGATACCATGATTCCCTGACCCTCATCCTCCTGGAAGCCCAACGTGGTTTCCGGGGGGATTTTTGTGGTCAGGTTGCATCATTGGAGCAACAAAGAAATTATGGCAAAGAAAAAAGAAATAACAATTTCCGAGCAGCAGCGACAGTCCCGTAAAGAGGTGCTGATGGCGCGGAAACGCGCCCAGCAAACGCGCCAGATTCGTCTGGGTGTAGCGGTGGTGGGTGGCTTGCTGCTGCTGGTTTTTTTGGCGGCGGCCATCAATGAACTGCTTATTGCGCCGAATCGGCCGGTGGCCATCGTCAACGAGGAAAATATTTCGCTGCGCGACTGGCAAGATCGGGTGAAGTTCGAGCGGGCGCAGCGGATTATCTTGCTAGAGAATCAGCTGGAAGCGTTCCAGGGGAACGTGGGCGTGGTGCAGCAGTTTGCCGGGCAGGCAATAGATGATTTGCTGCAATCGGAACTGCTGGGTCAAAATGCGTTGAATCAGATGATTGATGAGACGATTATTCGCCAGGCGGCTGAAGTGCGTGGCATCATCGTAACCGATGCGGATGTGGCTGCCGAAATTGGGCGAACCTTTAACTTTTTTGATGGTGGTTTGCCCACGCCGTTCCCCTCGGCAACGCCTACGGTAGAGCTGACGCCTTCGATCACGCCGTTGCCAACGGCCGTTATTACCGACGTTGTGCCTACCAATACTCCGTTCCCCACCGTCACCGTGGGGCCAACCGGTTCACCGCAGCCCACAGCAACACCAGTTTCGGCCGAATCTTTCCAGGAAGATTTTAGCGCCCTGATGGGTCAATTTGGTAAGCTGGGTGTCTCTGAAGCCCAGTATCGCGAACTGGTACGCATCCAGCTTTACCGGCAGCGGTTGATCGAGGCGCTGCGCATTGAGAGGGAGTTGGCTGAGGAAGCAGAGCATGTCAGCTTCTTTATCTTGCAGTTTGAAACGGAAGAAGAAGTCAATGAAGCGTTGGCGATGGTAAACGCTTCAGATTATCTTTCTGTTTGGAACGAGATTCGCAGCCAGCCGTTTGATCTGGAGAGTGGCTCAACGGCTCAGGCTTCAGAGGTGCTGTGGCGGACACAGGATGCCGTGACGAGCAACCTGGGCGCTGAGGTAGCTGAGGCAGCTTTTAGCTTAGCCATTGGTCAGCCCAGTGACCTGATTAGCCGCACGGTGACAGTTGAAGACACCCGCTATTATCTAATTCAGGTGAGCGGGCGAGAAGTACGGCCGTTATCTGAATCTGAACTGCAAACGGCCGATCTGGAATACCTGGCTGCCTTTGTGGACCAGCAGCTCGTTGGCAACCTGACTCTAACCGAGTATGATCGGGGTCGCACCCCCACCACGCCGGTGTTGGACCCGCTCTTTACTACACCGCCAACGGCCACACCACCCACCGGAGGCTAAGTAACCGTCTAAAATTTACTTACTGAGATTGGTCCAATCTTCAAGATTGGACCAATCTAAATAACTTTGGAGATTAGGGATTGGCGATTGAACCAATCTTTAATCTCCAATTGTTTTTGAGGGCGGTTGGGGCAAAATGGTGTTGATGAATGATGAGACTGTTTGGCTAGAAGGGGCTATCTCTGTCACAGCGGCGCTGATGGGCGGCTGTCGGGCTGTGCACGCCGTCTATGTGCAAAAAGGGGCTGGCCACCGCTGGGAGCGTCGTGTGGCTAAATTACAGCGCCTGACGGCCCAAAGTGGGGTGCCTTTGCAGATTGTAGATGAGACCTTTATTGCGGAGCGGGTGACGGGACAGACGCATGGCGGAGTGGTGGCAGCGGTGGGGCCGCGCCAGTTTGTCTCGCTGGCTGCGTTGGTAGAGGGGGGGAAACGGCCGTTTGTCGTTATGCTAGACGGCATCGAAGACCCGTTCAACTTTGGCCAGGCGCTCCGTTCCCTGTATGCTGCCGGGGTGGATGGCGTGGTGGTGCGCCCGCGCAACTGGTTCAGCGCCGCTGGCGTGGTGGCTCGCGCTTCGGCTGGTGTGTCTGAGCAGATGCCCATTGCCATTGCCGAAACGGCCGAATTGGCCGCCGACACCTTCCGCCAGTTGGGTTTACAAATTGCCGCTACCAGCAATCAGCAGGCCAGGTCCATTTATGAAGCCAATCTAACGGTGCCTCTGTTTCTGCTGCTGGGTGGCGAAAAACGGGGCATTACCCGCTCTTTTTTGACCCAGGCAGATTTAGTGTTGCAAATTCCGTACCAGCAGCCCGGTTTTCAACAATCGTTGGGCGTGGTGGCCTCGGCGGCGATTATTGCTTTTGAAGTGATGCGGCAGCGAAGAGGGGGATTATTTGGCAATGAGTGAGAACAAACGAGTTGGCTGGAAAACGGCCGTAAACATCATCGGCCCCATCATCGTAACGCTCATAACACTCGTTTTTGCCATGGAAGTTGGTTTCCGGCTGTTTTACCAGCTCATTCCCATAGAAGTGTGCGCCGCAGACCCCATCATTGGCACCTATACCTGCCAGCCCTACTTTGAATACGATAAACCAATCCAGATTGGGTACCGTTATACGCCCGGCTTTTTGCTGGAGGGGTTGTGGAATCCGGCCAACCCTTTTTTGGCTAACTCGGAAAACAGCACGGCCCCCAGCGACCGGGACGATTCGTTTGAATATCGTTTTGTCACGGATGAGCACGGTTTCCCCAACGAACCGGCCGTCTGGCAAGAGCAATACGACATCATCATTACGGGCGATTCATTCACCATCCGCACCGCACCCATTACCTGGATCGAGCGGCTGGAGCAGTTTGCCGGGCAAGAAATTTTGACGCTGGGTGCGCCCAGCTGGAGCACGCTTAACGAGGCGGCGGCGATTCGGCAGTTTGGCCTGGATAAGCAACCGAAATATGTGCTGCTGATGTTTTTTGAGGGGAACGACATTATCAACACCCAACAATATCTGGAACGGCAGGAAAGCGGCCTGGATTGGCGGGAATATGATTTACAAGGTGTCTCGCTTTATCGGCGATTGTTGACGCCGCATGTGGCAGCTCATTATTGGCGGCAGTTTTTTCCGCCTGAAGAAGAGGTAACACCCCATTACCGCTACCCTATTGTGGCCAGTACGGAAGCCGGGCCGATTGAAACGGTGTTTAAGGAAATTCATCTGCTGCCGCTCAGTGCGGATTATGAGACGTTGGCAGCTTCTGATGAGTTTACGGCCGTAAAAGCCAGCCTCGTTGCGTTAGATGCAGAGCTGGCGGCCCAGGGAGCGGAGCTGGTGGTGGTCTATATCCCCAGCAAGGAGCATGTGCTCTGGTCGCGGGTGTGGGACCCGGTGGATGTGAATAATGTGCTGGAGCGCACGGTGACGGTGACGTTAAGCGAAGGGGCTGCGGGGACGCTGCAATGGGAGCCAACCTACCTGAGCTATGATCGCTTTAGCGAGACGGTTCAGGCGCAGGAGCAGCTGTTTACCGACTTTACGGCCGAAGCGAACATTCATTTCTTGAACCTGACGCCTGTTTTTTGGCAGGGCAGCATTGAAAATGGGGAACTGTATCATTACGGGGATCCGCATTGGAACCAGGCGGGCAATGATTTGGCAGCAGAAGCTATCTGGTCTTTTTTGCAATCGTTGGGCGAATAGGGCGAACGGCCGTTTTCCGGGTCAGTCGCCGCCAAAAGTAGGCTGTAGAGACGCAACCAATGGCTGCCCCGGAAAGCACGAAGGAAACGGCCGTTGCGGCCAGACCCAACAGCGATTCTGACGGCACATTTAATACTGTAACAAGCAAACCTACCAGCGCCATAACCATAACCCCGCCAATCACCCCGCTTACCCCACCAAATATCAAAGCGGCAAACAGCGGTGAAGGCTCACTGTTTCCGGTCAAAAGCGCCGTACGCAGCGGGTCTGGCATCTCCTCTGGGTTGAGCTTTGCGCCCATTTGCAAGCGCAGCACCGCCCAGGCTATCTCGCGTCGCTGCTTTTCGTCCGTAATGGTGCGCAGCGAAAGGTAGACGTTTTCGCCACGGTCGATAACCCAGCCGGCGTTCATCGCGTTTACCTGCCGGGCATGCAGCAGTTGGGCACGAAGTGCTGGCTGAGTGATGAGTAATAGTTCATCATTTTCTACAGGCTGAGTGGTAAGGGATGTTAGGGTTGCCATCATGGTTGGATTATGAAAGGTTCGCCGGGATGGGGCAAGGTGACCTATGGTCTACCTCGCCGTTCAGGAACGGCCGTGTTATAATTTTTTGGCTCTTTTCAAGACAATCTGCGAACATGTCGCAACCCGTTCGCACAATCCAAACAGACCAATCCATTCTATAAATAATGCAATGGAAAATTCCCCACTAAAGGAGTGAATACGTGAATCTGCATGAATATCAAGCAAAACGACTATTTGCCGAGCACGGCGTGCCGATTCCCAATGGTGATATTGCCTCGACCCCTGCTGAGGCGCGAGAAATTGCCCGGGAATTAGGCGGCAAAGTTGTCGTTAAGTCGCAAGTGTTAATTGGTGGCCGTGGTAAAGCGGGCGGCATCAAGCTGGCCAGCAGCGCGGATGAAGCTGAAGCGGCGGCTGGCCAGATTTTAGGCATGAATATCAAAGGCTTTCAGGTGAACAAGGTGCTCATTGATGAGCAGTCCCCTGGTGGTATCGACCAGGAAATTTACCTGGCTGTGCTCATCGACCGGGCAAAACGGCGTGTTATGGTGATGGCTTCTGCTGAAGGCGGAATGGATATTGAAGAGGTCAATGAACGCACGCCAGAAAAGATTTTTCGCGCTTACGTTGAGCCGGCTTTGGGCGTGCGCAGCTACCAGACCACTTACCTGGCTTCCTCGATGGATTTGCCCCGCGAACTGTGGCGGGAGTTCCATAAAATTGTGGTCGGTTTATATTCATGCTTTAAAGCCAATGACGCTTCTCTAACAGAAATTAATCCGCTGGTGATTACGGGCAGCGGCAAGTTGATGGCGCTGGATGGCAAGATGTCGATTGATGACAATGGTCTCTACCGGCAGCCTAAATTAGCAGAAATGCGGGATGTGGATGAAGAAACGGCCGCAGAAAAAGAAGCCCGTCTCAGCGGCATTAACCTCATTCAGCTGGATGGCAATATTGGCTGCATGGTTAACGGCGCGGGTTTGGCGATGGCCACCATGGACGTGGTAAAGAAGTTTGGCGAAGAATACAACTGCGCCCCGGCCAACTTCTTGGACATTGGTGGCGGGGCCAAGTCGGAGCAGGTGGCTACGGCGCTGCGCCTTATTTTGTCGGACAACCGGGTGAAGGCAGTGCTGATCAATATTTTTGGGGGCATCACCCGTGGGGATGAAGTGGCCAAGGGCATTATTGAAGCATTGGACCAGGTAAAGACAGATGTGCCGATGGTGGTGCGTCTGGCGGGTACAAACGCTGCTGAGGGGTTGGTAATTTTGGCGAATTCTGAAATGGAAACGGCCGTAACCCTCTCCGACGCAGCCCAAAAAGCAGTTGCCGCTGCAAGGGGAGCCTTATAATGAGTATCCTTGTCGATAAAAATACACGCTTAATTATTCAGGGCATTACCGGCCGCGAAGGCAGCTTCCACACCACCCAGATGATGGAATATGGTACCAATGTCGTTGCTGGGGTAACCCCTGGCAAAGGTGGCCAATGGTTTAGCACCGAAGACAAAAGAGTACCCATTTTTGATACCGTGAAAGAAGCTGTAGTCGCTACAGGGGGTAATGCCTCTCTCATTTTTGTGCCGGCCCGCTTTGCCGTGGATGCCATTTATGAGGCAGCAGATGCCGGGGTTGATCTAATCGTTTGTCTGACAGAGCATATTCCTGTACTGGATATGATCGCCGCTCGCGCCTACCTGGATACGCTGAGTGTCCGCATGGTGGGGCCAAACTGCCCTGGTTTGCTAACGCCTGGTGAAGCCAAAGTAGGCATCATTCCCGGCAATATTGCCATACCGGGCAACGTGGGCGTCGTTTCCAAAAGCGGCACGCTGACGTATGAAGTGATTGACGCCTTAACAAAGCTGGGCATTGGCCAATCTACCTGCGTTGGTATCGGTGGCGATCCGATTAGCGGCACCAGCTTTATAGATGTGCTAGCCTTGTTTGAGGAAGACCCAGCCACCGAGCAGATAGTGATGATTGGCGAGATTGGCGGCAATGCCGAAGAGGAAGCCGCAGCCTATATTGCCCGGCATGTCACCAAACCAGTGACTTCCTTCATCGCGGGGCGTACCGCGCCTCCTGGCAAGCGGATGGGACATGCTGGCGCCATTGTAGAAGGTAAAAGCGGCACGGCCGAAAGTAAAGTAGAAGCGCTCCGGGCTGCCGGTGTGCGCGTGGCCGACAATCCCGATGATATTGCCAAGATTGTGGCGGAACGCCGTTAGGAACGTTATCGGTAATCGGTAATTGGTGATCGGTAGGATCACCGATTACCGTTCACCGATTACCGTTCACCGATCATGCGTGTCATCAGCGGCAGCGCCAGAGGCAGCAGATTGAAATTGGTGCCGGGGGATTCTACCCGGCCTATTATGGATCGCGTCAAGGAGAGCTTGTTCAATATCTTGGGCAAGGTAGATGACGAGGTCTGGCTCGATTTGTTCGCCGGAACGGGGCAGGTGGGCATTGAGGCGCTGAGCCGGGGGGCGGCTGAGGTGGTGTTTGTAGACAAGGTGCGCCCGGCCATCCAAACGATTCAGGCGAATTTGCAAACGACGCGCTTGCAGATCAGGGGGCGCGTGGTACAGGCGGATGCGTTTGATTATTTGGGGCGTAGTGCGGTGGGGGAAGGAAACGGCCGTTTCCATCTCATCTACGTCGCCCCACCACAATATGTGGATTTATGGCAAAAAGTAATGGGGGTGTTGGATGAACGGCCGTCTGCCTGGCTAACCCCTGCTGGCATTGTCGTGGTGCAAATCGACCCCAAAGAGTACACACCGCTCACCCTGCAAAACCTGAGGCTAACCGACAGCCGCACCTATGGCAATACCCAACTTTGCTTTTACGAGCAGAACTCTGCAGAATAATCCCTACTGCTGCAACGTCACCTGAATGACACATTGGGCAATTGTGTTTTGCGTCGAGTCTGCCGCCGATAGGCGAATAAGATAGGGGCCAGATTCCCACTGGCTCAGGTTGACACTCCCCAGAAAGCCATCTTGTACCCTTTGGTTAACGTTACGCCCCAGCAGCGAAGCCCACTGCCCACCCGTTTGTGGCCCGTTGGCTTCCAGCGTGTAGTAGCCAAAATCCTCAAAATCGGCCGTGCCATTAAACAAAATAGTGCCAGATACCACAGATCCGTTGCGCGGTTCGGTGATGTTGAGCTGGATGGTGCAGCCGACGGAAGGTGTGGGCGGCAGGAGGGGTGTGCCAACGGCCGTTGCTTCTTCTTCTGGTGCTGCTTCTTCAGCCGGGTTAGGAGCCGGTTCGCCGGGGTTGCTCGCCAGGGTGATGGTGGGTACCAGGGGGGGGGTGGGAGTCGGTTGGCGCGTTAGTAAAGGGGTGGGTGAGGCCAACGGGGTGCGAAAAATATCTGGGGTAGGGGTAGCTGCACGCAGCAGCTCTGGGGGCAAGGTGGGCGCTACCTGGCTGTTGACATAATAAACGCCGCCAATGATGCCAGACAAAATGAGAATAAACACCAGGGCTGTATTGCGAATTTGGGTGTTGGCTTCTCGCTCTAAATTAAAAATTGCCACGCGCAGCAGCCGCTGGGCACGGATAAATTCATTGATGTACCAAAACAACCCCAGGGCCGAGACGATATAAATCCAGACATCATTGCGCAGAATGAAGACGTAAAATTGATCCATGATGGGTTCGCAAGTTACACAGACAAGGAGGGCGCGCTAATTGTGCGCCTGGTTTTAGCTGAACCGATCAGCTGTTGCTCGTCTATGATTGTATCGTGGATTTACAATTGTTGCAGAATGCCGCGCAGCAGGGCGGTCAGTCGGGGGATGATTTGCTTGCCAGTTTCTAATACTTCTTCATGGTTCAATACCGTGCCTGGTTTAGGGTCTGGCACTGCCATGTTGGTGATAGAGGAAATGCCCATGATTTGCATTCCGGCGTGGCGGGCGACGATAACCGTTGGCACGGTAGACATGCCCACCGCATCGGCTCCTACGGTGCGCAGGAAGCGCAGTTCAGCAGGCGTCTCGAAGCTGGGGCCAGCCACGTAGGCGTAGGTGCCTTCTTGCAGGGTAAAGCCGTTGGCAACGGCCGTTTTCCGCGCCAACTCCCTCAGCTGCAAATCATACGTCCCAATCATGTCTGGGAAGCGCGGCCCGACACTTTCATCATTTGGGCCGCGCAGCGGATTTTGCCCCGCCAGCCCCAAAAAGTTGATGTGGTCTGTGATGAGCATCAAATCACCTGGGTTGAAGCTGGCGTTGATGCCCCCCGCCGCATTGGTCACAATTAATATTTGAATGCCCAGGGCACGCATTACCCGCACGGGCAGGGTAATTTGGGCCATGTCGTACCCTTCATAATAATGGGCACGCCCTTGCTGAACAAGCACCGTTTTGCCCTCCAGCGTGCCAATAACCAAACGACCGCTGTGCCCAATGACCGTGGATTGGGGCCAGCCTGGAATGTTTTCGTACGGAATAATGTCCGGGTTTTGGAGGCTGTTGGCCAGTTCACTGAGGCCAGACCCCAACACCAGCCCAACGGTGGGTTGGTAGCGAGTTTGCTGGCGAATAGCATTGGCGGCAATTTCAACTTGTTTTGCGGTTTCTGTGGTTGTCATTTGGTTCCCTATAAATAGTTAGAGACTGAAGACTGGAGATTTTCCGTCTCTAGTCTCCAGTCTCTAAAATAACTGGATGCTCAGGATGCTTATCCAGGATTATTCAGTTGGTTCTGCTTCTGGTTCTACTTCTACTTCTTCTAGCTGGGTATAAATTTGGGTCGTTGAAATATTGGCGTGCCCCAGCAATTTTTGTACTTCTTGTAAATCTGAGCCACCGTCTAATTTGTGTGCGGCAAAACTGTGTCGCAAAGTGTGGGGCGTGACAGCAACGCTTAACTCAGCTTCTTTGGCGTATGCTTTAATGATGAGCCAGAGACCCTGGCGGGTTAGCTGCTGTCCCCGGTGATTCAGAAACATGGCTTCTTCATCTTTGTCTTTGACGAGAAACGGCCGTCCCGATTCAAGATAATTTGCCAAAATCGCTTTCGTGTATTGATCAAATGGCAGTTCACGAACCTGGTCATCCTTGCCTGGACAGTACAAAACCTTATTGTTTAAATCAACATCTTCCAGGCGAAGTGACACAACTTCGGTGACTCGCATACCGGTTGAATACAGCATGTTTAACAGTGCCATATCACGCAAATTTTTGGGTGATTTCTTTTGGGAAGGAGCTTCCAATAATTTTTCGACTTCTTCGGAAGAAAGCGTTTTGGGTAAGCGTTTTTTTACCTTGGGTGAATCAATTTCGATTGTAGGGTTATCTTCCACAATCTTATTAGCATGAAGGTAATTAAAGAATGATTTAACCGCAGCCACTTTCCTCGCTACAGAAGACGAAGCATACGGTTGCTCTTTCATGAAATCAACATAGCCGTTGATTTCATCACTGCCAATAGATTTCCAGCCGCCTGCATTGTTTAACTGATGACCCTTTAGATATGATGCAAACTGACTCAGGTCATTTTTATAGGCCGCTATGGTATTGTTTGAGTACTTGTACTCTTGTTGAAGGAACTTCAGGAAGGCGAGCAGCTGTTCTTCCATCGCCTCACACTCCTTGCTATGCCCAGGGTCTTGTCGAGGGCTGAAATTCATGTAGTAATAAACGCATCAGAAATATGCAGAAGATACGTTTACCTACCGATAGAGGAGCCACTCTAAAGATATGTTTTAGTGCTGAGCCAGAAAGTGCCAGATGAAATGATATCGGACAACTTGAAATAAGATTATGTAACTAGGGGCATTATAGCAATTACTTTTCATAAGATCAAATATAAATCAACATAATGATTACATCTAGATAGACCATCTATACTACACGAATAAAAAAAGCTGTAATGCTTTGCACGCATTACAGCTTTTGTGAAAAAGAGTGGCTTATTATTTCATCTGCTGAAAAAAGCCACAGAGAACACAGAGAACATTGAGATTTCTTTTGAAAACTCGATGTTCTCTGTGACAAAAACAACCTTTTTCAGTGGACTCGTTACTCGCTCTTGATTAAAACCAGGTCTGTGCTTGTGGGAATATCAGATCGGGTTGCATTCGCTGCCAGGGTTGCCGTGGCCTGGGCCAACATGCCATTCCGGTATTGGAATGGTTGCAGCTGGTCCCCATCTTCATAGAAAGTATCGTTTAAACTCTGGCTGCGCAGTCGGAATCGAAACCCATCTGGGGATAGGATTAAGAATTCCGGGGCGGTAATGGGGGTAAGGTTCATGCTGATGATTTCACCACGAACAATAAATGTATCACCTGGATTGACTGAATCTGGATTGATAACCAGGCCAGTTTCAGGATCGATACCAGACATGGGGCGATCTCCAAAGGGGGAGGCCGGGGCTGCTTCCACAACTACTTCGCTGGCAGCTTCCTCTGATGCTTCTTCTGGTGCATCTTCAACTGCTTCAGCACTCTCTTCAGCAGTCGCTTCTTCTACAGGCGCGACGGCTTCTTCGGCTTCCGCATTGTCCACAACTTCTGTTGTGGGGGAAGAACTGGTATTATTACTTGCAGTTGGGGCGGCTGGTTCTGCGTTTCCGCCGCCACAGGCTGCTAACAATAATAGGGCAATTATCCAGGGTAACACTGCTTTTTTGTTCATGAATCTTCTCCTCTTCTCTTTGAATATGGGGGGGTATAGTAATACTATAATATTACACATTTTTGTATATGCAATTTACCTTAAATATCCTATTAAGGAAATTCGTGTAGAAAAAAACTGATCACATTTTTTTAATCTGGTTGAGGGTTTAAAAATGACAATTTTTAACGGCAAGCGTTTGAATAATTCTGTGTTTAAGTTAGATGTGGAGAGAATGCGTGAGGGGTGGTATTCAGATAAATATTTCGCTAATATTTTGAAGATGTTGGCGGGTGTGGGGCAAAATAGTGGCTACCAGGGAAACTATGCCCGGGATATAGGACGCGATCCGGCAGGCCTGAACGTGGCAGATATGGATGTGGAAGTGCAATTTTTTACGCGACGTATGGGCAAAACGGTGGTTGTGGGGGTGGATAAGGCGTTGTCGATGCTGCGTCACTGTACAGGATATTTCGATGAGGCTGGGGAATGGGTGCCTACCTGGCAGAATTTGCGGGTTACGGCCGTTCAAGATGGTGCCATCACAGAATACCGGGACGATCCACTGCGGGTGCAGCCTGTCATCAAAATACAGGGGCGCTACCGGGATTTTGCTTTGCTGGAGACGCCGATGCTGGGCATCTTAAGCCGCAGCAGCCGCATTGCTACCAATGTGTATAATGTTTTGCAGGCG
Source organism: Promineifilaceae bacterium (SeqCode) (assembly GCA_041748655.1). GTDB lineage: Bacteria > Chloroflexota > Anaerolineae > Promineifilales > Promineifilaceae > Leptofilum. Next base: position 14,116 of record JBGTCV010000040.1, on the reverse strand, counting down.
GCGCGGGGTAAATCCGTGCTTTTTTTCCCGGCGCGGTTTGACCTGCACGAGGTGCAGGCAGCCGATGGCTACGCTTATGATGTGTCGGTAGCGCGTTTTAACCGGGATTTTGGGGAACATTTACGGCCGTATGTTTCCACAGATGCTCAGGGAGATTGGTGGGGCGGCGCAGGTGGTGGCACCATTGCCCATGCCGTCATCGCTTGCTTTTTAAGCGATACGGCCGCTGCCATGTTGGCCTTTGCTGAATACGTTCCCGCAGAAGTTTCTCGTATTGCCCTGGTTGATTTTAACAACGATTCCATCAGCGACGCTATTCGCACCATGAAAGCAATGTTTGAACGATACCGTGAGCTCATGGCTGCTGGTAACGAAACCGAAGCCCAGAAATATATTCTGTTTGGGGTACGGTTGGATACCAGCGGCAGTTTGCGTGATGTGAATGTGCCACCGCTGGGCGATCCGGCGCTAGATTTGGGCGTCACGCCGCGTTTGGTTTTTAATGTGCGGCAAGCGCTGGATGCTGCCTGGCAGCAATGGTCTCTTTCCCCAAAGGAGGAAGAAGTGGCCAAACAGTACTGCCAAAATGTGCGTATTGTGGTGACGGGTGGCTTCAATCCGGCTAAAATTAGCCGTTTTGAGAAGCTGTTGGTGCCAGTGGATGTTTATGGTGTTGGCTCTTCGCTGTTGTTAAATGATAGGGAAACAAATACCGATTTTACGGCGGACGTGGTTCGGGTTCAGGTTGATAATGAGTGGCATGATATGGCTAAAATCGGCCGTGGGGTCAGCGAGAATGATGAATTACTCCCGGTAAATTTGACGGAATTGTGACAATGATTCTGATCCCCCCAAATCGTAAGCAGGCTTTTTAGAAAGGTTGTGTAAAGAGATGAAGAGAGATTCCAAAGATCAAAAAAACGATCTGAAGTTCGACGCATTATTTCGGCGGGGCAGTGAGCTTTTGCATCGTGGTAAAGTGAACAATGCCGTAACGTTTCTACAAAAAGCTTACTCCCTAAAGCCAGAACATTTCGACGTTACCCTGAATTTGAGTGGCGCTTACATCTTAACAAAAAAATTTAAGCAAGCGGCTGCGCTGCTGGAGTCGCTGCGTGAGCAAGCGCCAGAAAATGTAATGGTTTGGACAAATTTAGGCGCAGCCTATTTGGGCAACCCGATTTTGGCGCGAGATGATGAACAGCTGCGGGCAATTGCGGCTTTTAAGCAGGCGCTGGTGCTGGATGCTGTGGCGCCCAACGTCGCTTATAACATCGGCCTCATTTATCGCGATCGGCATGAATATGCTGTGGCTATCGACTGGTTTAAGCGGGCGTTGCAGACCAACCCACATGACCAGGATGCACGTAACTTGATTGCCAAATTGCAGGAGAATTTATGAGGATCTGTGAAAATCTGTGTTCATCTGTGCCCGAAATTCTTCATTCTTTTAATCAGGAACAACTCTACTATCAATGCACTTGATCTATTATGTAGTGCTCTAAATACGAAGGCAGGCGACAAAATGAACAGTAGTACCCCCACCTTTTCCCCTTTTATTACCCGTATGGAGGCTGAGGGATTGCCTTCTATTTTTATTGATACTTTTGCTTATTATTATGAGCAGCTGTTAACGGGCCAAACTGGATTTATTCCTGAAGCGGATATTCGCCCGGTTACACAGCTTCCTGATGCCGAGAAGTTTCCCGAACATTTGGCTGCCATTGGCAAATATGCGCTGGCGAAAACGGCCGTTATCAAACTAAACGGCGGCCTGGGTACCAGCATGGGACTGGCCAAAGCCAAATCTCTACTGCCCGTGAAAGATGGATACACTTTTTTAGACATCATTGCCCTTCAGGCGCAGTTGACCAACGTGCCGCTGCTGCTGATGAACAGCTTCTCCACGGAGGCAGATTCCCTGGAATTGTTGGCAAAATACCCAGACCTGAACCACGATCTGCCCCATACTTTTTTGCAGCATAAAGAGCCAAAAATTCGGCAAGATAATCTGCTGCCGGTTGATTGGCCAGAAAACCCAGAATTGGAATGGTGCCCGCCGGGACATGGTGATATTTATACCGCCTTGGTCACCAGCAATACACTCCAAGTTTTGCTGCAAAAAGGATACGAATATGCTTTTGTTTCCAATGCCGATAACCTTGGCGCAGTGGTCGATTTGGCCATTCTCGGCTACTTTGTCGATAACGAAATTCCGTTCATGATGGAAGTGGCCGACCGTACTGAGATGGATAAGAAGGGGGGGCACCTGGCCGAACGGCCGGATGGGCAGCTGATTTTGCGCGAATCGGCCCAATGCCCGCCAGAGAATACGGCCGAATTTCAAGACTTTCACCGCCATAAATATTTCAATACCAACAATCTCTGGTTCCACTTGCCTACGCTGTACCGGCAGATGCAAAGCCACAACAACCGCCTTGGGCTGCCGATGATTCGCAACAGCAAAACGGTTGATCCGCGTGACCCGGATTCCCCGCCAGTTTACCAGCTGGAAACGGCGATGGGGTCTGCTATTGCTGTGTTTAACGGGGCGCAGGCCATTCGCGTGCCGCGCAGCCGGTTTGCACCCGTTAAAACCACCAACGATCTGCTGGCGGTGCGCTCCGATGCTTACACCCTTACCGATGATTTCCGCATTGTGCCCAGCGGCAGCCGCCGGATGCGGCAGTTTAACATTAATTTAGACGGCCGTTTCTACAAATACGTCAGCGATTTAGACGAACGCTTTCCGAAGGGCATCCCCTCATTGGTGCAAAACCGGAGCCTGGTAGTGGATGGGGATTTTAGCTTTGGCAAAAGCGTGGTGTGTCAGGGGGATGTCCATCTGCACAATGCCTCTAAACAGCAAATTTTCATTCCAGATGGCACGATTTTAAGCGGCAGCCTGCATTATGCTTAAGGCAGAAGTCAATGAGTAATTGAGTAATTGGGTAATTGCCAATTACTCAATTACCCAATTACTTTTAAGTTACGCTACCTGGTCAGATAATTGCCACAGTTCACCCCATTACTCCCCAGCCACGAAGAAAATCATGGTGGTCTGTGAAGTGTTGTTTTTAGAGTTTGTGCCCATAGCGAAGGCATACACCGGATTCACCTCGGCAGCATCTTCAATCGACCGATCCAAATCTTCCAGGGCTGTAAACAGGCCGGTTAAATCCATGTACATCACCGGGATGGTGCCTCGTGGGAACGCTCGCCAAACATTTTTGTATTTGTCACTGTCGGCCAGATTCGCGCCGCCCGCAAACAGACTTTCTATGCTTTCATCGCTGGTAGACAGCACGAGATATTTGTCGCTAACCCCGTAGGCCGCCAGGGTTGGGCCACTTGTTTCCCTGATTTCGTAAATGGCGACACCGTTTTTGTTGGAATCCCGCACCCTCATGCCCATCTCATCCAGACCATCGGCGAAATCTTCGGCCAGTTCAGCCAGTTCAGCCCTGCTGCTGCTGCCAATCATAACCACAGCGCCCAGGTTGATGTTGAACTCCTCCTCGATCAGGCCCTCATCGCTGTCGATGATGGCGATGCTGTATTCACCGTTCAGCAAAGGCATGAGATCTTTATTGGGGTTAAAGCCAAACATATCGTCAAATAGATCCATAGCTTCTTCTAGATCACCTTCCTCGAAGCCAGCATTTTCAAGCGCTGCGATGCCATTTTGCCAGAGCAGGTCGAGCCGTTGGCCCACCAGGAAAACGTAGGTGGATTCTGGCAGGAATTCGGCCGTTTCAATTTTGTTTGTCTGGGCATCCAGCAGGGCTTGCTGTTCGTCAGAAAGGCTTTCGTAGCTGCTCGTGACATCGATGCGAATGCCCTCAGCGGTGATGGTTGCTGCCATGCCAATACCGATTATGCCCAGGTCTTCAATAACATCTGCATCAAAGTTGTCAAAATCGCTGCTTCTTTCAGCTGATTTGGCGGTATCTTCCAGCGCTTTGCCGCTCATATAAAGTGTAACGGCCCGATCGCGGGGTAGTTCGGCGATGGTAGTTTTATATTCAGCCACATCGCCCAGATTTTCTCCCTTTTGGGCGTCAATGGCGTCTTCCAGGACGTCTATATTGGTGGCGATGAAGAAGATGTCGCCAGAACGGCCGAATGCCAGCCGCTCATCCTCAAAATCACTGTCAATCTCGAACACAAGAGCGCCACCGTATTCAACTTCATCCACATCATTGCCAGACTCATCTTCGATAACGACGATGAGGTCTTCGATGAACTGATCGGCCAGGGCCGTATCGCGGATGGTGGCGGCGAAAATGAGCTGGGGCGTGTCACCCTGATCGAAGCTTTCAATGTCCAGCTCCAGCAGGCCAATGCCCAAATTGGGGCCGATCCAGGGCAAAATGTCGTCGGTAATGGTGAGTCCGGTGGCTTCTTCGAGCTGGTCGTCTAAATCTTCCAGCAGGCTGACAGGGTTTTCCGCATCGAAATCGACGTCGCTTTCATCCAGGATACCTTCAAAGGCGCGGGCGACCCGGCGAGCATCGTCGCTGGTTAGATTGAGTACATTTAGCTCTATAAGAACGGCCGTTTCTGGCGGCATAACTCCGGCAATGGCATTTTCATCTGCCCCGAACAGGCGGGGGATGAGGATAATAGCACCAATAATGGCGATAGCGATGACAGCCAGAGCGGCAATGCCACCAATGATAAGCATTCGGTTATTGCCGCCGCCGGGCGCTGTTGGGCTGTTGGTTACTTGTGTTTGTTCGGTCATTGAATACCCTCCATACGTGATTAAAAAAATATGTAATTAGAAAAAATGGTATAGGACTTCCGCTCTGTTTTCCTGGCTGAACTGAGCGGAATGATAACATAAATTCCACTGCCTTTGATCAGCCAGTTTGCCTGATTTATGTTTCAGTCTACCAGGGAAGCGATCCTAAATCGATCCGATGAAAACGGCCGTTACCCAGGTTACACTTTGGTGAACAACTCGATCTCTTCGTGTAGCAAATATCGCCAAAAATTGGACGGCTGTTACAATTAGCGGTATGGAAACCGTTCAACTTTTTGCTGTAGAGAAGGCCGGGATACGGCCGTTACCTATCCCCCATCATGTGACCAGTTTCGACCAGCTGTACGACGGCCTGGAACTCGGCGTTTACTCCGCCTTGCGCACCTTTGCGCACAACAAATTCCTCTACCTGGCCGACCATATCCAGCGTACCCGCGACTCGATGCGGCTGCTGGGCTGGCCCGATGGGCTGGATGAGGCGGGTCTGCGCCGGGGACTGCACCAGGCGTGCAGCCAATACCCCTTGCCAGAAGCGCGGGTGCGGTTCGATTATCTGGCTGCGCCGCCGCGCCACCTGGGCACCGACAGCCGCCTGCTCATTGGCCTGATGCCCTTCACGCCGCTGCCGCCAGCGCTGTACCAGAATGGGGTGCGGGTCGGCTTTGCCCCTGACCTGGCGCGGCAAAATCCGCTGGCCAAAACGGCCGATTTTGCCCAGGCGCGGCGAGCGTATAAAACCGGCGGCGAGATTTACGAATATTTGCTGCTAAACGAGCAAAATCAGATTTTGGAAGGCACTGGCACCAACTTTTACGGCGTCATCGATGGTGTATTCCGCACGGCGGGCACGGGCGTGCTGGCAGGCATCACACGCAAAATCATCCTTGATTTGGTTGCGGAACTGAATATCCCCCTGAGCCTGGAACCGATCAGCGTGGCCGAGATTCCGCAGCTGGCCGAGGCGGCGCTAAGCGGCTCGTCGCGGGCGCTGCTGCCAGTGGTGCAGATTGGGGACATTGTGGTGGGAAACGGCCGTCCTGGCCCCATCTGCCAGCGTATTTTGGCGGCGTATCATGAATTTGTTGCCCGCGAAGTAAAAATAGCAATTTAGGGGGTAGTGGCTGGTGGTTAGCGGCTAGTGCGCCGTTACCAAAACCAGCCACCAACCACCAACCACTAAAAACTGGAGGAATAATGATTCATGGAACCCACAATGCTGTAGCCGATGCACGCAATGAAAATGTGCTGATTTATATCAACGGCGAACTATTTCCCCGCAATGAAGCCAAAATTTCCGTTTTCGACAGTGGTTACCTGGTCGGCGATGGCGTCTGGGAGGCGCTGCGGCTGCACGAGGGCGTGCTGGTCTTTTTGGATGAGCATTTGGACCGGCTGTGGCAGGGTGCAGCGACGATTGGCATGAACGTGGGCATGAGTCGCGAGGAACTCACCGCCGTGCTGTGGCAGACGATCCACGCCAACGAGATGCACGACAATGTCCACGTGCGCTTCATGCTGACGCGAGGCATCAAAAAGACGCCGTCACAAGACCCCCGCCTGACGATCAGCGGGCCAAACCTGGTGATTATTGCCGAGCATAAGCTGGCTGATCCCACCAGCCGCGAGCGGGGAGTGACGCTGTTCACCAGCACCATCCGGCGCGGTTCGCCAGACTACCTGGACCCGCGCCTGAACTGCCACAGCAAGCTGCATGAGGTGATGGCCCTGGTGCAGGCGCTGGAAGCCGGGGCCGACGAGGCGCTGATGCTGGACATTCACGGCTTTGTGGCTACCTGCAACGCCACCAACTTTTTCATGGTGAAAAACGGCGAAGTGTGGACCTCTACCGGCCAATATTGTATGAACGGCATCACCCGTGGCAAGGTAATCGAGGCGTGTCGCCAGAACGACATCCCCTGCCACCAGAAAAACTTCTCGCTGTTCGATGTGTACGGCGCGGATGAGGCGTTTGTGACGGGCACGTTTGGCGGTCTGACTCCGGTGACGAAGGTAGACGGCCGTCTCATTGGCGCAGGCAGCTACGGCCCGATGACTCGGCGTTTGCAGGGGTTATATGAGGGGTTGGTGCATGAGGCGGTTGCCGCTGGCAAGCAGTAATCAGTGTTAAGTAGGTCAGTAATCAGTGACGAATGCTAAACTGATTACTGACCTACTGGCCCACTGAATACTGACCTACAGATTACAGAAAAGGAGGACCAATGACGCAAACTACAAGAATCTGCCTCTGGAGTGGGCCGCGTAATATTTCGACGGCGTTGATGTATAGTTTTGCGCAGCGGGGGGATACGGCCGTTTTCGACGAACCCCTCTACGCCCACTACCTCTCTAAAACGCCTGCCCAACATTACCACCCCGGCGCGGTGGAAGTGATTGCCACGATGGAAAATGACGGCGAGAAAGTGGTGCAAGATCTTGTTTTGGGCAAGCACGATACGCCTGTGCTCTTCTTCAAGCATATGACCCATCACCTGAACGATCTGGACTGGGGCTTCATGCGCCAGACGGTCAACGTGATTCTGACACGGGATCCCGTGGAGATGCTGCCGTCCTACGCCAAACAGGTAGCCCAGCCCGCGCTGCACGACGTGGGTTACGGGCTGCACCTGGAGCTGCTGGATTATTTACAAAGTATTGGGCAAACGCCGCCCGTACTGGATTCCAAACAGACGCTGCTCAATCCGCGCGGGGTGTTAACCCGGCTGTGTGAGCAAATCGGCATACCGTTTGATGAAAAAATGCTTAGCTGGAAAGCGGGAGCGCGGCCGGAGGATGGGTCTTGGGCCAAATTTTGGTACCATGCGGTGCATCGCTCGACGGGGTTTCAGCAGTACGGCCGTAAAGAAGGGGCGTTTCCAGAGCAATTACGGCCGTTGCTTGCCGAATGCCAGCCCTACTACGAAAAATTAGCGGCGCTGGCGATTCAGGCGTAAGACAATTCCTGCGTCTGCGTATCAAAGATGAGGAGACCTTCGTTTTGGTCGTCTAGCTGGCCGAGCAGGGCGCCGTTTGGGTTCCAAACGGCCGTTCCCCCCGCACAGTTACCACCATCGGCCAGCCCCACAGAGTTGGCCATCAACACAGTCATCCCGTACTGTCTGGCAACCTCGGCCAATCTTTCGCCTGCCTGGGCCACCCCGTTGGCAAATTTGGCCACGCTGGCAATATAGATGTTGGCTCTATTGCTGAACGCATCCGCCGCGTGTTGGGGCACGGACAGTTCGTAACAAATGGCCAGGGCAGCCTGGTTTTTGTCTCCGATTAAACCGGCCGTCGGCGGCCCGCTCACAAAAAACGGCTCCTCATCGGCGTGTAGGTATTGCTTTGTGTAGGTTTGCCGGGGCTGCTGCGGCCGAAAAATGACAAGACTGATGCTGGGGCGGGGCTGATTTTGGGTCGGAACGCCCACGCCAATGGTGATGGGTCCGGCGTCGGCCAGCGTCTGGAAAACGTCCAGCCGGGCATCGTCGGGCGAGATGGCCAATGCCTGGGCCAGGGTGGGTTCGTAGCCCGTCAGGGAGAGCTCGGGGAAGATGATGATGTGGGCCTGGTGGGCAACGGCCGTCGCCACAAACACCCTATGCCGCTCAACATTCTGCACAATATCCCCGGTAACGGGCCGGGTTTGGGCGACGCAAATCTTCACCTGCCAAACTCCCTGAGGGTTGTTTTTGAAGACGAACCACAGAGTTCATAGAGATTTTGAGAGAGGTATTAACGCTCTTTCCGCTCTTTTTCCTCTGTGGCCATTCCCGATTTTAGCTTTGCAGCGTGGCGGTGAGCTGAATGTTGCCCACGCTGGCCAGCGCTTTGGAGACGGGGCAGCCCGCCTTGGCGCGTGCCGCATACTCCTGGAAGGTAGCGTCGTCGATGCCGGGCACATCCGCTTCGCAGTTCAGTTCGATGGTGTGAATGGTGGGTGCGCCATCCACCTGGCCGATGTGGACTTTGGCCGTGGTGTGCACGCGGTTGGGCACATGGTCATCGGCGGAGAGGAGGGCGGAGAGGAACATGGAGTAGCAGCCCGCGTGGGCTGCGCCGATCAGCTCTTCCGGGTTGGTGCCGTCGCCTTCGGCAAAGCGGGAGGCGTGGGTGAAGGGGCCTTCATAACGGCCGTTTCCCAACACCATCGTCCCTTTTCCTTCCTTCAAGCTCCCTTCCCAGGTTGCGTTGGCATTTCTTACAGGCATATTCATTTCTCCTTATTTTGTGATTTGTAGAGTTGCTGGATTGTTGCCAGATTTACAATTTATTGCCGAGATTATAGCGGAAAATTTGATTTACGGCCGTTTCCTTTCACAAGTTGAACGGCACCACGGCCCATGGCAAATGGAGCCAGGTATGAGACGGCCGTCTGCCAAAGGCATACATTTCTTTATATCCAAATCATATATCTTTACATATAGAAGCCGGCCAAATTTCAACTACCATGTGAGTTGTAACGTAAATACCGGCTGTGCATCTTGGGTTTCACAAGTTAATCATCCGGTACGGGGAGCCTTCAAGATCAGCCTGACAAGTGAATAGAGTGGGTATAACTTTATATTCATTCAACAAAAAGGAGAATGTAGCGATGAAAACAACAATAAGTGCTTTGTATGATAATCGTACCGACGCTGTAGATGCCGTCCGTGCTTTGCAAGACAATAATGGCCTCATGCGCGATGATATCAGCATGGTGGCCAGTGATGCGGCTGGTGAATTCCGCGAGTATCATGGTCGAGACATACCTGCCGATGATACCCTGCAAGGGGCTGCTTCTGGTGCTTTGCTAGGTGGAGCGGGTGGTTTGTTGGTTGGTCTGGCGGCGCTGGCTATTCCGGGGATTGGTCCGATTGTAGCAGCAGGTCCAATAGCAGCCGCTATTGCTGGTGCTGGTATTGGGGCCGTTACTGGTGGCATCATCGGTGCGCTGATTGACCTGGGTGTAGATGAGGAGCATGCCGGTTATTATGCCGAGGGGGTGCGCCGTGGCGGCACGCTGGTCACGGTCCATGTTGACGAAAGCATGGCTGATGAGGTGACTGATACGCTAGAAGCCTATGACCCCGTTGACCTGAACAGCCGTGTCGATCGTTGGCGTGAGCAAGGTTGGACTGCCTACGATCCCACAGCCGAGCCATATAGCGTGGATCAAATTGAGAGTGAGCGAGATCGCATCCGATACTAAAGTAAAAAACAAATAGAATCAAAGAAAAGGGGTTGGATTTATTTCCAACCCCTTTTTTAGTAAGATTTTTGTGGCTCCTGCCCAAGTTTTTCACAAACTTCCAGGTAATGGTCTACCGCTTCGTGAAAGGCGGCTGCCAATTCTGCAACGGTCACATCTTTAACGCGGTAGCGCAATGCCTCTTTGCCCGGCTGTGGCCGATTATGGTAGCCGATTGTGCCGTCACTTTCCGTGGTTTGATACGGCCGTTTCCCCCCACAATGCACCCTAAAGATTGCTCCAATTCTCCCCTGCGTAAGCTTGCAAAAAAGCGCCTAAGATTGGACCAATCTGGGCCGTGCCTCACCCATCATCCAGCAAACCCGGCCAAAAATTCGCTCCTTACTCAAATTCGTTGTCGTCCGGTTCAAAGATTGGTCCAATCTCCCTTGCGTAAGGCTGCAATAAAAGCTACCAAGATTGGACCAATCTGGTAGAAGCCTGCCCCCAAATTTCCCCGGAAACTGCGCCTGGCGGAACTTGCATGGCAAAAAGTTTCCGGGGAAATGGCAGACACTGCCCTTTGCCCCGCCAACCTCAAACCAGGCCAGGCAAGTGGCGCTGGCAGAGCCTGCACTGAGCGAAGCCGAAGTGAGACAGGCCACAGCACTCAAAAATCAAGAAGACCGGCCCGGAGCAAGTAGATTAGGCAGGGACACGCTCGATAAAATCCCGTAGCCAATGAATGAAATTTTCTACTTGCTCAGTTGTGTAAAGATCATACTTGCCATGTGCAGCGTTATTTCTTAGATCAAGTCGTGCTGTAACCATTTTATGATCATAAAGGTTATAAATTTCTTCCCTTTTCAGATCGGCATTCATTGTGCTGGCTTTTTTTGGTTGCTTATTTCCATCCTTTTTTTCTTCGTCAACATCAATTTGATTCGTTGAGCATAATTGTCTAAGGTGTGATTCAAGGGTGCTTCCAGCTATCACAGCAGCGGCATCTTTGTAACCCTGATCTAACAAGTGTTGCGCCATGTCAAGATAGTCTGCGAAAATTTCTTGATGTAAGAGGCTTGAAAGTGAGCCTATAAAGGCTGATTTTAGATCTGTTCGTATTTTGCACAGTAGAATGTACAGTCTGTAGTGTGTACGTTGTGCTGCCATTTCATCGAATATTTTTTGGGCTTCTTGGTAATAGATTGAATCTTTGGGACAAACTTTTGAGATAGCGTTAATCGCTTGGACATTGAAACCATAGGATTGATCATAAGAGTTGATTATGCGGTCCCCTATTTCAATGAGGTTTCCTTCTGGATCGTAAACTACGCTGTCGGGTTCTGGGATGGAAATCTTCAAGTAGGATTCAATAAGTGAATCCAGGTTTTTAATATACTTTTCTCTAAGTTTTTCGTTCATGTATTTTTACGACTTTTTGCTACTGAATGTATTTTAACTTTCTGAGGCATTATAGGGTACAGGAAAAAACGGCCGTATCCCACCCCTCCATCTTTAGCAGGACACGGCCGTTCCCTTACATCTACCCCCTCAACCTTTCCATCCCCGCATCATACAGCGGCTCAATCACCACCGTCGCCATGTGGCGCTCGCCGAAATACTCCACCTCGATTTGCGTGCCGGGCTGGGCGTGGGCGCTGGGCAGGTAGCCGTACAGGATAAACTTGCCCACGCTGTAGCCATAGTTGGCGCTGGTCACGTGCCCCACGCATTCGCCATCGGCAAAAAGCGCTTCGTAGCCCAGGGCCATGCCGCTGTTGTTAAACGTCAGGCAGCAGAGCTGCTTCTTGAGCGGCTTATCCTTCAGTTCCAGGCAGGCGTCGCGGCCAATGAAGCTGCCTTTGTTCAGGCGCACCGTCCAGCCCAGGCCGGATTCGTAGGGCGAATATTCCGTGTAGACGTCGCCGCCCCACAGCCGGTACCCTTTTTCCAGCCGCAGCGAGTCAAACGCGCCCATCCCGGCGGCAATCATCTCTACCTCGCGGCCCGCTTCCCAGAGCAAATCCCACACTTGCAGCGCCATGTCGCTAGGGAAGTGCAGCTCCCAGCCCAACTCGCCCGCGTAGGAGATGCGCATGGCAAACACCGGCACCAACCCAATCGTAATCCATTGGCTGGTGAAGTAGGGGAACGCTTCGTTGCTGACGTCGGCATGGGTCACTTTTTGCAGCACCTGGCGCGCGTTGGGGCCCCAGAGGCCAACGGCCGTCCACGCCCCCGACACATCACTCACCACCACCGAGCCATCTTTTGGCGCGTGCTGCTGCACCCAGGCCATATCCTGCGGCAGCGTGCCCTCGCCCACAAAATGCCAATATTTGTCCGGCGCCAGCCGCGCCACGGTCAGGTCCCGCCTGACGCCGCCGTTGGGCGTGAGCCAGGTGGTGTACACGACCCGCCCCACCGGCACGTCCATCTGGTTGCTGCACAGGTAGTTGCTAAATTCAGCCGCGCCCGCCCCTTTCACCTCGATGATGGAGAGGCCGGTCAGGTCAAACAGCGCCGCGTTGTGGCGCGTTTCCAGATGTTCGACCCCCTGAATCGGCGACCAATAATCAGCCGCCCAGCCGCTGCGTGGGGAAATCTGCTCTTCGTACTTTTCCAGGAGACGGCCGTTTTCCGCAAACCAGTTGGGCAGTTCAATCCCGGCAAAGGCGGTGTATTCCGGCTTGAGCGCGCCAAAGCGAGTGGCAAACGGGCTCAGGCGCACGTTGCGTGGCTCGGTGATGGGCTGTTTGGGATGCACGATGTCGTACACCTCGCGGTAATTTTTCTGGGTGATGACGCTGGTGTACGCCTCGGTGGTCTGGAACTGGTGGAAGCGGTGCAGGTGCGCCTGGCGCATGTCCCATTCCGATTCGCCAGTCGTCATCCACTCCGCCACCGATTTGGCGACGCCGCCCGCATGGGTAATCCAGCTGGCAACGGCCGTCCAGAACCCCTTGATGTGCGACTCGCCAATAATCGGCATACCGTCGCTGGAGAAGGCAAACATGCCGTTAAACTGCCGCTGCCAGCCGACGGTATCCGCCTGGGCCAGCGCGGGCAGCAGCCGCTTCGCCTGCTGCCACGGCTTGCCGTAAAAATCGTCGGGCGTAAATTCGTGGATGGCCGTCTTTTTTACGTCCTGCGGCCGAACCATGTGCGGTTTGTGGTAGTAGCTGCCGATGCCGTAGGCGTCCCAATGCTGCCGGTAATACATCGTCGAATCCAGCTCGCGCATGGTGGGGTAGGTCACTTCGTGCTCTTTGTTTGATGGGTCAAACTCGGCCAGGCGGCCCAGCGAATTGGTGATGACGTACTGGTGCTCAAAGGCCATCAGCGGCAGGTGAATGCCGAGCTTTTCTGTGAGCGCGGGTGCCCAGATATTGGCCGCCAGGAGCACATGTTCACAGTCGATGCGGGGCATGTCGGGGTTGTTGGTGAGAACGGCCGTAACCCTTCCACCCTTCACCTCAATATCGGTCATTGCCATGTGGCCCACAAATTGTGCCCCGCTCGTCGCCTCGGCCTCCCGCGCCAGCGCCCCGGTGACGTGTGACCCCTTCACAATCATGCCCGCCGGAACGTACAGGCTGCCCACAAATTGGGCCGGGTCCAGCAGCGGCATCTTTTGCGCCGATTCCTGCGGCGTTAGCAGTGCCGTTTCGCAGCCGTACGCCTTGGCCGTGCCGTGCAGCCGGATCAAATCCTGCCAGCGCGTCTCTGAGATGGCAATTTCCAGCTGGCCCACGCGGTTGTACGTGTTTTGCTCCTGGCTGAAGTGATCCAGGCTGGCGATGAGATCGGCCGTGTACAGCCCCATCTGGGTCAGCAGCTTGTTGTGGCTCAGCGGCACCACACCCCCCGGCGCGTGCGACGTCGAGCCGTCGTTTTCAAACAGCTCCCCCTTGTCGATGACCAGAACGTCCTTCCAGCCAAACTTTGTCAGGTGGTATGCCGCCGCGCAGCCGACAATCCCGGAACCAATAATGACAACTTGTGCTTGATCAGTCATGTGCTTTTCTCCTTGAAAAGATTTTGGTTCTTTGGGATCTCATGGGGTTGACAGCAAATATGGGGTCAGGCAATAAAATGCTGATACCCATTCAGGTCAAGCCACAGACGGCGAAACAAGCTATCAACGCGCGTGAGACCATAAGAACGTCTCGTGATCGTTT
>JBGTCV010000039.1:0-5732 GCA_041748655.1 Promineifilaceae bacterium (SeqCode) | reverse complement strand
CAAGCATGGTGTCATCCACCTGGCAGAACAATTCAATGATAAAATCTTCGGTAGGCATTGGATTCTCCTTTCTGATATAGGTTTGTCACCCTCAGAATAGGAGAATCCGGTGCTCAACTCAAACTAGCACCATTGGTTATTTAATGCCTGATTGTTGAATGTCTGAACCGTATTTCCGCATCCCTTGCTAAAACTGTTATCCCAGATAGAGAGCTTACTGCTGTAATTTAGAACTCTGGCAAAGCTAAATTTACTAACTTCATCACTATACTTATTAAGAAGGCCTGCTACTAGAAGTTGCCGGGGATTAAACAAGTGATGCCAATATGTCCAGCCGCGCTCACGAATTGGTTGATCGGTGTTATATCCTGATTCGATCTTCATATCGGGCAATAACCCTATGTTTTGCCAATCTAATAGGTGAGTGGCAACATAGTCCTCAACAATTTTTTCTCTCGTTAAGTCTGCAGGAGTTACCTTTCGAAACTCATACTCATCTCCGCGTCCCTTTTTCTTTGGCCGCATCCATTGAACACAATACAAGCGTTCTTGAAAAATATCGTTAGGTCTTGGTTGGAAATCTTCTTTAGTCCAAAGTCTAAGACCGCTGCCTGTTTTACCATCAGACAAGCGATAATCACCTCTCAAGGTTGAGATTTTAGTGCGGTATTCCACACCATTCACCATATGAACCAGATAGGGGTCTTGTCCGCGGCCCTCGGATTGGACTGTCCCTTTAGCAGCAGAAGTCAATTGCTCTTTGGGCACATTGCTACGAATAACAATGTCATATCGTTTATGGCGTTCATCTGGTACTAGTTCAGCAATAACGCTATAACCATTGCTTACAATGCGTGTAGGTAAAAGCGGAACCATCCAACCGGTTTGTGGACATCGTGTCTCCATACAGTAAAGAAATACTTTGACACGCCAACCTTGCCCATCTGTTTCAACGCCAAGTTTGTCTATCTCAGACTGGACCTTCTCGAATAGTTGCAGTTGCTGTTGCATAAAGTTTTCATGTCTGTATTTCGGTGCCCCGACAATATTGATAGCACCCCAAGTCAGCATGCAAGCAACAGGGTTCAGGTCAGAAGCGTAAACATCGCAGCCCAGCCGGGCGGCCTCAAACGGAATCTGCCCGGAGCCGCAAAATGTATCCGCTACGCGCGGGCGATGCCCAAAGCGCATAATGCCCAATTGCTCTACTAATTCGGGAAAAGAGTGGGCTTTTGTTCCCAGGTGAACATTCACGGCGTCCCAAATATGTTCATGAACCGTATCCATCATCTCTTCCGGACGATAAGATTGGATGACCCATTCTCGATAAGGTTCATCTGGCAGAAGCTGTACTTCCAGTCGGCGGCGTTCTAACAAGGAAATATCGCTGCGCCAGTTAACCTTGACGCTTTTATATTCGGGCCGGGATAAGTCCACTGGCGCAGAGACAGGCAAGACGCCGTCTGGTTTCACGTCAAAATAGTCGGTGATGCGGCTGATGGCGACCTGCGCCAGAATATCCCCTGTTTTAGGTGGCCTCTTCCAACGGGCGGCGAAGGATTCGGCATCCATCGCCATCAGCTTCTCAAATATTTCCAGATCACGAGCATTGTCCCCAGTAGCGGGAAGCAAACAACCGAGTATACACGCCTTATTAAGAATCAGCGGTTTACGTCCTTTCCAAAAATTACCGAGTGCAGTAAGTGCCTGAGCCGTACCCGCTACCCTTTCTTTATAAACTTCGGCAGACAGTTTCTGAACCGGCAACAGCCGTTCAATTAAGGCAGGGGCATCTTTGAGAGAAAAAGGGGTCACGGGTGAGGTCATTGAGAATCCTTGAACAGGGGCAGGCTAAACAAATCTTCTTGTACGGCGCGGGGGCGTGGTTTGCGCCCTTTAGGCTTTTCGCCATCGGAAAGGGCAAAAAAGAGGGCGCGTCGCCAGCCGCGCTGGGTATCTTCGGGCAAGCCCGCTTCGGCCACGGTCATGGCAAAAAGCCACCAGCGCTCTTCCGGGCGTAGGGCGGCCCATTTGCTGCAAATCACGGGCAGCTGTTCCTCGTTGGCGGTTTCGGCGGCCCAGGCCAGGACGCACAGCTCCTTGCCTAGCAACCGGTCTACCAGGTTGTCGCCGGTGTGCCAACGGCCAGTACGCACTTTGGCTAACTTGAGGCGTTCATTAAATTCGCGGCGGGCAGCGTCGGCAATGGCCGACCAGATGGGGCGCGGCAAAATCACCCGCGCCTCTTCTCGCGGGGCACCGCCTTCCTCACCGCGATAGCCGTAATCCTCCACGATCAGTACGGCGCTGGTGCGGGCAGCGGGAATCTCCACACGAAAGCGGTGGGCGCCAAACTTTTCCGGCGCACCAAAATCAACGGTCTGGAGCTTGTCGCTCATGCCTGTTCTACATCTCCAATTTGCAGCTCAATCCCTAATTTGTCGGCAAACGCCTTCAAATCGTGGCCCGAAGCAAAATCAGCCCTGCGGAAGGTCATCGTCACCGGCGTCTCCGGTGAAAATTTCTCAACAATTTGGTTCAGCAAGGCTTCGATGAAGTCCGCCTCCACGGGAACATCCCCGACATGAATGGCAATCATCTGATTCCCCTGCCCCACAGTCAAGGCTACGCCTTCAAAGGTGACCGATTGGTCAATGGCCTGCTTTAAGCCGGCAAACGTTTTGGCGCGGGAATCCAGCTTGCGCGGAATGCGGGAGACGATGCGGCCGGGTTTAACGGGGTCAATCGGCACCCCTTTTTTGCCCTGTGCCGGAAAGCGGAAATCTTGCTTGGCTTCCAACCCTTCCGCTTCAGCAAAAACCCGCATGAGCACCTCATCACTGCTAAGGGCCACCGGTTCGGTATAGAGGTTGCCTTCACGCGGCTCACTGCCATCCAATGTATAACGAATGGTGCCTTTGGGCGCAACAAACAGGGCTACCTGGCGCTGGCCATTCTGCTCGCTCAGTTTATTGCGCAAAACCAGCTTGTTGGTCCAGGTTATGACGTCCCCTGTTTCATATTGATTGGAAGGATCCTTAATCAACAAATTTAGGCGCAAGGCAGAGGTGGTATAGGTCTGGTCGTTGAGCAGCTGGCTGCTTTCAGAAACCGGGCCATCTTCGGCAATATAAATGCGCGGCGCTGGCCCAGCGTGCTGCGGATTGAGGCGCAGGCGCACTGCCCCGGCATCGTTCGGGTCCGATTCGGCAATGACCTGCACCGAGGTTCGTTTCTTTTTGGGCTTCTTGGTGACGTAACCGTTGCCCAAATCTTCCCACAGGCCCCGGTTACAGGCGATGGATTTGAGGGCATCTAAACCACGCGGCGGCAGCCAGTACATCCCTGCCTGTTCCGCATACCGGTCGGCCACGTCTGACCAGCGGGCTTCATCTATGTTTTCCGGCCAAAGCAAATCCTGCGCTTTGTCGCGGATGCCGTCAAAATTGTCTTCAATATCCAGGTACAGCTTCACCGGATGGGCGGTCAGGGTTTTTTCGATTTGCGCCTCGCCGTGGAAATCCTGTTTGGTGTCCCGGCTCATATCGAGCGGTTTGTTGACCAACTGCGACGGCCGACCAGCCCGTTGAATGGGAAACAGCACCTTGTCAAACAGGTTCAGAATGGTGGAGGTGAAATCAAGCTCATAGGCTTGCTGCTTCGTTTCCAGATCGGCACGCTGCGGATGCCCCAACGGGATGCGGCTGTCTGCTTTTTGGGCCGCGTAAAACTGGCGGGCAGCTTTTTCGATACTGCCCATCGCCGTTTTATCCCCGGTGAGAACACAGAGATTGTTTTTCTGGCTCAACCCCTCAAAAAAGCGGTTGACCTCATCCGGCGGAATTTTAGAGTCCGGGCTGACGATAATGAGCACCCGATTGCGACGCACGCGCTCGGCCACTTCCTCCATTTTGGGCAGCGGCAGCACTTCATCATAGACCGATTTGCGGGTGGGCTTAAACATCTCGCGCAGCCGGTGGCGAATGAGATCATCGACCTGATTTTCCGGCGCGTCGTTGGCCAAACTTTGCAACAGCTTGGTGAGGTTTTCCTGGCGGTCGAAGTAGTAACGACCTTCCGGGGTGTGGTGCAGATACCAGGCTACCTTTTCCAGCTCGTCGAAAGCGGTCAGAAATTCAGACGGTTCACGCAGGGGCGAAATCAGGCATTCCACCATCTCTTCACGGGTCAACCCTTTGACGGCATTCACAGCGGTGGAGAGGCTGGCGCTGAGCATGAGCGAGCCAACCTGGGTGGCCGCTTCTTTCCCCGTTTGCAGGTCAATCACCTGAGCGTGGGCGGAGTGCTGGGCATCCCACAAATCTTTGGCAATCACGTCACGCATCCCGGAAATTTCGGTAAGCTTGTCGCGCACGTCGGGAATAGAAAGATCAAAATGCTGCGGCCCGATGAGGAAAATATCGTTGATTGGCCGTTCCCAAACGGAGCGCAGCAGGCGGGAAACCAGCTCGATGAGACCACGGGTTTGCTTGAACTGCTCGTTCTCTTTAAACAGGGCGATGACATTTTTGAGCCGAGGGTGGAAGGGATAGGTCACGGAGATTTCATCGGCAATGGCTTCAGCACCGCGACTGGTGGTTTTGGCTTTGGCGGCTTCTTCCAGTTTACGGCCGTAGGCATCGGCAATATCGTCAATTTCGGCCTGGTCAGGCAGCGAGGTGAAGAGCCGCTTGCGCAGAATGTCATAAATCTCGTTAGCCGCCAGGTCAACGGGCGTAATGTTACGCTCCTGACGGCCTAATTCGGAGCGGGCATCGGTCAGAGCGCGGTTGATGAGCTTCCCGCCCGTGTCGTAAGCCGCAGCCAGATCAGAGACGACAATACAGACATTCTTTTTCTTGCCAGCGGCCGTGAGCAGGTTGGCAAAAGCGCGGGTGGCAATATCGGCCACGGTGCCATTGCCCACTTTTTGGGTGTCCAGATATTGGAAGTAGGGCGGCATTTCATCCAGCAAAATAAGCACCGGCTGGTCGCCCTCGAACAGCTTGAGCCACTCTTTTTCGTCGGGCGCTTTGGGGCCGCTGTTCCAGAAGCTGCGGAACTGCTCCCCCTTGCCCAACTGGTTGGCGATTTCGCCCCAGAAGAAGTGGTCGGGACTGTTACGGCCGTTAAAGGCGGCGATGTTGGCGCTGTCGAAGGCATCGGCATAGGCCACGCCAGCGGCGTATTTCTGCCGCAGGCTGGGGTGTCTGGCCAAAAGGCCAAAGCCAACCAGTAAGTGGGTTTTACCACCACCCATCGCTTGCTTGAGATGGAATATGGCCTGGGAGGAGGCACCGGCCAGGCGAGCAATGCCTTCGCTGATGAGGTCTTGCATACCCTGGGTAATGTAGGTCTTCTCAAAATAAGTGGTGCCATCGCCTTCGATGGTAATCAGTTCGTCGAGTTGTTCTATCTGGTCGCTGAGTTTAACGGAAAGGGCGTTGGGCTGAAGCTGGCAAGCATCACGAACGGTCTTCATTATATTTCCCCTTTTTGTGATGAATAGCAAAATTGATTGGTTGACACATAGGATTTTTTAGGAGTATTTTTTGAAGTGTTCAGTATAGTTGAGAAATCTGATGAAAAAACTGGTTCTCTGAGGAATTCTGTGGTCAACCGCAGACCCACAGAATTCTCGCTCTGAAATGAGCAAAAGATGGCAAGCCAAAAGCAAGGCGCTTGATTAGCCGAATCTTGTTGTTCATTCCTTCAACAAAACCGCTGGTGAT
>JBGTCV010000038.1:0-45336 GCA_041748655.1 Promineifilaceae bacterium (SeqCode) | reverse complement strand
GTTGACCCAATTTGCGCAAGATAACGCCATGAATCAGCAGCCTATCCAGGCCACTTTTCGCCTGGATGCTGGCTTTGGCACGTATGAGAATGTGGCCCTTCTGATAGAAATGGGGTACGAAGTGTATACCAAACCACTTAGTCATCAGGTGGTCAAGCATCTCAAGGGCCAGGTAACCGAGACGACCGAATGGAGCCGAGTGGGTCAAAATGCCGAAATGGTGGCCTGGCCCGCTTATCAGTTCAAAGGGTGCCCTTATCCTCTGGATGTCGCCTTGGAACGCTTCCATACGGGCAAAACCACGAAGTATAGTGGCCTGTTTCATTTTGGTTCTGACCCGGTCACCCAGGATTTGCCCCTGTGGTTTGACACTTACAATGGAAGGCAAACTATCGAAGCAGGTATCAAAGAAGGCAAGCAGGTGTTTCAACTCCATCGCCTCAAAGTTCGTTCTGAACCGGCCATTTACCTGCAAGAGCAGTTTGTCATCTTTGCCGCCAACTTCATCCGTTGGGCTACGCATTGGCTGGTTCAAGAAGCCATTCCGATGCCTAATGCGTTAACTGTGACCAAACTGGGTGTCAAAAAGCAGGTACACGTCGCGGCACACGTTTCCGCCGAAGTATTGTGGGATTCAGATGGTTGGTTGTTAACGTTCAGCGAGTACAGTGCCTTTGCTGGCAAGGTACTCAAGTTACCTGGTGGAGGCCATCTACCGCCACCACTGATGCCAAAAAATGATGTTTTTAAGCCATTTTCGATGAAATCACCTGGGATTGCACAACCGTTAGGTTAGATTTCCCTGTTCGTGTCATTCCAAATAGTGCGGTTTTTTGATCCAGGAGGTCAATTGGATTTATGGCAAATGAAACGTCGTCTACGCCTTGGAAATTTCGATTAGTTGAAGCATAGCGAATGTAACCGATGTTAACTGGCTTAGAATCCTCATTGCTTTCATTCGTACGGTAATTTACGATTGTTTCAAGTGCCGTCTCGTTAGGTTTATAAACCTTCAAACCTTGATTTGGATAATAATTGGAAATGTCACTGCCGAATTTCAATTGAGGAATAGAATTGTCCTCATTATCATCAAGGTAGAAAGTGCCAATCACTCGACATTGGATTCCTGCAAAACTAAGCACATGATGTGTTTTGCTATCCATTGCCTGCGTACTATCCCAATGAAGATCAGTCTCACCGCTAATATTTTGTGCGGACTGTACTCTTATTCTGATTGCCTCATCATCGGACGGAAGTCGTGCTGCATCCATCACCCGTAGCAAAATGATAGATGAATCCTCGCGGGTGTAATCAAAATCTTCTAAATCCGTGTCTTGTTTTGGGTCAAGGAATGTTTTTGGGATGCGGGTTGCAATGAGAAAACTAAGGCTTGGGATACCACCAACTTCGCGACGATGGTGATCATGAATCATAACCTGGGCTGTTTCATATCCCAGCGAATAAACTTCACCAACATACTGGTCGTATTGAATTAGACTAAGAAGTTTATTCTTAGCTGATGCTATTTCAGTTGCCTGTTCTTGCTTACTAGCCTCTCTATTGGCGGTATCGAGTTGTGCAATGAAATTATTCATGTAGATGCTCCTAAGATAAATTCTTCTTCAGTTCAGTAGAGTAAGCAAAAATGCTACTAGCAGCTTAAAATTATTTTATTCTGGAAAAGCTGGTAGTTACTGGCCGCCAAACACACCTGAATTTGCCGCAACATCATAACAAATCAAAACTTTCGTGGCAAGATGCAGGTAAGCGCAGAAGTGACTGTCACCTGAGTAAGCGCGTCAGCTGGATTCCCGCTGCCTGCGCGGGAATGACGGTGGTGGTGGGGTTGTGGAGTGGAGCCGTTACCCCACCAACATCCTCAGCGTGGCCAAAGTTTGGTTGTGTGGGCTATTCAGGAAGGTAGGGGGGTGGGGAACGGCCGAATGAGTTTACCTGCTGGCAGGTGTTGGTTCAATCTTTTATCGGGCAGCTGTTAGGTGAATTTGTGGGCAACGGCCGTATCCCCCAACCACCAAAATCCCACCAAATCAATTGCAATACGCCTATGATTGAGTCTTAGCTGGATTGATTGGCAAAAACCCGCAAATTGAAACCGACATTCGCCCGGCGTGCACATAGCCCCACTGAGGAGACCTGTGCTCTTCATAGCGTCCACCGGAAACCTGGCCATCAGACAGCTACCCCTGCTTCGGCAACAAATGCCTCCAAAATCGGGGATTCAGTCTCGTAAATCTCTGGCCCAAAGGTTTCAATGTGAAAGACAATGGCGGACTTGACGTCAGCCAAGGCTTCATCAAAGTTTTCACCTTGACCAACCACGACCCCTTTTAGTTCAAGGGGATAGGCAACGTACCCGTCAGCGTGTTTCTCCACGATGATTTTGAATTGCTTTGTCATCTCTGTCTCCTGTAAGGGAAATTAGTGATTTCACGCCGCAATGATAGCGCAAGGGGTACAGGTATGCGAATACACCACGACGGCGATTCATGAGGGGCGCGGGGTGGGAACGGCCGTTGATGCCTATTTGATGGCTGGTTAACGACCAAGCTTCAGCTGCAGGCAGGATTGGCGCAGGAGCAACCAAGCAGGAAAGCGTTCGAGCGCGTCCAAGTATCAAAATCGCGACGATCTTGCCTGTCGGCTGGAAGCTCTTATTGGGCTGCTTGGCGCTATAATTCCAGTGCAACGCCTACTATTGTGAGTAAAGAATATGGTGACCGAGGTAGCCAGCGTTGTTGAGCCCATGTTGTGGTAATTTCTGGATGATCCTCAAACATGGGCAATTGATTGACTTCAGGGCAATGCTGCTCCACCAACAAAATGGTTTCGTTAATCAAGTTCATCATGTCCTTGATGCTGACTGCTGGGTCGGCTTGGAGAATCTGCTTTAGCCGTGCTGATAGATTCGTCGGCTTGATGGAAAAGCTGTCAACCGTCGCCTCCATCCACTTGTATTCGGCTGAAGGATAATAAACTCGATTCAATCCGGCAAGCACGTGAAGCAGGTTTTGTTGCATCCAGATAATGTGCTGATAAAACACTAAACGGTCATCACGTTCGATGTATGCCTGTGGAATGAACCAAGGGCCAAACCAGAAATGTTCTTGGATGACTTTGACAGCCAGTGATAGGGGATACGTGCGAGCTCGTGCTTGCCAAGCCGTAAGTAGGGGTGTGCCAACAAGTGGAATTCCATCCACAATGGCGGCAAGCAGGATATGTTTGGCTGCGTTTGTGTCATTGTCCTCAAGTACGTCACGCAGGACAGTATCTACACCTGCAACCGTCGCATGTTTTGTATCGATCATGACTAAACCAGCATAGGTGTGGTCTTGTATTGAAACGCTATGCAAGCCGTAATGCTCACTAACGATAGAAGTTGGCTCACTGACTGAGGGAGTAAATGACCAGAGCTCGCCATTAAGTGCTGTGATGGCTTCCTGACGCGCTTGGTCAGATGGTGGCGTATGCCAAAACACGCCAATCTCAAGGTCAGAATAGTGGTCGGCAATGCCCCGTGCAACTGAACCACTGACCATTACAGTGGCAACCGCAGGATGACCCTGATATACGTGAGCAATCTGTTGTGCTATCGCAAGACCACCACGGGACACCTGCTGCATTCGGCCTCCTGGTTTTGTTAGCTACTGCTTTGTTGTTAGTATAGCATCGTGGGTACGCTTTGAAATGATAGTGGATTTCACACAGCGGCCCAACATATTATTGAGCAGATTCATTGTGTAATGAATCTTGATGAATTGACGGCTCTTGGGCCATTAATTACAGTTCACAATTCAAATAGTCAATTCTGGAAAAGGTTGGTAGTTACTAATCACCAAACTCTTTTGAATTTGCCGCAACATCATAGTAAATCGAAACTTGCGTGGCAAGGTGCAGGCGACGCCCGACGCGGCCAAAGTTTGGTTGTGTGGGCAATTCATGAGGGGAGAGGGTTAACGTCAATCAGTTATTTGGCGTAAGCGAAAAAGTTCTTCTGTTTTCAAAGTAGTACGCCCTCTTGCTCAATTTGCTGGCGTAGAGGCAGGACAGCATAGCGCGCGGAGAGCCACTCTTGTTTGCTGCGAATGATGCTGGTCAACACAGAATTGGTTTCCAGTTCAACATCGTAAAGGCGATCCTTGATCTGAGTTTCCAGCTTTTTGTCTGCGGATGAGGGGAGCAAAATAAGAAAATCCCAATCGGAATCGGTTCTGGCAGTGCCTCTGGCGCGAGAGCCGTACAGGATAATTTCAGCATTGGGAGCCAGAGTATGAACGGCCGTTTTCACCTGTTCAAGTAGTTTGTTTTTTTCAACTTGCTTTGTCACAGTCATATCGACCTCAAAGATTTACCGGGCCACCGTCAGGTACGCTTGTAATGAAATCCCAAAACTCGCGGCTCATATTGGCTGAACCTCACTCAAAATACGTTTACCAATGCGCTTTCGCAGGTTTTTCTTAATGGCAACATCAACTTTTCGCTCTAGTAAATCGCTCAGGTAATGTTCCAATTCAATCAAATCAAGCAGATCGATGCGTGGCGGATCGGTTAATGTAACCAAAATATCAATGTCACTGTCAGATTTTTGCTCCCCGCGCACGTAGGAGCCAAATATACCAATTTCGGTCACACCATATTTTTCATACAAATACGGCTTTTGCTGTTGCAGGCGAGTTTTGATTTCAGTCAATGTGCATAACATGCGCCAATTATAACGGATTTTGTCAAAGGGATAGCATTGTACTCTCTCTGTTTGTCCGCTTTTACGGCTGGTTGGTTGGCAAACGGCCGTTTCCCCACTGTCACCTAATCCCGCCACGCCACAAAAACCATCATTCGGCTGGTGTTTTCAAATGGCCCTTGCGCCCAGTCGCCGTACACCTGCTCGATAGTGAACCCGGCATTGCGTAAAGATGAACTGATTTCGGCGTGGCTGCGGAAGCGCAGCGTGCTGTTGACGACCAGTACTTCCCCGCTGTTTTTGAAGAGATTGTGACCGGCGAAGTGAACACGGCCGTTTTCTACCCCCACCACCTCCAGCCAGCTTTCCACCGGTCCGTGCGGCGTGTCCAGCCGGGCAAAGGTGGTTGCTGGGTTCCACCGTTCCCAGGCCCGGTCATCCGGGTTGCGGCTCTCAAAGGCCAGATGCCCGCCAGGGCGCAGCGCGGCGTAAATGTTGCGCAGCGTGGCGGCCCACCCGGCATCGTCGAGGAAAACCTGGGCGACGTTGCCGGTCATCAGCACCAGATCGGCGGCGGGTGTACCCAGGGCGCTCGAATCACCTTCGATCCACGCCACGCGCTCCGCGCCAGGCTGGCGGCGGGCATAGGCCAGCATCGCCGCCGCCGGATCAACGCCCGTCACTTCTCTACCGGCCACAGCCAACTGGCGGGTGAGCAGCCCGGTGCCGCAGCCCAGGTCCAGAATGCGCTGTGCGTTGAGTTCATCAGCCAGGTGAAGGAAAAAGTCGAAGTCCGGGCCGGGCGGATTTTCGATGTCGTACAGGTCCACCAGGCGCGGGTCCACGTAGTGCAGGTCGAGTTTTGTCATATATCTATTAAAAATGGCCCTCAAAAGTTAGCGCGGCCTTTTCTGGCCTGAAGCCTGGCGTTGCAACAGTTGATACATCGGCTTGATTATTAAAGATCCCCAAATGCATAACGGCCGTAACTGCCCACCTCCTGGCCGACTGAATTCCTGTTCATGAATGAACTTGCTAAAAAACGCTCCGCGTCCTCCGCGCTCTCTATGGAAGTTCCACAGCTTCGGTTTTCAAAAGCTCCCAGCCTCTGGCCAGGATATATTTAAACCAATATCCAGCCATAAGGGATGTAATGATCGCTATCAGAACCAGGGTGACGAAGAAGGTTTGGTTAATGATCCCCAGGTCGAAGGCAATAGTAGCCAGAACAATACCGGGGCCGCCCCGGGTGTTCATGGCAACCGCAAAATTGAAGCTGGATAAATTGTTCATTTTGATTATTTTGGCGGCCAGAAATGTGCCTAAAGTCTCGAATACTGTTGAAAACAACAAAAATCCTAGAAAGAACTTGAAATCAAAGTGATGGACTAAATCTATTTTTAAACCAACAATGGCAAAATAAACGGGGATAAAAAATGCCAGTGCTATTTCTTTAATATGCTTTTTTTCTTTTTCAAACGTTTTATCTGGCATGAGCCCGATGACAATGCCCGCCAGGAATGCGCCGAATACAATATTGACATTTAGGATGCTGGCTATTGCCGAAAATAGAAAACAGATAAAGAGGATATACCCGGAAACGGAGGATTTGATCAGCAGGTTGTACCGAAAGCCGTTGACAAACCTTACCAGCCTGGGCATGGCGAAAAGGGCCAACCCGAAAAAGAAGATAGTAATGAATACGGTAGAAATGATGCTTGAGAGGGATACGGCCGTTGTGCTGACTAACCCGGAGGCGATAGCCAGGGCAATCCACAAGATTACATCTTGCGCGGTGGCCGTGGTTAAAACAATTTTGGCAAAGCGGGTATTGATGATTTTCAGGTCTATAAATATTTTGGATATAACCGGGATTGAGGTGACGGCCACAGCCACAGCAATCACAATTTGTAGGGCGAGCATGTTGTTCTTTACCCCAACATATGGCGAAAAGTCATAAATTGAAGGGGCAAGCCAGCCTGCTATAAAAGGGATAATGGTTGCGCCAAGCATCAGGGCAGTCAAAATCTTTTTATCGCCGCGATTGAACGTTTTTTGCATTTCAAAGCCGGAAATAAACATCAGCAGCACTAAGCCGAACCAGTAAACAATGGAAATCAGTTTCCCCTGGCCCTCGTAGGCGTTAAATAACCAATTGTGAACGTCGGGGGAGGCGTAGCCCAGGATAGTTGGTCCCAGCAAAAGACCGCCCAAAATTTCGCCGATGACTCTGGGTAATTTAAATCTGTGAAACAGGTAGCCGAACGTGTGGGCAAACACCAGAAGCACAACGATGGCGAAGAAAAATCGCGTTAACTCTAGATCGGTTAATGTGATGGTTTCTGCTACGCTCATGAGGCTCCTCGCTGTTTCTAAGTTGGGGGTCTTCAGGTTTGCGGGTCACTTTATCAAACTGGGCGCGGTCGAAGAGCTGGCCCGCTTTGACCGTTTCGCGATAGTAAACCAGCCCGTTGTACAGTCCAATTACCCTTCTTCCGCTTCAGCCAAATCTTCCAGAATGGCACCGCCGAAGCGGGCAAATTCGGGATGCAGGGCCAGCAAGTTTTCCAGATCGGTGCGGGCACGACCTAGCTGAATCTCGTTGCCGTCATAGCGAATGGTCAGGATGATGCCTGCGGCGTACGCTTCTTCTGCCAGCCGGAACTGTTCCAGACGCAGCGCCGTCAGACCCACTTTGAAGATCGCTTCGGTAAGATCATTCAGTGCGTTTTCGCTGGTGGGCTGGATGAGTTGGGTGGCTTCCAGATAGTCGGCCAGCGCTTCCTGGTAACGTGCCTCGGTGTAGCGGGTGTCGCCCCGCCGCAGATAGTGCCAGCCCAGGTTGGCGTCCACAAAAAAGTCGCGCCACGTTTGGTGCTCGGTGGGATTCAGCCGGTAGGCGCGTTCCACGTCGGCGATGATCTGGCTGTAGACGCGGGTGGCGCTGTTTTCCCAGCCGGGCCGGGCGGGAAACAGGTCACGTACCAACCGGAAGCCGTATTCGGCCCGGTAGCGCCAATACAGATCGGGGCGGTCCAGATTGGCTACGGCCGTTTCCCGCCCCTGTACCCCATCAAACAACGGCCAATAATAATCTTGCAAAGCCACATTATCATAACTCAGCTGAAACGTTGCCAGATTACTTCCTGCCGTACGCACCACACCAATATCCCGCGCCGCCACCGCCAGCTCCAGGCCCAAATTGCCCAACTGCGCCGCTTGCTGCCACTGCCTGTCTAGCAGCACCGCCTGCGCCAGAGCAAAGGCTGTGGCCGCATCCGGAATGTCTGCCGGATCGACTTCCAAATCGCTGCTGCGCAGCAGGTTCAGCAGGGGAGTGACGTTCACACCGGTGCGTTGGGCAAATTGCAGCAAATCCGCCTGGGCCAGCAGCACCGCCGCCCCATCATCGGCTGCCTCAGCGCGGATAAGACCCTCGGTGTACCACAGATCGGCTTGAGCCAGATTCCCCAGCGCTACGGCGACCAAACCCGCTTTAAACGGAGCGGACACTACTTCCGGGGCACGGTTGGCAACCAGCTCATAATAACCCAGCGCCAACTCGTATTCACCGTTGGCGAAGCGGTTGTCTCCCTGCGCCAGGGAGCCACCGACAGCGCGGGGATAGATGAGTTCACGCCACCGGTTCGGCTGATAATCGCCCAAATCGGTGGGGTTGAGGGCAAGCGCAGCATCGGTATCGTCTAAAGCGTCGAACAGCCAGACGCGGGCAGAGGGGCCAGTGCCTGCGGGCAAGTTGAGCCAGATGCCGTACGCGGTGCGCCCGCGCACGTGCCAGTAACGCGGCTCGCTGGGATTCAGCTCGATGGCGGCGCTGTAGCTGTCGATGGTGGCGCTAAGCACCGCAACCAGATCATAGCCGGGGCAGTTGCGCAGTAAATATTGTACCCGCGCCAATGATTGGTACGTCTCGGCCATGTCTGACGGGGCACGACCGGGCAGCGCGAGAGCGGTTTGAAAGTTGCGGATTGCCAGCAGCAGCTCTTCAGCGGAAGCCAGCTTCTGGTCATCGCTGAGGGTGGGGTCGGCGCAGCGGTCCTGGGCCAGCCCTACCTGGCCGTCTTGCAGCATGCCCAGCCGCCAATGGAGCGTGCCAAGGGAAAGGTAGATGGTGGGGTCTTCGGGGATAAGTTCGGCCGTTTTTTGCCATGCTTCCAGCGCTTTGTCGTAGTTGCGCAGGGAGTAGTAGCTAAAGCCCAGCCCCAGGTAGGCCTCATCGGAGCGGTCGTTGAGGGAAACGGCCGTTTCAAACCGTTCCACCGCTGCCAGATACCGATTCTGCCCGTAGGCCAGCCAGCCCAGCCCGGTCCACGCCTGCACCTGGCTTTGTCTGTCCAGTGCTCGCTCACCGGTGATTTCCAGGGCGGCCAGATAGTTTGTTTCGGCCGCTGCCACATCGCCCAAAATGTGGTAAGTGACACCGCGCCACAGCCAGTAATAAGCATTGTTCGGCTGGTTGGCGATCAGCTGCCCCTGTTCCTTCAGGATGGTTTGGAAGTCTGGCGCTGCGGCATCTGCCTGGGTGCTGACGCCCAGGCGGGCCAGATTGCGGCTGGCCAGCAGCTCGGTGCGGTTGACAAAGGCAAGCAGCTGATCGTAGTCGGCCAGAGCGGCGTCGAACTCGCCCAGCTGCATGAAGATGGCGGCACGATTGGACAGCGCCTGGAACCAGACGGCCTGAGTGGGGCGCAAGATGGGGGCCAGCAGCTCCACGGCGGCGCGGGTGTCTATCACGCCCAAAATTTTGCGCTGGGCGATGTTGATGGCGTGGGTGTAGGTGACGACGGCGTCGTTGGCCAGGGCAACGGCCGTTTCCTGGTTTGTCTCCAGCAGTGAGCGATCCCGCAGGCTGTTGCCTACAATCAAAAAGTGGTAGCTGCTTATTTCGCGCAGCAGATGGCCGCCCATGGCAAACAAAGTAAACAGGGCAATAACCAGCGAAATCAGCCGCAGCCCGGTGGCATAGGTGCGCGGCTTGTGGGGCCACAGCTGCGTATGCCAGATGGCGCGGGCAGCGCCACCAATCATCAGCAAAATGCCCAGCGAGGGGTAAATATCGGGCATGGTAAACCAGGGGAAGAAGAGTGAGCCGAGGCGCAGCCCCAGCAGCAGCAGGCCTGCCAGACCCACCCACAGCGCCAGGCGGCTGTGCTGGAACATGTGCTGCCGAATTTGCAACGGCCGTAATACAAAGGCCCACAGCGGCGGCACAAACAGTCCCAAATATAAATACGGGTAGAAATCGGCCAGGCTGTACGGCATGCCAGGGAAATCATAGTTAAGCAGCTCGGGAAAGCGGCTGCCCAGCAGGGCCAAAATAGTTAGCACTACGGCGGTGACGATATACCAGACGCCCATACGGCCGTAGACCAACTGGTAGCTCCAATCTTGTTGGGGCAGCGCATGGGGCAAATAGTGGCTGATGCGCTGGCGTACGGTTTCGTAGCGGGCGGTGTTGCCCGGCACGATAAGCTGCGCCTCGTCTGTGTTCAGGGCAAAACCGGAATCATCCGGCAGCGGTTCGCGCACCAGCTGAAGATCGGCAATGACCATCTGGGTGACGTCTTGCCAGGCGATCTGCTCATCCCCAACCATCAGGCCGTGGTCGTTCAGGCGCACGCGCCCGCGCCCAGCCCGCTGCAAGGTGCCCAGCGGGGTAAAAACAAGGGCGGCAACGCCAACGGCCGTAGAAAGGAGTATGTACCCCACCAGCATGGCCACAGCCAGCTGCAGCGCGACACCGGTATCGGTTGAGGGGATGGCGTTCACGTTCAGCCCGGCATCGGCCACGGCGGGGCGGAACTGGAGTGGAGCGGCCGTATTGCCCACGGCGGGCGCATCGGTCACAATCTCGGTATCCGGGTTGTTTTGGGTGGCGTCTAGCTCCTCAATGATGAGCGCAGGCCACAGGACAAATTCCCGCCCCTTGAAGGTAATGGCGGGGGAAACCAGGCTGCCGGTATCTAGCCGGATGGTGTAGAGCGGCAGCAAAAAGATGACGATGGCCAGAAAAATGAAAACTGCGTGACGGAAGAGGACGGTGGCAGGATGGCGGTAGCGGATGGGATAGGTGTAGTCGGAAACGGCCGTTGCCACCCGGCGGGCAGCTTCCTGCTGATTCCCGTCCATCTCTGCATTCTGGGTGATGGCGTGCAGCCGATCGGCAATCTCAGTCACCCAGACGGCATCATTTTGCTGCTGGTACAGGCTCAGCGCCCGCTCAAATTGGAGAATAGCGGCCTGCACCTCGTTGCTGTCTGTGGGGGCCAGCCCCAGATGGGCTTCAGCCAACAGCACGCGGGCACGGGCTTCCAGGGCATCATCCTCGTATTGGCGAATTTCTGGCAGGGCGATTTCGGCATAATGGCGCGACGCTTCCGGCTCTCCCTGACCCAGCAGTGCTTCTGCCAACCCCATATTGACGGACAGCCGCCGGTAGCTGCCCAGCGGGGCGTTTGCTTCGGCCAGCAGCTGGCGAAAGAGCGTTTCGGCTTGCTGGTTGTCGTTCAGGCTC
Source organism: Promineifilaceae bacterium (SeqCode) (assembly GCA_041748655.1). GTDB lineage: Bacteria > Chloroflexota > Anaerolineae > Promineifilales > Promineifilaceae > Leptofilum. Next base: position 34,099 of record JBGTCV010000038.1, on the reverse strand, counting down.
AGGTAGAGGTAGGCCAGCTTTTCATCGGCAGCGACGGCTTCTGCCGGTTCGCCGTATCGCTCCAGCAGCTTGTCTGCCTGCTTGTACTGGTGCACACCGCTGACAAACAGCCGGGCGACAATCCAGTCCAGGTTGAGCAGCGTAGACCAAAAGCGTGGGTGCCAGACGCGCCGCCCCAGATAAAAACTCATGTAAACCAGCAAGGGCAGCGAGAGTAAAAAGATAATAAAGTCGCGCAGTTGGTGCAGCCGATTGCTGGGTTCTGGCAGGGCGGGTGGATTGTGTTCACGAGTCGCTTCAGCCAGCCCCACGTAGGCATCCCCCAGGGCAATTCGGGTGTAGGCGCGCTCCACCTGGATGCGGGTCAGGTCGGTGACGCCGCTGACGGCTTCGGGTTGGGCACGGGGCGCGGTTTTGGGCTGGCGTAACCGTTCTTCTTCGGCGGCAAACAGGGCCAGCGTCGCGTTGTACGCTTCAATAGCTTCCACAAATTGACCCAAATGGGCCAACGATTCGCCGTGGGCGCGGGTGACATAGGGCAGCAGCAGCGGCGACAGGCCGGGCTTGACCCGCAGCGCTTCCAGCGTGGCCAGGCTGCTCTGCCACAGGCCACGCATCTGGTTGACTCTGGCCCACATGTGGCGCAGTAAATCATCCAGCAGCGATAAATCTTGCTTCAGTACGACCAGGTAAAAACGGGCATCGTTAACGGTGTCCAGCAGCCGCTCAATTTCGGTAATTTGGCGCTCTTTGTGGTAAATGCGGAAGCAGTCGATGAGGAAATTGATGCCTGCGGTCTGATCGATAAAAAGCAAATGGTACAGGATGAGGCGGCGCTGGAGTTGTGGATTGGGGTCGGGATGGGTTTGCCAATGGCTCAGGGCATGCTGGTGGGCGGCCAGGTAGGCGGGGCGGTCGCGGGCAATCCAGCGGCGCTGTAAAAAGACGCGCTCGTCGGGGCGGATGGAGTAGGTGTCTGGTTCGCCGTCGGCGGCGGGCAGGGTGCGGACAAAGGAGTAGCGCAGCAGGCGTTCGATGAGGCCTTCGTTACGGCCGTCTGCCACCTGACGCATCGCCGCAAATAGATCCGCATTGAACCAGACCGGCACGGCGGCCAGGTAAAGCGTTTCAGCCATCATAGGATGCACTTCATCCAGGATGCGGTCCAGGTAGGCTGCGGTAGTTGCGGTAACGTCGCTGCTCATACTGTCTGTCTCGTTCCACGCTCTTGTGGATTAAAAATTAATTCGGGTAATAAAGTTGTCATGCTGAGGTCCTCCGAAGCATCCCGCCCGCTTGATAACCAGTGAAACTTTGGTGTGGGTAAGGTTCTTGCCATGGGATTCTTGCGGGATTCTTCACTTCGTTCAGAATGACAACTACCTGACTACTTTCTTTGTGCCTCGTTCCACGCTCTGCGTGGAATGAAGGCCGGGACGCTCTGCGTCCCCTGCGCAGCGCCGGAGCGCTGCGGCTGCATTCCCACGCGGAGCGTGGGAACGAGGGGAAGGGGGCGTGTGGCTTAGAGATCATTGAAAAAGTCGTCGTCGGCACTGGTAGTGGCCATGGCGTGGTCGGCCATCATGGCCAGGGCACCGGGTACGCCGCCGCTGGTGACCAGAATGGTGCGCCAATCCAGCTCCATGACCACTTTGCGCCGTTCTTCAAAATATTCCCGCACGATTGGTTCGTCGAACGGTTCTAGATAGGTTTGTACCAGCAAGCTGTTCATTTTTAGCTCGCTGAGATCCGGCGTTTGCCGCCCGGTGATGATGATGACGAAGTTGTTGAGCTGGCTGTCGCGCAGGCGGGTGAGCAGTTCTTGCCGGAGCCAGCGGTCGGCGTCTGGCTTAACGGCTTCGTAGGAGTCGAAGAGCAGCACCACCGGGGCACGGTCGGCTACCAGGTTCGTGAGGGCGGTAAAAAAGGCGTCGTTGATCTGGCGCTCGATGCGGGTTTGGTCGGCGGCGCTGTCGGTGCGCAGGATGCCCAGGTTGTCTTCGGTGATGGCGATGTCGGTGGGTTGGTTGGTAACGGCCGTTCCCACCTTGTAAGCATCCAATCCATCCCACCAGGCGACTCGTGGGCGCAGTTCGGCACATCGGCTGATGAGGGCGGTAAGCAGCTGGCGGCGCTGGCAGTAGGCTACCAGCGAGCCGGTTCTGGCAGAGAGCGTTTCCCCGGTCAGCTCTTCATAATTGATGGCGATATCCAGGCAGATGCTGCGAATTTCATCCAGGTTGAAGCTGTTGACGATGTTTTGGCGCAGAAGGCCCAGGCCGAAAACGGCCGTTGTCGGCACATCGCTGTAGCTGTTGATAATCTCGTTGAGCTGGTTGAAATAGGCAGGCTGGTTGAGCTGCTGCCGGATGAGGCGCACCAGCCCCAAAAAGTCGTGGTGGTCCTGTTTGGGATTGCGGAAATCGACGTAGACGGCGGGCAGGTTGATGGTTGGTTCCTGGCAATGATCCTGCATCCGCCCGGCAAGCCAGGTTTTACCCATATCTTTGGTCGCCTGGACGAGCATCACCGCCTGCCGCGTTTCTGGGCGCAGCAGCTTCTGAAAGCCGAGGAATTTGCGATCCTGGTTAACAAACAGGGCGGGGTTGTAAATATTGCTCATAAACTTCTGCAATTTTTGGGGCGGCGAGCATTGGGAGGGTAATTAGGTAATTGAGTAATTGTGCAATTGCCTAATTACTTAATTACTGAGTATCATTCCCCGAATGTCGCTGCCAGAACCATTAACTTGAGATATGGATACGGCCTTGGTGCATCTTATGTAATGGGTCACATTGTAGCATTCACCTTGGTACGGGTAAAGCTTGAGGTTTATGTTAAGCGAAAAGCATATTATTTTTATGAGTTAGGGGTGCTAGAATGGTGATTAACTTTGTAATTACAGGTTAGTACGCCTGCATTGGGCATAACAATTACCAAGATCACTGTGAGGTAGGAGAATGATTCCTTTTCTGGTTGGCTTGTTAATTTTTCTGGCAGCCATTTTTATCTTCATTTTTGTGGGTGGTCCAAAGCTGCCGCCAGATATGGATGCCATCATTGATGAGGTAATAAGCAGCGAACTGCCGGAAATTATTGGGGACGAAACGGGTTTTGCCTCGTCTGGTGGTTTGTCGATCTGGTATGAACGCATTTCCCCGCAAAGGTCGCCCAAAGGTGTTGTTCTGCTGCTGCTGGGTATGGGCGGCGATGCTTTATTCTGGCCGCCCAAATTCATGCGCGGCTTCTTGGAGGCTGGCTATCAGGTCATTCGCTATGATCACCGGGGAACGGGCATGTCTGACTGGGTTGAAAATTGGGATCGCGGCAATCCGTACGCCCTGGCCGATATGGCCGGGGATGTGGTGGCCGTGCTGGATGCGCTTCAGGTTGAGCGGGCACATCTGGTGGGGCTGTCTATGGGCGGCATGGTGGCGCAGGAAGTGGCTATCCAGCAGCCTGCCAGAGCTGCCTCGCTCACCCTCATGATGACTTCAGGCTTCGTGGGCGATCCGGACCTGCCGGGTTTATCAACACGTTACCTGCTTGGCTCGGCTCTAAAGGGCTTGCCGATTTTGAAGTACCGCTGGCTGGGCGGTGAGAAAAACTTGATCAAAGAGTATATTGCCAAGCATGTGGCGGCGTTGGGCTGTGATGAGCTAGATGTTCGTGAGCGTGCCGAAGTTGTTTTGTATGGTTTGCGCCAGCGGCGGGGAATTAATCTACGGGGGGCGATGCAGCATTTAATGGCCGTTACCATTTCCGGTTCGCGCTATGAAAAGTTGGAAACGTTGAACGTGCCCACGCTCGTTGTGCACGGAACGGCCGATCAGATGATGCCGGTCCAACACGGCCGAAAACTGGCCGCCACCATCCCCAATGCAAAAGCCTTATGGCTGGAAGGCCTGGGCCATGTTTTTCCCGTGCCAGATATGGCTAAGCTCATAAAAAATATAACGGATCATCTAGAGGCGGCTGATTCAGCCAAATCAGAGTAGGTTAGGTTTAGAGCGCAACATTTACCAACTCTGCGTTCGCTGTGGCTTGCGGCCAGCGTCGAACAGCTTGATCAGTACCAGACCAGCAATGAAGCCGCCGATGTGGGCGGCGTAGGCGATGCCGTCACTGCCGCCGCCTAGGACACCTAATCCTCCCACCAATTGCAGCAGGAACCAGAGCCCTACGGCAAAAATGGCCCGCACCTGCGTAACTACCCGCACCAAAATGACCGTGACGCGGTTTTGGGGGAACAGCAGCAGGTAGCCGCCCAGCACGCCAGCAATCGCACCAGAAGCGCCCAGGCTGGGAATCTGCAAATTGTCGCCAATGAGGGCGGAGGTGAAGACGTGCGCCAGCGAGGCGAGCAGGCCGCACAGCAGGTAAAAGAGCAGGTAACGGCCGTGTCCCAACCTGTCCTCTAAATTGTCGCCAAAAATCCAGAGGTAGAGCATGTTGCCACCGATGTGGGCCCAGCCACCGTGCATAAATATGGCGGTGAGCAGGGTGATGTAGACGGAGATGGGGGTAGGCTGCAAACCGGGCAGGGTAAAGATTTGGCCCGTATTGGGATCCCGGAACTGCTGGCTTTCCGTTACCAGATCTTGGCCCGTGATAATTTCTTGAGGCACGGTGGCAAAGGCGTAGGTAAATTCCAGGTTGTTGCCTGCGCCCTGAAAGAGGATGAAAACGATGAGGTTGAGCACAATGAGGGCGTAGTTGACATATGGGGTAATGGTGCGGTCGCGGTTGTCGTCACCAATTGGGATCATTTTTTTAATCCTAACCTGGACAAGCCAGAACCAAACAAGAATTTTATCAACAGATTTCGCAGATTAATCTTTTCAATCTGCGAAATCTTTGATTTTTTCTTGCTCACTGTATAAGAATTTCACTAATAAGGTACTCTATAGCGCAAGACAATTCAAGAAGGTAGTTCCCCAATTCGGCTAAGTTTGCGCTCTAAATCAACTTCTGTGCGGCCCATGTTTTGGTCCAGGTGCGGGTAGGCCAGCCAGACGAGCATGAAGCCAAAGATTGCGCCGGTAAAGGTACGCAAGAAGGGGGTACTCTCTCGCAGAGGAAAGATGCTGCTTAAAAAGGCCTGGAATCCGGCTGGTTCGCCGCCGCTGAGGGGGGTGGCGTAATAGCCAAACAGCTGGCTAAAGCCATCCAGCCCAATTGGCCCCATGCCAATGATGAGGAAGAGGATGAAGGGTAACGGCCGTATCGCCCGATACCGCCGCACAAGCCCATAAATCAGCCCGCCAATCAGCACAAAACCGTAGATAGCAATGTCTCGTTCGCACAGGGCCATCTTGTACCCCATCTGGTCATTGCCCAAAAATGCCCGCGCCGCCAGGAAAAAATCGGCCCAATTATTTTCGGCCGTGGCGGCAAATTCTGGCAGCGAGACGGCATAGCTTTCCAACGAGTTCAGCTCCGTGCCGGCCAGCTCACGCGGATAGGCGATTTGCTCGCCAAACAGAAAAAAGCTGCGCGAAGCCATCTGGTGACACATGGGGCTGTACATGGTGTAGATGACACGAGCCGGGCCAGTTGCCCCTACATTCATCAGCACTGGGGCCAGAATGGGCAGCGCCACGTAAATGGCGATGATGGTATTGAGGACGCCCAGCCAATGCTTGCTGAACTTGTAGATGAGCTTGTCGGCACCAATTACAAAATCGCGGGTGCGTCCGGTAGCCACTTTTTTCTTGGGAGGTGTTGTCATAATCAGCTTCCTTAGTTGGGCAAGAACAGCTATTTCATCACGAATTGGACAAATTGGCAAATTTGGCAAATGACCTGGGTAAACGCCAGCAATTCTCAATCTGACAAGAGAGATGTCATGCTGAGGTCCTCCGAAGCATCCCGCCCGCTTAATAACCAGGGAAGCTTTGTTTCTGCCAAAGTACCTGCCATTTGCTCCTTGCGGGATTCTTCGCTTCGCTCAGGCTTGTGCTGAGCTTGCCGAAGTAATGACAAAATAACTACCTGATTATTTTCTTAAACTCCAAAAGCAGGTTCATAGGAGCGATTTTAACGTACTTTAGCACGTTTTCCATCATAGCCTGGGGCTTTATCCACAGGCGAAGCCGCCAAAATGAGCATTGCTGGAATAAATCAGGCAAAGATTCGCGATTTATTTGTGATTGTTTTTGGGGGTGAGGAACTACAAGAGGGATGATGCCAGGTAAGCGTTCAGGTGCGTCGCACCTCTTAGTTAGTCGTGGGAATTGTGTCTGCCAGGTAGCCATCAATCTGGGATTGCACCATGGGGCCACGATGAATGGCGGTGATTTGGCCAGCCCCATTGATAAAGTAGGTAGTAGGCAGGATGTTGGCCGAACCGTACAGTTGAGAAACGGCACCTTCGCTGTCCAGAACGGCCGTAAAATTCAGCCCCAATTCCGTAAAGAAGTTTGCCACATTCTCCGTCTGTTCCTGCTGGTTTAGCGCCAATATTACCAGCCCTTCGTTCTGGTAAGCCTGGTAAGCGGCCTCCAACTCCGGCATCTCTACACGGCAGGGGGCGCACCAGGTGGCCCAAAAGTTGATGATGACAGGCTGCCCTGCCAGGTCACTCAGCTGCACCCGATTGCCGGCGACATCGTTCAGAGCAAAGTCGTAGGCCAGGTCGCCAATTGCTAGTGGTCCACCCCCTGTGGGCAGCTGGATGGCGCTGGTTTCGGCGGGTTCAAAGGCGGGGATTTGTTGCAGAATAGAGCTGCTGGGATTGGTTACGGCCGTATCCTCACCCCCAAACAGCGCCCCGCCAAAAATCACCAGGGTCAGCGCCAGACCGAGGATAATAAAACCACCGAGGACGAGCAGGGGATTACGGCCGTTTGCTGCCAATGTTTCCTTATTTTGTTCAGAACTATCTTGAGATGTCATAAAAAACCGTACCAAAACAACTAACGCTCGAACAGCGAAATGAACCGTTCTTCCAAAACTACAAACCATTCAGAGAATTCATATTGGCCAAACAACGAGTTGATGCTGGTCAGCGTGCCGTTCAGCATCAGGAGGGCCAGCAAAATGAACAAAGCGCCGCTAATCAGCTGGGTAGAGTGCAGATGCACCGTGATCTTCCGCTCCTCAGAGCTGGTGAAAACCCACAGCGCCGCACCGAGCAGCGTAATAACAAGCAGCCCGATTTGGTGGCCCGACGTGACTGTTTGCCCGTCGAAAAAGTTAAAATTAAAGAAAGCGTAATCCAGTACCGCTACCATTATGCGCCAGATGGCCAGGGCCCAAACCAGGGCCACCGCAAAAGCATGGGTATTTAGCTCCCAACCCTTGCCTCGCAGCGCCCGCCAAAACAGGCTTTGGCGGCTCATTCGGCCAAAAAAGGTGGAGACAACCAGCAGCGGCAAACCCAAGCCCAAGGTGTAGATGAAAAGCAGCATCATGCCGTTCCAAACGGAGTTGGTTTGTGCCGCCAGCGTCAGCACGGTGCCCAAAATCGGGCCGATGCAGCTGGTCCAGCCCACGGCAAAGCTCAGGCCAAAAACGTAGGAGCCTTTGACCGTGGTGCTTTTGGGCTGCACGCCACCGGTTTCGCTACTGTCTACGCCGCCAAACCCTTTGCCTAGCAGGCTGAGCACGCCAAAAACCATCACGACGGCACCGCCTACCAAAACGAGCAGCTGCTGGTTGCGCAGCAAGGTTTTGCCCACGGCAAAACCGACCGCACCAAACAGGGTAAAGGTAGTGGCCAATCCCAGCATAAATGCAATGGTGTTGGTAGCAATCTGTTTACGGCCGCTTTGGAAGGCAAAGGCAAAATAGGCGGTCAGCACGGGCAGGGTACAGGGGGAGGCAAAGCTGAGCAGCCCGCCACCAAACGCCAGCAGGGCCAAAATGGCAAACGGCTGGGTTTGCAGCCCCACGGCAAATTGGGGGGCGCTGCTGCTTTGGGTCGCCGAGCCAATGATCAGGAAGAGTAAAACGGCCGTTCCCACCCCGATCAATAATTTTTGACCGAGAGAAAGCGTGCGAAGCGGTTCAGGAATGGTGAATGATTTAAGCATAGTAAGTTTCCACTGCAAGATATAGAGTTGATTGTTTAGATGTCAGGCCGCTGCTGATTCTTACGGGGGAATGGGTTGGGAACGGCCGTCTTTCTTACCAAGATTGGTCCAATCTAAAAGATTGGACCAATCTGCAAAATGGGAAGTTGTTTCTAGACGCTCACACAGTATGGCCAAAACGATCCGGGGAAAGTAATCTTACCTACCGCAGAGCCTTTAATCAGCACTGTCCTCATCATCCTGTAATAATCGTTCCATCAGCTGAATATCTTGCTGCACGTTGCGCTGCCGCACCGCCAGGCTCACAATGTACACGAGCCCAATTACAAACATCACCACATAACCCAGCAGCAAATAATTGTTGAAATGATCCGGGCCAACGCCCGCTTGTAGTGCGATGCTTAAAAAGAAGGAAGGGGTAGACATCAGGCCTGGCCTCCTTGTAAACGAGTCGCCACCCGCATTTTGAGTGAATCAACTCTGTCCATTAAATATTGCAGGCGAATTCGGTTAAACAGCCAGGCTATATACATAATCGTAAAGGAAACCGTGTTCACCGTCAGTGTAATGCCCATGCGCATCGACTCTAGCCCTGGCGCAAACTCTTGCAGCCCTTCAGACGCGCCCTGGGCAGATTCCAAGGTGCCGCCAAAGACCACCGGATGAATATCCCGGAAGATGCGAATGCTGATATAAGTCATGATGATGGTTACAAAAGCAACGATGACATAAACGGCCGCAAATCGTGCCCGCTTCTCTTCTTCTTCCATGGCACCCCGCAGCATAAAGTAAGCAGCATAAGTCAACCAGGCCACCGTAATCAGCGTCAGGCGCGGGCTCCAATCCCACCAGGTATTCCAGGCTGGCTTGCCCCACACAGAACCAGCCGCCGTGGCCATTGTCAGGAAAACTAGGCCAATTTCTACCGAGGCAAGCGCTACCGTATCCCAAATTTGCCGTTTTTGCCGCAAATAAAGCGCTCCCCCAACCAAAGCTACAAAAAAGGCCACCGCTCCCACCCAGGCCGTACCCACATGGAAGTAAAAGATGCGCTGCACATTGCCCATGGTTCGTTCAGTTGGGGCATAGTAAAAGTTCATGCCTAAACTAATGATCAGGGTAATGGCGGCCAGCCCATTTAAAATGGGTATCCATCGATTCATTCGAACCAGACTCATAATGACCACTCCTTCTGAAAAAAAGGTTAAAAGTTTCTACTAGAATAACAAACCTTATCCTGTGGAGGTAACTTTATCACGATCTATTTAGCCCACATTTAGGCGAATAGTTTTTGCCTTCAAACGGTTTACTTAAGATTCTACAACGAGATGGTAGGTCAAGAGGCCGGTGGCTAAAATTGCCAGATCATAGGCAACCACCAGCGAAACCATACTGCGGATAATAGATGCTTCTGGGGCAATTGTCATGCTTTCGCCAACGGCCGTTGCCGCCGGCAAAATAAGGGGCAGCACCAACGGCAGCAGCAGAATGGGTAGCAGCACCTCTTTGGATCGGGTCTGTATTGTCATTGAGGTGATCAAAACACCTGCCGCTACGTAGCCAACCGTGCCCAAAAACAAGACCAGCAGCACAATTGGCCGCCAAAATGGCTTATCAAAAAAGATGACAAACACAAAGACCAACACCAACTCCAGCAAAAGTGTAAAAATAGTGACGCTGATCACTTTGGCCAGGTAAATCGCCCGCCTGTCGATAGGAGCAATCAAAATAGCGTCGATATTTTGGTTTTCCCGCTCAATGGACAGGGAGCGATTCAGCCCCAGCGTGCCCGCCAACAAAATGGTGGCCCACAGCAGCCCTGTCGCCACGTTTCGGGCTGCATCCAGTTGGGTTTCCAAGGCAAAGTTAAACATTACCACCGTCACCAATGAAAACATCACCATGACGCTCACCGTTTGGCGGGTATGTTTTTCGATCTGCAAATCTTTCCAGACAATGGCCCAAACGGCCGTAATAAATCGATTGTTCATTAAAAGGGTGGACTTGGGCGCTGTCTTGGGCGGGGTTGAGTTACTCATTCACTTTGTTTGCCATCCTACCCACTATGCGACCCGTTTGCGCCGCATAAATATCCAGGAATTCATTGCCGCTAACTTCGCCATTGGCAATCTCCTGCACAATCTTGCCCCGGCTCAGAATGGCTACGCGGTCGCACAAATTCAGGCCATGCACCAAATCATGGGTAATCATGAGGATGGTACGGCCGTTTTCAGACTCCCGCCTCAATAAACTGTCTAGCAGCGCCGATGCATCCTGGTCTAGCCCCGTGTATGGTTCATCCAGCAGCAGCACATCCGGCTCATGCAGCGTCGCTCTGGCAATCGTCAGCCGCTGCATCATCCCCCTTGAAAAGGTACGCACCGCATCTCGCTGCCGTGCTGCCAGCCCTACGCGCTTCAACGCCGCAGCCACGCGCTCTTCGCTGTTATCTAGCCGGTACAGCTTGGCAAAAAAAACAAGGTTCTCTGCGGCCGTTAAATCACCATAAAGCAGCGTCTGGTGTGAAACAAGCCCAATATGCTGCCGAACGCGGTCGCTAAATTGGGGCATTGTCCACCCGCCAATTTTTACTTCACCCGCCGTTGGTTTTAATAAAGTCGCCACAATGCGCATCAAAGTAGATTTGCCCGCGCCGTTTGGCCCCACCAGGGTCACAAACGCGCCAGTGGGTACATGTAGATTCACCCCCCGCAGCACTGGATTAAACCCATATTGCTTTACAAGTCCGTTGATTTGGATCATTCGGCCAATTTTAGGTTCTCTTGCGTATTCGACAAGTGTTAATTGTCAGGGGCGTTCGCATGACACAAAACACCTGTGCTTAATTCTGGCTCTTTGGGAATTCGCGGACTGTTGTCCCTGAATTCCTAAAGAGCCCCATTTACTCATTTTTGGTTAATGAAACAGGCTCCAGAACTAAAAAAATTTGCATGATAGGTCAAAAAGCAGCAAAGTAGACTTTGAACATAATGTCAAAATCAGGGACAACAAGGCGGCAGATCAGTGACAGTTCCCTAAATCTTTGTGTTATGTTTACTAAATAGTTGCCTCCCTGGCGAATATTCTTCTATAATAACCGCCAACCTTTGGGAAGAGGGTTAATTAATTTGCTATATAACTTATCTGGAACAATTACTCCCTGGATATTGGGGACATTAGTTTTACTGCTGCTTTTAGCACTAGCTGTCGTTTTTAAGTCTTGGCGAGAGATGAAGCGTTCGCCTTACTTTTTTATGCGGCTTCAGGCAGAGAAACGACTACAGACTTACTCTTTTGCGAGTTTAGGCTTGGTTGCAGCTTCTACTATTTTTGCGCTCTATGCGCTTCGCCCCCCCGTTAATAACACACCCCTTGTTGCAGTGCTCACTAATTCAAAACCTGTTTCCGATGAAGTTGCGTCTCTGGCTGGTTCAATAACACCTAGCAATATTGTTGGACTGACGTCGGAAACGGCCGTTACCTCCCAAATTGTCTCCACCGCCAGTGGCGAACCCCTTTTTCTGGCCGATGCAGATAATCTTGTGCAATCTGCCCTGCTGCTGCCAGAAGCGTTTGACCGCTTTGAGCCAAAAGTTGCCCTGAAAGACAATACCGAACTTGGAACAATCAGTTTTTCCACCAAAATCGACGACGCTTATCAAGCCATTAACCCCACCAATATTTTTGCCGTTGGTTCCTACACTGTGTTTGCCACCTTCTCCTACGATGGCATGGCAGATGGTATGGCGTGGGCCTGGGTCTGGCGGCATGATGGGCAAGTTGTTGAGGGTGGCAATGAACTGTGGGCTTATGGTCAGGATGGACCTGGCTATGTTTACTACAACCCTGAAGGTGGGTTCCGCGCCGGTGAGTATACTTTGGAAGTTTGGGTCAATGGGGAACTGTTCACTCGGTCCAACCTGCGCATGACCGGCTCTACTTTGTCATCCGGTAACTAAATTTGCAATCAACAAAGTGCGGCCGTTTGGCTGCATTGTTGTTTTGAAGGAAGAGAAGAGGAAGAAGGGATAAGCCCGGCCACATGGCCGGGCTTTTGGTTTTTGGCGGCAGACTCCATGTTGTTTCGCTCTCTGGGAGGTCCAAGCGCTTATCTGTTCAGGCGGCGACGGCCATATTGCCACAATCGGTTCAGCTCATCCAGCCGCAATGCTGCACAGGCCAACAGATAAATCAGGCTGCCAATACCCCCTACAACCATAATCTGCCATAAGTTGGCCAGGTCCGCCAACTGATTCTGCAACAGCCACATCCCCCCCGCCATAACCAGCGTGGCCATAGCCATGCGCCACAGCCCATTCAGCAGCAATCGCCCCTGAATGCCCCCCAGCTTACGGCGCAGCAGCCACAGCAGCAGCAGCACTTCCATGACGTTGGACAGGCTAAAGCCCAGCGCCAAACCGCCCAACGGCAGCCAGCCCATCTGCGGAAAAATTGTCTGGCTAAACCACAAGCTAAGCAGCCACATGATCACAATCTGCACGCCGCCCGCCAAAACCGGCGTCAGCGTATCGCTGAGGGCATAAAAAGTGCGGGCCACCACTTCCAGCGCCAGCAGGGGCACCAACCCAAGTGCATAAAACAACAGCGCCCAGGTTACAAACGCGGTGCCTTCCGCCCCGGTGAGACCCCATTCAAACAAAAAAGAGACAAGTGGCTGGCCAACAATTGCAAAAACGGCCGAAAAAGGCAGCCCCAAAAAAAGCACAATGCGCAGCGAATCGGCAAAAATCTGGCGCATTTCATCATAAGCCCCACGGGCCGCCAGCGAGGAAAGCGTGGGAAAGGCCGCAATGCCCAACGCTTGCCCAATAAAACCTTGCGGCATAATGATCAGCTTGAAAGCTGTATTGAGCGCGGGCAAGCTGCCCGTTGCCATTGGGTCTGTCAGGAGAATGATGACAAATTTATTGACTTCGCTTAATGAAAGCCCCAGCACGCGCGGCGACATCAGTTTAAGCACCTTTTTAACGCCTGGATCGCGCAAGGAGAGAACGGCCGTATACCGCGCCTCTTTCTGCCGTAAACCAGGCAGCTGCACCAAAAAATGGCCCACAGCGCCCACCACCGTACCTACCGCAAACCCCATCGCGATTTTTTCCGGCTCTGTGGCTGGCCAAAGCAGCCCACCGGCAATGATGCCCACGTTGTAAACTGTGGGAGCCAGGGCTGGCAGTAAGAAGTGCTGCCGGGCGTTCAGCGCCCCCATTATGACACCGCTGGCCCCAAAAATGATGGGCGACAGCAGCATCACCCGCATCAGCTGCACCGTTAGCGGCAGCAGTTCCGGGTTTTCGGCAATCCGCTCCTGCGCCAGCCAAGTTACCAGCTGTGGGGTAAAAAGGAGGCTTAGGAGAGAAACGGCCGTTACTACCACCGTCACCAAATTGATCACGTTAGAAAACAACTGCCAGCCGCCTGCGCTGTCATCTTGCTCAAAATAGGCGGCAAAGGTGGGAATAAAAGCGGATCCAATCGCCCCCCCGGCAATAATCAGGAAGATGGTCTCGGGAAAGCGGGCGGCAATTTCAAACGCTTCGGCTGGCAGGGTGGTGATGCCCAAATAGGCGCGAATCACAATTTCGCGTCCCAGCCCCACAATGCGGCTGAGCAAAACGGCGACGCCGACCAGACCAGCGGCACGCATTACCAACGAACGGCTGTTGGATACGGCCGTTTCCTTTAATTCATCATCATTTTCTGTAGACATGGGCGGGGATTATACGCGACCCGGCAGTGGAAATGAAATCGGGCTGGCAATTTTGCCAGCCCGGTTATTGTTTTGAGAGTCAGGAACGCCGAAACCTGACCCTCGTTTAAAAGGAGGAGAAGAAGAAGAGATTTTTTACCCTTCATGACAGATTCTATACCAATACCCTACGTCGGTCTGTACGTCGTGCCTACGCAGAACCTACGCAAAACATACGCAAGTGTAATATTTCACAAATCATCCACCAGATCGACGAACGGACCTTACCCAGCTAAAATCCAGCTATGCAACGCCTCCCGCACAGCCATGCCCTCCTCTTTATGCTTTTCTGCCTGATGACAGCTGCTACTCTGCGCCTGACCGATTTGCCTCAGGTGCCTGCCGGCGTCCATTATGACGAAGCCGCCAATGGCATTCTGGCCGCCGAAATTGGCCTGAAAGGAGAACGGCCGCTTTTCATCACCAGCTACACGGGCAAGGAAGTGCTCTTTTTCTACCTGGCGGGTGGCCTGATTCGGCTTGTGGGCAGTTCGCTCTTCACCCTGCGGCTGACATCTGCGCTGGTGGGCATTGTGACCGTGGCAGCAGTTTACTGGCTGGGCCTGGAGCTGTTTCGGGACAGGCGAGTGGCGCTGGTGGCGGCGGCGCTGTTGGCCATCAGCTTTTGGCACTTGCTGTTTAGCCATCTTGGCTTCCGGGCCATTACCCAACCGCTGCTGCAAACTCTAACAGTGGGAGCGCTGCTGCGCGGGCTTCGGCTGGAGCAGCGCCAATGGCTGCTGCTCAGCGGCGTTTTTCTGGGTTTGACGGCGTACACCTATCTGGCGGCACGGCTGTTCCCCGTCCTGCTGCTGCTCGCCTCTTTACCCTTGCTGCTGGGGAGCAATTGGCGGCGGCGCAGTTTACAGCTGCCGCTGGTTGGCGGGGTGGCGCTGATGGTGCTGGCTCCGCTGCTGGGCTTTTTTGTGGCCAATCCAGATGCGTTTTGGGTGCGCATTACTCAGGTTGCCCCTGCGGAAACCGCTTTGAGCCTTGGAGAGAGCATTCTTCGTTCGCTGGAGATGTTTTTTATCGTGGGCGATCCCTATATTCGGTTCAATTTGCCGGAACGGCCGTTATTCGGCTGGTTTTGGGGGGGCCTGCTGCTGGTGGGCTGGATGATGCTCATCTGGCGCTGGCGAGCTTTGCAGACTGATTGGCAGCGGTTTAGCGTGCTGCTGCTGCTGCTGGCTCCCTTCGTGATGCTGCTGCCCACCGCTTTGGCCGTGAATGAGATTGTGCCCAGCAACTTGCGGGCTATTGGCCTGATACCGTTCATTTTTTACCTGCCCGGCGCGGGGCTGATGCTGTTTGTTAGCGATTTGGGCAGGCAGTTTAAGCAAATTCAGCTAACGCCAGCCATTCTAACCGTTGGCGTTTTGGCGTTGATGGTGGGGGGATTGGCGACGGAGCGGCTTTATTTTCGGGTGTGGGGCGGGGAAACGGCCGTCTTCTACGAAACGGATGGAGATTTAACCGTCGCCGCCTCTTTTCTGGACCAACTGGATACCGAAGGAAAAACGATCTACGTCGCCGCCCTGCATTATCAACACCCCACGCTGGCCTATCTCAGCCAAAAATATAGCCAGGTGAAATGGCTGCCGGAAAGCCAGGCAGTGGCCTTTCCCGCCCGTGAAGAGGCTATTTATATTTTCCCTTACAACAGCCCGCTGCCCGACTGGGCGGTCGATTACTTTGCCCAGGCAAGGCTGCTGCCCAACAGCTTAGCCCCAGATGGCAGCCAGGCGTTTATTGCCTACGAAATGCGCGGCACGCCCGCCATTGCGCCCAGCCAGCCGCTGACAGAGAATTTTGGCAATGCCATCACCCTGCTGGGGTATGATGTGGGCGAAGCGAGCGCAGGCGGCACGCTGCCCTTGTTTCTTTATTGGCAGGTCAACTTTCCCCAAACGGCCGATTTCACCCCGTTCATCCATTTTGAAGACGCTTGGGGGCATCGTTGGAGCCAGGTAGAGACGTTTGCCTATCCTTCGGCGCAGTGGGAGCGGGGGGAGACGATTGTGCAGCGGGTAGAGGTGGCGGTTCCGGCTGGCGCCCCGCTGGGTGGCAGCTATCGGCTGCGGGTGGGGCTGTTTTCTGGCAGCAGTGGCGAACGCCTGCCCCGGTTGGATGAAAACGGCCGTTATGCCGGGGACACCTACCTGATTGAAGACGTTACTGTTTTGACCAGTGATCCGCCGCGCAACCTGCCCCAACCCCCCATTGTGCTAAACCAGATCATTCGTCCTGAGCTGGAACTGCTGGGCGCGGAGCGAGGTGCGCTGGAGGTGGCCACGGGAGATTCGGTCGATTTGGCGCTGTGGTGGCACGCCACCCAGTTTGTGCCCCACACAACTATCCGGCTGGAGCTGATGGGCGGCAATAACGTGGGGCGCATCTTACTCAATACCCAACCGGTTCACAACACCTACCCATTCATCAGCTGGCAAACGCCCCAATTCCTCATCGACCGACAGACGGTGCGGATGCCAGAAGATATGCCTGCTGGTGATTATCGGCTGGTAGCCCGCTTTATGGATGGGGCAGATGCGACGCTGGCGACAAGCGATTTGGGACCGCTGCGGGTGTCGGTGACGGAGCGCAATTTCAGGGTGCCGGGGATGGAACGGCCGTATCCCGCCACCTTTGGCAGTGAAATTGACCTGCTTGGCTATAACCTCATCCCGCTGGACGAACCTGGTCAATACCAGCTAGACCTCATCTGGCAGGCGCAAACCGTGCCCAACCGCGACTACACCGTTTTTGTCCACTTGCTGCAAGCAGACGGCACCTGTGCCCCTTGCGTCTGGCAGCAAGACGTGATGCCACAGCAAAACCAATACCCCACCAGCCGCTGGCTGGCCAACGAAGTGGTAACAGACAGCTACCAGATTCAAATCCCACCAGGCACGCCGCCCGGCAGCTACCGGCTGGAAATTGGCCTCTACATTGCCGAAACGGGCCAGCGGCTGCAAGTGCAGCAGTCCAATCGCCCCGATGCAGATGCCCTCTTCTTAGATCCCATCGTTGTGACCGACCAATAAGCGTCCACCCACTCGACGCGGAGCGTCGAAACGAGTATGCCACGCAGAGCGTGGCACGAGGTTCAGGTTGTTCTCTCGTTCCCACGCTCGGCGTGGGAATGCTACCAGGGACGCTCCGCGTCCCGTGCGGCCCGAGCATTGCTTTGTGTGTTTCTGTGTTAACTTTAGTAGGTAGGCATTTTGGCCAGGGGATAAGAGCCAAGCACCTGCAAAAAAGAGGTTTGCTTGAGGATGCCCAGCATTGCTTCCTGTACCACTTTGTCATCTTCGTGCCCTTCAAAATCGACGAAGAAGCGGTAATGCCAGGGGCGGTTGCGCCGGGGGCGGGATTCGATCTTGGTGAGGTTGATGCCCCGGCTGGCCAATTCGCCCAGTACAATGTACAGCGCACCGGGAACGTGGCGCGTGGTAAAGATGATGGAGGTTTTGCATGATTCCTGGCGCGGCGGGTCCAGTGTCCCCAACACAAAAAAGCGGGTGAAGTTGAAATCCATATCTTCAAAGTTGTGAATCAGGATTTCCAGATTGTAGGTTTCGGCTGCCAGGGCGCTGGCAATGGCCGCCAGGCCCGGTTTGGGGTTGTTGGCCAGGTCGCGGGCGGCTCCAGCGGTGTCGTAATGGTCTACGGGAATGAGTCCCTGGCGTTTGATGTTGTTTTCGCACTGCGCCAGCGCCTGGTGATGGGACATGACGTGGCTAATTTCGTTGAGCTGGGTGCCTGCTGGAGCCATCAAACAATGCTCTACGCGCACAATCACTTCAGCCTGGACGCGCAGGTCGTGGTCTACCAGCATATCGTAGGCGGGGATGACCATGCCCGCCAGGGAGTTTTCGACGGGCAGCATGGCCTGGGTGGCATGGCCGTTATGTACGGCATTAAACATCTCGCTGAAGGTGCGGCAGGGCAGGGTAGAGGTTTTGGGGCCATAATGCTCGCGGACCGCCTGCTCGGAGTAAGCGCCGGGTTCACCCTGGAAGGCAATGATGGGTTGTAGATTGGTCATAGACGTATCTCGTTACACCCCCACCCTGGCCCTCCCCCTGGAAGGGGCGGGAAAAAGCTCCCTCTCCCTCTCAGGGAGAGGGTTGGGGTGAGGGTAAATCTCAAACTAGGCATCGGAGCCAGCCATGAGCAGGCCGACCCGTTCGCGGGTGGCTTCGGCGATGGGCAGGGTTTTGACGATACGGCCGTCAAACATCACCGCTACCCGATCGGCCAAACCCAACACTTCATCCAGCTCGGCGGAGACCAACAACACGGCGATACCCCGGTCTCGCTGGGCCACAATCTGGTTGTGGATGAACTCGATGGAGCCAACGTCGATGCCGCGTGTGGGCTGGGCGGCGATGAGCAGCTTGATGGGGCGAGAAAATTCACGGGCAACAATCACCTTTTGCTTGTTGCCACCGGAAAGAGTGCGAGCGGTTGAGTGAATGCCGGGTGTACGCACATCAAAGGATTTAACCAGCTTGGTGCCGTGCGCATCGATGGCCTCCTGCTGCATGATGGGGCCGCTGGCGTATGGGGCCTTGTAGTAGTTATTTAGCACCATGTTGTCGGCAATGGTGTAGGCCATAACCAGGCCGTGTTTTTCCCGGTCTTCGGGGATGTGGGCGACGCCCAGCTCTGTCACCTTTCGGGGAGAAAAGCGGGTGCTTTCTTGCCCGTCTATGGTGACTTCTCCTTGCTCGATGGGGCGCAGGCCGGTGAGCGCTTCGACAAGTTCGCGCTGGCCGTTGCCCTGAACCCCGGCGATGCCCACAATTTCGCCCGCCCGCACTTCGAGATCGATGCCTTTAACGGCCGTATGCTTCCGATCATCCAACACATGCAAATCGCGTACGCTTAACACCACCTCTTTGGGCTGGGGGGGAGCTTTTTCCACCTGCAAAATAACCTTGCGTCCCACCATCAGTTCGGCCAGAGTGGCCTGGGTGGCGGTTTTGGGATCGGCCGTGCCCACCATGCGACCGCCGCGCAGCACGGCGATATCGTCGGCCACGGCCAGCACTTCCTTGAGTTTGTGAGTAATGAAGATAATGGAAACGCCCCGCTCGGTGAGTTCGCGCATGATGCGGAACAATTCTTGTGCTTCCTGGGGGGTGAGTACGGCCGTTGGCTCATCCAGAATCAAAATATCGGCATGACGATAAAGCGCCTTCACAATTTCCACCCGCTGCTGCGTCCCGACGGGCAAATCTTCTACCGTGGCGGACGGGTCTACCTTGAGGCCATACTGCTGGGACAGCTCCAGCACCCGTTTTTCGGCGGTGCGCATATCGAGACGGCCGTTTTTCACCACTTCCGCCCCCAGTATCACATTTTCGGCCACCGTCATCACCGGCACCAGCTGAAAATGTTGATGCACCATGCCCACGCCCCGGTCAATCGCGTCACGCGGGTTTTTCAGGGCGACCTGCTCACCCTTGATCCAGATTTCACCTTCATCGGGATGGTAAAGGCCGTACATCATATTCATGAGGGTGCTTTTGCCCGCCCCATTTTCACCCAACAGCGCCAAAATCTTGCCATGCCGCAGCGTTAAATCGACGCTGTCGTTGGCCAACACGCCCGGGAAACGTTTGGTGATTCCTTTTGCTTGCAACACTACCTGATCTGTCATGTTACTTACTCGCTAATTTTTATTCACCGCAGAGAGCGCAGAGGACGCGGAGTTTTAGCTGATTTTCCTCTGCGCCTTTGCGTTGAGCTTTACTCGGTTTCGTAGACTTGCCCCAACGCTTTCGGGTCGCGGCTGTGGCCGACAAAGCCTGCCAGAACCAGGATGGTGAGCACGTAGGGCAGCATCCCGATGAACTGGTGGGGAATGTCGATTCGGCCGGCAAATTGGAGCTGCGTTTGCAGAGCATAGGCAAAGCCAAAGAGCAGCGCGGCGCCCCAGGCTCCCAGCGGCGTCCGCTTGCCAAAAAGCATTACCGCCAGAGCTAAAAATCCACGGCCGTTTGTCATGGCCCGTTCAAAAGAGCCAACCGCCTCCAGCGTCAGGTACGCCCCGGCTAAACCGGCAAATCCACCCGCAATGGCAATGTTGACATAACGCATCATGTGGACATTGATACCGACCGTATCGGCGGCGCTGGGATGTTCGCCAATGACGCGGGTGCGCAAGCCCCAGCGGGTGTGGAACAGCACAAAATGAACCAGCGCCACCAAAGCCAGCGTGGCGTAGGTGATAGGCGGATTAATGAACAAAATTGGGCCAATCAGTGGAATCTGTGCCAGGGGGCCAAGGGTAATCGGCTGGAGCTTACCTAAAGTGGTGAGGCCAGCCACGTAGAAGAAGCTGGTCAGACCCAGGGCCAAAATATTGATGACCGTGCCACCAATGATTTGGTCCATCTTTAGGCCGATGGACATAAGCCCTAAAAAAGCGCCCATCAAAGCGCCCATGAGGACGCCAATTAAAACCGCCAAAAAGAGGGTGGTTCCCAACGGAAAGATGCCCAATCGGCCGATGTAGACATTAGCCAGAAAGCCAGCAAAAGCACCAAGCAGCATTTGGCCTTCAATGCCGATGTTGACGATGCCAGAGCGTTCGCCAATGAGGCCGCAAAGCGCCCCCAGCACCAGGGGGGTGGATTGGCGCAGGGTGGCGGCGAGAACGGCCGTTGTCACCGCAGGATTGGTCGTATAACCATACACAACGGCAATGATTCCTACAATGGCTACCACACCGCCTACCGTTTGCAATGAGGCCAGCCAGCTTTTGCCATTCGTTTGTGTCGTCGTAGAATCCATGAAATGCTCCTCTAGCTGCTGCCCCAGCCGCTGCTGATGGTTATGCCATCGCCATCGTCGGCGCGGGTGCGAATAATCCAGCGCACAATCATATCGGCAGAAACAAAGAACAAAATAAGCGCCTGAATCACATCAATAATTTGCGATTGCACCCCGGCATCGAACTGCATTCGGCTGGAGCCCGCCTGCATGGCGCCCACCAATAGGGCGGCGGGAATGACGCCCAACGGATTGGTGCGGGCCAGCAGGGCAATGGTGATGCCGTCGAAGCCCAGACCGGTGTTGAAGCCAGGCTGATACCGGCCAACGATGCCCAATGTCTCAATGGCGCCCCCCATACCGGCCAAAAGACCGCTAAGGGCCATGGTTAAAACAATGGTGCGGGCTACTTTAATACCGGCATAATGGGCAGCGTTGGGGTTTAGCCCGACGGTGCGAATTTCGTATCCCAGCGTGGTGCGGAAGAGCAGGTACCAGGTCGCAAACGCCATGAAGGCGGCGATGAAAAAGCCAGCGGGCAGGCTGCCCCAGACCGGAATGGCGGCCGTTGGCTCAATGAGCGGCGTGCGGGCAATGATGCCCTCCGCTTTCCAGGGGCCATCGGCCAGATAGTCGGTGATGTTGATGGCGATGAAGTTGAGCATGATGGTGGTGATGACTTCATGCGCACCGGTGTAGGCACGCAGTGCCCCGGCGATACTGGCAAAGAGAGCTCCCATCAAACCGCCAATGAACAGGGCCAGGGGCATGTGAATGATGAAGGGCAGCCCGGTAAAGGCAAAGCCAACGGCACCGGCAAAGATGGCTCCTATGAGCAGCTGTCCCTGCCCGCCAATGTTGAACAGCCCCGCTTTGAAGGCAAAAGCGACGGCCAGACCGCCAAAAATGAGCGGGGTGGCTTTTTCCAGGGTGCGGCCAAAGGCGGTGGCATTGCCAAACGCGCCGTTGTAGAGTGCGGTGTACGCCTGCCACGGGTTGGCATCTGACAACCACAAAATGATGGAGCCGATGATGCCTGCCAGGAGAACGGCCGTTAACGGCACACTTACCCCCCGCCAAAACCGCACCAACCCAGAGAGGATTTGATTTGCTTGTGTACCACTATTGGTGTCTTTTGTCATACGGGCAACTCAAACTTGGGGTTCTGAGAGATTGGGATTGGAGATTTTGGGCAATCTCTAATCTCCAATCTCGCTTTAAACAAAATGTGCGACGCTCCCGCAGGCACGCCGCACATTTTTAGAAAGTTAATTCACAAAACCGGGTAGACGATTAGTACCCAGTTTCAATGGAACCATCTTGCAGTCCAGCGTTGATCTCTTCCAGCGTGGCTTTGATTTCGTCGGAAACGACGCTGTCGAAGTCGTGGAAGGGCGCGAGGCCAACATCGCCGACGAAGTTACCGGCGGGGAAGTTGCCTTCCTGGGACAGTTTAGCCAGGTCAAAAACGCCAGGGGTAATGAGCTTCATGGCGCTGGAAACGAGGCAAGAGTGGGCTTCGGGCACAGTTTCCCATTGGTCGCTGTCTACGCCGATGCAGTACAGTCCGGGGTTCCCGGCAACCTCAATGAGAGCGCCGTTACCCGTTTTACCACCAGCACCAAAGATGACGTCGGCACCCTGGCCAATGGCCTGGGCGGAGGTGCTGGCACCCCATTCAGGGTCGGTAAATGCCACATCCAACCCACCGGGATGGAAGGTGGAGATGAGGTTGATATCTGGGTTGACGTAGGCGGCACCGTTCTCGTAGCCGACCTTGAAGGCGACAACCGGGGGAACCAGGTCTGTGCCAAGAACAGCGGCAATTGTGTTGGTTTCGGTGAGCATACCGGCCAAAGCGCCAGCCAGGAAGCCCGCTTTGTCTTCAGCAAAGATGAGGCCAGCTACGTTGGGGACATTGGTAGCGTCGTCGCCGTCAAACTCCCAGGCCTGGAACTGGTCTACGCCAATAAAGTCAATATCGGGGTAAGCAGCAGCAGCTTCGGCAGTCGCTTCACCCAGGGCAAACCCAACGGTTACGATGACATCATAGCCCGCTTCGGCAAACAGGGCGATGTTGGCATTGTAATCTTTGGCATCACTGGTTTCAATGTAGTTAACCTCAGCGCCCAGTTCAGCTTCAGCACGCTTTACGCCTTCCCAGGCGGATTGGTTGAACGATTTGTCATCAATCTCGCCCACATCTGTGACCAAGCCAATACAGAAAACCGCTTCACTGAAACAATCTTCTTCCATTTCTTCCACTTCTTCGACATCGCTGGTTGTGTCTTCGGCAACTGGGCTGGTATCTTCAACGGTCGGCTCATCGCCACTACCGCCACAGGCTACCAATGCCATTGCCAGAATAAGCAACAGGCTTAACAACCAAAACTTTGATTTTTGCATTTTTGTTCTCCTTCCTTACTTAAAACTAAGAAACTTTTGTTTTGACAAGTGCAAGCTGCACTGTCTTTATCCACTAAAAGCATAGCAGATTATAGTGGTAAGCGATTAAAGCAGCAAAAGTCTCACACGGCCGTTTCACTTATCGTTTCCGGGGGCCTTTGCCTTTTTTATGACGAGGTGCGTTTTTTTTAGTTGGGGGTGGGGTGGCAGACGGCCGTTTCTTAACCGGCTTTGGCTGAGGCGGTGTGGAAATAACGCCCGTAAAGCTTTCAATTTGCTGCAAGAGGGCACGCAATTTGCGGTTGCCTTGCAGCAGCGGCTGGGTCTGGATCATCTCCCGGTACAGTTTGAACCAGAGCTGGAAGTCGTGGCGACGGCCGTATCGTTCCATCGATCCTTCGCGGCGGAACTGCCACGGCTTGAAGCCAGTGTAATGAATGCCGTTCAGCGCCTCCAGGTTAGGGTAGCCGTTCAGGCTGTGGAAGCGCAAATCGACGTTGGTCCAGCGGCCAGAGTAGCGCAGCGTCAGGTACTGCATCTCAGGCCAATCAAACGCATCGCCGACGAGCGGCTGGATGGCGGGGGATTGGATGTCGGCCATGATCGCCTGGAATTCGGCCAAAGACGGTTCCAGCACCAGCAGCGAGCTGATGACGCCCATGTTGGTTGGGTCGCTGGCAACGCGGTCGGTGATTTCGGCGGGGATGGGTTGGCCATGTGGACAGTCGGCGTAGATTTGGTGCCAGTTCCAGGTGCCGTCCTGCGCCACGCTGTCTGGAATGATGAAGTTGCCGTCTTCGCCCCACTCCATGACGTGGGTTTTACGCTCGTTGATGGTGCCAGCGGGCGCGGGCAGCGCGAAAAGATGGTCGTAGTGGCGCAGCGGCAGCAGATCGGCATCCAGCAGGACGATTTTGTCGTACGCAACTTTTGCGTCGTTGTGGCCTAAATCGCCATCGGCCCCCAGGCGCAGGGCGTGCAGGCGGGTGAAGACGTAGGGGAGATACGGCCGTTTCTGCACCCGTGCATGGGGCACAACAATCTTCTCTACCTCAATGATTTCGTCATACAAATGGGCCAACGCCTGCCGCGCCGGGCGGCTGATTTCCTCGGTGACCATGCAAATGAGGTCAGCTTGCGTCTTTTGGCGGCGCAGGCCGTGGGCCAGCAGCAGCACGCCCGGCAGGTAGCTGTCGTTGAGCATGAGGAAGGTGACAAAGGCGTAGCGGGAACGGCCGTTTGGCTGGCGCAGGGTTTGGGGTTTAGGGAACATGAGTATACTTTATTGGTTCACTCCATTGCCCTTCAATTCTACCCTATTTCCCTGGTTGACTGACAAAACTTATTTAACCGCAGAGAGCACGGAGAGCGCAGAGAAAAATGAAGGAGAAATCTCCGCGTCCTCTGCAGTAGAAATCTGAGATTTGTCCGTCAATCAGCCATTCGCCCACGAAAAACGGGAATTGATTTTTAGACGATTGCTAGCATTCTGCTGATCAATCGCCAACAAAAACAGAAACCGGCAAAAATTCACTCATCTTTCACTCTAATACGGCCGTTTGTAACAACTTTCGATAGACAATCAGCCCATTCTGTAGTTGTAGCAAGCCACCCCTCATTGTTAGAATAGGAGTAAAGAAACACCTTTTTTTGGGCAGATTGTCTATAATGCACCCTACCAATGCAGCAGAGGAAGAAAAGGCTGATGAAACTGCTTACCACCGCAAAACTTAACTGGCTCGACGATGGTTGCTGTGATGTGAAGTACCTGGACGTCTGGAATAAGACGCCGTTGTCTTACCGGCGCGGGCAGCCCATCGACGAGAGCTGGCAGGTAGACGCCTATGAACTTTTTCTGGGGCGGGATGAAAACGGCAGTCTCTTCCGCAAAGCCGCCGACCTCCTCATGCGCTACCAATTTTATCCCCAAGATGTCATGAGCCACGTCAGTGATTTTGGCCTGTGGAACCGCTGGGCACAGATCGGCGACCGCATTGTGCAGCGTATTCACCTCTTTTCCCTCTTCGGCAATCCGATCCTGGACGTTATCGCCATGAATGAGGTGCGCCAGGTTATCATGGAACCGCGCCGCTACGGCTTCACCTACGTCACCGTGGACACCAACGTTGCCCAGGGCGAGTGGACCGCCTACATCGAATGGCGCGACGATGGTGAGCTCAGCCTCACGATCAACTCAATCTCCAAACCCGCCCCCGAAGAACCCACCCGCAACTACCGCTTCATGCGCTCCTTGCAAAAATCCGCCCACCAGCGCGGCCTGCAACACTTCAAACAAGCTGTCCTCGCCTAAAAGCAGAGCTTTTCCATTCTGCCAAAATCAGTACAATGGCGGCATGAAAACATTGTATTCCTGGAACGTCAACGGCCTGCGAGCCGCCCACAAAAAAGGATTCCTGGATTGGTTGCACCAGACCCAACCAGACGTCCTGAGCCTGCAAGAAACCAAATGCCACCCCGACCAGCTAGAGCCAGAACTGCGCCAGCCAGCCGGGTACCACACCTTCTGGGCCTCGGCCGAGAAAAAAGGGTACAGTGGCGTGGCGCTCTACAGCAAAACGAAGCCAAACCACGTGCAAACTGGCCTGGGCATCGAGGCATACGACCGCGAAGGACGCACCATCGTAGCCGAGTATGACGACTTTGTCTTCATCGGCGCATACTTCCCCAACGGCAGCCGCGACCACAGCCGGGTACCGTTCAAGATGGCGTACAAGGCGGCGTTTCTGGCCTTTTGCAACGAGCTGATCGCTTCCGGTAAGTCGGTCATTTTTTGCGGCGATGTCAACACCTCACACAGAGAAATCGATCTGGCACGGCCTAGGCAAAACCGGCAAACGACGGGCTTTTTGCTGCAGGAGTGTGCCTGGCTGGATGAAATCGTAGCCCAAGGGTACGTTGACAGCTTCCGGCACCTTCACCCGGAGCAGACCGGGGCTTATTCGTGGTGGAGCTACATTGGGGGGGCACGCGGCCGTAACGTGGGCTGGCGGCTGGATTACTTCTTCACCAGCCCCAACTTAGCGCCACGCATTGCCGAAGCCACCATCCACGCCGATGTGATGGGGTCGGACCATTGCCCGGTGAGCCTTAGCTTAAAATAGGATTGACGATTGACGATTTTTGTTGCGTTTGGAAGGTGTTTTTAATCTATCAAGATAGGGGTGAGGGGGGAACGGCCGTATTCCTCCACCACCTCATCCAACAACCTTTTTGCTAACACGCCCAGCGGCTCTCCAGTCTCGGGGTGGGGCAAGTCGGGCAGCAAGTCGGCTACGGGGACGGCAACATGGGCAAATTTTCGTAGGTCGGGATCGGGGATGGGGCGGAAACGGCCGTCGCCACCGTCATACTCAAATACCGCATCGTTAAACAGCACAATGTCCGCATCAATCGTGCGCGGCGCATTTTTGTCCGCCTGGCGCACCCGCTTGAGCTTCGTTTCAAGTACGCCAATGATTTGCTGCTTGATCTGGCTGGCCGTGAGATCGGTTTGGATGAGAACGGCCGCATTCCAATAGTTGGGCTGGTTGAGCAGGCCGACCGGTTCTGTTTCGTAGATGGGGGAAACGGCCGTAACCGTACACATTTCCCGCAGCAGTGCCACAGCCAGCGGCACATTTCGCTCCTTCTCAATATTCGATCCCAGCGCAATAAGAACTTGATTCATGCGATGATCAATGAACCGCAAAGGACGCAGAGAGCGCAAAGGATTTAAAATCTTTGCGTTCTTCGCGTCCTTTGCGGTGAAAATCCAAATCATTCAAAGTCGACGCGGGTGCGCTCAATTTCGATGCCCACTGATTCGGCAAAGCGCAGCGCCCCCGGCTTTTCCACCCGCACCTGCACCCGCTCCACGCCAAACTCCAGGATCACCATGCGGGCCAAATCCGTCACCAACCGCTCCACCAAAAAGTCGGAGGACGCTTCCACATGCTGGATCACCCGCTTGGTGATCGATTTGTAATCGACGGCATCTTCAATGGCATCACTGGCCGCTGCCTGGCGAATATCGGCCCAAATGACCATATTGATGAGAATATCTTGCTGCTTGACGCGCTCATCGGGATTAATGCCGATGATGCCGCGCAGCAGCAAATCACGAATGATGATTTTGTCCATTGATTGTTGACCTGTGTATTGGGTAATGTTGAGTAAATAAGTAATCAGGTAATTGAGTAATTGGGTAATTGAATGGTAATTACTCAATTACTCAATTACCTGATTACCTTTTTACAAATGCCCCTCCAGCCATTGCTCAATGTCGCTAATGACCTGGTCGCGGTGGATGTCGTTGTGCGATTCGTGCACACCGCCTTCGTACACAATCAGCTTTTTGTCTGGCTGTGGCACTTTGGCAAAAAAGCTGCGGCTGGCCGAAACGCTAACAATGTTGTCGCTGTCGCCGTGAATCATGAGCAATGGCGGTTTAAATTGAGCAGCGTGGGCCATGGCCCATTCAGCCGAGGCGGGAAATTCCACACCAAAGCGGGGCGTGGCAAAGGTTTGCACCAACGGATCGTCCCCGTATGCTTTGGCCTCAACCGGATCGCGGGAAATATCGCTCAGTTCCAGGTTGGTTTTTACCCGCATCGCGGGGGCCAATCGAGACAATATCTTGCTGATAAAGGCCAAAATGGGCGGCACGTCTAGCTTGCCCACGGCCGGAGCCGAGGCGATGACGGCGTTGTATCCATCTGGCTGACGCAGGACGTAGTTGAGGGTGACGTTGCCCCCCATGCTGTGGCCGTAGAGGAAAAACGGCCGTCCCGCCCACTGCTCCTTCACAAGTTTAATAAACAAACCCAAATCAGCCAGATATTCTGACCAACTATTCACAAACATGCGTTTGCCGGGGGAACGGCCGTGTCCCCGATGATCAGCCGCGTAAATGGCGTACCCTTTTGGCACCAATCCATTCACCATATGCTGATACCGTCCGCCATGCTCTCCCATGCCGTGCACGATTACCACGACCCCTTTCGGCTCGCCTTCTGGCAGCCAATTTTGGTAATACAAATTCAGTCCATCGGCGCTTTTGAAGGCTCCCTCTTTGTGTTCCATTTTCCTCCCGTTTTTGAGTAAAAAGTGAAAAGTGAAAAGTGGCGTTTGCTTTTTTATCGTATCAGCCGCCATTACATCTGAAAAACACCGCGCTGGTACGGCACTACTTTATAACTAAAATCAGTGACGTATTGCTCCAGCTGGCTGTTAAGCGTCAGCCACATCTCGTTTTCCAGCAGATCGTCCACTGTTTGGCGGTCGCGGCAAACAAACCCGACAAGGCGGTTGGGGGCATTGCCAAAAGCGGTGTGCCACACTTCGCTTACCTGGAAACCCATCATTTGCATGGCAGGCACGTAGCGCTGCATCACAAATTGCTGGTAAGCGTGCAAATGGGTGTCTTCCACCTCGTAGCTCAACAACAGTTTTAAACCCAATGGCTTATCTTCCATGATGTACCTTCCTCACAACGGCCGTTTCGTGGTGTAAAAAATAATCGAACAAGGGTAGGGACGCACACCCGCGTACGTCCCTACCCTTGTTTGATTTCGTTTTTAATTTGCAATACGACCTTAACTTTAACCATTTCCCTCCATCTTAGCCAAAGGAATGGTAAAAGTAAATGTACTGCCCGCCCCTAATTCAGATTCAAAGGTAATTTCGCCATCCTGAGCCTCTACCATGCGGCGCACGATAGACAGCCCCAACCCCCAGCCCGGCTGCTCGCGCACCGCTTTATCTTCGGCGCGGAAGAATTGGGTGAACAATTTTTCCTGGTTTTCTTCAGAAATGCCCAACCCGTTATCCTGCACGCTGACAAAGGCGTAACGGCCGTTTGGCCAGGCCCGCACCACAATTTCGCCACCCTCCGGCGTGTATTTGTTGGCATTGCTCATCAAATTAGAGATCACCTGCGCCATCCGCGAAGAGTCGGCATAGACGGGAGGCAGCTCATCTTCGATCTCCAGATGCAGCGTCTGCTCACGGTTGCTGATGCGCTCCCGCAGGCTGTCGGCCACATCGGCCACTACCTCGCGCAGGTCGAATGGTTTCAGGTCAAACTTCATACGGCCGCTTTCAATATGGTTAATATCAGACAAATCGCTAATAAGCGAAGTCATACGGGTGAGATTGCGGCGAATAACTTCCAGAAACTGTTTTTGCTGGTCGCTCAGCGGCCCGGCCAGCCCGGCGTTCATCAAATCAGTATACCCCTTGATCGAAGTCATCGGCACGCGCAGCTCATGGGCCACCAGCGAGATAAAATCGCTTTTGGCCTTGTTGGCGGCGTGGATCGCTTCATACAGCTTGGCATTTTTAATAGCTACCGCCGCCCGGTCAGACAGTCGCTCCACAAAGGCGATATCTTCCCGGTTGATTTCCACATTGTGCTGGGTTTCCAGGGTGATAAGGCCGGTGATGACGCCATCTTGCTGAATGGGCACGGCCAGCTGTACACTGGCGGGCGTGCCGTCTACCGACTCTTTTTCCGAAACGTTGCGAGTGAGAACGGAACGGCCGTCTTTCATAACCTGGCGCACGATGGGATGATCCAGCGAAACAAGGCGGGCTTCGCTGTGCTCTTCCTCGCCCCGGAAAACCAGCAGGCGCAAAATCTGAGTGTTTGGCAGTTTAACTGCTTCAATGTCATCACTTTCTACCGTTTCAAACAGACCAATGGAGCCACCTGCGGCATTGGTAAGAGCAATGGCCCAGTTGAGCGACAGGCTAAGTACCTGGTTCAGCTCCAGTGAGCGGTTAAGCTGCTGGTCAATCCGCTGGAAGAGAGAAAGCTCTTCCACGCGGCGGGCCAGCGCCTGGTCTGTTTGGGTGAAAAGCCGGGCGTTTTCAATGGCGATGGCGGCCTGATTGGCAAAAGTAACAAGCAAACCGAGGTCATCTTGCTCAAAAACGCCGCTAAACAGGCGGTTGTCTACGTAAACCGCGCCAAGGGTTTGCCCACGCACGCGCAAAGGGGCGCACATGATAGAGCGCAGCTGGTAGCCGACCACACTCTCCTGGCCGGAAAAGCGGGCGTCTTCCTGAGCGTTGCTAGACAAAATGCCTTCGCCGATATGGATGGCTCGCTCGATAACGGTGTGGCTAATGTTGATGGCGTCGGCTTCGATGGTTTCCTGGTCGAAGTTGCGGGCGGCGCGGGTTTGCAGGCTGCCGTTGTCGGCGTTGTAGAGCATCAGGAAACCGCGTTCGGCACCGGTGAGCTGGATGATGGAGTCCATTACCTGGTTGAGCACTTCGCCCAAATCCAGGGTTTTACCCAGCTGGGAGCTTACTTCATAAAGGGCGGCGAGCCGGGCTTCTTGTCTTTCAATGAGTTGATTATTCATAGGTATTTCCCTAATTTCGTCTACACAATCACGTTTTAGCGGTTGGTTGGGGCCTGTTTTGCCGGGTAAAGCAAGGGCAACGGCCGTTTACCGCAGTGTGCTGTATCTGCTCCATTTTTGCCAAGAGAAGTGACAACTTCACTCACACACTGCTTACCGGTTTTCATTGTAATCAATTCTATAGGGGCACTACGCATAAATTGCGTGAAAAAAATGGTTGGTTTTACGGCCGTATTCTGGGTAAACTGAGCGGGATGAAAACGATGTCTCAGCAGAAATTCCTGCAAACGCTGCCCGATCTGGTGATCCCGCTGCTGCCTCCCAGGCTGCAAAAAATTCAGGTGCGCCAACCGTGGCAGTGGCTCATCCAGTTCCACTTTGGCGATTTGAAGTGAATGTTGTTGGCAAGCGATCTTGTCCTAAGATGCAGCGGAATTCTGCCCAATGCTGACCCGCCTCGCCTTCCCCTTCTGCTGACTCATAGGCGAGGGTGATCTCCATCTGAAGCGTCTGGTAAATCTTGCGCTGTTCGGTCGGGTCATTGCTTGCCAAGTCTGCTCCTTCCCGTATCTGCTGTACGTAACGATCTATTGTTTCAATCTCTTCCTCATTGGGGATGCGTGGTTGCAAATCAGCTTGTAGTTCATTAATTGCCTGGGTCAAGTCCTCAATTAGCTTTTCAATCCGAGTTTTTTCTTCCGCTATATCGCCTAAAGTGAGGGCACCGGCCGTGTAAGCCTTAATCAAGCGCCGCTTCTCAGCTTGTGGTTCTTCTAATTTGTATTTGTCGGAAAGGTTAAGATTTGGAAGAACAATCGAAGAAAAATGGGTTTCAGCAAGCGGAGATTACCAAAAACTTTTTCTCTCAGCCGAACTCAGGTGGGATTTGCCCCCGTTTTTTTTGGGTCTCCAGCCATTGCGCCAGGCCACATCCCCACTTGCAGAGCTCCAACAGTTACTTATATTTCGAAAAGTCTCGTGATTTCAAATTGCGTGACATTGACAAATATAAAACAAGTAATGTGCTACCTGATATGATGAGTAAGACTATCGTATCTCGTCCGGCATCAGCAGCAGGACGACGTAATGCGAATACGTCCTCACTTATCCCTACCTCTGTTAATTCCACTATCGGGGTCAACGCAGGCACTGCCTCAGTGCCTGCGCTAACCAGAGGTGGCGTGGGGGATACAGTCAATGTTGTCGAAATCGTCGATGTGGGGTGATCTGGGGCAGCGGGCGTTTGGCTGCTAATAATGTCACCGGCGCTTTGTGTCATCGTCGGCGCACCAATCTGCTCGAGTGTAACTAAAGCCGCCTCACGTTCCGGATGGTCTGGCTTTGCTGTACCAGGCGGTTCAGGCGTTGGGGTAGCGCTAACAGTCGCTGTCAGCGTTGGCACTAAAGTTATAGGGATAGTGATTGGCGTCGGCGTAAGCGGCGTCGTCTGCTCAATTGCCACATCCATGCTTGCTGCTACAAGATTTGGGATTAATGGTTCGTCTTCTTGAATCGCAAGCCCGGATACTGGGAAAAGAAGCAGGATCACCAATAAAAAACCCGCCTCCGTTATGAATTTTCCAACCATGAACCTGTACTCTCGCGAGGGCGATGCTGCCCGGCAGCCCGCATATGGATGAATTTCGAACCGGTCGCAGTACTCCCTTCTGACGGAGGTCGGCAACAACGAAAGCTTCTGGAACTTATCATCGCTGATGTTTGGTATAGAAATGCACCCTGGTTGTCTATAAAAGCCCTTTTGCTACTTATCTTTGTATGCACCAATTAGATGTTTACCTCGTGATAGCCTCTAATGAGCACCATCTTGTTATTATTCGTGATCTCGCGAACCCGGTTCAAAAAGTTGACCGTATCTTGTTCATTTCTGAGTTCGACTTCAAACACATGCTCAATTAGAAGTCCTCCCTGGACACTTTCCGTTGCAATAAGATTGTGTCTTCGCAGATAGCGGTTAAATATCTCTTCCAAAAGGTCTTCAGGAGAAAGATCAGGCGATAGTCGTAAACGCAGAATGTTTGACTTGGACCTGTTTGCGAACATATCGGTGGTAAACATAAACCACAGAATGAAGGAGATGGCCGCGGTAGATATAATTGCCAGCGCGTAAAACTGCGTTCCTATCGCCATCCCAATAGCCATAGCATAAAACACGTAGCCGACGTCTCGTGTATCTTTAACAGCATTGCGGAAGCGCACGACCGACAGCGCACCTACCAACGAAAATGCGCGGGCAATATTGGAGCCAATAACCAGCATTATAATGCCAACAACAATCGTTAGTAGTACGACTGTTTGTACGAAGGATTGTGAGTAGGAGGTACCGACGTAAGTGGCGCTGTAGGTATAGCCAATAACAACGGCCGTAAAGAAACCTAACACAATAACCAATAAAATATCTATGGCGCTGAAGACTGTGGTTGTATCATCTGTTAATGTCAAAAGGTCGAATAGGACGTCCACTGGATTGGTTTCCTTTATGTGTGTAATTCTTAAATTTGGTAATCATCTGGTTAAAA
The DNA here is from genome assembly GCA_041748655.1 of Promineifilaceae bacterium (SeqCode). Lineage (GTDB taxonomy): Bacteria > Chloroflexota > Anaerolineae > Promineifilales > Promineifilaceae > Leptofilum. The sequence goes on along the minus strand of JBGTCV010000038.1, from coordinate 1,200 downwards.
TTATCGGTGAGTGGCCTTCCTGGGGCGCACAACGCTCGGAAAGCTGTGGCTGCGATACGGTAACTGTATCTTAAGGTTTTCCAACGCTACGCAATATTTGCTGATTTTGCGCAGCACAAATCGATGCTGGTGCAGTTTTTCGACCAACCAGTAGGGTACCCGGTCATCTGCTTTGATTTCCAGAATGCATAACTGCGGCGAAAGGAAGAATTTCATTTCTTCAGGGGTGCTTGAACTAAAATCAATGTCATGTATACGGGCACGGCAGTTTGTATCCAGGGTGATGCGCAAAGAAGGATCATAATCAGGATGACCGTTAAACGCCGTGCGATCATATCGTAAAAGGCAGGCCGGTTGCAGCCGAAGCAGCAGTACCAGGTGAGCGATTTCATCGACGACAGGTTGATCCTCTTCGCCAACCAAATCCGCATTAATGCATCCTTTTGAACACAGTATTTTGGCATCTTTGTATGGCACGATGATCCGGCGCTTGCGTACAGCCGATTCAATCCGTTCCTTGATTTCGACGAAGCACTCATCTTCGGGTTTAAGAACATGGTCGCCATAGATACGGATGCGTAATTTGCGACGATGCTTAAGCCCTTCGATCTTCTGCCAGTACGCCTGGTAGTCCGCGGTATCATAATACAGGCTGTTATTGCGGTAAAAGCTGGCTTTACCCGTGTGCGAATCGCGATTGAGAAAGGGCAAAATATCGTCAACGAACGGCTGCATCTGGTCTGTGCGGATGATGAACTTTAATTCCCGGCGGTTAAATGCTTTAATGCGTTTCATTTGTGCTCCTACTTCTCAATAGGTATCGCCATGCGTTACGGAAGATCAACAGTATTGACGATAACACCAAATTCATCCATATTATTGGAGGTGTTATAATTGCCGTTGCTGTCCCAGATGTAAACCATCCAGTAGTACAGCCCGGCATCTAGCGCGTCCGGCAGGTCATCGGCGCTGATTGTAAGTGAGGTATCTGCCGTTCGCGTAGAGCGCCAAACAATGGCATTCTCATCCCACTGGTGCTGGTTGAATAAAACGACTTCATAGGAGACTTCACCGGCTGCGCCGACCACCATGAATGAAAATATGGCCTACCTCCGAGGGTATTAATCGCTAAACTTATGGACACACTGGTCTGAGGTCGAATTGTTAACTGGTACCAAGAGTCTGAAGAGGAGACGGGCC